>CAZWYT010000025.1:0-62170 GCA_964638325.1 uncultured Planctomycetales bacterium
CCGGTTCTTCCGCGGCGATGCCGCGTTTGCCCGGCCGGAGCTGTACGAGTACCTCTAAGCCGAGGGCTACCGGTACGCGATTCGCCTGCCGGCCAACGAGGTTTTGCAGCGGGAGATCGAGCCGTTCCTGACGCATCCCGTGGGCCGTCCGCCCAAGCGACCGATCGTCTGGCATCATGACTTCCTCTACCAAGCCAAGATGTGGGGCCGGCCGCGGCGGGTGGTCGCGAAGATCGAGTGGCACCAGGCCGAGTTGTTCCCCCGCGTGGGATTCATCGTGACGAACCTGCACCGCTCGGCCCGGCGGGTGGTGAAGTTCTACAACGGCCGCGGCACGGCGGAGCAATGGATCAAGGAGGGCAAGAATGCGGTGAAGTGGACGCGGCTGAGCTGCCACGACTTCGTGGACAACCAAGTCCGGCTCCAGCTATTCGCCCTGGCGTACAACCTGGGCAACTTCCTGCGTCGGCTGGCGCTACCCAAGGCGGTGAAACACTGGACGATGACGACGCTCCGTGAGAAGCTGGTTAAGATCGGTGCCAAGGTCGTCACGCACGCCCGCTACGTGATCTTCCAGATGGCCGAGGTCGCGATTCCCCGAAAACTGTTCGCCGCCATCCTGGAGCGCATCCAGCGACTGCGGCGGTCCGCAGTTGGCGTGGCGCCTTCCGGATGAGCCGGCAGACCGCGCAAAGTCGCTCCTGTTCGGGCAAGCCGGGCGGATCCCATGCGCCCAGCCGGGGAAACGGGGCGTTCCTGGGGCTGTCGAAAGCCCCTTCCCCCGGTAGCAAGGCTCTCGGCGAGCTCGTTCCGCCCCCGCCGTCCGAAAAAAGCGTGAAAACGTCAGGCCCGAAAGGGGCTTGGCGCTGTACAATGGCCCCGCATGGCGCGGCAGCGGAACCGGGCCAAATGATCTGGGAAATGTCGGTGGAAAGAGGCGTGCAGGTCTGGATCGTGAACGGGCGGCTTGTGCGCAGCGTGTTCGACATCGACTTCACCGCCGGCGGGCACGACTACGTGTACGAGTTTGTGCCGTAATGGGGCGACCGCTTCTTCGGGGCCGCACGCTTGTTGGCTGCGCAGTCGGCGTCAGCCGGGTTTCTTTCGCGAGCGGGATGCGCGCGGTGCGCATCCGGAGTCCCGTCCACATGGCCAGGGAGAGGAGCGTGCACAAGCTATGTCATGGTTGGGCAGTGGTGGCACTGTGTGTGGTCAGCGGGTCACTCCTGGGGGCGATGCTGGCTTCGGGTTCCGGCGGTGCGGTCTCGCGGTCGGCGCACCTCAAGCCCGTACCGCCCACAGTGATGCGGGCGACGGGAGCGGCGCGGATGTTTCCGGACAGCTTCTTTCCGCTGGGGTTCTGCGAGTCATATGTGAACCTTGGGCACCTGGACCCGAACATTCCGGAGATCGAAAGGCTGGAGAAGCGCCTCGCGGACTTGGAGCAAATCCGCGACGGCGGGTTCAACTGCATGACGACGTGGTTCTGGTACCCGCATTCGGGAATCGCGTACCCACACGACTGGATCCCGCTGGACTACGACTGGAACGACAACGGAACCGGAGACGACACCGACTTCCTGAACGAGGCGGACTCGGATCCTAATCACGCGATACGGATCTTGGAGAGTTTTTATGACCCTTCCGAAGATCCCAACACTTGGAGAGACATCGTCGACCTCTTCAAGGGGCATGCCGCCCTGTGGACGTGGGGCACATACGACGACGTTGACGGGAAATGGGCCTACCGGGACAACGATCCGAACGATCCCAATTGGTGTCCTTACCCGTGTTGCTTGGATCCCAATACGCCGCATGCGCCAGCCACCGTTAATGCGGTCAATGGAGAAGTAAGACAGGCCGACCTGGATGACCCGAACGACCCCAGCAGCAGGCTCAACTACACGTGTATCGGCGGTGGCTGCAGGACTCTGTTCATCGCGTATAATGCATGCGACAACGTCGACTGGGTGTATTACTACTACTATCCGATCGGCGTGGGTGCACAGATCCGCAGCATCTACTACAACTTCAGCGATGTCATCTCAGGATTCCCGACTCATCCCGTTGTGGCCGTGTTGCAGATGTTTCCCTGGGCCTGCATCGGTGCCGGGGATCCGAACGATCCCAGAAGCATGCCCACCCCGGCCGAGGTCCGCAACATGACCTATCAAGCTCTGTGTGCCGGAGCCGCCGGTGTCCTCTATTACGCTTTCAACGAGTACTGGGAAGGTTCCACGTGCGTGGACTTGGGCGACCTGAACGACCCCAACATGGCTGCGCTCTGGAATGAACTCACCACGATCGCAGCGGAACTCAACGGCCTCAACGCGGAAACGCTCCGCCCTCTGTTCAGCGACGTAATGCGGCACCGAGCGACGGGCGACATTCGCTGGGCCTACTGGGTCTGCTATGACCCCAATGACATGCTTGAGAGCGAGCTCTACACGATCGCGGTTAACGTCCGGGAGGACACGCTCGCCGACTATGCCCCCGTGACCGGCGTGCAGCTCGATCTGCCGGTGCCGTGCAATTCGACCGGCCAGCGTCTGGACGGCGACGACCCGAACGACCCGTGGCCGCTGGGGCCCTGCTCGGACCCGAACGACCCGGACTTCCACGCTATGCCCGAGCTGGGCGTGTACGTCTACAAATTCCGGCTGCCGATCCTGCGCGGTGATATGAACTGCGACGGGTCAATCGACTACGGCGACCTCGCGCCGTTTGCCCTGGCGCTGGCCGACGCGGCGACGTGGATGGATACGTATCGGGACTGCTCGCTCCTGAATGGCGACCGGAACGGCGACGGGGTCGTCGACCTCCACGACACGGACCCAAAGCTGCTGGACCCCTGCTACGCCGACATGGATTGTGACGGCGACCGGGACTTTGGCGACATCAACCCATTCGTTCAGGCCCTCTCCGACCCCTACGCATGGAAGGCCACCTACCCGGTGTGCTCAATCATGAACGGCGACGTCAACAACGACGGCAGCGTCAACGTCGGCGACATCAACCCGTTCGTCGCGCTGCTGGCGTCGAATCCGCTGCCGATGCCTTGCCCGTAGCACCGTCGTAACGGACCGTTGGCCGGCACTGAGCTCACACCTCACCACGCTGTATCGGCTCGACTGGGAGGGCTTCGGTGACGAGCTGCCGACACGTTGGACGCGTGGGCTGGCGGTCGCTGATTTCGATGGCGACAGCCGCCCCGACGTGTGTTTCACGCGGACCAAGAATCCGCCGCAGGAGGACGGCCCGGTTTTCACCGTGTGGCACGACCTTGACCTCACCACCGGGTATTTCCAGGTCTGGAACGAGTTTCCCAGCGTCCTGTGCTCGGACGTCGCCGACGTTCGGCCCGACCCGAGCTGTCGTCCCGGCGTGATCCTCACCGACCTCAACGGCACGCTCATGCAGTATTGGGCCGCCGCCTGCGGGGGGCCCATCGACTTTACGCCGACGGTGGAGGTCACCGGCTACGCCGGACTGTCGTACAACCGCGGCATGACCGCGGTGCTGGGCGACGTGGACGGCGACGGAGACCTGGACCTGGTGACCAAGCAGAAGCTCGGCCAGGCCATCGATTCCAATCAGATCGAGCTCACGCTGTGCTCCAACGGGGGCACGACGTGGCAGCGCGTCAACCCCACTCCCCTCAACACCACCGGGTTGCAGAATCAGCAGACCAACCAGATTCTCCGCCCGCGTAATCTGGCGGTGGCCGACCTCTGGGGCAACACGCTGCCCGAGATCATCGGCGGCTTCGCTGCGTCCGCGGGCGCACTCAAGGTGGCGATCTGGCACAACAGTTGCGTCGGCGATGTGACCCGCGACGGTACCACCGGGTACACCGATCTGTCCGACCTGCTGGCGGCGTACGGCACACACTCCGACGACCGTGCGCTGTTCAACGCCGATGCGGATTTGAACAAGGACGGTTGGATCGGCCGGGGGGATCTCCAGCTTCTGGCCTACGATTACGGCTGCGTGTGCTGGAACACGCCAGGGCATGTCGTCGCCGACATGGATTGCGACGGCACCTTGTCCTTGTTGGACATCAACCCGTTTGTTTTGGCGCTCAGCAGCCGCGCGGCCTACCAGGCGGCGTATCCGGCGTGCGACTGGCTGGATGCCGACATCAACCAGGACGGCAACGTTGACACGGGCGACATTAACCCGCTCGTGCAACTGCTCAGCTTGCTCCTGTAGCCGCCGCGCGTCACGGCGGGCTCGGCTACGGCCCATCTCCCCTGAGCTGCCCCAGGGCGTCAAAGAACCGGAGCTGATGCTGCTCGAACATGTCCTTCTGGAAGGCGGGGTCAATCGGGATTGGGTACTCGCCGCTGAAGCACGCGTGACAGAAGTCGCTGTTCACCGTCCGGGCCG
The DNA here is from genome assembly GCA_964638325.1 of uncultured Planctomycetales bacterium. GTDB lineage: Bacteria > Planctomycetota > Phycisphaerae > UBA1845 > Fen-1342 > JALHJL01. Next base: position 4,390 of record CAZWYT010000025.1, read on the forward strand.
CGGCCAACATCCCCTCTAGCGACAGATAGGCGAGCGAGTCCACCCCCAGGAACTCGCGAATCTGCTCCACCGTCCGTCCGTTGGCCGCCAACTCCTCCCGGCTCGGGAAATCGATCCCATAGTAGCAGGGATGCCGGATCGGGGGGCTCGCCACCCGTAGGTGGATCTCGCGTGCGCCGGCGTGGCGCAGCGACTGCATCTTGCCGCGTGTGGTCGTGCCGCGCACGACCGAATCCTCGACCACGATCAGCCGCTTGCCCCCCACGCTGCCCCGAATCGGATTGAGCTTCAGGCGCACCGTCAAGTCGCGGATCGTCTGCGTGGGCTGAATGAACGAGCGGCCGATGTAATGGTTGGTGGTGAACCCGCGCCCCAGCGGAAGGCCCGAAGCTTCGTGGTAGCCCAGGGCCGCGCACCGCGCACAATTGGGTACGGGAATGACGAGGTCGGCGTTGGCCGGAGCCTCGCGGGCCAGCGCCCGCCCCATCTCCGCCCGCACCAGGTGGACGTTCTCGCCGAACACGAAGCTCGACGGGTCGGCGAAGTAGACGTGCTCGAAGATGCAGTGGGCCCGGGGCACGCGGCCCGGCTGCGTGAACCGCCGCGACTGCAAGCCCGTCATGGAAAGCGTCGCGATCTCGCCGGGCTCCACGTCCCGGACGTATTCGGCGTCGATAATGTCGAGGGCGCACGTCTCGCTGGCCACGACCCAGGCGTCGCCGAGCCGTCCCAGGCACAGCGGGCGGTTCCCCGAGGGGTCGCGGATGGCCTCGATCCGATCGGGGTACAGCAGCAGCAAGCAGTAGGAGCCGCACAGGTGCCGGAGCACCGAGGTCAGCGGATCGGGCTTCTCCACAAACTGCCGGTCGGCGAGCATGTGCAGGATGACCTCGGTGTCGGACGTGGTCGTGAAGATGTGGCCGTGCTGCTCGTACTCGTGCCGGATCTCCGCCGCGTTGACCAGGTTGCCGTTGTGCGCGATCGCGACCTGCCCGATCGAACAGCGCACCAGCAGCGGCTGCGTGTTCGACTCGCTGCTCGAGCCGGTGGTCGAGTAGCGGACGTGGCCGATCGCCACCGGATTGGCCAGCTCCGTCAGACTGCGCTGGTCGATCGCGTCCGTCACCAGGCCCAGTCCGGCGCGCCGCTGAACGGCCCGGCCGTCCGCCGTGCAGATTCCGGCTGATTCCTGCCCACGATGCTGCTGCGCGTAGAGGCCCAGGTAGGTGAGCTGGGCGGCGTCGGGATGATTGGCGATCCCGAACAGGCCGCAGGAATGGCGGATTTCGGCGGTCATCAGACCTCGCGCGTGCTCGCCCGGGGTCGGCGAAAACAGGTAGGATACCACAATTACGGCGGTATGCGAACCCCGGGGGGGACGCAGGATGCGAGCTGGGCCGTGCTGGGTTATAGGACGTTGGTTTCTTTTTCCTCGCGCATCTTATTTTGCGACAACGACTTGGGATTCTATTCTTAACGACCTACTTGCGATGTGCTACTTAGACTCGATTGCGGCCCGTCTTGATGTGTGTGGGGCAGACCGCTGCGAAGTGACAAGCACTCACGGTGCGTCGATGGGTGCAGCGCAAACGGTCTTGGTGATCCGCGAAGGGGACATCACCCCCGAGGTGTGCAGGCGTTGCGCGGCTTGTTGCCGTATCTCGGTTCAGGTGCCGAACATGGACGGGCGGTTCCGCAGGTTCCTGCGCGCCGTGGGTTTTGACCTGACTCCCGCGCCCAAGGAAGGGAACGACGACTGCTGCGACGGCGTGCACGCCACCACGGTCCACCTGGGACCGTGCCGGCACCTCGTCACCCGCGAGGGCGACACGGGTGCCATAAACGAGTGCGCCATGTACGACGATCCGCGCAGGCCGCAACTTTGCGCGGACTTCAACTGCGTGTCCTGGGCCAAGGCGAATAATAATTACACGTTGGACAACCAGTTCTTGACGCGCGCTCAGGAAGCCTGGTTAGCTGTGCGCGCCGCCGAGCAATCGACCGTCGAGGAGGCAGAGCATGGAACGGAATGACATCCTAGAGGCGAGCGATATCCCGCCGCTCGGCCGGCGCGAGTTCTTCGGCCTACTCGCCTGGCGCGCGGTTCAGGTCGCCGCCGGCACGGTCCTGATCTCTGAACTGAGCGCGCGCAACGCGCTTGCGAACCATGCCGACGGCAGTGCATGCACCCCCGAAGCCCCATTCAGTTGCACCGCCGTCCCCTCGAACGTCTGTAACGAAGGCACCGCTCCCAATGAGTGTACAGCGACCGCGTCTGGGCAAGCGAACATCTGCACCGCGCCGAATAGGAACACCTGCACCGCAAGCGGGGTCACACCGCGGAACCTCTGCTCCGGGCGTGGCGGTGGTGGGGAAAACACTTGCACGGGCGCTGAAAAGACGAACTGTTGTGTGGCCGGCGCCGGATCGAACACTTGCAGCCTGCCCAGAGATGGCGGCGTGACAAATTCCTGCGCGCCGCCGGAAGCGAACTACTGCGACCCTCCGGGTGCTAACTCATGTGGCGGCATCAATGGCGCTGCCAACGGGACGGCCGGAGTTGCTGATCCGTGAATCAAAACCCCAACTCAGGAGTAGGCTTCGCCAAAGGAGACGAGCATGACAACGAGAACGTGGCTGGCAGGCGCGATCGTGGCGGGCGTGGCATGCACCGCGCTGCTCCTGGTAGAAAGCGGAACAGGGGCAGCTGAAGCGGGACCACCCTCGGCACGATGGGGCACGCAGCTCGGCGTGCCGGTGCCTTGGCCGGCTGGACTCGATCCCGACTGCATCCACCGACTCGCTTACTCGCCTTCGGGTCGATATCTCGGCGTCAAGACGGTCTCCAATCGGCCGGCGCTGGTTGATCTCGTAGGCGGGGCGTGGTGGGACCTTTATAGTGGTTCGCTGGCCGACAGGCCGAACTTGCAATGTGCCGATCTGCAGTGGGTGACGGACGGGCATCTCTACCTCGTAGAGAGCTGGGTTCCCGATGAGGAACATGCCCGACTGCTCGACCCCAACAGCGCAGATAACGGCGCGCTCGTCCAGGAAGCTCTAGGGGCAGTCGTTTTTCGACAGCGGATCGTGGATTGGGCCAACAGCGCGACTTTACTCGAGCTGCCCACTCAAATAAACGGGCAGACGCTTGAGGTGCTTGGCTTTGAGAGCGAACACCAATGGATCGTACGTGACTGGTCCGAAGCGGAGCGCCTGCGACGCCTGTGGCGCTTCGACCCGGTCTCGCGGTCGCTAACGGGCGTCCTCGCCGAGTGCGACGAGAACGAAACTCGGCGCGCTGTGCGTGGCCCCTGGCTGGTCAAGTTCCTGGTGCCAGGCGATGCTCCGCTGTGGGAGCAGTCATTCGATATGTCGTTGATCAACTACCAGACGGGCGAAACGCGCTTGGTGCCCGGCGTACCGCCTTACGTGCGCAGCCCCAAGATCACGGCCGATGGGCGCTACGTTGTCGCTCTCACACGCGACCCCGATAACGTCTGCCCACTCGCAATCACGATCTTCGACACTACGACGGGGCAATGGCACGTCGTGCCGCCTGGTGAATCCTGGATCGCGCACGCAGTGAGCGAGAGTCGGGGAACAGTGCTAGCCGCGCTAGGACGGCAACGCGTGGACGGCAGTTGGACAAGCGACTGGGTTGAGATTCCCTTGAGCGCGCTGCTTGGGGGCTAATTTGCCTCGACGACGTGTATTGGACTCATCGCGCAGGCAGTTCGTTTTTTCCACGACTCGCGGAGAAGTAACGTGGGTCGACGGAGCGCCCCCGCGCGCTTCTATCCGGCATGGGCGTGGACAAGGCGGTGATCCCGTCCCCGACTCGCCGGTGCCGGACGTCGCGCTGGGCGCGTCCGAGCCGGCCGCGCATTTCACGCTGGCGCTGCTTCGCCATGAATCGAGGAACTTCCCCCCGGCCGCTGATCTACTGCGCGCATTCGACCTCTCGCATGTCAAGCAACTGCACCTGGTCCTCGCTGCGAGCGACGCCCCGTGGCGGTGGGACGAAGCTGCACGGTTGATAGGGGATCTGGAGGCGTACCTGCGCGAAAGGCGGGCCCCCCTTGAGGTCGAGTACGAACTACACACCGCGCTCACGAGCTTGTCCAAGGTATCACTCGACTTCGTGGGACAGCGCCTCGCGCGAGTCACTCTGCCTGTCACCGATAACGGGTTGTCCGACGACGACTTCGCTGAGAGCGCCGAGCGCGCGGCGCAACTGGCAAACTGGGGAATACGTATCCGGCCCCGGCTATGCCTGACTCGCAGGAACATGCCTCGCTGGGCGGAGCGCGCGGAAGCATGGCGCTGCGTCTGCAGAGGCGCGAGTGTGAGCTTCTTGAGACCGTGGCTCGGGCCGAGCCCTTGGGAGAGCATCGACGACGTTCCACCCGGCGGCAAAGTGGCTGAATTCCTGGCCTCTGTCTACGAGGGCGGGAGGCACGACCTCACACAGTCTGAGCCGTTCGCAGCGCTGCTGCGCGCGATCTCAGCCGGGACCAGGGCGGTCACAAGTTGCGGCTCTCCAGATCACGGCGCGGTTGACAGCGAGGGCCGATGCTTTGCGTGCGAACATCGAGCACAGCCCGGGGCAAGAATACCAAACCGCAACTGCACCTGCGCGTTTGTCCCTTTCTGCGACGCCCTCGCCGCGCCATGCTCTGCGCTCCGTGCGGCTGCTGGCACCGACCGGTGGCGCGAATGGGAGGGCATGTTCTGCGACGCCGTCACTACGCTGCTTCCGAAGATGTTCGAGGATCTGGCCGTCGCCGCGCGGTTCCAGACGTTCCTCACATCCCGACCTTCGGACGAGCGTTTTCGAGTGTGCACGCAAGACGGACGGTTGCACATCGAGCGTCAGCGACTAACCACAGTGCCCGTGGCTTCGCACCATGACTAGCGTCGAACACTCTACGGTCCCTCGGCGTCGCATCTTTCACCCCGGTTCGCTTCCCCGCCAGATGGCGATCAACAACCTCGATTTGGACGTGACCAAGAACTGCAACCTGCGCTGCGTTTACTGCTTCAAGGGCGACCGCGTGCACGCCGGCGGCCCCCCGATGACGCTGGAAACCGCGATGGCAGCCATCGACTGGCTCATCGCGGCGTCCTACAGCGTGCGCGAACTCTGGGTAAACCTCATGGGAGGCGAACCGCTGCTGCAATTCGCTATGCTGCAACAGCTCGTGCCCTATGCCAAGCGCCGCGCCGCTTCCCATGGCAAAACCGTACAGTTCGGCTGCACGACCAACCTCACCCTGATCGACGACGAAATCGCCGAGTTTTTCCGGCAATGGGGGATGGGCTGGCACTGCTCAATCGACGGACCGCCCGCGGTACAGAACCGGCAACGGCCCGGCCCCGGCGGCGCGGAGAGTTCCTCAAAAGCCGCGCGTGGGGCGCGCCTGGTCCTGCGAGACAGACCGGGAGCAATGGCGCGCGCAACGTTGACTCCCGAGCTCGTCGGCACGCTCTTTGAAAGCCTCGTGTACTTCGAGAGCCTTGGGTTCGTATCCATGGGCTTCGCGCTTGCGGATCAGGGTGCCTGGCAAGCAGCCCATCTAGCCGAGTACGACGTGCAGACACGCCTGATACGGGAGCACATCCGCGACGACTGGTACCGCAGGGGCATCGACAAGTGGTACGGCGCCTTTGATTTCTTTATTTCTGCGCATATCTCCAAGCAGCAGCGCCTGTTCTCGTGCGGCGCGGGCCGCGGCACCGTACTCATCGACGAGCGCGGAGACATGTGGCCATGCCACCGCTGGGATGGCGCTGATTGTGACGCGGGCGACGGGGGCGCTTGGCGCCTTGGTAACATCTTCGACGGAAGTTTTGACCATCTGCTTCATTTGGCCTTGCTCGATCGCGATCGCTGGTCCTCCTACCAGCCCGGATGTGTAGGCTGCGCCGCACAGAGTATCTGCGCGGGTGGCTGTCCGGCAGCGAACTTATCGGAGACGCACAGCGTGTACTCTCAGCATCGAACCACCTGCGAGGCCGCGCGAATTGCTTTGAAACACGGCATGCTGCTTCATGATGAGCTCTACGCCGAGCGAAACGAGCTCTTCATGCGTAAGTTTTACGACAAGGATTACCGGCGCCCGGACTCCTTTTCCTCGTCCATCCCCCGCCAAGCGTGACCCCGGCGGAACCCGGGTCACACGTTCTCCCGCGCAGGCCATTGACCGCGGAACCCGCGGCCCGATAATGGCCGCGGGTGAGCGAGGACTCTCACCGGTCGAGAGGCGTTGGTGCGGTCTGATTCTGGCATCATCCCGTCGCCGCCGGCCCGGCGCACTTGGCACCGTGCGCGCGGACGGCGCGTCCGTTGCCAAAGTCCCTGGGCGCTGCTGGTCGGCCTGTCCGTGGCAGCACTGACCGCTCCGGCGGTCGCCCAGTACGACTTCAGCGACGAGCCCCTTCTGGCTTCGGCGGTCAGCGAGAACCCGGTTGAGATGCGCGGGCGGTGGGTCCGCCAGTGGCGCGATCCGACTGGCATGCTGGTCTTGATGTTCAACGGCGGCTTCCGGCTCGACATGGGCCAACGCCGTCTGTCCGCTAATAATGCGGTCGTCTGGATTGAGCCGGGGCAGACCGACGAAGGCCGCAAGTTCTACACGCTGACGGCGTACCTGTTGGAGAATGCGGAAATCCGCGAGCCCGCCGGAACGGTCACGCAAGATACCGTCTTGCTCGTGCGCGGCCTGCGCACCAGCGGCAAGCTGATTAAGTACCACGACGCCTACGCCCCCGAGGACCTGACGGATTCGCCGCTCTATCAGCAAGCGCTGCGCGACCGGCTGGCCTTGGAGACTCGGGAGGAGGCGCCGACGAGTACGCCCGAAGTGGTGCACCCGGAGGCTCCGGCCGTCGAGGTCGAGCGCCCCCAACGCGTCATCCGCTACCACCTGCCCAACGTGGAGCCCGCCGAGACGCCCGATGGCGAGCGGGTCTTCGTGGCCACGGGCGGAGTGTACTTCTCTCAAAGCGGCGGCCCGGACGCCGCCACGCTCGAGATCCGCGCTGACCACGCCGTCGTCTTCCCGGCGGAAGACACGCCCGCGTCGTTCTTCGGGGCCGAAATGCAGGGCGAAGAGCGCGGCGCGGCCCCGCCACCGGAGAAGGCAGAGCCCAAGGCGGACCAGGCGAAACCACCGGCGCCCGGTCGGGCCGGACCCGGGCAGCCGACCGCCGTGCCTGCCGAGACGGTTTTTGGCGTGGGGCAGACCGGCAAGCAGAGCCGCGTGCGCGCGGTGTACCTGGAAGGGGACGTGGTCCTGTCGCTGGGCAACCGCTTCGTCCGTGCGGACCGGCTGTACTATGACTTTGAGCGCGACCGGGCCCTGATCCTTGACGCGGTCTTCCGCGCCGACATCCCGGTCCGCGAAATCCCGCTGTACGTGCGGGCCGCGGAAATCCGCCAGCTTTCGGCACGGGAGTTTTCCGCCGAGCACGCCCGCGTGACGACCAGCGAGTTCTACACGCCGAGCTACCACGTCGGGGCCGATAAGGTCTACGTCCGCGACCTGACCCGCCGCGACTCCGCCGGCCGTGCCACCGGTCCGGTCGCCGGGGCTTACGAGATGCGCAGCGCGACGCTCAACGTCGGCGGCCTGCCGCTCGCCTGGTGGCCCTACAGCCAGGGCCGGCTCGAATCCAGCGAGACCTTGCTCCGTCGGATCACCTCCGGCTATAGCAGCAAACGCGGGTACGAATTTGAGTCGGCGTGGTACCTGTTCAACCTGCTGGGCATTCAGCCGCCCGAGGGCGTCGATGCCACGCTGCTGCTGGACTACTACTCGCGGCGCGGGCCGGCGGTGGGGATCAACGTGGACTACGCACGGGAGAAGTACTACGGCCTGCTGCGCACCTACTTCCTCTACGACAACGGAAAGGACTCGCTCGGGGCGTATCGGAAGCAGTTTGAGGAGCCGAGCACCGACACGCGCGGCCGCATCCTCTGGCGGCATCGTCACTACCTGCCATACGACTGGGAAGCGACCATCGAGGTGGCTTACGTCAGTGATGCCAACTACCTCGAGGAATGGGAAAAGCGCGAATGGTTCCAAGGCAAGGAGCAGGAAACCGCCCTCTACCTGAAGCGGGCCAAGGGCGTCCAGGCGATCACCCTGCTGGCCAACTGGCGCACGCTCGACTTTCTCACCCAGACCGAGCACCTGCCCGAGTTGACCTACCGCCGCATCGGCGACACGTTTTTCGACCCGCTGGTCCTGTACCACGAATCGCGCGTCGGCGAAGTGCGCTATCTGCCGGACGACCGGCATGAGATTCAGCACTGGGAATTCACCAACCAGAGCCGCACGGACCTGACGTTCCGCGCCGACGCCCGCGAGGAAGCGGAGCTGCCCTTGAAGCTCGGCCCGTTCAACCTTGTCCCGTTCACGAGCGTGCGCGGCACCTACTGGGACGGCCAGCCGCTGGACGAGGGGGACTTCTGGCGCGGCCTGGGCGTGTACGGCGTACGCGGCGGCACGAGCTTCAGCCGGGTCTACAACGACGTGAGCTCCGAGCTGTTCGACATCCACCGCATCCGCCACATCGTCAAGCCCGACTACGCCCTCTGGTGGGCCACCGGCAGCACACGCAGCGAGCTCATCACGCCCTTCGATTACGGCATCGAGACGATCGACCCGTTCTATGGGATGATGCTTGGGGTGCGGCAGACGTGGCAGACCAAGCGCGGGGCCGAGAACCTGCGCCGCACCGTCGACCTGCTCACGCTGAACCTGGAGCTGGGCCTCTTCGGCAATACCGAGGGCCGCCAGGACATCTCCAACGGCTACGCCAACCCGCTGCGGCCGGAGAACAGCCGGACGCGGAACTACTTCGCCGGCGATCTGGCCTACCGGCTCAGCGATACGACCAGCTTCCTGTACGACTTCAACTTCGACCTGAACGACCGCTCGTTCGACCGGCACGACTTCGCGATCGCGGTCGAGCGTGATCCGCGGCTGGCGTACGTGCTCGGCTCGCGCTACGCCGGCGACATTCAGATGAGCCTCGTGGGCGGCGGCTGGAATTACCGCCTCAACGAGAAGCACCTCACCGCCTTCCGGGCCTGGTGGGACGTGGACACCGGGCGGGTGGGCGAGGTCACGGTGTCCTACGTCCGCAAGCTGCCGCGCTGGTACGTGGGGATCTCGCTCCAGTACGACAACGTCAGCGACGACACGTCGGTTATGTTCTCGTTATGGCCGGAGGGGATCCCGGAGTGGACCCTCGGCTCCCGCCGCTTTACCGGCCTGGCCACCGCCACGGGCATCCGTCCGTAGCGATCGGGCGGCGGCGCAGGCCATCACGAGCCGCTGAGGAGGGCGACGAAGGGGTTGATGTCGCCGAAGTAGACCGTGCCATCGGGCGGCGTCGGAGCGTCCCTCCAAAGGGGGCACAAACGGGGGCGTCGCGCGGCGGCGGCCGGCGCCCCCCCCGCTCGACCTAGCCGCAACAGGTTGTGACTGTCCCTGGCGCCGGGCGGCTCCAATTGTGGTGCCAAAGAGAAATTTTTTGGCCGAAGGCGCAAGTTTCTCTTGACAGTTCGCAAGCATGTTCTATTTATGTAGGTGAGGTGGACGGCGCGGTCGCGTCGAGCGAGTAAGACCAGAGTCCTCCGTATGGAAGCCGGATTGACTCGATCGCCTCACCTCGCAGGATCAATGAATTTATGGACGAGCAGCTTGCAGGCTCCGATTCGGAGCCTCCCGGTACCTACCCACAACCCGTAAGTCTCCCCGTCCTTGAGCCACCAGCCGTATCCTCAGTCGACGGACAAGCCCTACAGTCGCCGTACGATCGAAGCGTGCGGCCGACCCAGCGAAATGGTCTGGCTGCGACTTCGCCGCGTACATCGCGCTTCGTGATCAGCCCACGCAGCGAGTGGTTCCGCCGGCGGATCTTCCCCAAGACCACGCGCAGCGAGTGGAATGATTGGCGCTGGCAGCTTCGCTACCGGATCCGAAACGTCGAAGGGCTGCAGCGCATCGTCCGCCTGTCGGTGGACGAGGAGCAGGCGGTCCTCCGCCTCGGCGGGCAACTGCCGGTCGGCATCACGCCCTACTTCGCAGCGCTGCTCGACCCGGATGATCCCTATGCCCCCCTGCGGAAGACGGTCATTCCGACGACCGGTGAGTTCATCTCCACGCCGGGCGAAGCGGCCGACCCGCTCGCCGAGGACAGCCACATGCCCGTGCCGGGGCTGGTGCACCGCTATCCCGACCGGGTCCTGTTCCTGGTGACGAACTTCTGCGCCACCTACTGCCGCTACTGCACGCGCGCCCGGATGGTCGGCCAAACTGGGGAGTACCACTTCAACCCCGAGCAGTACCAGCAGGCCCTGGATTACATTGAGGCGCACCCCCAGATTCGCGACGTGCTGCTCTCCGGCGGCGACCCGCTGACCATGATCGATGAGCGCCTGGAGTGGCTGCTGACCCGCTTGCGGGCGATCCCACACGTCGAGTTCGTCCGCATCGGCACGAAGATCCCGGTCGTGTTGCCCCAGCGCATCACCCCCGAGCTGTGCCGGATGCTCCGGCGCCACCACCCACTGTGGATGAGCATCCACTTCATGCACCCGACGGAGGTCACGCCCGAGGTCATCCAGGCCTGCGAACGCCTGGCCGATGCGGGCGTCCCGCTGGGCAGCCAGACGGTGCTGACCCGCGGCGTGAACGACGACGTCGCGACCATGAAGCGGCTCGTACACGGGCTCTTGCGCATCCGGGTCCGGCCGTACTACCTCTACCAGTGCGACCCGATCTCGGGCTCCGGCCACTTCCGCACCTCGGTCCAGAAAGGCCTGGAGATCATCGCCGGGCTGCGCGGTCACACCACCGGCTATGGCGTGCCGACCTTCGTGGTCGACGCGCCCGGGGGCGGTGGGAAGATCCCGCTCATCCCCGACCCGGTCGTCGGCCGCGATGGCGACTTCATTCTCCTGCGCAACTACGAGGGCGGCGTGTTCCGCTATCCCGATCCGCTGGCGCGAAAGTAGTAGCCGTTGCCGCCATGACTCGCGTGGGCCTGACATACGACTTGCGGGCGGAATACCTGGCCGCCGGGTACGGGGAGGACGAGACCGCCGAGTTCGACCGGCCGGACACCATCGATGCCCTCGAGGCCGCCCTCCAGCAGCTCGGCTGCCAGACCGACCGCATCGGCCACTTCCGGCAACTGGTCTCGCGCCTGGCCCGCGGGGACCGCTGGGATATCGTCTTCAACATCGCCGAAGGGCTGCGCGGCGTAGCGCGTGAAGCCCAAGTCCCCGCCATCCTCGAAGCGTACGAGATTCCGTGCACGTTCTCCGACCCACTGGTTCTGGCGCTGACACTGCACAAGGCGCTCACCAAACGGGTGCTGCGGGACCTGGGTATCCCGACGCCGGACTTCGCCGTCGTCGAGTCCCTGGCCGACGTTGACCGGGTGGACATGCCCTTCCCGCTGTTTGTAAAGCCCCTCGCCGAGGGCACGGCCAAGGGTATCGACGCCGATTCCAAGGTGAACTCGCGCGACGAGCTCGCCCGCGTATGCCGCCGGTTGCTGGCAACCTATCGCCAGCCCGCGCTGGTCGAGACGTACCTGCCGGGACGGGAGTTCACGGTCGGCATTACCGGCACGGGGGACAGGGCCGTGGCCGTCGGGGCGCTGGAGGTCGTGTTGCTCCAGCAAGCCCAACCGCACTCGTACACCTATGTCAACAAGGAGCAGTGCGAGGAGCTGTGCCAGTTCCCGCTGGCACCGCCGGAGTGGGCGGCTCGGGCGGAGGAGCTATCGCTGGCGGCCTGGCGGGGTTTGGGCTGTCGGGACGCCGGCCGGATCGACTTGCGGGCCGACGCCCGCGGCGGGCTGCATGTCATGGAGCTCAATCCGCTGCCCGGGCTGCATCCCGCGCATTCCGATCTGCCCATGTTGTGCACCGCCGTCGGGATGCCCTACCTGGAGCTAATCCGGCGGATCATGGAATCGGCCAGCGCGCGTTTGCCGACGCGGGTTGGACCTGCCGTGGCGGCTCGCGCGGGGGCGGACCGGTGAACGTCGTGCTCCTGCACGATGACGTTCCCCCCAATGCGCGCGAGGACGAGCTCGACGTATTCGTGCAGGCCGATGCCATCAAGGCCGCATTGGCCGAGCGGGGCCACACGGCCGTCCGGCTGCCGTTCTCGATGGACTTGCGAGAGAACTCCGAGCGTTTGAGGCGTTTGAAGCCGGACGCAGTGTTCAACCTGGTGGAAGCGGTGGGCGGCCAGGGCCGACTGGTCTTCCTGGCCCCGGCGCTACTGGATGGGATGAAGCTGCCCTACACCGGTGCCGGAACCGAGGCCATGTTCGTCACGTCCAGCAAGGTGCTGACCAAGCGGCTGTTGCGTGGCGCCGGCATTCCGACGCCGCCGTGGGTCGCGCTGGCCGATCCGATCGCCCCGTTGGCCTGCCCGGGCCGTTACATCATCAAGCTGGTTTGGGAGGAGGCTTCGGTAGGGCTCGAGGATGACGCCGTCGTTGACGTACACGACGCCGCCACAGTGCACGACGAGATGCACAGCCGGGCGGAACAACTTGGCGGCGAGGTCTTCGCGGAGGCGTATGTCGCCGGGCGCGAGTTCAACCTCTCGGTGCTGGCGGGTCCGCACGGCCCCGAGGTCTTGCCGCCGGCCGAAATCCACTTTGTCGGCTACGCGGAGGATCGGCCCCGGATCGTCGGCTACCGCGCCAAGTGGGACAGCGGCTCGTTCGAGTATCACCACACGCCGCGCTGCTTCGACTTCCCGCCCGCGGACGCGCCTCTATTGGCCGAGCTACGCCGACTCGCGCTGGCCTGCTGGGACTTCTTCGGCCTGCGCGGCTACGCGCGGGTCGACTTCCGCGTCGATGAAAGCGGACAACCGTGGGTACTGGAGATAAACGCGAACCCGTGCCTATCGCCGGACGCGGGGTTCGCCGCGGCGGCCGACCGCGCCGGGCTGACCTTTGCGGACATCGTGGGACGGATTCTGGCGGACGCGCATTGCGCCGGCGGCGCACCCTCGGCCGCGCTGGAGGGCGTGCGTTGACCTCTCCTGTGCCCAAGTCCGGCGTGGATCCGTCGTCGGTGATACTGCGTGAGACGGTCGAGCCCGGCGATGGGGCGATCGTCCGCGACATCGTGACCTCGACCGGCTTCTTCACCGCCGCCGAAGTCGACGTCGCGGTCGAGCTGGTTCAGGAACGGCTAAGCCGCGGCGTCGCGAGCGGGTATCTCTTCGTCTTCGGTGAGTTGGCCGGCCGAACCGTCGGCTACACCTGTTACGGCCCGATCGCCTGCACGGTGGGCAGCTTCGACCTGTACTGGATTGTCGTCGACGAGGCGTTCCGCGGCCGGGGACTGGGCAAGCTCCTCCTCGAGGCGACGGAAGCGCGGATCGCGGCCGCGGGCGGGCGGCGCATCTACATCGAAACGTCCGGCCGCACCCTGTACCAGCCCACACAAGCGTTCTACGAACGCTGCGGCTACGTCGCCGAGGCCGTGTTGGCGGATTTCTACGCGCCGGGGGATCCGAAGATCGTGTATTCGAAAGCGCTCGCCCCGCGGACATAGTTCTCCGCTCGTCCCCCGTGCTGCGCTGCCCTCTGGCCGGCGACGCGTTATCATTCCTGCCATGAATCCCACGCCCACCGCCGCGCTTGGTCCTTACACTCTCGGCCCCGGCCGGCCGCTCGTGCTGATCGCTGGGCCGTGCGTGATTGAGTCGCTCGATCACTCACGCCGGATGGCGGAGCAGATCGCCGCGATCGCCCGGCGTGTGGGGTTGCCGTACGTGTTCAAGGCCAGCTTCGACAAGGCCAACCGCTCCAGTGGGCAGTCCTTCCGGGGTCCGGGGCTCGAAGAGGGGCTGGCGATCCTGCGGCGGGTGCGTGAGGACGTGGGTGTGCCGGTGCTGTCCGACGTGCACGAGCCTGCGCAGGCCGAAGCCGCCGGGAGGGTACTGGATGCCGTGCAGGTCCCCGCGTTTCTGTGTCGCCAGACCGACCTGCTGCTCGCCTGCGGCCGGACGGGGCGCTGCGTGAACATCAAGAAGGGGCAGTTTCTGGCCCCGGAGAAGATGCAGCTCGCCGTGGAGAAGGTGCGCGAGACCGGCAACCCGAACGTGCTGGTGACCGATCGCGGGACGTTCTTCGGCTATGAGCGCCTCGTCAACGACATGACCGGACTGCAAGTGATGCGACAATTCGCCCCCGTCGTGTTTGATGCCACGCATTCGGTTCAGTACCCCGGAGGCGGCGGACAGGTCACCGGCGGCCGGCGCGAGTTCATCCCGCTGCTGGCGCGCGCCGCGGTCGCCGCCGGCATCGACGCGCTGTTCATGGAAGTCCACGACGACCCGCCGCGCGCGAAGAGCGATGCCGCGACTGTCTGGCCGGTGGCCGAGCTCGAGGGACTTCTGACGACGCTCGTGCGAATTCGTGGCGCCGTCGGCGGATAGTGCTGCCGGGGATTCTCTCGGTAGCGGCGCGTCTTTTCTGGTTTCTATTCCCGTAAGTTCTTTCCCTTGATTGCTTTAGGGCCAATAAAGAAAAAACAGCTTTTCGCTTGGACAATCAGCACGCTTATGGTACGATATAGTCCGACAAGGGATGGGCACAGGGCGTCGCTGGTTGGTTTGTGGCTAGGGTGAGTTCGGGCAACTCGGCGAGCGGAAACGCTCGCCCTTCTTTTGCGCTGTTTGGGCTGCGGCGGGCGCTTGAGTCGAGCAGCGGTTCACGGGGCAACCGCATCGGCTGCCCAGCACGCCGCCACCGCGAGCGCGGCGGTCTCCACCCGAAGAATGTGCTCAGCGAGGCAGACGAGTTGCCCGCCCGCTGCCATCAGGGCGTCGAGTTCTGCTGGGGCGAGCCCGCCCTCGGGGCCAATCACCACAGCCAGGTTTGCCGCGTCCGAGTGGTGCGTGGCCAGCCATTTCGCCAGCGTTGGGGCCTCGCAACTTAGGTGCGCAACGAGCAGCGCAGCGCCAGCAACGGCCTGGACGGCCTGGCCGAGCGGTACCCCCGACTGAATCCGTGGCAGCCAGGCCCGATGGCATTGCTTGCAGGCCGCGATGGCCGTGCGCTCCAGCTTCCGGCCATGCTGGGGTCCCGCGTGCACGACGGTGCGCTCGAGCTCGGCGAGGATGAAGCGCGACACGCCGAGCTCGGTGCCTTTCTCGATGAGCCAGTCGAGACGGGCCCCCTTGCAGCCCGGAACGACGAGGGTCAACGTGCGGGCCGATGAAGGAACGTTCTGGACTGCGTCAACGACGAGCGTTATTGGCCGGCGGCGCCGGCGGTTTGTCGTTTGAGCACCAGGCTCTGCTGGCCGTCCCGCCACGTCATCCAGGATCGTGGCGCGGGCGAGGTGACCCTGACCATCGAACAAGGTGACGCTGTCGCCAGGCCGCAAGCGCAGGCTCTGCACCGCGTGCCTGGTCTCGCTTTCCACGAGGACGACCCGGCCGGGCTGCAGCATGGGGCAGTAAAACCACGCCTCGCGCATGCGGGGATTATACAAACGCCCACACGCAGGAGCGTGCCGGGCACGGCCGGCCGCTAGCAAAGCCCGCTCGCGGCGACCTTCTGCAGCGCCGCGGGCAGGACCTCGAAGAGCCGCTCAACGTCGGCCGCGGTGTTGAATCGCCCGAGCGAGAAGCGAATCTCGCCCTGCGCGACCTGCGGATCGATCCCCATCGCCTGGAGCACGTGCGAAGGCTCCAGTGACCCGCTCGCGCAAGCCGCCCCGCCGGAAACGCAGATGCCGGCCTCGCTGAGCAGCATCAGCAGCGCCTGTGACGCCATGCCGGCGAAGCACGCCAGGGTCGTGTTCGGCAGGCGCTCGGCCGCGGCTCCGATGATGTGGGCGCTCGGGAAACGCCGCTGCAGCTCGGTTTCCAGCCGGTCGCGCAGCGTTTGGATGTGCGCATTGTCTTGGGTAGCGTGCTCGCTGAGCAACTGGCAGGCCATCCCCAGGCCGACGATGCCGGGTGCATTCAGCGTGCCGCCGCGCCGACCGCGTTCCTGCGCGCCGCCGGTCTGCCATGCGCGGAAGGGCGCTCCGCGGCGGACGTACAAGGCGCCGACCCCCTTCGGGCCGTAGATCTTGTGGCTACTCAGCGACAGCAGCGTAACCCCCAGCGACTCGACATCCACCGGAATCTTTCCCAGCGCATTGACGGCGTCGGTATGCACCGGCACGCCGCGCTCGCGTGCGATCCGGCAGACCTCTTGCAGCGGGAAGACCACGCCGGTCTCGTTGTTGGCGAGCATGATCGAGATCAGGGCCGTGTCGTCGCGGATGGCCGTGGCCAGGGCCGTGAGATCCAGCCGACCGTCGCCGTCGACTCCGACGCGGCTGACGTGCACGCCCTCCTCCTCGAGTCGCTCGGCGGTCTCGAGGATGGCGTGATGCTCAACCGTGGACACGATCAGGTGCCGCTTGTGCGGGTCGGCCGCCAGCACGCCCCGCAGGGCCGCGTTGTCCGCCTCCGTGCCGCCGCTCGTAAACACGATTTCGCTGTCGCGCGCCCCGATCAGCTTCGCCACGCGCCCCCGGGCTTCGTCCACCTCGGCCACGACCTGGGCGCCAAACTGGTGGGCACTGGAAGGATTCCCAAATCGCTCGGTCAGCAATGGCAGTATCGCCGCGACGACCCGCTCATCCGGGCGCGTCGTGGCGTTGTTGTCCAGGTAGGTGAGGGTCGGCTTCATTCGTTGGGCGTGTTCGGGTCGAGGTCCCAGTCTTCAGCGAGCCGCTCCTTGAGATGGGTGCTCCGCTCGGCATGCCCGTCGTTGAAGGCGTAGTTGGCCCCGCCATAGTGCCGTTCGTCGATGTACGCTTCACCCTCCAGCCCGGCGATGTGCTCCTTCGGAATGCAGCTCAGGAGCAGATCGTTCGGGTCGTCGACTTCCGGATTGGCGTCCGTGATCAGCGGCAGGCGGGCTTTCACCTTGTCCAGCGAGCCCTTCAGCCAGCTCACTTCGTAGACGCGGTAGTGTCCGGTGCTGTCGGCCATGGGCACGGCTTCCTTGCAGACCCATAGCTCGTAACGCCCGTTGTGGTTTTGCTGCACTGGGAAGTCTCTGTCCCAGGCATAGTCCCGGTCCTGGTACAAGTACGTGTAGAGCACCTCGGCCCAGCCGTGCAGCTTCGAATCATCCTTGTCTTCGGCCTTGTACGTCATTGGCGGGAGCTGGAACTGACAGTCACCGGCGTACGACGTCAGCCCCTTCATGAACTCGCTCAGCCGCGTCAGGCAGACCGTCGCCTTCGCCTGTTGGCGTGCGCGGGACAGCGACGGCGTCAGAATCGAGATGAGCAGGGAGATGATCCCCACGACGACCAACAGCTCGATCAACGTGAAGCTGCGCCGCAGCGCTGCCCAGACGCGCGCAGCGGGACGCGCCCGGCCCTTTCCTGCCCACAATCCTGCGTGCCGCCCGGTCAGCGCGAGTATCGCTCTCATCTTCTGTATTATAAGCGTATGAGCAAGGGATGCGACCTCACGCCCGACGACCTGCGGGCCCGGCTGAAGCTCGACGACGCGCGGCTCCTCGCGGAATGCGAGGTGCACACGCATCGCACCGGCGGGCCCGGCGGCCAGCACCGGAACAAGGTGGCGTCGGCCGTGCGGCTCGTTCACCGGTCCAGCGGCTTCGTCGTGACGGCTACCGAGCGCCGTTCACAGCACGAGAATCGGGGCAACGCACTCCGGCGTTTACGCGAGGCCATCGCGGTCGGCGTCCGCTGCCCGCCACCGCCCGAAATCGTCTGGCCCGAGACCGTGAGCATCGCCAACGGACGGCTCCGGGTGAACGAGAAGAATCCCGCCTTCTGGGAAGTGCTCGCACTGGTCCTTGACGAGCTTGCGGCCCGCGGCGGGCAGGTGCGGAGTGCGGCCGAGCGCCTGGGCGTCACGCCGTCGAGCCTGACGCGGTTCCTCGCGGCGAACCCGAAGGCCTGGGGCGAGGTGAATCGCGTCCGTACGGCGGCCGGGCTACCCCCGTTGCGCGCGTAGCGGGTCGCTCTCGGGGTCGGTTACGCGAACCCGATCAGGCCGCCCAACAGACTCGCGAGCAGCCAAATAAACAGGACCCAGAACATGGTCGACTCCCGTGCACGAACCTTGCTTCCGTATGTACCCTTCTTATCGGCGGGGCGAGCGGCGCAGCTTGTGCCCGCCCATGCCGTTGCCGCCCAGGCCGATAGGGGTCGCGTGGACGGCGGGGCCGCGCACGGGTATATGAAGGCATGAGCCCAAGCGACGCTCAAGTTGCGGGGATTCTGGCCGACCTGAACGAGCCCCAACGCCGGGCCGTCACCCATCGCGACGGCCCACTCCTCGTCATCGCCGGCCCCGGCAGCGGGAAAACGCGCGTCATCACCCGCCGGGCCGCCTGCCTGGTGCAGACCGGCGTGCCGGCCCGCAACATCCTGGCGATCACGTTCACCAACAAGGCGGCGGAGGAGATGCGGCGGCGGATCGAGGCGCTCGGGGTCAGCCGCGGCATGTGGATCTACACGTTTCACGCCCTGGGTGCGCGGCTGCTGCACGAGTTTGGCTCCCTGGCTGGCGTTCAGCCGGGCTTCTCGATCTACGACGAGGCCGATAGCACGCGCGTCGTGAAGGAGGCGCTCGAGATTGCGCAGGTCAGTGAGGCGGTCCTGACCGCCGACCGCGCGCTCCTGAAGATCGGCGATGCCAAAGCGCGTTTGGAGACGCCGGCGGACTGTGAGGCACAAGCCGACTGGTCGGAGGAGCGCGTCTTTGCGCGGGTCTATGAGACCTACCAGCAACTCCTCGAGCAGCGCAACGCGCTGGACTTCGACGACCTGCTGATGCGGGTCGCCATCGTCCTGCGGGACTGCCCAGACGTCACCGAGCGGCTCAACATCCGTTTCCGCTACGTGCTGATCGACGAGTACCAGGACACCAACCACGTACAGTACGTCATCGCCAGCCAGCTCTGCCGGCACCACGGCAATATCTGCGCGACCGGCGATC
This sequence comes from uncultured Planctomycetales bacterium, assembly GCA_964638325.1. Taxonomy (GTDB): domain Bacteria; phylum Planctomycetota; class Phycisphaerae; order UBA1845; family Fen-1342; genus JALHJL01. The sequence continues at coordinate 23,430 of CAZWYT010000025.1, forward strand.
CCGACCAGAGCATTTACGCCTGGCGCGGGGCCGACATCCGCAACATCCTCGAATTCGAGCGCGATTTCCCCAACGCCGTCGTCGTACGCCTCGAGCAGAACTACCGCAGCACCGGCCGCATCCTGCACGTGGCGTCGCGGCTGATCGCCCGCAACTATCGCCGCAAGCTCAAGGAGCTTTGGACGGAGAATGCGGCGGGCGAGCCGGTGCACGTTTGGCAGTTCGTGGAGGACGCGGACGAAGCGGAGCGGATCGCGCAGACTATCTTCGACCTGCACGCGGGCGGCCGCCCCTGGAGCGACTTCGCCATCTTCTACCGCGTCAATGCGCTGTCGCGCGGCTTCGAGGAAGCACTGCACGGGCGTGGGATTCCGTACCGGATTGCCCGCGGCGTTGAGTTCTACAACCGCAAGGAAATCCGGGACGTGCTGGCGTATCTCCGGGTGCTCGTGAATCCGGCCGACACGCTGGCGCTGCGGCGGATCATCAACACGCCGGCCCGCGGCATCGGCAAGACCACGATCGAGCGCCTGCAAACCTACGCCAACGAGACCCGTCGGCCATGGCGCGAGGTGCTCGACGCGGTCGATAAAGTACCGGCGTTGCGCGGTGCGACCAAGCGCGTGCGGGCATTCGCCGACCTGCTGGACCGTCTGAAAGCGGTGCTGCCGTTGCCGGCGTCCGAGGCCGTCAGCACGGTTCTGGCTGCCACGGGGCTGGAGGAAGCGCTGCGGGAAGAGCGCGACGCGGGCGGGGAAGATCGGCTGGCCAACGTCCAGGAGCTTGTGACGGCGGCCCTGCGCTACGAGCAGGACGCCGAGGACCCGTCCATCGCCGGCTTTCTACGCCATGTGAGCCTGGTGAGCGACCAGGACGCGGTGGACGAGCGGGCCGGCTGTGTGAATCTCATGACCCTGCATGCGGCCAAAGGGCTGGAGTTCCCGGTCGTCTTCCTGATCGGCCTGGAGCAGGGGCTGCTGCCGCACGAACGCGCTTTGCGCCCGCCGGCCGACGTCGAGGAGGAGCGCCGCCTGTGCTTCGTCGGCCTTACCCGCGCCCGCGAGCACCTGTTCCTGTCGCGCGCCGACGAGCGGCTGGTCCGCGGCCAGCGCACTCCCCGGCCGCCTTCCCAGTTCCTGCGCGAGCTCGACGATGGCGGCCTCGTCTGGGAAGACCTGCGGACCACGCGAGGACTTGGCCCGGATCGCCCGCGCATCGAGGGGTTCGTCCCGCTCGTGGAAGACCTGCCGTCCGAAGAAGCGGCCCGCCTGATGCCCAAACGCCGCCTGCGCGCTGCACCCGAATCCAACGACGAGCGTCTTTCGCCGGATCGTGACGAGTCCGCCAGCACGCTTCGGCGTCACCATCCTCATCCGCAGCCGGTGCCCTCCGGCGGAGCGCCCTTCGCCGAGTGGAAACCCGGCATGCTGGTCCAGCACGAGCGGTATGGCGTCGGCCAGATTCTGTGGATTCGCGGGGCCCCCGGTCAGACGCGGGCCGGGCTGAAGTTCGCCGGGTATGGCGAGAAGACCCTCATTCTGGAACTCGCGCCGATCCGCAAGCTGGAGCGCGAGTCGCGTTGAGGAGGCAAAGCCCGCGGCGCCCGCGCCCGTGCGTTGCGTTCTCGCGGGGTCGAGCCTAGGCTAACGGTCATGACGGCCGAAAAGGACCGGCAAATCCAGAACCTGCGGCGCGTGCTCGAGGTCACGCGGCAACTGGCGGTGACGTTCGATCTGACGCCGTTGCTCGGCACCATCATCGATGCGACCTGCCAGGTGTTGGATTGCGAGCGGGCGACGGTCTTCCTTTACGACGCGGCGACGCGCGAGTTGTACAGCCGCGTGGCGACCGGCGGCGAGTCGATCCGGTTCCCCGCCGACCGCGGGATCGCCGGCGCCGCCGCGCAGCAGCGGGTCGTCGTCAACGTGCCCGACGCGTACGCCGATCCGCGCTTCAACCCCGAGATCGACAAGCGGACGGGCTTTCGCACCCGCAACCTGCTGACGTTTCCGTTGGAGAATCTCGACGGGGAGCTGATGGGCGTGCTCCAGGCGCTCAACAAGTCCGGCGGCCCATTCACGACGGCCGATGAGGACCTGGCCCGCGTGCTCAGCGCACAGGCCGGTGTCGCGCTCCACCGCTACCTCCTCCTTGAGCAGTACACCGAGAAGCAGCGGATGGCCCGCGACCTGGAGCTGGCGCGTAAGATCCAGCAGGCCCTCTTCCCCAAGACGAGCCCGGCCATTCCCGGCTACGAGGTCGCCGGCTGGAACTGCCCGGCGGACGAAACCGGCGGCGATTGCTACGACTTCATCCCGCTCGAGGACGGCCGCTACGCCTTCCTGCTCGCCGATGCGACGGGTCATGGGATCGGGGCGGCGCTGGTCATCGCGCAGTGCCGATCGCTCGTCCGGGTCATGCTGTCGGTCACGCAGGACCTCTCCGCCGTCGCTGCCCGCGTCAACCAGATGCTCTGCCATGACCTGATGGATGACCGCTTCGTGACGGCCTTCGTCGGCGTGCTGGACCCACAGCGGCATCGGCTGGAGTACCTCTCCGCCGGCCAGGGACCGCTGTTGTTTGTGTCCTCCGCCGGGACGGAGACGCGGGGGGCGGGCGGGCTCCCGCTGGCCATCCTCGACGACTTTACCGCCGAGGTCGAGCACTTCGATTTCGCCCCCGGCGCTACCGCCGTGCTCCTCACCGACGGCTTTTACGAGGCGACCGGCCCCCGCGGCGAGCAGTTCGGCGAAGAGCGGCTCATCGCTTTCGTGCAGCGCCGGCCGGATCTGCCCCTCGACGCGCTCGTTCAGCAACTGCACGCGGAGGTCCGGCAGTTCACCAATGATACCCCTCAAGCCGACGACCTTACCGCGATTCTGATCCGCCGCAGGTCATAGCAATTCCTGAAACCGCTGAGCAGATCACCCGGGCATGCTGGGCGGACTTTGGCCGGCGATCGCGTCTGGGGACGCGGGCGCTTCACCAGGCGGGAATGCTGGGGGCTGTGCGGCCGGTGCGCCTGACGGTGCCGCTGCTTCGCCCGCCGGAGGCGCCGGGATGACGCTCCGACTGCGCGCCGGAGGAGGCTCGGGCTTGGGCAGCAGCCCGAGGCCGCTGTACGGCACCTCAACCTCCAGCAGACCGATGTCCACGAGCGCAATCTGCTTGGCCGGTTTGAGCCTTACCAGCCGGCCTTCGCGATGAAAACGCTTGACGTAAACTAGGTCCTCCGGTTGCAGCGCTGCGAGCTGTTCGGCCGTCAGCGGCGGAAGCACCAGCTCCGGCTTGGGCTTGTCCCGGTGCGGTTCGTGCGCGTGCGCGGGTTGCGGGCCCGCCGGTGCACCGCCGCGCACCGCCCCGGGTCTCTCTTCGCGACGCCTGGGGGTACGCGGGCGCTCAGCCCTCGTGACGACCGGCGGTCGCGGGGGCCTCGGCGGCGGCGGCGGCGTCTCCGGCGGCAGTACATCGCCCAGCGGCACCTCGACCGAGAACGTCCCGACGTCAACTTCGGCCCGCTGCTGGTCCAAGCGCAGGCGCACGATCTTGCCGTCGCGATCGAAATCACGCACGCGCACTGCATCCCCGGGCTGCAAATGCACGACGCGCTGCACCCAGTGTTGAAAGTCCGCCTGTTGCTGCTCATAGCGTGCCTGCGCCGTCTGGGCCGCGGTCTGGACCTTCGAGGCTTCGACCTGCGCCGCTTCGGCCTGCCGCCGGGCGTCCTCGGCCTCCCGCTTGACCAGGCGCGTGCCCTCGATCGCGGCGTGCAAGGCCCGCGCTTTGCGGGACAGGTTTCGCCGGGCGGCGGCGATCAACCGCTTGGACATCCCCAGCCGCTGGGCGACCTCGATGGCGTTGCTGTGTCCGGGCTCACCGATGGCGAGGTGGTAGGTGGGGCGGAGCGTCGCGCCGTCGAATTCGACGCACGCGTTCTCCGACCCCTGGTGCGCCAGTGCGAACCCCTTCAGCGCCCCGAGGTGCGTCGTCACCACGCCGCGGCATTGCAGGTGCAGCAGCTCCTCCAGGATGGCCCGGCCCAGCGCGGCCCCCTCGTCGGGATCGGTGCCGGCACCGAGCTCGTCCAGCAGGAGCAACGTCCGCGGCCCGGCATGGCGCAGCATGTCGATGATCCGCGTCAGGTGCGCGCTGAACGTGCTGAGCGACTGCTGCATGCTCTGTTCATCGCCGACGTCGATCAGCACGTTGCTGAACAGGCCCAAGTGCGAGCCCGGTGCGACGGGCACGGGCACGCCGGCCTGCATCATCAGGCACAGCAGCCCGATCGTCTTGAGCGTGACCGTCTTTCCCCCGGTGTTTGGCCCCGTAATGATGAGCAGGTTGAAGTCCTGGCCGACGCGATAGTCGATCGGCACCACCTCCGCCGGCGTCTCGCCCGCGGCCTGCTTCCGCCGGGCCAGGTCGAGTAGCAGCGGATGACGGGCGCCGCGCACGTTCAACGTACCCTCGGGGCCGACCTCCGGGCAGCGCAGCTCAAAATCGTGGGCCAGGCGCACTTTGGCGATGATCAGGTCGAGCACGGCGAGCGTGTCGAGCGTCTTGTGGATTTCGCGGCCGTTGAGGTGGATCTCGTGCGACAGGTCCCACAGCAGCCGGCCGATCTCCTCCTGCTCCGCGCTGCGCAGGTTGCTGATGCGGTTGTTGAGCTCCACGATGGCGGCCGGCTCGACGTACAACGTCGCCCCACTATCCGACGCCCGGTGCACGATGCCCGCCAGCCGGCCGCGGTACTCCGTGCGCAGCGGCAGGACCAGACGGTCGCCGTGAAACGTGTGATTCGGGTATTGCAGCAGCCGGCGCACGTCCGGATCACGCAGCAGATGCTCCAGCGTGTCGTGAATCTGCCGGCTGGCCTCTTCGATTTCCCGGCGGAGGCTGGAAAGCTTGGGGCTGGCGTCGTCGCGCACCTGGCCGCGCTCGTCGATCATGCTCCGGATGCGCTCGGCGATGGTGCGAAAATCGCCCACCCGCCCGGCCAAATGCTGCAGTTCCGGGTAATGCGGCGGCAGATCGCGGAGGTACTCCGCGACTGCATGGGTGCCCGTGAGCGTCGTCCCGATCCGCGCCATCTCGTCCACCGTGACGCGCAGCGGAGGCCCGCAACGGAGCAGGATCTCGCGTACGTCGGCGATCCCGCCGAACGGCGGCATGCCGCGCTCCTCGATCAGCCGTTGCAGCTCCTGCACCTGATTAAGCCAGCGTTGCACCAGGGCGACGCGTGCGACGGGGTGGATGGACTCCGTTAGCGAGCGGCCGAGCCCGGTAAGGGCATAGCTCCCCAGGAGTTCCCGGATGCGCTGGAAGTCGAGGCGTTCGAGTGAGTGAGCGTCCATGATTCCCGTAGCGGCCCGAGCCGGGGCCTGCGGCGGCAGAGTCTCCGCGGCGGGGGTCAGCCGATCGCCACCGCGCTAGGCTGCCGCGCTTAGCGTACGCGAAACGCACCACGGTGTACAAGAGCATTGCTGCTCCCGAGTTACCTCTGTGTAGCCGCCGCGGGTTGTAAGGGCACGGCCGTCCGCCCCATAATCACGAATGTCGGCGGTGGTTGGGAGCCGCTAACGTCGCCGCGGCGGCGCTGTCTTACTGGGTGAGAGTCCATCGGGTATCGGAGACTAGTCATGAATCTGCCTCGCCTGCGCAAGCGGCTCGCCATGTGCCTGGCGGGCGCGTGGCTGCCGGTCACCATTACCTGTCGTCCCATGGATCTCAACGGGGTCGTGCGGATCTTCGGCGACGCGTACGATGACGCGGTGGTCGTTGTAGACGGGTACGACGGGGGGTACTACGACGATTGCTGCGGATACTGGGCGGATGACGGCTACGACTTCTCGTTCGACCTCTTCCATCACCACCACGACGACGATTGAGTCGCCGTGTGCGCGCACGCGCCGCCGGGACGAGCCCCGAGCGCTAGCGCGGCGGCCCGGGCCCGCCGCGCAAGGGCACCCCGTCAGTGAGCGCACGCGCGTTTGCCGCGCCTGCCCACGCATCGTAGCATGGGTGCATACGTTGCTCGGAGGCGTGCGACATGGGCGAGATTCTGTTCCACGGGGCGGCCCAGGAAGTCACCGGCTCGATGCACATGATCCGCGGGGACGGCCACTGGGTGGCCCTCGACTGTGGCATGTTTCAGGGCAAGCGGGCGGAAGCCGAAGAGAAGAACCGCGAGTGGCCGGTGCCCCCGAAAGAGATCGCGGCCGTCGTCTTATCGCACGCCCACATCGACCATTCGGGCCGCCTGCCCTTGCTCGTGAAGGACGGCTTTGAGGGGCCGATCTATGCCACGCCGGCGACCCGCGACCTGTGCGCCATCATGCTGCCCGACTCCGCCCATGTGCAGGAGGAAGATGTTTACTACGTCAGCAAGCGGCGGAAGCGAAAGGGCCTGCCGCCGATCGAGCCGCTGTACGACTACGACGACGCGCTGGCCGCGGTGAAGCAGATTCACAGCATCCCTTACGGCCGGTTCTTTCCGGTCGTGCCCGGTCTCCTGGCGTGCTTTCGGGAGGTGGGGCACATGCTGGGTTCGGCCGGCATCCGCCTGGCGTTCGCCAAGCGTAACGGCGATACGCCGTCGCTGTTCTATAGTGGCGACGTAGGCCGACCGGGCCAGCCGATCATCCGCGATCCGGCGCCGCTGCCGGAGGATGAGACGATCCTCTGCGAGAGCACGTATGGCGGGCGGATCAACGAGGAGGTCGACGACGCCAAGACCGCGCTGCGCGACGTGGTGAACCGCACGATCGGCCGGGGCGGGAAGGTGATCATTCCGTCGTTCGCGGTCGGCCGCACGCAGACGATCGTGTACTACCTGCACGAGCAGATGGTCGCCGGGAACGTGCCGCGGATTCCGGTCTACGTCGACAGCCCGCTGGCGGTCAACGCGACGGAAGTGTTCAAGCTGCACCCGGAGTGCTACGATGCCGAGGCTCGGGCGTTTCACCGTGTGACGGGCGATATCCTCGGCAGCGGCTGCTGCACGTACATCCGCAACCTGGAGGAGAGCAAAGCCCTGCACGGCCGCACCGACCCGTGCATCATCATCTCCGCCAGCGGCATGTGCGAGGCTGGCCGCATCCGGCACCACATCAAGAACAACATCGCCAATCCGAAGAACACGATCCTGATCGCGGGTTATCAGGCCATGAACACGCTGGGCCGGCGGATCGCCGAGGGGGCCAAGGTCATTACGCTGTTCCACGAGGACTACGAAGTCCGGGCGGAGGTGGTCCAGATTCACGGCTTCAGCGGGCACGCCGACCAGAACGACCTGCTGCGCTGGCTCGAGCCGCGCGTATCCAGCGCAAAACGCCTGGTGCTGATCCACGGCGAACCTGAGCAGAGCGACGCGCTGGCGGCGAAGAGCCGCGCGCTGGGTTTCCGGGAGATCATCGTCGGGCAGCGCGATCACCGCCTGGAAGTGTAGCGGGCGGCGCGCCGGTGACGATCGAATCACCCGACTGACGTGCAGAGTATGGACGCTGTTGCGACATTCGGCCTGACCAAATACTACGGCACGCAGGCCGCGCTGCGCGAGCTGAACCTGCGCGTGCCGGCCGGGCGGCTGTTCGGATTCCTCGGACCGAACGGGGCGGGCAAGACGACGACGCTCCGCTTGCTTTTGGGCCTGCTGCGGGCGACGAGCGGGCGGGCGGCCGTATTGGGGCGCGACGCCTGGCGCGACGGTCCGCGCTTGCGGGCCGACGTCGGCTACTTGCCGGGTGAAGTTCGCCTCTACGGCTGGCTGACCGGCCGCAAGACGCTCGAGTTTCTCAATGCCGCCCGCGGCGGGCGGGCCAGCGTGGAGCTCGCGCGCCTTACGGAGCTATTCGACCTCAACCTGGACCGCAAGGTGCGCGACTATTCGCGCGGCATGAAACAGAAGCTCGGACTGATCGCGGCGCTGATGCATCGGCCGCAGTTGCTGATCCTCGACGAGCCGACCGTGTCGCTCGATCCCCTCATGCGGGAAGTGCTGTACGAGGAACTGCGTGCGGCCGTGGCCGAGGGCCGGACGGTGCTCTTCTCAAGCCACACGCTGGCGGAGGTGGAGGCCTTGTGTGACGAGGTGGCGATTCTGCGTGACGGGCGGCTGATCGAGCACGAGCGCGTCGCGGTCCTGCGGCAGCGGGCCATCCGCCGCGTGGACGTGCGCTTTCGTGACGGGGCCCTGCCGCCGGCGCCGCGGCCGACCGGGCTGGAAGTCCTGCGCGAGAGCGGCGGCCGCATGCAAGCCACCTGGCGCGGACCCGCCGAGGACTTGCTGGCCTGGTTGGCCCGCTGCGCCGTGCAGGACTTCACGGTCGCGCCGCCGGACCTGGAAGACCTGTTCCTGACCTACTATGAAGACCGGACAGGAGCCGGCGGATGAGCCGCGCGGTGCTGGTCAAGACGCTGCGCGACTCGGCGGTGCTCACCGCCCTGCTGACGCTCGCCGTCATCGGGCTGGAGGTGGCGATCGTCCGCGCGCTGCTCGAGTTCAGCAAGGACCTGGAGGATTTTCGCCGCTGGGTCGAGCTGCCGCTGATCCGCGATCTGCTCCGGATCGTGCTGGGCGCCGACCTGGCCGGGGACCTTAACCCGACGATCATGTCGACGTTCGGACTCGGACACCCGCTGTTGTGGGCCCTGTCGTGGACCTTGCTCCTGACGATCGTGACCGGCGTCGTCGCCGGGGAGATCGATCGCGGCACCGCGGACCTGCTGCTGACGCTGCCGGTGTCGCGCACCGCCGTCTACACCAGCACCTCGGTGGCGTGGGTACTGGCGGCCGTGCTGGTCAGCTTCGCGCCGCTGCTCGGACTGCGACTGGGGGAGCTGGCTTCGCCGCTGAGCGAGCCGCTGCGGTTCGGCCAACTCTGGCCGCTCTCGGTGAACCTGCTGGCGCTGAATCTGTGCGTCGCTGGCGTGACCATGCTGGTTTCGAGCGTGGTCTCGCGGCGAGCACTCGCGATCGGGATCGTATTGGCGGCCTTGCTGGCGTCCGACCTGGTGAATCTGCTGTCGCAATTCTGGGAGGCGGTGCGGCCGTTCGCGTTCCTGGGGTTCCTGCATTACTACCGTCCGTTGCCGGTCGTCCGCAGCGGCACGCTGCCGTGGGGCGACATCGTCGTTTTGCTGGCCGTCGGTGCGGTGGCCTGGAGCGCGGGCCTATGGTATTTCCGCCGGCGGGACATTCCCGCGGTGTAGCGGCCGCCTGCGAAAGAAAGGGGACAGGCACCGCGCGGCTCCGCCGGTTGGAGCCAGTCCCCGTTTTTCGCGGGACCGCGTTTTCGGGGCCGCCAGGGCAAGGCCGCCAACATTGCCCAATATGTGTACCCCCCTGTTGGCGGCCTTTGTTATTCGGACGCGCCATGGGCGTGTAGCGGCCGACGGCTCGTCGGCCGTCCGATTGGAACCGCGTTTTCGGGGTTGGCAGGCGAAGGGTCTCAAGGTGCTCATGATTGTGTGGGTCGTAAATGAGACTCTTGCCGTCCGATCCGAACCGTCCCGGCGCGCCGGGATGAGGGAGCGGACGCCGAGGACACGGTGAACAGGGGCGGCATTTGCGGTTGCACCTCCGCAGGGGGTTCGTAGCGGCCAACGTCCCCGTCGCCGTCCTTGAAGAATAGCACGGGATTGAGGGCGCGGGGGGCGAGGAAGCGAGGTTGGCGGCGTGGAGCGGGGAGGGGCGGAATTGGGCAAGGGATTGAGGGATTCAGGGAGTGAGGGATAAAGGGCGAAACGCCAAGCAACGAAAGGGTCAGAGCCCGCGAGCGAGGGGCATCACATCGGCCGACCGGCCTCGGCGATCAGAGCGCGAAACGCGAGCAAGCGCGCCCGTGATCCGAGCCCGCGCGCGAGCGGGGAGCATGCCTTCGCCCCACCCGCCCCGACGGCGCGCACGAACGTAGCCAGGGGTGCAATCCCTGGAACGCCGGCCCTCCTCCTCTAATTCCCCTCCCTCCTAGCCCGGGGCCGGGGGAGGGTCTCCAACTGACCCGCTTCCGGTGCGGGGTCGGGAGAGGGTCCAGTGCCGTCGTCACGTCTCGCTCGCCTGCAACCAGAGCCGCGTATCAACTGGTCGCGGGTTCAAGTTGTCGGCCGGCGGGCGCGGATTGGCGGCCATTGGTGAATCGCGGCCAGCCATCGGGCTGACGCCAACGTGCCATTCGTCCTCATTGCACCGTGAGGACTCGCTGGATGTGCTTCAGCTCCCCGGCGCGTGACAGAGCGCCGACCAGCGTCGCGCTGGGAAGGCCCATGTCGGTAAGAAGGACTGAAAGGAAGAACCAGCGGAGTAAGCGCGTTGCCCAGAACAACGCGCCACCGTGGAAAGCCTCGGTTTTGTCCGTTTGATCATAGTGCGTCAGGTAATTCCGTGTCTTGACCGCGCGTTCGAAGAAGACCTTTACGCTTGGGTCGATGGAGTTCGACACATCTGACGACAACCTGCCAGCCAGATCCTTCAGGCGTCTCCGCAAGGAAAACTCGTTGGCGTATCGTAGCCGCGCCTTAAGGGCGCTTCGTAGAGACGCGTCGGTGTTGGGTGGAATCGCGGCGGTCAGTGCATCGCAAACCGTCTTGAACTCGGCGTCGGACGTGAATGCACCTCCAAAGCGGTTCCGATGCAGCGTCTCGAGTGCTTGCATGATTGCTAGGAACTGGAAGTTCAATAGTTGGTGACCGAAGAGCTCGGTAGATGTGTAAAGCTCGACTGCAGACCTATAGTAGGCGTAGCGGTCGCCCCACGCCGCCCAGAGGTCTGGCAATACGTCCCGAACCGCGGGCAGTGGGAACAGGACGCCCTCGTGTCGTTCACCATCCCTCCCGGCCGGCTGCGCGAAGTGCGTAAGGTATCGCACCACGTTCCGCTGTCGCTCGTCTTTGTCGGGTCCGAGCCGGTACAAGCGTACGCTCTCATAGAAAGCTTGGTGGCCGCACAGGAGCGAGAGGAAAGCCTGAAGACGAAACAGCTCTTCAGCGCAGGACTCAACGCCAAAGGGAGCTCGCGGGATCAGGCGGAGAGCGAAGTTGTTGTGGACCCCGGCGTCGGTCAGGCGCGTCTCCGAGGTCCTTACGTCCTGGTCACTCAACAGCGAGGGACCTCCTCGAATCGGCGAAAATCCGAACCTGGGTAGTCGCGCGCACGTGATGGTAACCTCACGGCCGGATTCGCCGTCGGGTAAGTCCTGCCAATTGACGGCTATTGGCGAATCGCCGAACCACTCGTTTAGGGACGTAAGGGATACGCGGATCTCGTCGAATGGCGCGATAGCCGGATCCTCAAGGTGGATCCCGACGAGCAAATGCTCTGCCACGATCCGGACCTCGGCCATGCCGGCCCCACCGGTCCTCACGCCTTGGCTCCTGCAATGCAGCAGTGTAAATGGCGGGCCAGAGAACATTTGCCCAACTATCGTGGGGCGGTGTGCGCCGACTGCGGTGAGACCCCCGCGCGCAACACCGTGAACTTCGAGCGAAATACCGGCATTGGGGTCAAAGCGCAGTCGGCCGTCGAGGCGCGTCTCGCCATCGAGTCCGGTGACCAATACGTTGCTCTCCGACACGCAGTCCACGCGTTCGAATTCAACCATGATGCACCTCCCGGCGCGGCACAGACCACCTTGTCTGCAATGTCCTCATGGAGCATCGCTTCCGGCGGCCAAGCGATGGTGATCATACCCACCTTACGGAGGAAAACGACGATTCCAGTAAGCGCGTCCTGGGTGTGATCAAGTATGACGCAGAGGTCCGCCTTGCGTCTGTGCGCGGCTTCGCCCGCCGCCATCCCCGCTCACGCCCACCCATTCCCGCCAGAATCACACAATCCCTCCACGAAATCCGCCATTCCCTTCGTGCCTCCGTGCCTGCGTGCCTGCGTGCCTCATACTCCCGTCGTGCCTACGTACCTACGTGCCTGCGCGCCTCACTCTCTGGCCAATGACGCCAATGTCCGAATAACGAAGATGATCAACCGGGGGGTGCAGAAATTTGAGCACGTTGAGCGCCTTGGGCGGACGGCCCCGAAAACGCGGGCCGCTCCCTCACGGTCGCGGCTCGGATCAGGAACGCGGTTCGGATCAGCCGACGCTACTTGGCCAGGTCCCGGCCGCGGAGGGCGAACCAGATTGTGCCTAGGACGCCAAATGCGAACGCCGTTAGGAAGTTTGTCGCCGGGCTGATTATCCAGAGGAACGCACCGCCGAACGCGGCGACTGACACGATGGAGTCGCGGACCAGGTAGTACACGCCGAAGGTCAGGGCCTTCTGGTCCTCCGGGGCGAGGTCCATGATGAGGGCCTTGCGGGTCGAATCGCCGAATTCCTTCAGCCCGCGTAGCACGAACGCCGCCACGAGCGGCCAGAAGGACTGGCAGAACAGCAGGACCAGCGGGAAGAACGTGAAGAACACGAAGGTCATGAGCACGAACGGTTTCTTCCCGCTGCGGTCGGCGAAGTAGGCCACGGGGATATACAGGGCGGCGGCGGTGGCCATTTCCACGGCGGTCAGAATCCCGAACTGGAACGCACTGACCGGGCGGGCGATCGTCTGATAGCACCAGACCACGACGAAGGCGTAGGGGATCTGCTCGCAGAAGCGCACGAGGACATCGGAGACGAGCAGGTTCCGCAGCGCCGGGCTCATCTCGCGCAGCACCTTCAGCGGGTGTCGGGGGACACGCCGGGCCGCAGCCTGCCCGGGCGCGGGGCGGTCATCCCGGATGAGCGCTTGCTGGAGTACGATCGCGACGCCGGCCATCCCCAGCGCGGCCACGAAGGCGAGCCGCACGCCGGTGCGTTCGCCCCAGGCGTCGATGAACAGGCCGCCGAGGAGGGGGCCCAACGCCATCGGGAGGCGGCGCACGAGCGAGTGCATCGCCACGCCCATCGTGCGCTGGCGGCCGGGCACGGCTTGGGCCACCAGACTCATGCTCGCCGGCAGCGAGATCGCCGTCCACGACAGGAAGAAGAACGAGCCGACGATGACGGCCTGCCACAGCGGCACAGCGATCACGACGAGGAACCCGGCCATGGCGAGGAGGTTGAAGATCAGCAGGGCGCGCTTGGTGCCGTAACGGTCGGACAGATAGCCGCCGGGGAGCGAGTACAGGGCCGAGAGCAGGTTATCCAACCCGTTTAGCAGGCCGACGATGATCGGGGTGCCGCCGAGGGCGAGCAGGTAGAGCGGGAGGAACCGCTCGGCCATCTTCTCGCCGAGGCCGACGAGAACGACCATGCCGAGCAGCCCGACGATGCTGGATCGCAGGCCGAGGAAATGTTGCAGTCGGGTCAGCAGCGGCATGGCCTGCGCCATCCCCCACGGCCGTGCGCTGGGTGGCACCGGCGGCGCGCCGCTGCCCCAAGGGCGTGGGGACCGGGATCAATCCTCGTCGATCCGCGTCGTCTGCTTGTGCTGCTCGCGGACCTCGCCTTGCGGCGGTTCGTTGGCGTTGGGATTGCGGCCTTCCCACGCGCCGGTGCGCGCGTTCATCCACTCCTTCCCGCTGACGCGGCCGTCCGCATCGAAATAGACCACGGCGGAGTAGTGGTGCTTGAGATCGTCGTAGAGCCACTGGTCGTTCAGGTCGGAGCTGGGTTTGCCCAGGATGTTGCGGACGTCCTCGCGATCGTCCGCGCCGATCTGAATCATGTCATAGCGGTCGTGGGTGAATTGACGGTGACAGCCGGCTAGGAGAGCCAGGGCGCCGAGTCCTACGAGTATGCTCAGGGCGAGCCGTGTCATGCGCAACGCTCCTTTGCCGGGTGATCCGGCGGTGAGGAGTATACTCCCAGATAGCGGGTTAGACACGCCGGACGGCGGGAGGACAGCCGAAGGGGTGGGGTCCCGCGGCCCGGGCGGCCGGGGGGCGTGCGACTTGCGGTTCCGCCGGGGGCGGCTAGGCTGCGTGACCTGGGGCCGGTAGCGAGGAGCACAGGTGGACTTCGTGAGCCAGTTCGGCGGCCGCAAAGCGGTCATCGGCATGATTCACGTCGGGGCGCTGCCTGGCACGCCGGGGAGCCGGGCCGACCTGGAGGCTGTCGTCGCCCGGGCGGTCGCCGAGGCTGTGTTGTACACCGACGCCGGTTTGGACGGCCTACTGATCGAGAACATGCACGACGTGCCGTACCTGTGCGGCCAGGTCGGGCCGGAGATTGTGGCTGGCATGACGGCCGTCGGCGTGGCCGTGCGGCGTGCGAGCCGACTGCCGCTGGGGGTGCAAATCCTCGCGGCGGCGAATCGGGAGGCGCTGGCCACGGCATTGGCCTGCAACGCGACGTTCGTCCGGGTGGAGAACTTCGCCTACGCGCACGTCGCGGATGAGGGCCTGATGCCGGTGGCGGAGGCCGGCCCGCTGCTGCGCTACCGCCGGCAGATCGGAGCGGAGCGCGTCGCCATTCTCGCCGACGTCAAGAAGAAGCATTCCAGTCATGCCATCACCGCCGATGTGTCCCTGGCCGAGACCGCCCGGACGGCCGAGTTCTTCGAGGCTGACGGGCTCGTGGTGACGGGGGCGGCGACGGGCGAGCCGACGGCGCTCGAAGACGTGGTCGCGGTTCGTGGCGCGGTGCGCGTGCCCGTCTGCGTCGGTTCGGGGCTGACGCCCGACAACCTGGCTACGCTCTGGCCGCACGCGGACCTCTTCATCGTCGGCTCGTTCTTCAAGGCCGGCGGACGGTGGTGCAACGCGGTCGATCCGTCCCGCGTAGGTGCGCTCCTGGAGGTTGCCGGCCGCCTACGCGCCACGGGCGGATAACGCTGCGAGCGCGCCGCCGATAAGCGGCGGCGCACGCCCTGTAACGACTGGGCACGAGCGGTCCCACCGCGCGAACTTGCGGACCCGCGCCGCACGGGAAATCCCGCCTGTCCTATCAGACCCGCGCCGTGGCAAAAGCGCCCTGCCGACTTGCCTGCGCCCGCCGGCATTTTGAACTCTACTACTGGTCTACTTTCGCCGGCGACCGCAAGGAGAACAGGCATGGGATTGACAGTAAACAACGTTACGACATTGTCGCTGCTGAACATTCTGAACCGGACATCGGCCGCCCAGGAAAACACCACGTACCGCATGGCGACCGGCCACAAGATCAACCGCGGGGCGGATGATCCGGCCGGTCTGCTTGCTATTACGAGCCTGGACTCCGAGTTGACCGCGGTCAACGCGGGTATTCAGAGCAACCAGCGCACGGATGCGTTTCTGGGGGTTGCGGACGGGGCCCTGGGCCAGATCGGCTCGCTGCTGGACGACATCCAGCGCCTGGCCAACGAATCGGCCAACAGTGCGGGCTTGACCGCCGACGAGCTGGCCGCCAACCAGGCCCAGATCGACGACGCGATCAGCTCGATCGACCGCATCGTGAGCAACACTCAATTCAACGGCAAAAAGCTGCTCGACGGCTCGCTGGCGATCAACACGACCGTCGGCACGGCCGGGGCCATCACCGACGTCAAGGTGTACAGCCGGAGGGCCGGAAGCGACGACACCACGCTGACGGTCGAGCGCGAATCCGCCGCGTCCAACGCCGTCGTCACATCGGTCATGACCACCAGCACGAGCGAGGACACGACCTTCTCCGTCCAGGGCCAGTTGGGCACGGCGGTGATCACCGCTTTGTCGACCGAGAACGTGTCGTCCGTGGCGTACAAGATCAATCAGGCCACGGCCCAGACTGGGGTCTCCGCGGTGGTCAGCGGCACGGACCTCAACCTCTACAGCGCGGAGAAGGGTGCGGATGCCTTCGTGCGCACCAAGCTGATCGATGGCGGCGGCGTCACCGACGACAGCGACTACGGCACCGATGCCGTCGTCACGGTCAACGGCCAGCAGACCGCCGTGGACGGCGACCATGTGGCCTACACCGCCAACGGCATCAGCGTGTCCTTCGAGCTCGGCTCGCTGACCAGCACGGTCGTCCTCACGATCAAAGGCGACAGCGACGGGGACAGCGGGGCCACCTTCCAGCTCGGCACGAATTCGGGCACGCGGGCCACGCTGGGCCTCGATGGCGCCTATAGCGCCCAGCTCGGAAACGCGACCGACGGATATCTGAAGTCCCTGGTCAGCGGTGGCGGCAACTCGCTGCTCGATGATCCGGCGCAGGCGGCCACGATCGCCCGTGCGGCGGCGGCGCAGGTCGCCACGCTGCGCGGTCGCGTCGGTGGGTTCCAGAAGTTCCAGGTGCGGACGTCACTGGACAACTTGAACGACACCAGGGAGGCTCTGGAGAAGGCGAAGAGCGTCATTAACGACGTCGATTATGCCGCCGAGACCGCGGAGCTCAACCGCCAGAACATCCTGATGCAGTCGGCGATTTCGCTGCTCGGAGTGGCGGCGCAGCAGAGTGCGCAGGTGCTTTCCCTGCTGAAGTAAGAAACCCCCAGTTGCTCACTCTCACTTCTCGGTTCGGGCCGGGCGGCTGCCACCGCCCGGCCGGCTTTTTTCCGCGGGTCGCCCGCGCTCCAGCCGCTGTGTTACGATGCCAGATCGGGTACAAACGCGTCGACACCATGGCGTTTGCGCTGCAAACCATCAATGTCGTACTGCTGATCGCCGGCGGGCTTTGTTGCGTCGGCGTGCTCGTCTGGTGGGTGCGCACCGGCCGGTGGCGCAATCCACTGCTGGGCGTGATCATTCCGCGCGGGGGGCCGACCATTGTTGGCCTCGGCGCCGTCGTGCTGGGGTACGTCGCCTTGCTGAAGATCGCAGTGAGCCTGGTCGCTGGCGGACGACCCGCGGAGGCATCCGTCGCCCCGGGCTCCCAGGCCTGGCATCAGGCCACGCTGGCCGAGCAGGCGGCGGGGGTGCTGGTTGCGCTGCTCATGATCGCCCTGCTGGCCCACGCACGACGCGGGGAGCCGTCGGGACCGCGCCTCGGCCTCTGGGCCTGCATTCTGGGCAGCGTGCTCGCACTGTTCGTGCTCCTGCCGCTGACCGCGCT
Organism: uncultured Planctomycetales bacterium; assembly: GCA_964638325.1. Classification (GTDB taxonomy): domain Bacteria; phylum Planctomycetota; class Phycisphaerae; order UBA1845; family Fen-1342; genus JALHJL01. The sequence continues at coordinate 40,370 of CAZWYT010000025.1, forward strand.
GCAATCGGAAATGGGCCGCCTCGTGTGGCGCTGGTTTCATCCCGAAGCTGCACCGCCCCTGCACGCCGTTCTGCAGGCCGTGGGCCACAGCGCGTGGGGCCGGTGGGGGACCGTCCAGTTGGCCGTCGGGGCCGTCGTGATCGCGCCGCTGTCCGAAGAGCTCTTCTTCCGCGGCCTGCTGCTCCAGGCGGCCTGCTATCATCTTCGTCACGCGTGGGCGGCCGTCGCCGTCTCGGCCGTGGCGTTCGGCCTGGTCCACGCCCAGCCGCAGGACGTGCTGCCCCTCCTCACCCTGGGGGTCGTGCTGGGCTACCTCCGGCTGCGCTGCGGCATGTTGTGGCCATGCGTCCTGCTGCACGCGCTGTTCAACACCCGGACGATGATTTTCGTGATCCTCGCACCCGAGCTCGTTCAAGAGCTACAGTGAGCGGCTGCGCGCCAGCAATTATCGGTTGTCCGACAGCCGCTCGCAGACCAGTCGCGGTTTTGTTTGCCATTGGCTCAAAACAGTTTGTACACTTCCCCTGGACTGCGCAGCTTCGCGACAGATGGGACCTCCGGGCCCCGGCGAGCAACCATCATGGCACTCTCTCGCAAGCTCCTGATCTGTGTGCGACGGCTGTGGCGCCAAGAAGACGGCCCGACCGCCGCTGAATACGCCGTCCTTCTGTGTCTCATCGTGGTCGCCCTGATCGGGTCGATCATGGGGCTGAGCCAGTCGATACGGCAGGTGTTCGCAACGGCGAGCCAAGCCCTCACATTGCCCGCATAGCCGTTCGCTGAAAGCAGACCACCGGCTCCGTGGCCGCCTTGTCGGCCAAGGGGCAGGCGCGCCGACACCCGGCGCGGCCTCGCGGGGGACAATCCGTCGTCGACTACGGAGCTCTCTGCGCGAGCCCGGGGATCGGCCGCAACGGATTGGGCAGCGCCGCGCTGACCTCCGCCAGCAGCGTGCCGTCCTCGATGATCCGCCGCAGGGCACGAATGTCGGGCTCGAGGACGCGGTCCACCCGCATCGGCTCGGCGGCACGCCGAACCCCCCGGTAGGCGGCTCCCGTCCCGGTTCCCAGTTGTGCGGCGATCTTGGGGCGCTGACCCGGTTGGGTGGCGGCGGCGAAGGCCTGCGCCTCCGCGTCGCTGGTGGAGTCGGCCGCGTTTCCGCCGCCGCGACCGTTGGGGTCCCAGCGCATGGCGACGCGCCAGTCGATCGCCTGCGCCGCGACCAGCAGCTCGATCGCCAGTACCGCCTGCGTGTTGCCGATGACCGTGCGCAGCTTGCGGGCCGCGAAGGCCGACATCGAGACGTGGTCCTCAGTGTTCGAGGACGACGGGATCGAATCCACCGATGCCGGATGCGCCAGCACCTTGTTCTCCGACACCACGCTGGCCGCCGTGTACTGCGCGATCATGTACCCGGTGTTCAACCCGCCCTGGGCGATCAGGTTCGCAGGCAGATTGCGGTTGTGCCGGGCGTCCAGCAGCATCTGGGTCCGCCGCTCGGCGATGTCCGCCAGCTCTGCGACGCCGATCGTCAGGAAGTCCGCCGCCAGGGCCAACGGCTGACCGTGGAAGTTCCCGGCGGAGTACGCGTGCCGGTCCGCGAAGCTCTCGGGCCGATTCGCATAAAACGTCTGCTGGTCCCAGGGCGGTCCGGCGTCCGGGAAAAACAGCGGGTTGTCGGTGGCCGCATTGCACTCGCGCTCGCCGACCATCCGCGCGTACGCGATCGCGTCGCGGGTTGCGCCGTGGACCTGCGGCGTACAGCGGACGGAGTAGGCGTCCTGCACGTCGTCGGCCACGTCGATCAGTCGGCTGCCGGTGACCAGGGCACGTAGGTTGGCCGCGCTCGCGCACTGGCCGTCGAGCCCGCGCGCTGCGTGGATCTTCGGATCGAGGGCCCGCGACCGGCCGCAGATCGCTTCGAGCGTCAGCGCCGCCGCAATGTCCGCCGTGTTGGCCAGCCGTTCGGCGTCGTGGACGGCGAGCGCCAGCATCGCGGCGGAGAAGGTCGCGCCGTTGGTGAGCGCCAGGCCCTCCTTGAAGCTCGGCGTGGGCAGGTGCTCGTAGCCGAGATCGGCGGCCAGTTGCGTGCGCGCGTCGCGCAGCTCGACGCCGGCGTACGTCTTGTACTCCAGGTCCTCCGGGCCCCGCACGACGAAGTAGCGACCTTCGCCGAGCAGCACGACGAACAGGTGTGCCAGCGGGCAGAGATCGCCGCTGGCTCCGAGCGACCCGCGAATCGGCACAAGCGGCACAATGCCGCGGTTGAGCATGCGGGCGATGCACTCGACCAACTCCGGCCGCACGCCCGAGTGGCCCTTCAGGAACGCGTTGAGCCGCAGTGCCAGCGTGGCCCGGATCACCTCGACCGGGAAGTAGTTGATCGGGTCATTCGCGTCGGCGTTCTCGCCCACGCCCACCGCGTGGCTCAACAGGAGGTTGCGCTGCATCTGCTCGAAATGCGCCGGATCGATGCGCTTGTTCTTGAATTCGCCGAAACCGGTCGTGACGCCGTAGACGCGCGGGAGCGGCCGGCCGGCGGCCAGCGCCTCCTGGTACTCGTGCACGACGGCTTGGATTTCCGCCCAGCCGCGCGCGACGGTCTGCATGGCGGCGGGATCGCAGCGCACCTCCACGCGCGGATTGCGCGCGAGGCGCACCACGTCGGCAATCGTCAGCCGTGTGCCGTCAAGGATCACGGGGGTGAGGTCCGGCGCACTCATGCCGGAATTCTAAGGGGGTGGACGCATGGAGGCACGGCGGTTTAGCCCAGCTCGATCTCCGCCAGTAGCTTCTGCACCGCCGGCACGAGCTGCGCGCGGGGGACGTTGAACTGCCCGGGCCGTTCGGCCCGCCACTGGCCGCGGTCCTTGACCTCCGCCGTCCGCTTGCGGCCGACGGACATGTCCTTGAGCTGCACCTCGCCGCGGGCGTGCTCATCCGGCCCACACACGACCAGCACGGGAATCTCATAGTGGTCGCCGTAGCGGACCTGCTTTCCGATCCGTTTCTCGGTGCCCAGATAAAGCTCGGTCGGGATACCCGCGCGGCGCAGCTCATAGGTCATGGCGACGTAGTGGTCCATCAGCGCCTGGTCGAAGACCGTGATCAGCACTTGGGCCGTGGACTTTCGCAGCGGCGCACGGCCCAGCTCCGTTAGGGCGATCAACATGCGATCGACGCCGACCGACGTACCGACGGCGGGCACGCGTTCGCCGAGGAAGCGCATCACCAGGTCGTCGTAGCGTCCGCCCGAGCACACCGAGCCGAACTCGGGCAGATCGAGCAGCACGGTCTCGAACACCGTGCCGGTGTAGTAGTCCAGTCCGCGGGCAATGCTGAAGTCGTAGCTCACCTGGTCATCGCCATAGCCGAGCGTGTCGAGCCGTCGCGAAATCCGCGCCAGTGGCGCGAGTTCTTGTTCCATGCCGGGGACATGCTTGAAGAACTCACCGACCTGGGCGAGGGCGTCGTCGCGGCGCTCGGCCCGGAGGGCCAGGAACTCGTCGATCTTCGCCACCTGCCCGGCGCTGAAACCGAGCCCCGGAATGCGGCTGCCCGATTCGTCGACGTAGCCCGTCGTCAGCTCGAGCCGCACTTTGTCGTGGCCCAGCTTGTCGAGCTTGTCCAGTACGCGGAACACGTCGTGGGCCTGCTCGTGCGGAATGCCCGCGTACGTCAGCAGCAGGTTGAGCACGCGGCGACTCGAGACCCGGACGCGGAACGGGCCGGCGTTCAGCGCGACCATCGTATCGCACATGGCGGTGATGGTTTCCAGGTCGGCCACGTCGGACTCGACGCCGACCGCGTCGATGTCGAACTGCACGAACTCGCGGAACCGGCCGCGCTTCTCATAAGGGTTATCGCAGCGCCACGCCGGCGCGACCTGATACCGCCGAAACGGCCGCGGCAGGTCGGGGTATTGGGCCACGACGCGGGCCAGCGCGACGGTCTGGTCGAAACGCAGGCCGAGGCGCTCGTCCTCCGGCCCGCGCACCTCGAAAAGCTGCTTCTGCGTCTCCTCCCCCGCCGTGCCGCTCAGCACGTCGAGAAACTCGAGCGCCGGCGTTCCGAGCGGCACGTACCCGTACCGCTCGTACACGCGGCGGATGGTATCGATGATCCACTGCCGGGCGTGCATCTGCGCGGGAAACAGGTCCTGCAACCCACGCAGCAGACGGGGTTCGACAATCCGGTCCAAGTGCGTCACCTCCGCGACCGCGGCACCTCTACCACAAGCGGTCGGGGCTGGCAAGTTGGCCCCGCCCGCGGCGTCGCGGTAACCTGACCGGTCTGATGGACTCGAGCACTGGCGGCAATAGTCCGGCGACTGCACCTTCAGTCGCCCAATCGCCCGGGCTGGAAGCGACGCGCGAGCGACGGTTGGGTTGCGGCCTGGCGCTGCTGGCGGCGGTCGCGATGGCCGCGGCCGTCACGCCCGAGCTTGCGGTCGATTGCCCGGATCTCAACGACTCGGCCTACCACATTGCGCTGGCGCAGCGCGCCGACGAGGCGCTGGGCCGCGGCGAATCACCGGTCGACTTCTGGTATCCCGACGTTGGCCTGGGGTTCCCGCTTTTTCACCACTACCAGCATCTGCCGCATCTGTTTCTTGCTTCGCTGCACCGGCTGCTGGGTGGTGCGGTCCCGATCGCCATGCTGTACCGCGTCACTCTGGGGACGCTGCTCGCGCTCTTTCCACTTTCGGTTTTCTGGGCCTTGCGCTGGTTGGGGTTGCCGCACCTGACCGCCGGATGTGCCGCGCTGGTTGCGCCGCTCGCGTCGACGCCGCACCTGTATGGACTCGGGCTGGAGTCGTATATGTGGGGCGGCAGCGGCCTGTATGCGCAGCTTTTCGCGTCGGTGCTCATGCCCCTGGCCCTCGCGGAGTCCTACCGCGTGGTCCGCGACGGCCGCAGCCCCGTGCCGGCCGCGCTCCTGATCGCGGCCACCTTCCTGTCGCAATTGGTCTACGGGTACATGGTCGCACTGTCCAGCATCGCGTTCGTACTATCCGGCGGCCGACGCGGCCGGCGGGCCCTGCGGCTGGCGGTCCTGCTGGCAGTCGTGTTCCTGATCGGCGCGTACTTCTTCGTGCCCGCCCTGCGCGACGCCGAGTTCGCCAATCACAGCGTTTGGGAGAAGGCGGAGAAGTGGGACTCGCTCGGCGCGCGGACGATCCTGCACCACCTGGTCACCGGCGCCCTCTTCGACTACGGCCGGTGGCCGGTCCTCACGATCCTCGTGGCGGCAGGCTTTGTCTACGCGGTGTGGCGCGGCAAGGAGCCGCTCCGGCTGATCGCCGCGTTTTTCGTGGTGTGGCTGTTCCTGTATTTCGGACGCCCCACCTGGGGCCGACTGATGGACTTCCTGCCGCTGAGCGGCGACATACCGCTCCACCGTTTCATTGGGGCCGTGCACCTCTTCGGGCTCATCCTGGCCGGCTGCGGGTTGGCCTGGGTCGCGCGGTCCATTGGCCTTTTGCGCCGGTGGCCCCGCGCGCTGGCGGCCGGCATCGTGCTCGTCCTCCTCATCGCGCCGGCCGTACGCGAGCGCGCGAGATACCTGGTGCGCAGCCGCACCTGGAAGAGCGAAGCCGCCGCCGCGGTCGCGGCGGACAACGACCTGAAGCCGCTGCTCGCCCAGCTCCACGCCCTGCCCGCCGGCCGCGTGTATGTCGGGCTCCCTGGCCGACCGCAGGAATACCTGCGCGTGGGGGCGATTCCGCTGAGTGCGTTTTGCCTCCTCGAAGGCGTCGATACGCTCGGCTTCCTGTGGATCGCGATCACCTTTGGGAGCGACGTCCAGGTCTGGTTCAACCCCGACGACGAGACGCACTGCCGCACCTTCGGCGTCCGTTACCTGGTGTTCGATGCGCACCGCTCGCCGCCGGCCTTCGCCCAGCTCATCCGCGCGGTCGGCCGGTACCGCATCTATGAGGTCGCGGGCGTCTCCTACTTCGGGGTGGCGGAGGTGCCGTTTGCGATTCCGTGCTCAAAGCGGACGGTGTACGGCCTTGGGCACGCCTGGCTGCGGAGCCCGCTCCCGCGTTGGCGGGTCTATCCGGCACTCGCGATCGCCGGTCGTGCGCCGCCCGATCTGCGGCAAGTCGCCCTCGATCCCGGCGATCCCACCCATCGCTTGAGTTCGCTGGCGCGACCGTCCACGTTGGAGCCGACCTCATTCCGCGAGCTCACGCCGTGGGCGTGCGAGGTCGAGGTCCCGCGTGCGGCGGCGGTGGTCCGCCGGGGGAGCTATCACCCCGGTCTGAGGGCGACCGTCGATGGCGTGGCGCGCGCGGTATTCCCCAGCGTCCCGGGTTTTGCCGCCGTGACGGTCCCGGTGGGCCGGCACGAGGTCCGGTTCTGGTACTCGCCCGGCGTCCCCTGGTTATGGTTACTGATTGGAGCCGCGGCATTGCTGTCGGCGGGCGTCGTCTTCCGCACTACCGTCAGCGGCGGCCAGTTTATCGGCCAGACGCCGCGCGTTTGACTCATTGGTCGGCGTGGATCAAAATAACTGGTTTGCCAGTGGCTCAGGAGGCTCGACGATGTACGCACCGATCCCGCGAAGATGGGGCCGCAGTCAGATCGCGCTGGCGCTTCCCGGCGTGGTGCTTCTTGCTCTGTGCCTGTGGGGCTGCGAGACCTCGTCCAGCAGCGGGCCGGTGGCAGTGACCACGGACCAAACCCCGTTGCCGGAGCCGCTGGAGCATCCGATGCTCAAGGGGATACCGGTTCCGACCGGGTTCCGGATCGTTCAGGACCACAGCCAGGTCCGGCACCGCGGCTCGATGCGGGACGCGCAATGCGAGTTCCAAGGTACGCTCATCCCCAGTGAAGTGGCGCGGTTCTACGAGCACTACATGCCAACCGCCCATTTCAAGCTGGGGCCCAAGATCTACATCAACGGCGAGTACACGCTGCGCTTCGAGAGCAACAACGAGGAGTGCAACGTGCTCATTCGGCCCAAGGGGTCGAAGACGATCCTGATCATCGACGTCGGGCCACTCTGGAAAGGCGAGCCGGAGCCCGAACCGCGGCCGACGCCCCCGCAGCCCTAGGCCGCGGAACCCACCTGAGGTGCACGAATGGATGCCGATACCCGACATCAACTGAAAACCAACGAGCTGGCTGAAGTGCTGGCCACTTTGCGGGATTTGAAGAACCCGCGGTTTCTGTACCCGGCGGGCGCCGTGGCGCTCGTCGCAATCGCCGTGCTGGCGTGGCTGAGTTGGCGCTACAGCCAGCGGCTGACGGCCGAGCGGGATTGGGAGCGCCTGGGCCGGATCTCACTGGACCTGTCGGATCCGGATGCCAGCAGGGTGGCGGCGGCACAGAGTGAGGCGCGTGCGCTGCTCCAGGAGCGGACGGCGCCGCACGTACGCGGGTACGCGCGGCTGGAGCTGGCCCGGTCGCTTGTGGCGCAGGGTATGGCGCAGCCCGACCAGCGGGCAGCCGCATTCGAAGAGGCCGACCGCCTGCTCGAGCAGACGCGGAGCGACCCCGCGGCACCTCCGCTGCTGAATGCCTCGTCCACTTTCCTACTGGCCACGACGTGCGAATCGCAATACCAGTTCGACCGTGCCAAGCAGCTCTACCAGTCGCTGGCTGACGACGCGCGCTCTGTGGGCTCGCCCTACAAGGCCCTGGCTGAGGATCGGCTCACGAGCCTTGACACGCTGACCAAGCCGGTCGCGTTCACGCCGGGGGACCCACCCGCCCCTCCGCCGCCAGCGACCCAGACGGTGACCCTGTCGCCGCAGCCCTTGCAGCCCCCGCTTCTCACACCACAGCCGTCGCCGCCCGAGCCGATCATCCTGAGGCCAGTGCCGGCCGGACCCGGGGAAGCGCCCCCGCCGGCGCCCCAAACTCCGCCTCCACCTCCGCCGCAAGAGCAGCCGCCCCAGCCTGAGCCCACGCCCCAGACGCCGGAAGCCCAACCCGACCAGTCGCCGTGAGCCACGAGTCCGAGGATATTCTCGAACGCCCCATCCCGATCGATGACGACCAGGCCGAGCGTGTGCGCGTGCACATTCGCCGCAAGTTGCCCGGTCGTCGTCTCGACAAGTACCTGCACGGGCGTTTCCCCCGCATGTCGCGCACGACGATTCAGCGCCTGATCAAGCAAGGCGCGATCACCGTCAACGGGGAGCCGACCAAGCCCAGCTACGAGATGTGCGGCGGGGACGTAGTGGAGCTGGTCATTCCGCCGCCCGAGCCGCGCGAGGTCCTACCCGAGCAATTGCCGCTCGATATCGTGCAGGAGGATGAGTACCTCCTGGCGCTCAACAAGCCGGCCGGCATCATCTGTCATCCGGCGCGCGGGGATCAGACCGGGACGCTGGCCAACGCGCTCGTCTTCTACGCGAACCAGCTCAGCCACGGGGAGGACCCGTTTCGGCCGGGCATCGTGCACCGCCTGGACAAGAACACCACCGGCATCATGCTCGTGGCCAAGACGGACGAGGCCCACTGGCGGTTGGCGCTGCAATTCGAGCGGCGGACGGTGCAGAAGACCTACCTTGGCCTGGTGCATGGCAACCCGCAGCTCGACGGCGATACGATCGATGCGCCGATCGGCGTGCACCCGGTGGTCCGCGAGAAGTTTGCGGTCATGATCCGCGAGAACAAAATCGACGTGGCCAAGAAGGCCGTCACGTACTACGAGGTCGCCGAGCGCTACAAAGGCTATGCCCTCGTCAAGCTGTTCCCGAAGACCGGGCGGACGCACCAGTTGCGGGTGCACATGTCCCACATCGGTCATCCGATCGTGGGCGACACGATGTACGGCGGCCGGGTGATCAGCGAGTTTGATCTGACCGGGGCCGGCTCAGTCGAGCCGCTCTTCGCGCATCAGGCGCTGCACGCGTGGAAGATCCAGTTCCGGCACCCGATCCTGGAGAAGGCGATGGAGCTGGAGGCGCCGCTGCCGGCCGCCTTCAAGAAGGCCGTGAGCCTGCTACGGAGCACCAGCGGTGGATGACTCCCGGATGAACGAGCCACGAGCGGAATGCAGCGGCCGACGCCCCCGTTGGCCGAGGACAGCCGCGTGGAGACTCGCGGCCGTCATCGTGCTTCTTCTGGGTGCCGGCCGCGCCCGCGCCGAAGCGCCCGCCCCACGCGAGCTTCAGGAACGCTTGACCAGCCTGCTCGCCAGAGTATCGAAGGACACGCGCGTCGGGCTGGCCGTGGCGGAGGCCGGCAGCGGCGCGGTCTGGTTCGCCCACCAGGCCGACACGCCGCTGGAGCCGGCCAGCGTCCAGAAGCTCCTCGTGACCGCGGCAGCGCTGGAGCGCTTCGACCCCAGTTTCCAGTACCAGACGCGGGTGTACCTAGCCGGCGACGAGCTGTGGGTCGTCGGAGCCGGCGACCCCGGCCTCGGTGATGAGCGTATCGCCGAGCGGCACGGGCGGAACATCCACCACTTCTTCGACGAATGGGCCGCGGCGCTGCGCACGCGCGGCGTGACCGCGCTGGGCAAGGTCGTCCTGGACGATGCGGTTTTCGACGACGAGGTGCGGCACCCCGACTGGCCCGACAGCCAGACGGATCGGTGGTACCAGGCTCCCGTTGGCGGATTGAACCTCAATGACAACTGCCTGGACGTGACGGTCGTCGTCCGGGGCAACCAGGTGGAGGCGCGCTTGCAGCCGGACGTGTCGCCCGGCCTGCTCCAGAATACGCTGAAGCGCGGCAAGAAGCAGCGCCCGGTGCTCAAGCGGCCGGCCGGCAGCGACGTCTTTCGGCTTAGCGGGACCGTGGCCACCGGTGGGGCGTTGGACCCGGTGGCGGTCCATCAGCCCACCGTGTTCTTCGCCCATGCACTGCAATGCGCGCTCGAGCGGCGAGGCATCGCCGTCCGCGGCGACGTGGTTCGCCGGCACCTGAGCGACGCCGACCTCTCCAATGCCGCCTTGCTGGCCACGCACACCACCGATCTGGCCGACGTGTTGTGGCGGTGCAACACGTTCAGCCAGAATCTGTTCGCCGAATGCCTGCTGAAATCGCTGGCCGCTTATGAGCCGGACGGGCGGCGTAACGGGGCCGCGGGCAGCTTTGCGGCCGGGCACGAGATCGTGCAGACGACCCTCCGCGCCTGGGGCGTAGACCTCCGCGGCGCCGTACTGCGTGACGGGAGCGGTCTGAGCCACCAGAACCGTGTGACCGCCGACCTGCTCGTGCAAGTGCTGCTCCGGATGGAGCGACATCCGCAGGCGGAGCTGTTCATGCGGAGCCTGGCACAGGCGGGCGAGCCTGGGTCCATGCAGCGGCGGTATGGCGACCCGTTGCTCCGCGGCCGGCTGCGTGGCAAGACCGGCACGCTGGCCGGCGTGCACACCCTGGCCGGTTACATCACGCGGCCGGAGGGCACAGTCCTGGCGTTCGCGCTGCTCATCAACGGCCCATGTGACGCCGACCTGCCGGTGCAGGTGTGCCGGGTGCTCGTGAGTGCAGGCGAAGCGGGGGGCCGCTGACGCGACGGCGTGTGCAGCGGTCTCAGGCCGGCCGCCCCGTGGTCGTGGCCCCTTGTGAACCCGTGGCGGGCGACGACAATGTGGCAGGCCTGGGGCGGCCGCGCGGCGCTCGCCCGGCGTAGTTCGGCAATCGCGACAAGGAGCACCGAATGAGATCGTCGTGGGTGACGGGATTGGTGACGGGACTGGCGGCGGCCGTGGCCGTGCTGGCTTTCAACAGGACGATCCAGGCCCAGGGCGGCGGCACGGGCCCGACCGGCCGGATGGCCTGCGTGAACGTCGTGCAGGTCCTGAACGACTACCAGCGCCAGAAGGACCTGGTGGCGGAGGTCAGCGCGCTTCAGGACAAGCTCAACACGGAGAACAAGCAGCGCCGCGACAAGCTCGACACGCTCCAAGCCGAGCTGGACCGCATGGACCCCGACGATCCCACGATTGTCCAGCGTATGCGGGAGATGCTGGCAACGCAGATCGACTACAAGAACTGGGCCGATTTGAAGCAGGCCGACGTGGCGCGTGAGTTCGGCCTGTGGTCCGTGCGGATCTACAAGGAGATGGTGAAGGCCGTCGAGGACATCGCCCGCCGGGATGGCTACGATCTGGTGCTGTACAAGGGCGAATTCCAGCCGGTCTCGATGGACCCCGACGTGATCAAGGACCAGATTCGGAGCATCCACTTGCTGTATGCGAACCCGTCGGTGGACATCAGCCAGATCGTGCTCGACAAGCTGAACAACGAGTACCGCGCCTTGCCGCGGGCCACGATGATGCAGGTGCAGTAGCCCGCAGGTGACCCCATGGAAGCTGCTCCGACGATCACGGCCGCCGACCTGGCCCACCGCGTGGGGGGGCGGCTCGCCGGCGACGGCGCGCTTATTCTCCGCGAGGTCGCGACGCTCGACGAAGCCGGACCGGAGGCAGTCTCGTGGGTCGGGCGGCCGGAGCTGCTGCGCCAACTCAAAGGGTCGCGCGCCGGCGTCGTGTTGGTGCCCCACCAATGTGAGCCGGTACCCGGGCGCACGACGATTCACGTGGCCGATCCCGACCTGGCGATCTGCGCGGCGCTGGCCGCGCTCGCGCCGCCGGTGCCGCGCGTGCCGCCGGGGGTCGATCCGGCCGCGCGGGTTGCGGAGGGCGCAAAGGTGGCCGGTGCTTGCGTCGGGCCGCACGTCTTTGTGGGCCCGGGCGCGGTCGTCGGCCCCGGGACGCAGCTTCACCCCGGCGTGTACGTGGGGGCTGACTGCCGGATCGGGCGCGATTGCGCTCTGTGGCCGAACGTCGTCGTGCGCGAGCGCACGACGATCGGCGACCGGGTGATCATTCACCCCAACGCGACGCTCGGCGCGGACGGATTCGGCTACCAGCAGCGCGGCGGGCGGCACCACAAGATCCCGCAGATCGGCCGCGTGGTGATCGAGGACGACGTCGAAATCGGCGCCGGCACGTGCATCGACCGGGCCCGCAGCGGGGTGACGCGCGTCGGCCGCGGCACGAAGATTGATAACCTGGTGCAAATCGGGCACAATGCCCGCATCGGCGAACATTGTATCATCGTGGGCCAGTGCGCGATCGCGGGCTCCGCGACGCTGGGTGACCATGTCGTGCTCGCCGGCCAGGTCGGGGTATCCGACCACGTGCGGGTCGGCGACCGCGTTCTGGTTGCGGCCCAAGCCGGGGTGATGAACGACATCCCCGACGGGCAGGCTTGGCGCGGCAGCCCGGCGGTCGAGAACAGCAAGTACCTTCGGCAGGCCGTCGGTGTCCGCCGGCTGCCGAAGATCATGGAGCAGCTCAAGACGCTGACCAAACGGATCGAACAGCTTGAAGCCACAGCGCACCATCCAACGCGAAGCTGAGTTGTCCGGCCGCGGGCTGTTCACGGGTTTTCCCGTGACCGTGCGGGTAAAGCCGGCGCCGCCCGGGACCGGGATTACGTTCGTGCGCACCGACCAGCCCGAGCCGGTGAGCATTAGCGCGCGGCTGGAGAACCTGTCGAAGCGTGCGCGGCGGACCTCGCTGCGCAACGGGACGGCGGCGATCGAGACCATCGAGCACTGTCTGGCCGCGGCGCGGGGTCTGGACATCGACAACCTGATCGTGGAACTGGACAACGCGGAACTGCCCGCCGTCGATGGCAGCGCGGCGCCGTTCGTGGAGCTGCTGCAGCGGGCGGGGGCCGTGGAGCTGGAAGCGGAGCGTGAGGTCTTGCAGGTGACGGAGCTGGTCCGCGTCAACGAAGGCGACGCCGAGCTGGTCGCCTGGCCGGGGGAACCGGGTCGCCTGGAGATCATCTACGAGCTCGACTATGGCCCGGGCGGTCCGATCCACCCTCAGATTCACCGTTTCCTGCTCGACCCGGACGGTTTCGCGCGGGACATCGCCCCGTCCCGCACGTTCGTGCTGGAGGAAGAAGCGCGGCAGCTTCAAGCCGCCGGTTTGGGCCTGCACCTGACCTACGCGGACCTGCTCGTGATCGGCCGCGACGGGCCGATCGAGAACTGCTACCGCTACGAGGACGAGTGCGTCCGGCACAAGATCCTCGACCTCGTGGGCGACTTGATGCTGGCCGGGTGCTTCGTGTGTGGGAAGATCTACGCCCGCAAGTCCGGCCACCATCTGAACCACGAGCTCATCCGCCGCCTGTGTGAGATCCGCGACCGGGAGGAATTGCAGCAGCGTGTCACCCGCGCCGCCGCGCTGGACATCCAGCACGTCCAGCGCATCCTGCCGCACCGCTTCCCGATGCTGCTGGTCGACCGCGTGATCGAGATCGACGGCGACCGCCGCGCGGTGGGCATCAAGAACGTGACGATCAACGAGCCGTTCTTTCAGGGCCACTATCCGCGGCAGCCGATCATGCCCGGCGTGCTGGTCATCGAGGCGCTGGCGCAACTCAGCGGCATCTTGCTGTCCCAGAAGCTCGAACACACGGGCAAGGTCGCCGTGCTGCTGACGCTGGACCGCGTGAAGTTCCGGCGGCCGGTGGTGCCGGGCGACCAACTGCTCATGGAGGCCCGGGCCGTCCGCGTGAAGGCCCGGACCGGGCAGACCTACTGCCGCGCCACGGTCGGCGGAGAGCTCGCCGCCGAGGCGACGATCCGCTTCATGCTCGTGGACGCCGAACCTGCGTGAGACCATGAATCGAATTCATCCCAGCGCGGTTGTGGAGGCCAAGGCGGAGCTCGGCGACGGCGTGGAGGTCGGGCCGCTGTGCTACGTCGGGGCGCAGGTGGGCGTGGGGGAGGGGTGCATTCTAGGGCCGCGGGTCACGCTGCTGGGTCCCGCTGAGTTCGGGCCGCGCAATGCCTTCTATCCGGGCTGCGTGCTGGGCGCCGCCCCGCAGGACCTAAAGTACAAGGGCGGCCCGACGCGGCTCGTGGTAGGCAGCGACAACATCTTCCGTGAGCACGTCACGGCCCATCGCGGCACGGAGATCGATGCCCTGAGCGGCGGCGTGACCCGCATCGGGAACCACAATCTCGTCATGGTCGGCGTGCACATCGCCCACGACGTGATCCTGGGCAATCACCTGATCCTCGCCAATAACGTCCAGTTCGGCGGACATATCGTGGTCGAGGACTGTGCGGTGATTGGTGGAGTAGTGGCGCTGCACCAATTCGTAACGGTCGGGCGCCATGCGTACATTGCCGGCATGGCCCGCATCCTCCACGACGTACCGCCGTATATGAAAGTCTTTGGCTACGAGCAAGCCGTGCGCGGGGTGAACGTGGAAGGCCTGCGCCGCTGGCGCTTGCCCGCCGAATCGATTCGGAAGATCGGCTTGGCGGCACGGCTGCTGTACGTCCGGCGCGGCGAGCGTTCGCCGCTGCGCACGCGGGAAGCCCTCAATGAGATCGAGCGCAACGGCCTGGTCGATGACGAGCACGTGCGGTACCTGGTCGAGTTTCTGAAGCGGAAGCTGGAGATCGGCGTGTTCGGCCGCGTGCGGGCGAGCTTCCGCGTGGATCGGCCGGAGGACCGCGAGGCATTTTACGCCGGCGCCGCGAAGGAAGGCCCGCATGAGTAAGGACCTGCCGGTGGCGGTCATCGGGGCCGGCCACATGGGTCGGCACCACGTGCGGACGTACGCCGACCTGCCGGGTGTCCGCCTCGTCGCGGTGATTGATACCAATGTGGAACGGGCGCGCCAGCTCGCCGAACCGCGCGGCCTGCGCTACGCCGACCGGCTGACGCCCGAGCTCGGCGACGTGGCGGCGGTCAGCGTGGCCGTACCCACGGTGCGGCATCTGGAGGTCAGCCGGCCGCTGATCGAGCGGGGGATTCACGTGCTGATCGAGAAGCCGCTTGCGCCGTGCGCCGCCGAGGCCGAGCAGATCGCGGCCCTGGCCCGCCAGCACGGCGTGCTCGTTCAGGTGGGGCACACGGAGCGGTTCAATCCGGCGGTGCGGGCGGTGGACCGCCTGGGCCTGCGGCCGAAGTTCGTGGAGACGCACCGCATCAGCCCGTTCACGTTTCGCTCGGCCGACATCGGCGTCGTGTTCGATCTGATGATCCACGACATCGACATCCTGCTCCACCTGGTGCACGACGAAGTGGAGCGGGTCGACGCGGTCGGCGTCAACGTGCTCGGCAAGCACGAGGATATTGCCAACGCGCGGGTGACCTGCCGCGGCGGGGCGGTGGCGAACCTGACGGCGTCGCGGCTGGCACTGAAGACCGAGCGGAAGCTGCGTGTGTTCGCCGAGAAGGCCTACGTTTCGCTGGACTACCAGAAGAAAGTCGGCATCGCGATCACCCTGGACCACAACCTGGACGTGCTGAAGCTGGCGCGCGACCGGCACATCGAGGACTTGTCGCAAATGGCGGGCCTCGATTTCGGCAAGCTGGTGCACGTGGAGCCGCTCCAGATCGACGACAAGGACCCGCTCCGGGACGAGCTCGAGACATTTGTCGATTGCGTGCGCAACCGCCGGAAGCCGCCCGTCAGCGCCGACGACGGCGTCGCGGCCGTGCGTCTGGCGGAGCAGATCGTGCAGTCCCTCGCGACGCACCGCTGGGACGGCGCGGCGGGCAGTCGCGTAGGGTTGGAGGCCGATATCGTGGGGCGGTTGGTCGAGGACCGGTAGCCGCGGCGGAGAAACACGGCCGCGGCGCGTGTACGCGGGAGGCGGTATGAAGGACTATCGGATCACCAAGGAGCACGTCTGGGGCGGCATGCTCGCGGACCACAAGGGGGCGCTCGCGGAGAAGCTGCGGGCGCTCAGCGCCGGCGGCCTGAACCTGGAGCTGATCATCGCCCGGCGCGAGAGCTCGGGCCAGGGCACGCTGTTCATCTCGCCACTCCGCACCTTGCAGGAGCTGGAGAGCGCCGAGAAGGCCGGCCTCGCCAAAACCGGGCACATGCGGACCTTGCGCATCGAGGCGCCGGACACGCCGGGGCTGGGCGCCAAGATCAGCACGGCGCTGGCGGACGCGGGGGTCAGTCTGGCCAGCTACTCGGCGTTGTCGCTCGGCGGCCGGTGCGTGACGAGCATCGCGTTCGATTCGGACGCGGATGCCGACCGGGCCAAGGCGGTGCTCGAAGGCATCTTTTCGGCGTAGCTCGTGCGACACGCCCGCGCGGCATCCCCGCACGTTGCGTCGGCCGAGGTTTGTAGACCGTGCGTTGCGCTACCCAGGGCTCCTGTCGAAACCCCGCTCCCCGCTGGGGCGCGGGCCGAGTGAGGCGCAGATCGTACGTAGTTCGACCCTCCCCCGACTCCTTCGCTAAGAGGAAGGGGGGCCGCGTTGGGCGCTCCAAGGTACGCCGGCGGGGAAGCACGCACCGCGCGCCAGGACTAACGGTGGATGTCGCCTGGCGCGTGCGACGCTCGTGGCGCGCGGTGCGGCTCTTGCAGGACGTAGCGCGCCATGCCGCCGCTGCGGAAGGGTTCCATACGGGATACCTGTCGGTCGCGGTGGTGGGGGCCCGCGCGATGACGACGTTGCACCAGCAGTTCCTGCACGTCCCGGGTTCGACCGACGTGCTCACGTTCGACCTCGGTTCGAACCGCCCGGCCGGCTACCTGGACGCCGAGGTCGTCGTCTGTGCGGATGTCGCGCGCCGCTATGCGGCGGCGCGCGGCCATACCCAGCAAGCCGCGTGCGCTGAGCTGGCCCTGTATGTGGTGCACGGCATTCTGCACCTGGCCGGCTACGACGACGATACGCCGCGCGGTTTTGAGCGCATGCATCGCCGTGAGGACGAGTTGCTCAGCCAAGTGGGTTTGGGGCCGGTCTTCCGATCCCGGCGGCCGCCCGCCACTGCCGGCCAGCGCGCGTAGCGGCCGATGGCTCATCGGTCCGCCTTCCGCCCCGATCCGGCTGCGGCAGACGGGCCTGCTCCCCCAAAGCGGATCCGGTTGTTAGGAGAGTCGCTACGGCCCGGGCACCGGGCCAGGAGGCTCTTTGTGAAGGCCCGGCGGGCACACGGCCTCCACTTATGGGCCGTGCGGGTCTTTCTTCGGCGGCCCCTGCAGGTACCCCAGGCTCTCCAGTTGCTTACGCACGTTCTCGGGCAGCGTCGGTGCGGTCGCCTCGCGCGGGAAGGCCTTACAGAACTCCGCCAACCACGCCAGCCCGCGCTGCTCGTCACCGGCCAGCAGCCGCGCCAAGGGACTCTCGTTGCCCGTCACCGGCGACCGCTCGGCCGGGTCGGCGGACAGATCGTACAATTGAACCCCTTTGGTGCGCTCATCACGGATCAGTTTCCGGTCCAGGCGGCGATAGGAACGCAACGCCCGGCCGGCCGAGAACAGCTCGCTGACCGCCAGCGCCGACTGGTCGTCCCTGGTGTCCGGCCCGCGGCCTCGCAGCGACCCCGCCAAGCTCCACCCCATTACATCCGTTGGCGGCGGCGCCCCGGCCAACTCCAGCAGTGTCGGCAGCAAGTCGATGATCCGCACCTGCTGGCGGAAGCGCTGGCCCGCCGCGATGCGCCCCGGCAGCCGCACCAGCAGCGGAATCCGGAGCACCTCGTCGTACAGCGTTTGTCGGTGCGTCTTGCCGCCATGCTCGAAGAACTCCTCGCCGTGGTCCGCCACCAGCATCACGATCGTGTTGTCGCGCAGGCCGCGGGTGTCGAGCTCGTCCAGAATCTTGCCGACGTGCTCATCCGTCCACGCAATCTCGCCGTCATACAGCGCGACGATGTGCTCCAAGTCGCGCTTGGGCAGGCTGGCGTTGAAGGCGGGGTCGATCGCGTAGTTCTCGCCGGTGACGGTCCCCGTGTAGTCGGGATCAAACATGCGGTCGTAGGGGGGCAGGGGGATGTAGTCGAAATGTACGTCCCACAGGTGAATGAACAGGAAGAACGGGCGGCGCGGGTTCTCTTGCAGCCAGGTGCGCACGTTCTCGTACACGCGGGGGTTGGTAATATCCGCGCTGGACGCCGCTTCAACCACGCCGCCGTCCAGGCTCTGCCCGGCGTCGAGGACTTTCAGGCTGAGGGCCGCGAACGAGGTGCAGTCGACGTAGCGCTCGAAGCCCTGGGACAGGCCGAACACGGGGTGCAGCGCGGGTCCCGAGAAGAACCCCGCCGTCGTATAGCCGATAGCCTGCAGCCGCGTCGCCAGCGTCAAGCGGTCGTCGGCCAGGCGCTGGTTCATCTCCTGGCAGCCGTGCACACTGTCGGCCAGCCCGGTGAACAGCGCGCAGTGCGCCGGTAGCGTCCACGACGTGCTGCTGATCGCGTTCTCGAACACCGCGCCCTCCGCGGCGAGCTGGTCCATCCGCGGGCTGGTCTGGCGGGCGTACCCGTAGCAGCCCAGATGGTCCGGCCGCAGCGAGTCGACGGAGATCAGCACGATGTTGGGCCAGGACGCGTCCGCCCGCACGGCCTCCTTTTGCCGCGCCGCGGAGTCCGGCTTCGAGCAGCCGCTGACGAGGGTGGCGATCAGTAAGGCCCCGGCGATCCACCACGCATATCGCTGGTCCACACGTAACCTCGCACTCGTGGCGGGCTCAGCTTGCGGCGCATCCGCCGGTGCGCTCGCCGGTCTTAGCGATTCCCGGATGGCGACGGCGCCGATCGCGACTCCGCCGGCCGCGTGCTGGCCCTCAGGCGCTCTTGTTGCAGGTATTTTAGCAGGTTCTGGGCCGTCGGATGCCTGGGCCGGATATGCAGCGCTGTGGATATTTCCCGGTAGGCGCCCTCGAGGTCGCCCTGCGCCCCAAGTGCCGCGGCGAGGTTGTAATGGGCCTCAAAGAGGTTCGGGTTGCTCTCGATGGCCTGCCGATACTCAGCGATGGCGCTGACCAGGTCACCGTGCTTCTGGAGGAGCACGCCGACGTTGAGCCGGACCTGGCTCAGCGTCGGGTCGACGTCTAGCGCTCGCCGATAGGCGCTCAGCGCATCCGTGCTCGTACCCTTGAGCTCCAGCGCGCTGCCGAGTTGGTACCACGTCTCGGCGTCCATGGGCGAGAGGTCGAGCGCTGCCTGATACTCGACAATCGCCTCGTCGAGCCGGTTCCGCTCGCGCAGCAGTGTCGCCAACGCCTTCCGCATCGCCGCCGCGTGAGGGGCCATCTGGACCGATCGGCGATGGGTCGCAATTGCCCCTTCTACGTCCCCTTTCTGCAAGAGGGCCGTCGCCAGCAGCGCGTAGGGCGCCGGATTGTCAGGGCACGCCTGAAGGGCAGCCTGGTACTCCGCGATCGCCGGCTCTAGTGCACCCTTTTGCAGGTACGCTGTGGCGCGATCCAGGTACCACGAGCATAGGTCCGGCTGGTAGGGCACGATCGGAATACTCGCCAGTCCCCACGCCGCCGCCCAGCCGGCGACGACCACGAGCACGGTCCAGCCCCGCCGCGCCGCCGCGAACTGGCCCAGACGCCACAACCCGTAGGCGGCGAACAGCAGCAGCAGGGGTATGTACGCCACGCGGGACCGCCCCGTGACCAGGAGCGGCACCAACGACGCCGAGTACACCAGCACAAACAACAGCATCAGCCCGGCGGCCGCGCCGGATGTCCGCGCGGCTTCGTCGGCGACCGACTCCCTCCGCCGCGCCCCACGACGATCCGCCAACCAGAGGATCAGTCCGACGACGAACCCGGCCAGCACCGCCGGGAAGCCGGGCAGCCAGCGGAGCGTGCGCGAGCGCGCGTGCTCGAGCGCGTCCACCTTGTCGCCCGAGACCTCCTGCGGTCCCCACAGGAGGGCGGCGCGCTTGAGCGCGTAGCCCAGGGCCGCCGCCGGTTGCGCGCGGATGAACTCCAGCGCCCGCTGCATGAAGTACTGGGACGCCTCGCCGTGGGTCATCGGGTGACCTTCCTGCGCTGCCACGGCCTGGACGATCTCCGCCCAGCGGAACAGGCTCCCGCTCGCGGGTGCTATCGGCCGCTCTGCTGCGGGAACGCGCGGCGTCACCAAGCTCGTCTGCGGGTTGTTGCCCAGGTAGAGGCTGATCCCGCCGTTCGTGGAGATCAACGCGAACTCGTGCCCGACCAGGTAGTTCCGGATGGCCACCGGCGTGATGGGCAGCGCCAGCGCCGCGAGCAGCGCGAGCGCCGTAAGCGGCAGCCGCCGCAGCGCGCCCCGCCGCCACAGTACCCCCGCCGCCCAGAGCACTAGTACCGGCACGAACAGCAGCACGCTGGACTGCAGCGTAGCGAACAAGCCGAGCAGGAATCCGGCGACCGCTGCGCGCCCGAGCGTTGGCCGGCGTGCCCAAGCGTTCAGCACTAGCACGAACAGGAGCACGAGCGCGATGAGCAGCGGCTGGGGGTGAAGCTCGCCCTCGAAGTAGATGAACCCCCAATATGCCGCAACGAGCGCCGCCCCGATCATCCCCACCACGCGGTGAAACACGGCCCGTCCGACCAGAAACGCCAGGAAGATATTCAGCAAACCGATCGCCATCTGGACGAGTCGCGGCCCGAGGTAGCTCCTCGCCGTCAGGTAGTAGACCGCCGCCAGGAAATACGCATACCCGGGCGGGCGGAAGTACGGGGTCGTGGGGATTCGGGGATCGGGCTGCCCGGTCGGCGGCGTCCAGCTCCCGGTCACGATCCCCCGCGCCCAATAGTCGTTGTACTGGGCATCCGCGAGCGGTTCATCATAGTCCGGCTTGGGCACGAGTTCCGCGAGATACGCCCCGCGCAGCGCCAGGCCAGCCAGCACGATGATGGCCAGGATCAACCCCTCGCGCCGCTGGCCGGTCGGTGCCGATGTCGGCAGATTCCGTGCGGCCGGCCCGCGCCTCGTTCGCTTCCTCACAATCTTCCTCGCGTGGACACCGCGGCGTCCGCCACGGCACCGTCCCCCGCAGTGTACCCGAAGGCAGGGCCCGCCGTGACGCGAGACCAGACTGTGGCCCTGCTTCTGCGAAGCCGAGCCGTGGGGAGACGAGACGCGCGCGGCCCGGCTGCGCCCGACAGTGCCGCTCTTGCGCCGAACAGCACCACGCGCGGGGCCCCTGGATCATGCCGTCGGCGGCGTTTAGGATTCGAGCGCTCACACTGCCGAGACAGGTGGTCGCGATGGAAATCGAGAAGATCCTTCCTTTCGTGCTCGTTCCGCTTTTCGTCGCCGCACTGGCGCTAATCTGCTATCTCGGCCTGCGGGCGGAGAAGCAGCGCCGCGAGGCGTTACGCCAGTTGGCGGGGGACCTGGGCCTGGAATTCGAGGCGCAGCCGCACGAGCTTCTGACGGCCGAGTTCGCGCGGCTTCACCTGTTCACCCGGGGCCACAGCCGCCGCACGTACAACCTGATGCGCGACCGCAAGACGCGGGAGGAGACGCTGCTTTTCGACTACACCTACGTCATCGGCTCCGGCAAGAACCGGTCGGCCCACCGCCAAACGGTCGCCGTGTTCTCGCTGGGCGCGCAGACGCTGCCGGGCTTCGAGCTGCGCCCGGAGAGCGTGTTTCACAAGATCGGCGCGGCGTTCGGGTATCAGGACATCGACTTTCAGGACTATCCGGACTTCTCGGCGCGTTATCTCGTGCGGGGCAAGGACGAGTCGGCGGTGCGCGATCTGTTTGACGGTACGCTAATCGAGGCCGTGGGGAACGTCCCGGACATCTGCGTCGAGGGCGATGGTCCCTGGCTCGTGATTTACCGCGATCGTCGCCGGCTCAACGCCGCCCAGGTGCCGGAGTTCCTCGACGCGGCCCGCGCGCTGCGGTCGGCATTCGCCCGGCGGTGCGAGTCGCGCCGGGCGTGACGAGGCAGTCCCTCGCAGCGAGGGGCATGGTGAGTGCTCGCCTCCAGCATCTTGAGCCGCGAATGGGAGAACGGGAGATGAGCCTTAGAGCGCCTAACACAACCACTTGCAGAGTAACCGGTTTTCGTTATGATCGGGCCATCGAGCGAGGTCAA
>CAZWYT010000026.1:0-61484 GCA_964638325.1 uncultured Planctomycetales bacterium
CGCCATCGGCGAGTGCGACGAGATCTGGCCGCAGATCATCGCGGACGCCGCGAGTCGCCAACTCCAGCCGCGCTACGTGGGCCAGCTCTCCGATCTGCAAGAAGCCGATCGCGGACGCGGCCGGCAAACCTTGCAGCCGATCAACGGCGTGTACGACGTGTCGGCCCTGCAGACGTCGCGGGGCTGTCCGGTCGGCTGCGAATACTGCTCGGTCACGCTGTTCAACGGCCCCAACATCCGGCGGCGCTCGATCGACTCCATCCTCGCCGAATGGAACGAGACGGCCAAGAAGTTCATCTTCGTGGTGGATGACAACTTCTTCGGCGTCGGGCCGAAGCACGCGGAGTGGGCCAAGGAGTTGCTGCGGACCATTATCAAGCACGGCAAGAAGCGCCTGTGGTTCAGCCAGACGACCATCAACATGGGGGAAGACGAGGAAGGGCTGCGACTGGCGTATCAGGCGGGCTGCCGGGGAATGCTGGTGGGGTTCGAGACTTTCAACGAGCAGTCGCTCAAGCGCTACCACAAGGGAATCAACCGCAAGAACCTGGACCGCTACCCCGAGCTGGTCCGCGGCTTTCACCGCGCCGGCATTTCCGTGTTCGGCGGGTTCATCATCGGCGGAGACGAAGACACGCCGGATGCCGCGGCCGAAACCGCCCTGATGGCGGTGCGCATGGGCGTGGACATCATTCAGATCACGAACCTGACACCGCTGCCGGGAACGAAGATGTTCGACCGGTTCAAGGCCGAGGGTCGCTTGCTGGCGCTGGAGTGGCCGCAGGACTGGGAACGGCACACGTTCACCGAGACCGTATTCCATCCGCAGGGCATGACGGCCCGTGAGCTGGATGAGGCCATTTACGAGTTGCGGTACGCCGCCGCGAAAGAACCCTGGGTCTGGAAACGGGCGTTGCGGTCGCTGGTGCGGACGCGTTCGCTGAGCACGGCCCTGTTCGTGTACGGCATGAACCACGGCTGGAAACGGATGGCCCAGATTCAGGCGCCGCACGACGCCGAACGGTTTGGCTTCGCGCCGCGGTCTTCGCCGCGGATGGATAAGGTCAGGGAGTCCTTCCGGATGCACCTGCGGTCGAGCTTGACCTTGACCCGCTCGGCCGAGGCCGACGCCGCGGATTCTGCGCCGGATCAGCCGATCATGCGGCTGCCCGTGGTCGCACCAGCGCCCGCGGGAGTTCCCGACTGACACGCACCACGAGTAGTCGTCACGCCCGCTGCCGTTCGTGGGCCGCGACACGCAGTACCCTGTCGACGAAGAAGCGAAACAGGAGCCGGGCCAGCAACTCCCCCAGCAGCGCACCCGCGGCCACGTCGCTGAGGTAGTGGGCCCCGTTGACGAGTCGCGCCACGGCGGCAAGCGTGCCGGCCGCGTAAGCGGCCGCTTTCCAGCGCGGGCACAGCCGCGCCAGCACGTACGCCAGCGCCAACGCGGTCGCGGCTTCGCCGGAGGGGAATGAGACTCGTTGCTTGGTCAGCAGCTCGGCGAAGGGTTGGGTGAAGGCCAGATGAGAGGGAGCCTGATTCGGTCGCAGCCGGCCGATCGCACCCTGCGCCGCGTTGGCCGCCAGCGCCGTGATAAGTACCGCAAGGAGCCCTGCGGTGAGGGTTCGCCAACTTCTCGGGTTCCACACGAGGAGCGCGACGTACCCCGCCAGCCCGGCCACGCCGTACCCGAAGGCATAGCGGCACACGAGCCAGAAAGGCTTGGTGAGCGTGTAGAAGTCCCGATCACCCAGGCGGTCCTTGGTCTCCAGCACGAGGCTGACGTGCTCGTAGAACCAGCGATCCAGTCCCAGGAATCCGGCGACGATCACGGCGAGCGCGCCCCCGATGATCAGAACCCGTAGCGGCAGCGATGGGCCACCGCGCCGCGGCTGAGTTGGAGCGCCCGCCGTCATCTAGTACTTCTCCCACGCGTGACGCAATTCCGGCGGCAAACCGGCGAATTCCTCACAAACATAAAGGGGCCAGACGCGTATCAGGTGACCACGCACGCGGTGCTCCACCGTCTCGACCAGGTGCACGCCGGGCAGCGCTACGTGACTCGCCGGGCTCTGGCCAATCAGCTCCGGCTTGAGGACGCCGACGTAGATGCAGGGGCGGCCGATGAACTGCTCGCCGTCGCGAATCGGATTGGGCCAGATGTCATACTGGCTCTGCCGATCGCCGAGCGCGGCTTGCAGGCAGTACACCTGCGGTTCGCCCGGGCAGTAGAAGGCGATCTCGCTGGCGACCTGGTAGTCGTCGGCGACGATGAACGCGTCCGGCGGGAGCAACTGCCTTGCTCGGCCGACGGCGCGCCCCAGGTCCGACCAGCCGCGCAGCCGGGCGGTGGGATCGTACTTCGCGATCGGCGTCAGATTCCACGGCGGCTCGCGGCGCGCCAGCCACGCAAACGCCGGCATCAGCCACTGGGTGTAGTGCAGGACCACGACGCTGGCCCCACCAAGGATCACACCGGCTGCGATCAGGCCACGGGCAGCGCGGCCGGTGGTGGCACGCCGGAGCAGGCGCGACAGCCAGCCGACGAGCACAATGGTCCCGGGCAGCAGCGCGAGCACCGGCCAATTGGGCTGGATCTTGGTGGTCACGCTGAAGGCCAGGAAAACGAGCCAGGGCATCACAGTGGCGCACAGGAGCAGCCGCAGCGCGGGGCCATCATGGAGTTCCGTTGGCTCCGGACGCGGACGCCGCGCCAGGGCCACCACCGCGCAGACCATGGCGGCAAACCACACCGGCCCGACGACGGCAAGCTGGCCGGCCAGCATGGCGAGCGGGCCGAGCGCATCCCACGGGCGCGCCCCCGTCACTCCGGCCTGTCCCGCGACATGGCGAAAGCTCACCCAGTTGTGCTGGGCGTTCCAGATCAGGATGGGCACCAGCCCGAGCAGACCAATCGCGGTCGCCAGGCAGGGGCCGGGCCGGCGCAGGCTCGGCCGAAAAGACGGTTCGACCAACATGGCCAGCCCGACGGCCGGAAAGATCAGGACCATCGAGTACTTCGCGAGGATACCCAGCGCGATCAGCAAGCCCGCGACGATCCAGGGCCACGACCGCTGGCTGCGCAGGCCGCGCTGGACCGCGACGAGGGCCCAGACGTAAAGGAATGCCAGCGGGGCATCGATGGTCATCAGTACCGCCCCAACGGCAAGGATCGGAATCGTGAAGGTCAGGGCGACGGCCGCTAGCGCCAAGCGCGCTGAGCGCAGCGTCTGGACCGTCAGTGTATAAAGGCCAATTCCGGTGCCCAGGGACAGCAGGATCGCCGGCATGCGCACGGCCAGCGCTTCGCTGCCGACAACGCGCTGGGACCACGCGGCCAGCACGCAGCGAGACAGGGCGATGATGTAGGCCACGAGCGGGCCCTTGCTGTAGTAGCTCCAGTCGAGCCGCCGGGCCCACTCCCAGTAGTGCGCCTCGTCCCCGGACAGATCGAGCGGACAGTGGTCGATCAGGTACCACAGATGGGCCGCGGCGCCGGCGCACAACAATGCGAGGGCCGCCAACCCATAGCGGATGCCACGGGAGGCCTGTGCCGCTTCGTCTTGGCCGGCGGGACGATCCATATGCCTACGGTGGGCTGCCGCCGGGCGCGGTGGTCGGCGCGGATTCAGTCGACGGCCGCGGACGTGTGACGTGAATCGACTGCGGCCGGGCCGACTGGTCGCGCGGGTAGAACGTCCCGCTGACCGCAACCGTGTCGCCGACGCGCAGCGCGGTCACGTCCGCGGGACTGCCATTGACCGTGATCTCACATTCGCGCGGGATGTTCCGGGCCTCCACCGTCGTCGGGCGGCCGCTCTTGGGATGAGTGAACTCGATCTCGCCGCTGCGTCCAACGACATCGAGCTTCGTAATCTTCGCCGACTTAATCGTGAAGGGACGCGGGCGGGTGAGGCGGACGAGTTGCCAGCCGAGCAGCGCGACGACAATCGCACCAAAGACTGCGAGCGTCAGAGCTTTCCTCGCCACCGGCTTCACTGTGCTCGCGGATTCAAGGGCCCACGCCGCTACGCGACGATTTCCGCCAGATCGCGACGCGCGGGCATGTTCGTCGGCCCCCGGCGTTTCGTCAAGCCGACGAGCCTGGAGCGTCAGCGCGCGGCCGGAGCGGACTGCGTCGGCGGGCTGGGCCGCGTAGCCGGCAGCCGCCTCACCTGAATGGGAATGGTCATCTCCGGCGTGCCCGGGACGTTGGTCTTGAACGTGATTTTCTCGCCCCGCGGGGCGGGTTCGGCCCCGGCCGGCACAAAGAGCTGGATACTGTACGACGCTCCGGCCTGTCCGTCGTGGAGCTCGACCTTCATCGCCGGGTTGCTCACCGTCAGGTCCGTGACCTTCAGGGGAGTCGAGGTGCCATTCCGCACGTTGAACCGGTAGTTCACGTCGGCGCCCACCGTCTGCGGCAAGGTCAGGCGCGGCGGGGTGACATCCAGGTCCGGCATGACGAAGGCCTGGACGGGGATTCTCAGCGTCGGGTTTTCCGCGATGTTTGTCGATACCTCGATCACGCCGCTGTTGTTGCCCGGTTGCAGCGGCGTCGCGATTGCGATCGTGAGCTCGTATCTCTTCCCGGGCTCGACGACCTTGGTGTCCACTCCAAAGAGCGGGCTTGTGCTATGGATGTTCGAGAGCTCCGCTGGCTCCTCCTCGTTGTTGGTGATCGTGATCGTCCGGGCCAGCGCGGGCTGACTCGCCGCCGCCATAGTGAGTTGGCCAAAGGTCACGGTGCGGGGGTCCACCGCCAGCGTTTCCCATACTTCACCCTGAATGTTCAGCGTATACGGGGCCGTGCTGTCGGGGACGTTGGTGAAGACCGTCACGGCTTTCTTGAGCGGGCCGCCATGTCCTTTCGTCGAGAGTTTCAGCGGGATCTTGCCGGACTGGCCGGGCTGAACGATCCGGTCATACTGACCGGCGACGGTGCATCCTCAGCCCGGCCGAACTTGCAGAAGCTCCAGCGGCCCGTTGCCGGTATTGGTAAACATGAACTCGTGGGTGAGCTCCGTGCCGGCCTTGACCCGGCCGAAGTCCCAGGCCGCCTCGGGGAACGAGATCGCGGGGATCTCCCCCGGCTTGAGGACCACCGTGGGCTTGGGAACGCCCTCGTCCTTCCGCGGCGCGGTGGCAGGCTGTCGCACCGGCGCCGTGGTTGGGGGCGCTGATTGCGTCTGAGGCCGCGTGGTGGGAACCGCGGGCCTGGGCGCGTCACGGCGCTCCTGAGCAATGGCGTGGAGTGTGAGCACCAAAGCGAGAAGAAGGATCGACGGCCGGCGAACTACCCGCACCGGTCGAGTCGCACGCTGGGGGACTTTCGCTAGCATCCGGAGTAACACCTCGTTTGACTCACCGAGGGCCGCAGCACCATGCAAGCCGCGGGCCTCAGCGCTCAATAGTACATCGTATGCACGAATGTGCGTCGTGCGTCAAGCACGGCCATCCGGTCTGCAACACGTTGTGCTGAAAAAGGAGGACAGGCCCCTCGCCAGCGCTCGGTTTCGGCAGCCGCAAACGAGCCGGGCTCGGAGCCCGTCCCCCTTTTTTCAACAGTCCGATAGCCGCCGCTGCATTCGGCGAGCCCGTGTGCGGAACGACGATCGAGCTCGTTCGCCAACGCCGACCCCCACGCTGCTCGCAAGCGCAGTTGCTTCCGAAACTTAACGGCGCGTGCCATGTGGCCGCCGGGCGACGGGTCCTCTCCGGCGCTCTCCGCACTTGCACCGCTTGCCCCGCCCCACCTTTAATACCCACGAAACCGTTGATGCGGGCACCTTCACCCCGGAGCAGGACATGCCCCAGACACTTCGCCGGACTGCCCGTCACGCAGGGCTCACTGCACATTACGTCGCCAGCACGCACTGGGACCGCGAATGGTACGAGCCGTTCCAGCACTACCGCTATCGGCTGGTGGACGTGTTCGACGCGGTCATCGAGCTGCTGGAGCGTGACCCGGCGTACCGGTTCTACCAGACCGACGGGCAAAGCGTGGTGCTCGAGGACTACCTCGAAATCCGGCCGGAGCGACGCGAGCGCCTCCAGGCGCTGTTCGACGCCGGCCGGCTGCAAGCCGGACCCTGGTATGTGTTGCCGGACCAGTTCCTCGTCAGCGGCGAGTCGCTGGTCCGTAACCTGCTGCGCGGACATCAGGTGGTCGGCCCGTTCGGCCCGCCCCTGAAGGTCGGCTTCGTCTGCGACATCTTCGGGCACAACTCGCAAATGCCGCAGATTTTCCGCAGCTTCGGGATTGACACAGCGGTCGTGTGGCGCGGGACGAACTTCCCCACGCATCCCGGGCTGTTTCGCTGGCAGGCCGCGGACGGCAGCGAGGTGCTGACCTACGCGTTCGAGGACCGGGGGTACGGCCACTACCAGTTCGACGTACGCGACCCCGCGCGGACCCCCGCGGGCAAGCTCGATCTCGAGCGGGCCGTCGCGGGCCTGCGGAAGATGCTCGCGTTCGAAGGCCAGCATGTGCCCGGCCACGCAGTCCTGCTGTTCGACGGCATCGACCACGTCCCGCCGGAGTCAGCGACCAGCGAGCTTCTCGCACGCGCGCGCCAGGCCGGGCTGCGTATTGTGCATAGCCGGCTGGATGACTTCTTCGCCGCGGTCCGCCGGCAGCGGCTCAAGCTGACCCTGTTTCGGGGTGAGCTGCGCGCTCCGGGCGAGCGCGGGAACTGGGTCATCCCCGGCGTGCTCAGCAGCCGGATTTACCTGAAGCAACACAACGCCCGCTGCGAGAGTCGGCTGCTGCACTGGGCTGAGCCGTTCAGCGTGCTGGCGAGCCTGCTGGGACATGAGTACCCCACCGGCTATTTGCGGCTGGCCTGGAAGTACCTGCTGCGTAACCACCCGCACGACAGCATCTGCGGCTGCAGCATTGACCAGGTGCACCAGGACATGCTGTATCGGTTTGATCAGTGCCGGCTAATTGCCGAGCGGGCCTGCCACATGAGCCTGCGTGCCATCGCCGACCGGACGCGGCTGCCGAAGCTGAAGGACGCGGAGGATTTCGCCGTCACGGTGTTCAATCCGGGCAGCGCGGCGCTCGACGGCGTGGTCGATCTGCCGCTGTACTTTCAGCGGGACACGCAGAATCGCTTCCAGGAGTGGTTCGGCTACGAGCCGATCGTGGGCTTCCGGCTGTACGATGCCGAAGGCCACGAAGTGCCCTATCAACGGCTGGATGTGACGAAGCTCGTGCCGTATCGCACGTACGACCGTGTGGCCGGCTACGCGGACAGCCGGCGCGAGCAGGTGCGCGTGGCGGCCCGGCTGCGGATTCCGCCGCACGGCTGGACGACGCTCGTGTGCCGGCCGACGAAGGAGAAAACGCGCTCGCGCGGCTCGCAGCTCGTCGACGATCATACGATGGAGAACGAGTTTCTCCGCGTGAGCGTCAACCCCAACGGCACGATCGATCTGACCGATCACCGGGCCGGGTTCACGTACCAGAGCGGGCTGACGTTCGAGGATCGGGCCGACATCGGCGATGGGTGGTATCACGGCACTGCCGTCAATGACGAGGTCTTCACGAGCCGCGGCGCCCAGGCGGACATCGCGCTGGTGCACGACGGGTTTGCCTGGACGACGTTCCGCGTGCAGGTCGTGATGAACGTGCCCGAGTGCTTCCGGCATGACAAAGAGATCATGCGGCGGAGCGCGCGGCTGATGCCGCTGGAAATCACGAGCTATCTGACGCTGCGGGCGGGCTCGCCCTACCTGGAAGTGCGGACGGACGTGGAGAACACGGTCCGCGACCATCGGCTGCGCGTGCTGTTCCCGACGCACCTGACCGTCGAGACGTACTTTGCCGACAGCCCGTTCGACGTCGTTGAGCGCCCCATAGCGCTGCGACCGGACGCGCATTTGCTCAATGAGCCCGAGCTGGAAACGAAGCCGCAATGCAGCTTCACGGCGGTCAACGACGGGCGCCGCGGCCTGGCGGTGGTTTCAAGCGGCCAGCCGGAGTCCGCCGTGCGTGACCTGCCGGAGCGGCCGATCGCGCTGACGTTGCTGCGAGGGTTTGCCAAGACGGTGGGCACGGCCGGCGAGCCGGGCGGACAGATGCTTGAGCGGACGAGCCACGTCTACTGGATTCGCCCGCACGTCGGCCCGTTGCCGGCGGTTGAGCTGTTACGCTTGGGGCAGCGCCTGGCCGGTGGCGTCGAGTGCATCTACACCGAGCCCGCACGGCAGAAGCGGCTGCGCAAGAAGCCGGTTCTGTCGGCGACGGGGTCATGGCTCACGCTCGGGCCCGGCCCCCTGGTCGTGACGGCCTGCAAACGGTCTGAGGACGGCACCGCGGTCATTGTTCGGGCGTTCAACCCGACCCACGAGCCGGCTCGGCAGCGCTTCGAGTTCCTCGCGCCGGTGAAAGCCGCACAGCGCGCGAACATGTTGGAGGAGCCCCAAGAGCCGCTCACGCGACGCGGGAACGCGGTAACCATAGTGGCCAAGCCGAAGGAAATCGTCACACTGCGGATGGAACTCGCCGACCTGAAATGAGGGCTCGCCCAGATCCCGGCGTCACGCTCCCGCCGACGGCAGTGTATGATGGCGACGGTGTGGCTAGGCGAGCATCGGCAAGCAGCGCGACTGGCGTGGCATGAGTTGGCGGTCAAGTCCTGACGCCGGAGGCTGGTCATGAACGACACCCCGATTCGCGTGCTGGTCTGGGACGAAGACGCGACCCACGTGTCACTGGGCATGTACCCGGAGAATATCCGCGGGGCCGTGGCGGACGGCCTAATCGAGCTGGGCGGCGAACGGGTGCGCGTGCGCACCGCCAGCCTCGCCGATCCCGAGCAGGGCCTTTCCGAGGCCGCGCTGGCCGCGACGGACGTGCTGATCTGGTGGGGGCACGTCCGGCATAGCGAAGTCGCGGATGATGCCGTGGGCCGCATCGTGGAGCACGTGTGCCGTCGCGGGCTCGGCTTCATTGCCCTGCATTCCGCCCACTACTCGAAGCCCTTCAAGCGAATCCTGAACTGCACGGGGCACCTGAAGGGCGGCTGGCGCGAGGACGAGCAGCCGGAGGAAATCCGCGTGTGCGCGCCGCACCACCCGATCACCCACGGGGTGCACGATTTCGCGCTGGCCCAGGAAGAGATGTACGGTGCCCCGTTCGACGTGCCGCCGCCCGCGGCCGTCGTTCTGCAATCGTTCTTCCCGGCGGGCGGCGAGTACTTTCCGTCCGGGCTGACCTGGACCGTCGGAACGGGCGTCGACCCCACCTTCGCGTCCGGGCCCGGCCGCGGAACCGGCCAGGGGGAGGGCATTGGCCGGGTGTTCTACTTTCGCCCGGGACACGAATCGGTGCCAACGTACTTCAACCTGGACGTGCGGCGGATCCTGTACAACGCCGTTCGCTGGGCAGCGCGACGGGCTTGAAAAACGATCGCGCGGGATTACGGCGCAACCGCATCACGCGACCGGCAGGCGCACCTGCACCGGCTCGACAACCAGGTCGTAGCCCGCGGTGTCCACGCAGCGCACCGGTACATAATCGCCGGGAGCGAACCCGTCCGCCGACACGATGCAAACCGCATCGACCTCGGGCGCCTGGCCGGCGTGCCGGGCAATACGGCGGTCCGGCGTGTGCTCATCGACGACGACTTCGAAACATGCGCCGACGCGCTGCCGAGCGGCGGCGAAGGCGATTTCCTGCTGCGCTTGCATGAGGCGCTCGTAACGCTCCTGCTTGACGGCCTCGTCGAGCTGTTCTTTCATGCGGCCAGCGGGCGTGTCGGGCTCCAGCGAGTACCGGAAGGCCCCGACAGCATCGAAACGGAAATCCCGTACGAAGCTCACCAGCTCGGCGAACTCCGCCTCGGTCTCACCCGGAAAACCGACGATGAACGTCGTGCGGATCGTGACGCCGGGAATCCGCTGCCGCAGCCGCTCCAGCAGCTCTTCGGTCTGCCGCCGCGTCACGCGGCGGCCCATCGCGCGCAGCATGCGATCGTTGATGTGCTGCAGCGGCAGGTCGACGTACTTGACCACGCGCGGGCACTCCCCGAGCGCGCCGATCATCGCGTCGGTGAAGACCGAGGGATAGGCGTACATGAGCCGCAGCCAGCGGGCACCAGCGCAGGCCCGATCGAGGTGTCGCAGCAATCCCGCCAAACCGGGCTCATAGCCGGTGTCGACGCCGTAGCTGGTCGGATCCTGCCCGATCAGGATCAGCTCGCGGGCCCCATCGGCGATCATCTCGCGGCACTCCGTCGCCAGCGTGTCGGGCGTCTTGCAGTGCAGCGGGCCGCGGATCGCGGGAATCGTGCAGAACGTGCACTTCTGATCGCAGCCCTCGCTGATCCGCACGTAGGCGTAGTGGGGTGGCGTCAGCCGCAGCCGACCCTGGTCGGACCAGGGCTGCGGATGATACTGGCCGAGGAACAGCTCGGGCGACCGGTTGCGGCGCGGCCAGACCGCGCGGACCACGTCCGCCCGGTTGTGGACGCCGACCAGCGCGTCGATCTCGGGGACGGCGTCGCGCAGCCCCTGGCCATCGCGTTGGGCCAGGCAGCCGACCACGACGATGCGCTGCAGCTCGCCGCGCCGCTTGCGCTCCGCTAATCCGCGGATCACCTCCAGCGCTTCCTGCCGTGCAGATTCCAGAAAGCCGCAGGTGTTGACGACGACCGTGTGGGCGGAGGACTCGTTGCTGATGATCGCCCCGGACTCGGCGATCAGGCCGAGCATCTTCTCCGAATCGACGAGGTTCTTGGCGCAGCCGAGCGAGACGAACCCGACGACGGGCGGAGTTGGACGCCGGCCGTCCGCCCGGTTCGCGTGTCTGTGCTTGTGTGTCTTGCTCATGTCGGCCATCGGCCCTGCCAGCCGCCGCCTGGCGCCACGCACCCTATCGGTGCAGCCACATCAACAGAATATTGTAGGCGGCGTGGCACCCGCTCGAGATGCCGAGTCCGCGTTCGAGAAAGAGCACCGCAAGATACAGCCCGGCCGCGACCTTGAACCAGAAGGGCTTCCAGGCCAGGGCCTCCGAGCCCAGGGGGGTGAAATGACACAGCGCGAAGACCAGCACAGAAAGCGCTCCCGCCAGCCACAGCGCCTGCGGTCGCCGCAGCCAGAACACCTCGACCAGCAGCCACATCAGCCCGCTGATCAGGAGCAACCGAAAGACCAATTCCTCGTACACCCCGGCGCCGAGGGCATCCAGCCACCGCCCGCGCGGCGGCGCTTCGAACAGCGCGCTCAGCGCCAGTAGCGGAATCGCCAACACCAGGCTCTCGCCAATCATCACCGGGAGCGCCGACCAGCGGACCCGCCAGCGCGCGCGCGAGCGGCGGTGCCAGACCAGCAACGACGTTACGAGGACCAGTGGCGGCAGCCAGGAGCCCACCAGACCGAACCAGCCCAACAGGTTTTCAATCACCCCGTACGCGAGCAAGTCGCCCGGCAGGTGGCGCGCGCCCGCACCGTGGCGTGCGCCAATCTCGTACACCAGGACCAGTGGGATGAGGAACACAAGACTCTGCAGTGGGCGACGCGTGTCCCGCGCGTAACGCCGCCACCGGCCGCGCCACCGCGGCGACGTCACGGCCGTCACGTGCAGTCGCATCCCTCGAACCACGGCGGCATTATACGGATCACGATCGGTCCCTGCGCGACAAAGTCCGCAGCGGCCCGCGCCGTCTTCAAACGGAATGCGTATCACTCGGCGAAAGCCGATGAGTCGAGGGGGAGCTGCATGGTCGCGCTGTAGAACCGGTCAATCCAGGCCTTGTCGATCGGGCCCACGAGCTCGTCGAGGAGCTTGCCGCGATCCGCCGTGTCCGTGGGAATTCCACCTTCCGCGGCCATTCGCAGTAGCCGGGCAAAGCCGTCGGCGCGCTCGTCGCGGAGATACCGCACGACCGCCCAGGCGAGCGGATAGCACTTCCCGCCGCACCAGCTCTGATCGTCCACGAGTAGTCGTCGCAGGTCGCCGAGGGCGGGTCGCCCCTCGCCGTACAGCTTGCGGAACTCGAAGAGGCGGTAGCCATTCACGGGCCACGGCGATCCGGAGGGCGGCCCCGGAACCTCGAACAGCGTGGCCAGACCCTCCGTCAGCCAGACCGGAACGCGGTCCAGCGCTGGAAAGAGCCCGACGTTGAGCTGGATCTGATGGGCGGCCTCGTGCTGCACGATGGTCTGGGCCAGAATTTCGCGGCGGCGGTCAAACCGGCGGCGCAGCTTCTCCTGCTGGTCAGGCGCGGCCTGCGCGATAGCGCTGCG
This sequence comes from uncultured Planctomycetales bacterium, assembly GCA_964638325.1. Lineage (GTDB taxonomy): Bacteria > Planctomycetota > Phycisphaerae > UBA1845 > Fen-1342 > JALHJL01. The sequence goes on from CAZWYT010000026.1 coordinate 12,262, forward strand.
GATCGCCGCCAATGGCGCATAGGCGTCGAAGTCGAAGAATGCGGCGCGCTTGGACTCCGGCTCATAGCCGCCGAGCACGTCAGGCGGCTCCGTGCCGAGCGCCGCCAGATGAGCCCGGAACTCCCCGTGCGTGGCGAAGAAGTAGACCTCGAGCTTGTGCCGGGGCGGGCGCGCGGACAACCGCAAATCCGTAACGAATTGCCGATGGGCCTGATAGACGGCCTCCAGGCGCTCAAGCAGGTTCCGCGTCGTGCCGTCCGGGGCGGTGGACGCGAGCGCGAAATGCGCCGACGTGAGCAGGCGGGCGCCGCGGCCGGCCTGGTGCAACATCTCCGCAACGGATTGCTGTTGCAGCGGAGACGCCGCGGACCAATCCTCCTGTGCCACGGCGTGCAACGCGGGGCCTCCCATGCCAAACCAGAGCATGCCGAGCCGGACGACCAGTCCGCCGGGAATCGGCGCCCGCGGGATCACTGGCGCCGGCCGCGTCCGCCGCCGCCCTTGCCCCCCTGATCGCGTTTGGAATCCGGCTGGCTGCGATCCTGGCTTTGGCCGAGCGGGAGGAGCGATTTCCTGACCTGGAGGCTATCCAGGAAGGCGTAGAAGTCCTTGATCCATTTCTCGTCCACGCGGCCGAAGATGTCCTCAAACTCCTTCTCGCGGTCAGAGTTGGTCAGCTCAACATCTTCCTCGCGATCGAAGACGGCCTTGCAGTACTTCGCATAGCCGGCGCGATGTTGCTTCCAAAGGTAGTAGACCAGCCCCCAGCCGAGCGGGTAGCCGTTGGGGAAGCGGCGCTGCCAGTCGCCGTTGTCGATGATGAAGTTCTTCCATTCCGCGAGGCTGAGCGGATGACGTCCGAATTTGGCCCGGAGCTCATCCAGCCGGGAGTGATTCATGACGCCCAGGCTGGCGCCGGCGGTCGACGGGGGGACCTCGAACATCATCGTCGTGCCTTCCACGAGCCACAGGGGAACGCTGGCTTTTCGCGTCAGGCCGTTGCGCGGAAACAGTCCGAAGTTGAAGTCGATGTGGTGCCCCGTCTCGTGCTGAATCACCTCGAGGTTCGCAAGCTCCACGAAGCGTGCGATGCGGTTCCGGAGCCGCTGGCGCACCGGCCAGGGCGTGTTCTTGTCCTTGGACTGCTCCACGTAGGGGGCGATGTGGGGATCGGTCATGTTGTCGAAGAAGTACGACCGGTTGTCGTCCGGGCGGTAGAACCCCGCCGCCTGGGGCATGTTCCCGATCGCCAGAAACTCCTTGTGCGTCCCGAAGTAGTAGATTTCCAGCTTCGACTCCGGGCGCCGGATAGGCGCCTTCATCATCCGCATGAACTGGACCTTCCAGCGATAGATGGATTCCAGGCGCGAAGCCAGCTTTTGGGCCCCTTCGTTGGTCGACGTATACACCATGACGAAATGCGGCTTGAGCAGCACCTTACACTCCGGGCCGGCAATCCGCTTCATGTCGGCCAGCGACTCCTCGTTCACCGACAGATCGGCCAACATCTCATCCCGATCGGCCCCGACCAGCGCCTCGTCCGCCCGGACGACAATCCCGGCCAGCACCTGATCGATCTCGGCATCCGAGATCTCACGGCGGAGGGCCGCGCCGCTTCCGCCGGCCGCGTCCGGCGCGGCCGTGTCGGGCGTCGCCGCCTCGTCCAGCAGGCGCATCTCGCGGACTTCGCTCTTCTTGATCGTGACCACCGCCCCGTACTTGGTCTTCACCTCGTAGGAGCCATCCGGCAGCTCCTTCACGTCCCCTTCGACGTACGCGTCGGGGCGCTGGCCGTACAGGTAGATGCGGTACCGGCCCTCGATATCAGCCCGTGCCACGGCCACGAGCTGCGTGAACACTATGACGGCAACCGCCGCGACGAGGACGTGCAATGAACGCTTCATGATCATCCACCAGCTTCCGTTTGCGCCCCTCCAGGCGCGCTTCCCAGTCTATTATATTATTCGGCCACGCCCGCGCTTCGCAATCGCATGTTCGGTCTTCGCGGCTGGCCGGGGTTACAATGGGCGCTGGCAGAAGCCAGCCGGATCAAGACCGCCATGAGCAGCCCCAGTTCCCCACGGCGTGGTGAGCTCGAGTTCATTCGCCGCCTGCGCGGCATACTGAACCCGTCCGGCGAGGCCCCGCATCCGGAAACTGGACGTGCCGAGCTGCCCATCGGGTTCGGCGACGACATGTGCATTCTCGAACCTGGCTCGTCGCCCCTGCTATGGACCGTCGACATGCTCATGGACGGCGTGGACTTTGATTCGGCGGCGCATTCCTGGCGAATGATCGGGCGCAAGGCGATGGCGGTTAACCTGAGCGACTGTGCGGCAATGGCCGCGGCGCCAGTGGGCGCCTTGTGCGCGCTCTCCCTGGGCAATTCCCTGTCGCTGGAGGACGCCCTCGAACTCGTGCGCGGCGCGCACGAGTGCGGGCTCCGCTTCGGATGTCCGATTGTCGGCGGCGATACCAACAGTTGGGACGCCCCCACCACCGTCAGTATCACCGTGGCGGCCCGCTGCGAGCCCGGCTGCCGTCCGGTCGGTCGCGCGGGAGCCAGGCCGGGCGATCGTGTGTGGCTGACCGGACCAGTGGGCGGCTCACTGCTCGGCCGCCACATGACCTTCGAGCCCCGCATCGCGACGGCCCTGGACATCAACCGGCGTCTCACGCCGCACGCCATGATCGACATTAGTGACGGCCTGGCCCTTGATCTGGCGCGGATCCTCGAAGCCTCCCGTTGCGGCGCCGTGCTTGAACAAGCCGCCCTGGACGCCGTCATTCATCCGGACGCTTACCGGCTGGCCAAGCAGGATCAGCGTACGCCGCGCGAGCACGCGTTGCAGGACGGCGAGGACTTCGAGTTGATTGTCATTCTCCCGGCGGACGCACCGCACGGCGAATGCGAGCAGCTCCAGCTTCAGCCGCTCGGACGCATCACCGGCGAAGGCGGGCTATGGCTGGCGGATGCGGCTGGTGCACGCGAGCCGATCCCGATTCGCGGGTGGGAACACTTCCGATGACGCCGGTCTGCGAGCGGGTCACGCATAATCCGCAGGAGACGTTCGACGTTGGACGGACGCTGGCGCGGCTGTTGCGTCCGGGTGATTTCGTGGCCCTGAGCGGCCCGCTAGGCGCGGGCAAGACCCAGCTTGTCAAGGGCATCGCGGCCGGGATCGGAGTGCCGGACGACGAGCCGGTTGTCAGCCCGACGTTCGTGCTGGTGCGCGAGTACTGCGGCCACCTAAAGCTCTACCACATCGATGCTTATAGGCTCCGCGGCCCGGCAGAACTACTGGCCCTCGGGCTGGATGAGATCATTGCGGAGCAGGACGCCGTTACAGCGCTGGAATGGGCGGATCGCGTCGCGGGCGCCATTCCGCCCGGCGCGTGCTGGATCGAGCTCGAGCACGCGGGGCGCAGCGTGCGGCGAATGTGCGTACGGTGGGACGATCCAAAGCGACTGGCCGAACTGGAGGAGCGCCTCCAGCCGTAGGAGCCGTCTCCGACGGCGACCGACGGCATGTAGCCCCCACGTCACAATTTCGGGTTGACAGCCCGAACGTTAGGTCCGACACTGGCCGCTGACTTGAGTGAGTTGGGCCTCAAGAGGTGCAGCATGCGGATATGGCTCTTGCTGGGACTGCTCGCCGGATTGGCCCTGGCAACCGGCTGTGCGACCGTGACGAAGACGCCCGCGGAGAACGTGGCCAACACCCGCGCGGTCCTCGAGCTCGACATGCGGCAGATCGGCGATGACTGGAACATGATCTGGCTCGCGGACCGCGAGGGGCGCCTGACTCGCTGGCACACGCGCTAGTTTCCCGCCCTCGGTAACCCGTCCGCGAATGTGATTATGCGCCGGCGGTAAGCGCCGCGCGTTCTCATGCACATCACGAGAAGTGCTCGCGCGGGACAGGCGGAGCCGGGCCGTCCTCGGCCCGGTTCATCATGGTAGAGACTGGTCGTGACTCGTATCAGCGCGCCGTTACCGCGGTTTGCCGCCGGCCTGGCGGCCGCGGGCTCCCCGTAGGCCCAGCCAGGTCACCAGCAGCAGCGCGCTGCTCGTCGCCGGGCACAGCGCTGCTCCACCTTCGGGGGCCACAAGTCCGCTATCCGAGGGAGAATTGGCATCTGCCGGAGCATTGTCGCCCGTGTTGCTCGGTGCATTCGACTCACTCGGCGCCAGCCCGCCGCCGTGCGGTGCAGACGGGGCCTTCGGCTCGGTAACAAAGGACCAGATGGGCCCGGCTGTGTACCCGCCCGCATTCTTGGCAATCACTTGCCAGTAGTAGGCAGCGCCCGGCTTCAGGCTCGCGAGGACGCAACAGCACGACTCGGTGCTGCCGCGAAGCTGTCCATCCGCCAAGGCCGGGTCTTGGCCCACGAGCACCTTGTACAGCGCCGCACCGGGGGCCTGCTCCCAGGTGAGCTCGACGTCGCGCGGCACATCCACGGCACCATCGGGCGGGAGCGGCGCGGTGGGCGCACCCGGCAGCGGCACCGGCTCGGGCTCAGTCACGAACCACCAGACCACGCCCTCGGTGCTCGCGCCACCGCTCCGGGCGGTGACCTTCCAGAAGTACTTCGTGTCGTAGGCCAGCAGGCCCGGCGACCACGCGACGCTCCGCGTGGTCCCCTGTAACGCCAGCCGGGCGCTGGTCCCGAGGTACACGTCGTACTCGTCGGCGCCCGGAACCGCATTCCAGCTCAGCGTCGTCTCAACCGGGACCGCGCTCGCCCCATTGGCCGGCAAAGGCGACTCCGGGCGAGCCAGCACCACGGTCACGGTCGCTGGAGCGCTGGCGACCACACCGCAACCGCCTACGAGCACGTCGTACACGCCGGCATCGGCGAGCGTCGCCGCGACAATCGTGTAGGCGGACAGTACAGCGCCGGTGATCGGCGTACCGTCCTTGCGCCACTGATAGGTCAGCGCCTGCGAGCTCACCGCGGACACGCTGAGGGTCGTCGTGTCCCCAACGAGGACCGTCTGGTTCTCCGGCGACGCCAGGATGGCCGCACGCTCCACCGTTAGCGTCGCCCCCATGCTGGGCACCGCGGGATAGAGCGGCGACGTGCACGTACTACTGACGACGACATCATAGGTACCGGCGTCATCCGGCGTGACGGCCGGGAGCGTGAACGTGCTCTGCGTCGCCCCCGCGATTGGAACGTGATACCTGCGCCACTGGTAGGCGAGCGTGCCGGCCCCGCTGGCCCCGACCGTAAGCGTCGCCGACTCGCCTTCGCAGACCGTCACGGCGACGGGCTCGGCCGTGATGGCCACACCCAGATCGGTCTCACACTCGTCGGGCACGCCGCTCTCGTTGCAGTCCTGGCTGGTCGCCTGGGAGATGTCGAAATCATCAGGCAAACCGTTGGCGTTGCAGTCCGGGTCGCACTCGTCGGGCCGCTGGTTGTTGTTGATGTCGGCGCTCGTCCCGGCGGCGATATCGCAAGAATCCAACACTCCGTTGGCGTTGCAGTCGGGGGGCACACACCGCGCGCGGATGAGAAAGACCCCCCCACCGTACTCGTCGATGGCGTAGAAGGCCCCACCGGACAGATCCTCAAGGTCGTTCGCCTCGATCACCCAACATCCACCGCGAGTCACCGACGCGTCCGCCGCAGCCGGGAAGCGGTAATATGGATCGCTGAGCGGGGTGTAGGCGCCGACGAAAAACAAGTCGCCGGGCTGACCGACCAGCACGTCGGGCACCAGCACGGTCTGGAAGATGTCGGTCAGCGGATTCTGGATCAAGACGGGGGTGCTCGATTTCCACAGCAGGTGGGCATCGTGCGGGTCGCCGTCGCCGTTCGGGTCACTCCACACCGCCAGTGTCGCGGGGGCGTTGGCGGGCACAAAGCCCCAGGCGATCTCGATGGCGTTCAGCGTCTCGCCGCCCGGCTTGACGGTAAACGGGTTCAGCCAGATGAAATCGGGCTGGTCGGTCCCCCAGGCCGTATCCAAGCTGCCGTCATCGAGCCGGTACGCGGCATTCAGCTCGCAGGTGTCCGGTACACCGTTGACGTTGCAGTCCGCTACGGTCCCTTCGGTGATGTCGCAAGCATCCGGTCGGCCGTTCCCGTTGCAGTCGACGCTCGTTCCAGTGAAGAGGTCGCACAGGTCGGTGAGGCCGTTGCCGTCGCAGTCGGTAGCCCCGCCGGGCTCGCATTCGTCCGGAATCGTGTTGTCGTTGCAGTCGAGGCTGGTGCCGGCGGCGATGTCCTGCCGGTCCGGGACGCCGTTGTTGTTGCAGTCGGGGGGGCGGTAGTTGACGTAGGCGGTCGCGTACCCGACACGGGAACAGTCGTACGCAATACGCATGTAGCCGCTCTCCCCCCAGGAGGCACCCCACGAATTGCGGAGGATCCACACGCCCCCGCCCTGGTTGTCGTCCCACCCGACGAGGACGACGGCGTGATTGGTCGGGAAGGACTCACAGGCGTTGAAAATGCCGCCGTAGTAAGCCGCGAATGCATTGTTCACGTACACGGCGACCGCCACGGGGCCGTGATCGTAGATCGCCTGCTTGATCTGCTCGACCGTGGGCGCGCCCCACCCGGTGCCCACCTGCATCCAGGAATCCAGACAATACGGGTGCGTATAGGGACAGCCGCACGGCGCATCCCACGCCACGTACGGGAAGCTCGACTCCAGGATCGCCCCAGTCCCGCCGCATGGGTCTTGCTGGCCGCCGCACTTGAGGTACTCAAACGCCTCGTCGTACCAGCCGCCGCCACAACTGCCGGCCCGGGTACAACTCACCAGCCACTGCTCCGACAGGTTGGTGCTGATTTGCGCCTCGCGCGCCAGGGCGCATTCCATCGCCCCAATCGCCGCGAACGCCCAACAGCTTCCGCAGCCCCCCTGGTCGCGGACCGCCGGGAGATTCGCCATCGTGCGCCAATCCCAGGCGGCGGGCAGGGCGCGCTGCGGCGGGCAGGGATCCCAGTGGGCGCGCTGGCGCCAGTCGGGCGGCATCACCAGGCCACACAACTGGTCCAATGGACGTGATGTGGCCTCGCTTTCGCCCACCGTGAAAGTCCAGGCCTCGCGCGCGCCGCGTTCGCGCAGCGCCGCAATGTCCGTCTCGGTAAGCTGGGCCCAGGTCGTCGCCGTGCCTCCCAGCAACCAGCCCACCAGGAGCAGCGCGGTCCACCCCCATCGCTCGAGAGAAATGCGCGTTGTCATGGCGTATCCCTTCAAAGACAACGATGCCGAGACCGTAAGCAACACAGTCGCCCCACCGACGGGTCCCCCACCGTGGGGACCCCACTGCTCATGGTCCCTGCCAACGCCAATCCTACCGCATAAGCCCTCGCGGCTCAATGGTCAATTGAGCGTTCCCCCCGGTCGCGCCGGGCGGAGCCGCGGGTCCTGCGGCGCGCGCAAGACCCCGCGTGCCGCCCGGGCAGCACGCGGGGCCCTGCCAATCACTGGCCCTGGAGGGATCCTTTAGGAGCGCTTTCGCAGGCCCCGCGCTTCGCGGAGCCGCGCGATCCACAGTCCGATCAACGTGACACCCAGGAGGCCGGCGCCCGCCACGGGGCACAGACCGGTCGTGGGCCGCCCGGCCCCGCCCTGACACGCATCGCCGACGCCATCGCCATCAGTGTCCGCCTGATCGGCATTGGGCGTATCCGGGCAGTTATCGACACAGTCCATGACGCCGTCGCCGTCGGTATCGACGTCGGGTGTGCCACACCCGCACACGCCGGGCTGGGTCTTGTTGGGGTCATTCGGGCAATTGTCCTCGCAATCCATCACCCCATCGCCGTCGGTATCGATGTCGGGGTGGCCGCAACCACAAACACCGGGCTCGGTCTTATTCGGGTCGTCAGGGCAGTTGTCAACACCGGCGCCGACGGTGGTGAAAGACCACACGGGGCCCGGCGTCGTGGCCCCGACCTCGTTCTTGGCCACCACGTGCCAGAAGTACTTCGTGCCCGCCAAGAGGTTCGCCGCCGGAGACCAGCCGCTGCTGGCTGTGTTGCCCTGGAATAGCATTTGGGCCAGCGTAGCACCGGGGCCTAGGAACACGTCGTAGCTCGCCGCTCCCGCCGCGTCCGTCCAGTCGAGCTGCACATTGAGCGCCACGTCGACGGCCCCGTCCGCCGGGGTCGGGCCGGTCGGCACCGCTGGCGCCGCCGGCGGCGCCGCCTGCGTGGCGAACCACCATAACGGGCCTTCGAGCACCTCCGCACCGCGGTGGGCCACTACTTTCCAGTAGTAGGTCGTGCCGTACTCGAGCCGGTCCAGCGACCAGAAGGGCTCCACATTCGTGCCGGCCAGGTCCGCCGCCGCGCTGGTCCCGAAGTACACGTCGTAGATCGTCGCATCCGGCACGGGGCTCCAGGACAGGTCGGCCTCGATCGAGACTCCCGTGGCGTGGTTCGCCGGGTCTGGCGCCCCAGGAGAGCACGCGTCGCCGCGGCCGTCGTTATCCGAGTCGGCCTGATCCGGGTTCGCGACGTCGGGACAGTTGTCCACGTTGCCGCAGACGCCGTCATGATCGGCGTCGTTGTTCGGATCGTCGGGGCAGGTGTCACAGGCATCGCCGATGCCGTCACCGTCGCGGTCCGACTGGTTGGAGTTGGCCACGCCGCGGCAGTTGTCTTGACTGTCGCAGACGCCGTCGTTGTCGGCGTCGTTCAGGCGATCGTTCGGGCAGGCGTCGCAGGCGTCGCCGATGCCGTCTTTGTCCGCATCCGCCTGGTCGGGGTTCGGCGTGTCCGGGCAGTTGTCCACGTTGCCGCACACGCCGTCGTGATCGACGTCATTCTGCGGATCGTAGGGGCACTCATCGCAGACGTCGCCGAGGCCGTCGTGATCGGCGTCGGCCTGGTTCGAGTTGGGCACGTTCGGGCAATTGTCCACATTCCCGCAAACACCGTCGCCGTCAATGTCGTTGTTGGCGTCGAGCGGGCACGGGTCGCAGGCGTCGCCGAGGCCGTCGCCGTCGGCGTCCGCCTGGGTCGCGTTCGCCACGTTCGGGCAGTTGTCGGTCGTGTTGGGCACTCCGTCGCCGTCGAGATCCGTGTCACACGCGTCGCCCGTGCCGTCGTGGTCCGTGTCCGCCTGGTCCGCATTCGGCACGCTCGGGCAGTTGTCGCACGCGTTGCCCACGCCGTCCCCGTCGCTGTCCGCCTGGTCCGGATTCGCCCGCTGCGGGCAGTTGTCGCAGGCGTTCCCCACGCCGTCCCCGTCGCTGTCCTGCTGACCCGGGTTGGCCGCCAGCGGGCAATTGTCGCACGCGTCGCCCAGACCGTCGTAGTCGTTGTCCTGTTGACCCGGGTTGGGGACAAACGGACAGTTGTCCGTGCTATCCGGCTTCCCGTCGCCATCGGTGTCCACATCGTTGACGATGATCAGGGCCGTTTCCGTCCCGATCGCGCCCGTCGCCGGGTTGGTCACGAGGAGGGTCACCGTCACGCCCGCCGGGAACGGGGACTGGTAGATGTGCTCGACCACCGGGCCGCTGCCGTGCGGCGTGCCATCGCCAAAGTCCCAGTCAAACGTGAGGGCGGGATTGGGTAACCCATACTCGTCCAGCGAACCTGAGGCGTCGAAACGGACGCGGAGCGGGACCACGCGGTCGGGGTTGGTCGGATCGTCCGGATACGACACGTCGATGAGCGCCAGGACGCTGAGCACGATGTCGTCATGGAGGAACGTCACCGGCAGGCTGTACGCGGTCTTGCCGGTGGTCAGGAACTGGAACTGGTCGGGCTTCTTGCCGTCATCGCCCGCACTGAAGCTGTGCACCCGATACTGAAGCCCGCCCGCCCCGTGCGTATCGCCCGGGTCGGCGTCGGCCGTCAAGTACAGTTCGGTGGGCGCGGGCACGGACTGGATCGTGTAGAAGCCGGGGTTGGCGCCCGCGCCCGCGGTGATCCGCACGATGTCGAAGCGCTTGAAGGTGGTCGCCTGGAAGTTCGCGGCCGGGTCGGTGAGCTCGTACTGCCCGCTCACATTCGGGCCGACGTTCGCGTTGGGGCCCGCCTGGACAATGGCGCTCGACGTGACCTTAAAGCGCACTCCGCCGCTGTCGTTGATATAGTCCATTCCCGTAATGGCGCTCGTTGCCTGGATCCCCGACAAGGTGCCCTGCACCTCCCAGACCTCGGCTCCGGGGGCCGTGTCATCGAGACACGTCAGGATCCAGTTTTCGTACTTCGACTGGCTGAGATTGACCACCACGCCCTCGCCGTTGGGATCATTCGGATCCGCGGCGCCCTTTCGGATGGCACCCCGCCCGCGGCTGTCGACCGTGGTGCGCGGCGGGGAGAAGGCCGGATCAACCTTGGCGTCCTGTCCCAGACTGGGCGTGAGCAGCGCGTAGAAATAGTACTCCCCGTCGCCGGGCAGGTTCGCCAGCGGGATGTTCTGGGTGCCCTCCACGACCCCGGGCATGTAGCCCGTTCCACCTTTGACAATCGTCGGCCCAATGGGGACGCCGTTCCAGCCGGTCCCGTCCTGGTCGTAGTAGAACTGGATCAACGTGCCGCCGAAGAAATCAAAGGCCGTCCAGTGGAGCACGAAGTTGCCGTTGATCACGGTCGTGCCCGGCGGGCGTGGGAAGGTGAGCGAGGGGACGACGTGCGGCTCCCAGAGGAAGGTGACCACCGAGTGCTGGGGGTACTGGACGAGGTTGGCGATCTCCAGCCCGCTGGGCACCTGATTGTACCAATTCGAACTGGGATTCGTCACGGCGCTCCATAGGGTGCGCCCCGTAGTGCCCGGGAAGGGGTCGCCGGCATCGCCGTTGTTCTCCCCGTTCTCCAGTTGATGCAGGCCATCGGCCTGGACAATCAGCCAGGTGAAATGCGTACCGACCCGTTGCAGAATCGGGAAGCTTTCCTCGTTGCCGGGGACGGACGGCATGGCCCACCAGTCCGACCAGTCGGTGTGCATGACGAGCATGCCCTCCCCGGCCGTGCCCTGGTTGAAGTTGATCGGCTGCGGGTTCTCCGCGCTCGGGTGGGTGATGCGCCAGAAAAAGAACTTCTCGCCGGGGACGTTGTCGTTCTCGAAGTAGTACGACGTGCCCCGGGGATGGAAGGCGTAGTCCGGCAGGTCGATCTCCGTCAACTGCGACGGATTCAACGCAGTCTTGAGATCGGCCACCTCAATCCACGGCTGGTGATCCGTGCCCAGGAACAGGTCCCCGCGCCCCAGCTCCTTGAGGGTCGGACTCGGGTGCTGCGGGGGCGCCACGCTCCCGGCCATAATGTCCCAGGTCGCCACGGGCTTGTTCACGTAGCCGTTGATGTATTCATCGTAGTCGTAGAGGTCGGGATACCCCTCCCACACGTGCAGCCACTCGTGGGCGATGGTGCCGATCTGCCAGGCCGTGGCCGGTCCACCGGTCTCGCCCGTCGCCCCCAGCGGCATGGCAAAGTCAGAGAAGTAGATCGGCGAGATCGCCGGGTCAACCTCCAGCAGCTTGATCGGCAGGTTCATGCCGGGGGCGGGAAGCACGAACAAAGGTCGCCCACCAGCCGACAGCCCGTCCGCGACGACGTTGGGCGGGATGAACACCACGCAGTGCAGATAGGGCGTCCCCTGCCCGAACATGATGAACTCGTCCCAATCGACGGTCATGTCCAGGTACGCGACCGTGTCTTCCGTCAGACGGCGCCGGCTATACGGGTACCGGCTGCCGCCTCCGCCGTTGTTGTCAGTGAAGGGGTTCAGGTCGATCGCGTAGTTCTCGGTGCCGGCATCACGAACTTCGCCCTGGTCCAGCAGGCCGTCGAGGTTGTAGTCGCGCTGGTACATGGCCGCCGATTTGAGCAGTGTCGCCTGGGGGTTGGTGGGGTCGACAATGGGGTTGCCGTTTTCATCCAGGACCCAGGTGTTGGGATCCAGGGGGTCCGAATAGGTCGCGTTGATGTCCTTCATCCACGTCAGCCATTCGAGCGTGCGGACATTGCCGCCGTCGAAGCCGGCGGCACCGTGCACGGCGTACGCCAGCGGCCCGGCCGCCGGAATCTCGCCGTCGGAGTTGACGTCCTCGCCATAGTCGGAGTCGCTTTGCGTGGACGTGACTTCGCCCACGCGACCGTCGCCGCCATTCTCCGTGGAAAGGTCGGGGCGACTCAAGCCGGACGGGTTGCCGCCGGCGTGGTAGATCGAAGAGGGGAGATCATCAAACTCGGCCGGGCCGTCATAATAGCCGGTGTTGTCCGGTTCAATCCGGGCGCTGGCCCAGTACGCTCGATCGACCAAGCCGTCCCCGAAGTTGGCCGGTTCCGGAATCATTTGCGCCTGGCAGGAGTTCGGATCCGGGGGCGAGGGCTCGCACGCGATGCCCGTCCGCGCGTTCGTACCGCCGGTGTTCGGCTCGAAGTTCCGCGCGCCCTCCACCGCCCCCCCGTTGGCCCAACCGGCGGGCGGACTCACAAACGGCTGTAAATCGGGGATATCCCAGCTCCACGAAGGCGGGCCGTCCGGCGCCGGCGGCAAGGGCGGCTCACCGCCCGGCGGGAACCAGCCCCCGCCGCCGTAGTTCTGCCAGTACGTGTTCCACTTCTCCGCCCAATAGGCATCCCACCAGGTGACGCCATCCAGGTCGTTGTCCACCGAGTAATCCCAGAACGCAATCAGGTCTGGGTCGGCCGTAAAAGCCCCGGTCACCCACGGGGAGGCCGGCGGAGGAGGCTGCCAGAGCTTGGTGGTACCTTGCTCAGACCACGCGTCCGGCCCGTCGTAGACGCCGTTGCCGAACCGGCCGAGGAACCCGTCGCCATCGTTGTGGTTGGCCTGGGTGACGCATTTACCCACGTAGCCGGGATAGTTGCACTTGATGTACGCCAGGGCCCAGGCGCGCGAGCCGATCTGCGTCGGGTGGTTCGGGTCGCCCGCAACCGAGTTCTTGGGGCTGGGATCGAGCACGACCCAGGGACCGTCCGGGGGTCCCACGTCGGGCACGTAGATGCGCAGGAAGTCCTCGAACGGCTCCGGGAAGCTCCACTTGTTGCCGCCGTCTACGTCGCAGAACTCTCCACTCTCGATCAGGCCGTCCGCCGCACAGTCCACCTTATCCTTCCAGCCGTCCATGGTGGACTCGAGCAGAGCGTCGTATCTCCCATCGTTGTTGAGATCGAGGAAGCGCTCGCCCGGGGTCCACCATCCGTCGGCCAGGCCCGGGGTCGGGTTGTCCGCACCGGAGGAGTCCGTGCCCTGAAGAGCCCCGTTGTGATCAATGAGAAACATCTGCTGGCTTTCGGCGAAGCCCTCGCCGCGGAACTTCTCAAAAAAGGCGGAATCGTTCAAATCGGTGAAGGGCAATACTGCGGCCTCCATCCCTTCGTGATCGCCAGGCGTCAGGCCGGACGGCAGGACCGGCCAGGGCACCTCGGCCCAGCCCGCTACGTCGCCGCTGACACTCACCGTGCCGTACGAGATTTCCCGCCAGTACTCCGCGAAGGACGCCGTATTCGGGTCGTACAGATCGAAGTACACCTGGTACGCGTCGTAAAGGTTCGGCAGCGTGATGTCCGGCCACCCGGCGATGGATTTGACCGGGGCGGCCCCCATGATCATGAACTTGCGCTGGCCCGTCTCGTCCGCGAGGCCGCTCGCCGCCAGGCCACCGGCGGCGAGGCCAATAGCGACGACCAATAGGGTGCAACGCTTGTTCAATTCAGAACACATGCTGGATACCTCCGCGGTACCCGTCCGAAACCGGTTCCGGACACGAGTACGTGTACAAATCCGACACCCACTCTCGTGTTGGGTAAACTCCTCAACAATGTTCATCGTAATAGCCCCACACGTGCGAATCAATCACAAACTGCGTCGGCGTCCCGCACCGCCCACGGGCCACGACAAGTCCCATATCGTCGGCGTAACTCGCGTTTTGATCATGCTCCTTTGCGGACTTTCCCGCAACGTCCGCAAATTGACTTTTTCAACCCGGACCTTACATTACGCGGGTCAGCGGTCCGCCGCGGCGGACACAGCGCGGTACGCGGCAATCGAACCGGCAAGCGCGACGATGATGGTCCCACCGCATACGGCCGCCGCCTCCCACCGACACCACGCGAACACAGCCATCGGCTGGCTGGCGGCCGCGCTTACTTGCTGCGGCGGGAACAACTGGCTCGTGCACGCCCAAATGCGTCCGGTCGCGATTCAGGACGCGACGCTGCTGATCGGTACTGGACAGTCCATCGAGCACGGGACGGTCCTTTTCCAGGACGGCAAGATCACCGCGGCCGGCGAGGACGCCAAGCCCTCCTTTCTCGCCCGCAAAATCGCCGCCCAGGGCAAGTACGTTACTCCGGGCCTGATCGACCTCGGCAGCGCCGTGGCGCTGCGCCTCCAATTCGGCGCGAACGCGGCCACGGCCCGGGCGGCGGACGCATTCGACCGCTATGCCGAAGACGAGATCCACGCCGCGTGGCGCGACGGAGTGACGGCGGTGTGCCTGCCGGCGCGCACGGCCAACGGCGTCGGCGGCGTGGCCGCCCTCGTCCGCCTGCTCCCGCGTGACGAGTCCGAAGACGGCGTGCTCAAGAAGGAGGTCGCGCTGTGCGCGGCCATCGGGCTCGATGGCCGGCCCGGCCCCCTCGCACGCGTCAGGATCGCCGAAGACCTGCGGCGACGCTTCCAGGCGGCCAAAGAGTATCGCGAGGCCTGGGAGGACTACGCGGAGAGCCTCAAGGAATACGAGGAGAAGCTGGCGGAGCGCGCCAAGAAAGAAGCCGCCGCCGGGGATAAGGCGACGACGAACAGGGCCGCGGGGGATAAGAAGTCTGACGATCAGAAGAGCCCGGAGGAAGGCAAGGGCGACAAGAAGGAGGAGCCGAAAGACGAGCTGAAGAAGCCCGCCGAGCCGGCGAAGGACCGCAACGCGGAGATGTTGCTGCGGGTGCTCAACGGGGAGCTGCGGCTATGGGCCGAAGCGCACGATCCGGCGGAGATCGCCAACCTGCTGGACCTGGCGGAGCAACTCAACGTGGCGCTGGTGATTGAAGGCGGCACCGGGGCGCACCTGCTGGCCGACCGCCTGGCCCGCCTGCAGGTGCCGGTCGTGTTGTCGGCACCTCCCGCGCCGGTGGCATACGTAGCCGGTCCGGAGCGGTACGCAAGTCCCACGGACGCGGCAGTGCTTGAGAAGGCCGGTGTACAGGTTTACTTCGGCTCGGGCCGGCTGGCCGTGCCGACGGCCGCGCCCCGATTGGCGTTGCGCGCGGCGCGCGCGGTCGGATACGGGTTCGACGCAGGGGCAGCCCTGGTGGCGATGACCGCTGGTGCGGCGCGCTTCCTGGGGGTCGAGAAGGAGATCGGTCGTCTCGAAAGCGGACTCCAGGCCGATCTCGTCGTCTGGAGCGACCACCCGTTTGCACCGGGGGCGCAGGTGGAGCGCGTGTTCGTCGGCGGCCGCGAAGTGTATCGTGCGAGCGGTGGCGATCAGGAGCGGGACCAGTGATGGCACGGCCGCCGCAAAAGCAAGAATGTTGGACCTGGGCCACAGCGGTCATCGGACTGCTCGGTGCGCTCCTCGCGACGCAGAGCGCAGTCGGGCAGACGACCGAAGCTGGCCGACGGGCCGTCCAGGGGGCGGCCTACATGAACGCGCAAGGGCAAATCGTCAAGGGCGGCGTGGTCATCATCGACGGCGAGATGATCGCCGAGGTCGTCGATCAGCCGCCAGCCGAATTGCCCGTGGACGTGTACCCGGGTGCCGTGCTGTGTCCCGGGCTCATCGACTGCCACTCCGCGCTCGGAGCCTCCGGCGGCCTGAGCGAGCGCCAGGCCGCGTTTGAGCCGCGGGTGAACGCGCGCGATGCGTTCGATCGATATGCGCGACAATTGCGGCAGGCGCTCGCCGCCGGCGTGACGACGTTTGCCCTCGCGCCTGACGACAAGGACCTCGTGGGCGGCCGAATCGCGATCTGCCAGACTGCGGGCCCGGACGGGCAACCGCGTCTGCTGAGCGATGCCGGTCCGTTCAAGCTGTCTCTCTCGCCCGAGATACTCCGGCCTGAGCGTGAGCCGACCTCGCGCAGCGGTGCGCTGGGCATGCTGCGCAAGGCGCTGGAGACGGGGCGGTCGCGAAGCAGCAGTGACCGCGACGATCCCTGGCCAGCCTTTGCCGGCGGCCAGTTGTGCGGTTTCGTCACCGCCCCCAGTGGCGCCGACGTGCTCGCCGGTCTCGAGCTCGCACACGACTATGGGCTGCGGCTGGTCTTGATCCACACAATCGATGCCCGGCGCGTGGCTGAGCAGGTCGCGGGGCACGTCGCGGGCGTCGTGGTCGGCCCCCTTGACCTCGGGAGCGACCAGCGCGCAGCGGTTGCCGCAGGCCTCTTCGCACGCCAGGGGACACCGGTAGGCATCGCGGGCGGTCTGCCCACGGCGCCGGCCGATAGTCTCCGCATGGGCGCCGCGGTCGCCGCACGGGCCGGACTCGCGCCGGCCGCCGCACGCCGGGCAATCACGACCGTCCCGGCGGAGCTGCTCAGCGTGGGTGATCGAATCGGCAAGCTCGACGCGGGGCATCAAGCCGACGTGGTCGTGTGCTCGGGCGACCCACTCGACCTGCGTTCGCGGGTGCTCGCCGTGTACGTAGCCGGTCGGCGGGTGTACGCAATCTCCCCGGGCCAATCGCCGGGAGAAGCGCCATGACCAGGAACCGGCTGGCGATCGTGGGCCTCATCGGCCTGCTGGTCATTTCACTACTGCCTACAGCCGCGGCGACGGAGAAGACCGACGCCGAAGTGCTCGTGATCAAGGCGGGGCGCGTCTACACGCTCACGGGCGACCCGATCGAGGGCGGGGTCGTCATTGTCCGCAACGGACGGATCGAGGCCGTCGGGCGTGAGCTTGCGGTTCCCGACGGTGCACGGATCGTCGCGCGGCCCGCGAGCGTGGTGACGCCAGGGCTTATCGACGCATGTTGCACGGTCGACGCCGAGATCCCACAGGAGGCAACGGGCTGGCCCTATGAGAATATGCGACCGTCGCTGTGGCGCTGGCTGGGCGAGTACGCGTCGCACGACCACAGCGATCCGGATCACGTGTGCGGCCCGGAATGTGGCGGTCTGCCGACCGCCGCAGAGCAGGAGCCCCTGGCCGCCGCCATGCCGCCGGGGATCGTGTGGGCCGAACAGTCATCCGAGGTCACCCCCCACTGCCTGGTGATCGACTCGGTCAACCTGTTCGCAAACGACTTCGCGCGGCTGCTGAAAGGCGGCGTGACCACCGTCTACGCCTCGGCGGACTCGTCCAACGTGATCGGCGCGCGGGGCGCGATCCTGAAGACCGGCGGACCGCTGACCGAGCGCGTCGTGCGCCGCGCGGACGCTGTCAAAGCGGCTATGGGCGCCGACCCGAGCGACCGCGGATTGCCGAATTTCCTGCCGCCCTACTACGGCCCGCCACCCAGCGTCCTGACCCGCCGGCCCACGACCCGGATGGGCGTGGAATGGGTGTTTCGCAAGGCGTTTTACGATGCGCGGCGCGTGCGGGACGGACTGGAGATCTACGGGGCCGACATGCCGCCGCCGCTAGCGATACCCGTTCTCCAGCAAGTCCTGGACGGGCAGATCCCGCTGCGCATCCAGGCGCGCATGCAGCACGACATTTTCACGGCCCTGCGCCTGGCGGCCGAGCTCAACTTGAAGTTCACGCTGGAAGAGGCCACCGAGGCGTACCGGTGTCTGCCGCAGCTTAAGGCCGCCGGCGTGCCCGTCATCTTCGGGCCGCTATACCTGACGCCGAAGGGTTTCCGCAGCCTGACCGACGAGGTCAAGCGGCCGCGGCTCAACACGCCCAAGCAGTTGGCGGACGCCGGCATTGAGTTCGCACTCACGGCGCAGGAGCTGCGGGACGAAGAGGGGCTCGCGCGGCAGGCGATGCTGGCCGTGCAGAACGGGCTGACGCCCGCGGAGGCCCTGCGTGCGGTGACGGTGACGCCGGCGGCGCTGCTCGGCCTGACGGGCCAGGTGGGCGTCGTGGCCCCCGGAGCCGTCGCGGACCTCGTGGTCTGGAACACCGAACCGCTCGACGCGACCAGCCGACCTTGGGTCGTGATTATCAACGGCCGCGTGGTGCTGGAGGAGAGCAACTAATGCGTCGCAGACCGCTTTCCGGTACAGGCGCAAGACCGCCGAACTTCGTGTCCGCCTGCGGCGGATGCCTGCGTGCCTGCGTGCCGCTTCTCATGACAACGTTCGCCGCGGCCCAACAACCCAACGTGCCGCCGGAGCATGTTGCGCTGACCGGCGGGCGCATTATCCCGGTGGTCGGAGCGCCGCTCGAGAAAGGCACCGTGCTGATCGCGCACGGCAAGATCGCCGCCATCGGCGCCGAGGTAGAGATCCCCTACGACGCCCGGGTATTCAACGTTAGCGGGAAGGTCGTCTTCCCGGGCATGATCGACGTGCACACGGCGCGCGGGCTGGACATCCCCAACGAGCCGCGCCCGGTCACGCCGCACCTCGACGTGGCTGACGCCCTCGACCCCTCGCAGCTCTTCTTCGAAGACTGCCTGCGATTGGGGATCACGGCGGTGCACGTGATTCCGGGCAACAACACCGTGATGGGCGGGCTGGGGCGCGTAGTCCGCCCCATCGGCCTGACGGTCGGGGAAATGACGCTCGCCGAGGGCGAGTTCCTGAAGATCGCGATCACGCCGCGGGCCGGCTTTGACCGGATGGTCCAGATGGCCACGCTGCGGGAGACGTTCCTGGAGCTGGACGACTATCTCGCGAAGCTGGCCGAGAAGCGTTACGAGGACAAGCTGAAGGAGGAGGACAAGAAGATCGACGTGGGGCCGGCCGAGGCCCGCAAGCGCGGCCGCGAGCTGATCCGCACCGAGGACGTGGATGACCAACACCGCAATGTCCTCCGCCTGCGCGGGGGGCAGGTGCGAGTCGCCGGCGAAGCGGGCCCGACGCTGTTCAAGCCCCTCGGCGCGTTCATCTACTGCGGCAACGCCATGGACGTCGGACTGGCGGTCCAGTTTGCCAAGGACCAGGGGTTCTTCGAGCGTACGGTCCTGGTGCTCGGCGGCGAATGTCACAAAGCGGTCGGCGAGCTGAAGGAAGTCGCCCGCGCGGTCGTGCTGCCCGGGGAGCTCACGTATCGCGAGACGAATCCGCTGACGGGGGAAGTGCGCGAGACGTTTGTCCCGAAGAAGATCTTTGACGCCGGACTGCTATTTGCCCTGGCGCCCGGGCCGGACGACTCGTACGCCGAACGGATGTTGACGTACCAGGCGGCCCAGTGCGTGCGCAACGGCGTCCCGCGGGACGAGGCGTTGAAGGCCATCACGCTCAACCCGGCGAAGCTGCTCGGCCTGGACAAGCGGCTCGGCTCGCTCGAGCCGGGCAAGGACGCCCACCTGGTGATCTTCAGCGGCGATCCACTCGACTTCAGCAGCGTGGTGGAACAGGTGTTCATCGACGGGATTCCGGCGTATGACCGGACGAAGGACGTGCGGCTGCAACGCCTGTTGTCGCCGGGGACCAGCGACTCCACTGAGAAGCCGGAGTGACCACGAACTCATGACGGAAGGCAGGCAGGCACGAAGGTACGAAGGCACTAAGCGGCCCGGCACTGAATGGGCAGC
This sequence comes from uncultured Planctomycetales bacterium, assembly GCA_964638325.1. Lineage (GTDB taxonomy): Bacteria > Planctomycetota > Phycisphaerae > UBA1845 > Fen-1342 > JALHJL01. The sequence continues at coordinate 31,860 of CAZWYT010000026.1, forward strand.
CGGGGTGGCGAGTGTCATCTTGCTGGTGGGTCTCGTCGCTGCCACGGCCCGCGGTGTCGGGCAAGTCGAGCGGGCGCGACCTGCCGGGTCGGCCGGTCCCTCATTCGTGATTCGTGCGCGGGCAGTCTATCCGGCCACGCCGGAGCAGCCCGGCCCCATCGAGGACGGCATGGTCGTGGTGCGCGACGGGCGGATTGTCGCGGTGGGCCGGAATCTCGCGGTTCCGCCCGACCTCCGACTGATCGACCTGCGCGACGAGATCGTCTGTCCGGGGTTCGTCTCGGCCGGCGGAGCGCTCGCAGGCCCCCACGCCGGCCCCGAATCCGTCAGCGGCGCCTATCGGGCACTCGACGCGTTTGACACTTACGACGACTACGCCGAGGTGCTGGCGCGGGGGACCACGACGGCCCACGTCAGTCCCGGCGAGCATCGCCTTGTCAGCGGCGTCGGCGCCGTGGTCAAGCTGGCAGGTCCGCCGCATGAGCGGACACTGCGCCCTGCCGCCGATCTGAGCATCACGCTCGGCGTGTTCGACCCGCCCCTGCTGTTCAAGCCGCCGTTCTACGCATCGTCCGATGTGCCGATCGAGCCGGCGCGGCGCCAGCGGCCTGATTCACGTTTGGGGCAATTCCTCGAGCTGGAAGAGCGGATTGCGACCGTCGCGGGGAGCATCGGCGCCCCGCCGGCCAAGTTCGACATCCACGCCTACGCCTTTGCGGAGGCCTGGACCGCCGGCTTGCCGCTGCGCATCGAGGTGCGGCGAGCGGTGGATATCGAGGGGGCGCTGGGCTTCGTTCACCGGTTGCAGGCCGGCGCCACGGCCGGGCGCTCGGCCTACCTCGTCGGACTGATGGAGATCGATCGTGCGTTGGCCGGTCCGCCGTTGCACCTCGATCTGCCGTGTGTGTTCCGGGTGGAGCGCGGTTACCGCAGCCCAGGCGCAAATGTCGGGGGCGACCCGGAAGCACTGGAACCGGGGCTCGAGGCAGCGGCACGGCTCGCGCAGATCGCTCCAGACGTACGCCTCGCGCTGGCCGGCGAGGCCGGCGACCGGCGCGAAGACCTGCGCATGGCGGCGATTCTCGCTGTCCGTGCGGGCCTGCCGCCCGAGCGGGCTCTTGCCGCGATCACCCGCGTGCCAGCCGAAATCCTCGGTGTCGACGACCGCGTCGGCAGCCTGGCGCCCGGTAAGGACGCCGACCTGCTGGTGCTCAGCGGCGCGCCGCTGGACATCAACAGCTTTGTGCGGCAGGCCTACGTCGGCGGCCGGCTCGCATTCACTGCGCCCGAGCCGCGGGATTCATCCCGCGCGGCTTCCCAGCCAGCCGCCGAACCTCCCCAGCCGCTGGTCATTCGTGCCGGCACGATCTGGGTCGGCGACGGCACGCTCCTCCGCGACGGCTCGCTGCTGATTGAGAACGGCAAGATTCAGGCCGTGGGACAGCGGGTGCCGCACCCGCCATTTGCCAGGATCATCGACGCCGGCCCCGACGCGTTCCTCGTGCCGGGCTTTATAGATGCCCACGGACACCTCGGGCTGGAGAACGACAACACGGTGGCCGGGCCCGACCTACCCGTGCACCGCAGCGTCAGTGTCGCCGGGCGCGAGTACGTGCGCGTGGCCCGTGCCGGCATCACGACGGTCCTGCAGGCGCCGTACCGCAGCGCCCCGAACGGCGGACAGATGGCCGCGATCAAGACGTTCGGGCGCGACCGGAGTCAGCTTGTCGCGCGCGAGGTGGCCGGGCTGAAGTTCTCCCTGCGGGGCCAGGACCCGCTGACCGGCACCGAGGCCCTGCGCAAGGTATTTCAGGCGGCCAAGAAGTACGACGAGGACTGGAAGAAGTACGAGGCGGAACTGGCTAAGTGGAAGGAGAGCGGTGGAAAACCCACGACCAAGCCGGCCGAGGAAGGGGAGGGCGTTGAGCAGGGCCGGCCGGACCCGATTACCGGGAAATGGGAATACACCGTCCGCGGCGGCCCGCTGCCGGAGCCTGTATCCGGCACGATCGTGCTGAAGCTCACCGGGACGAGCATTGAAGGGCGCTTGTCCGATCCCATGAGCGGCGAGGAAGCCCGGGTGAGCGGAACGCTGCACGGCAACGAGATCGTGCTCGAGGTTGACGTCGACACGCCGGTGGGTAAGCCGACGATTCGCGCCACGCTCGACCGCGAGGACCACGCGGTCGGCCGGGTGACCATCGGGGAATTCAGCCTGGACTTTGAGGCCACGCGGGTCGACAAGAGCGCGGTGGAGTTCAAGGTCAGCCGCAAGAAGCGCACCAAGGACGGCCGGCCGGTTCCGCCCAAGCTCGATCCGAACCTCGAACCGTTCCGGCCTCTGCTCGCCGGCCGGATTCCAGCGGTCGTCGACGTCGAGACCGCGGCCCAGATCGACGCCGCCCTCAAGTTGCTGGTCGACGAGCTGAAGGTGCCGGTCGTGCTGCTCGGCGCGGAGGGCGCGGCCGACGCGGGCGATCAGATCATCGCCCGCAAGGGAGGTGCCCCGACGCCGCCCACGGCTTCCGCGCCAGCCGACCAGCCGCTGGTCGGCGTCGTGGTCGCGCGCGAGGTCGAGCGCACGCGGACACGCCGGCCGTACTGCCAGGCCGCCGATCTCAGTCGCAAAGGCATCCGCATCGCCATGCAGAGCGACAGCGAGGACGGTGCCCGCGACCTGCCGCTGCTGGGGCTGTTCGCGGTGCGGGAAGGGCTCGGCGGCGATGCGGCGTTACGCGCGCTGACGGTGGACGCCGCACGGATGTATAAGCTGGACGACCGGGTCGGTTCCCTGGAGCCGGGCAAGGACGGCGATGTGCTGATCTTCCGCGGTTACCCGTTTGACGCAGGCAGCCGACTGGAGCGCGTGATCGTCGGGGGCCGCGAGGTGCCCAATGAGTAACGAGGCACGCAGAAGGCGGGGCGCGCCGGCGGCCGTGTTGGCGGTCCTGCTGGCAGTCGTGTGCACGCCGGCGGTGCACGGCGGCGGTGCGGATGTGCCGAGCGGCCTCGCGTTTCGCGTCGCGAAGCTCGTCGCCATGGACGACGCGGACACGGTGATCAACGATGCGGTCGTGCTGGTGAAGGGCGATCGGATTGAGGCGCTTGGCCCGGCCGACCGGGTCAGCATCCCCGCCGGCTACCGGGTGCTCAGTTTCATGGAGGAGTGGCTTGTGCCCGGAATCGTCGAGGCACACAATCACAGTGCCGCCGGCGGCTGGGGCGACCTCAACGACATGGTGTACCAGACGAATCCCGGGCTGGACACCCGGTCGATCCCGCGACCCGACAACCCCTGGGTCAAGCGCGCCCGCACGGGCGGCGTCACCACGGTGCTCCTGCTCCCCGGCAGCGGCACCAATCTCTCCGGCTTCGGCACCATCGTGAATACCGGCGGCAAGACGCCGGACGAGATCACCGTGCGGACGCCCGGCTCGCTGAAGATCGCGCAGGCCGGTAATCCGGAATGGTACTTCGGCGGCAACGGGCGGAGCTTCATGAACTGGAACCTGCGCCAGACGATCCAGAAGGCGCGGGCGTACTGCGCGCAGTGGGAGGCATACGAGGAAGCGATGCAGAACGTAGCGGCGGGGCTCCATACCGGCCGCAACGACGATCCAGCGCCGGCCGTACCCCAGTTCGATCCGATCTGGGACGGCTTCCGCGGCGTGTTCCGCGGCGGGGTCCCCGTCACCGTGCACACGCAGATTTACCAGGTCATGCTCGCCACGGTGGAGATGTTCGCGCGCGGCTTCCGGCTCTGGACTGTCACGGAGCACAGTTGCTTCGATGCCTGGAAAGTCGCCCCGGTGGTGCTCGATTTCCTAAGTAGCCCCCAGCCGCACGCCCCCCTGTGGATCATTCAGGGCCCGCGGCAGTACCACTTCGACCGCACCTCCCGCCGCATGCTCGGCAACGCGAACGGCTGGTGGAAGAACGGCGTGCACGAGTTCGGCATCAACACGGACGCGCCGGTGGTTCCGCAGGAGGAGCTGACCTATCAATCGGCGATGGCGTGCTGGTACGGCTGGCTGCCGTACCCGGCGTTGCGGGCCATCACGAACACGACCGCGAAGTCCATCGGCCTCTACGACCGCGTGGGCAGTGTGGAGGTCGGCAAGCAGGCGGACCTGAGCATCTGGACCGGCGACCCGCTCGATCCGCGCTCGGCCTGCCTGATGACAATTATCAAGGGCCAGATTGTGTACGACGGCACGCAGGGTCAGCGGCGGTTTTAGGAATGACTCCATGACCAGAGCGACGAAGCGATCCGCCGCGGCGGACGACGGAGCGACGAAGGGCGGCCGCAGCCTGCGGGCCCTTCTCGCGCTGGCCCTGGTGAGCGGAGTCGCGGGTGCTGTGCTCCTCTCAGCCTCCGGCCCGGTCTGCCTTGCCGATCAACCCAGTCCCGGCGACGAGCGTTTTGTCGTCATCAAGGCCGGCCGGATCATCACCAACGTGGGCAAGGAGATTCGCGACGGGGTGATCGTCCTGTCGGGCGGGAAGATCCACAACGTCGGCACGGGCATCGAGTATCCGCTCAACGCGAAGGTGATCGACGCGCGCGATCGGGTTGTGATGCCAGGGCTCATCAACCCCAGTACGCGCTACGGCCTGCCTGGCTATCAACGAACCGAGGTGCACGGAAACTGGAGCGTCGCCGACGAGTATTTCCCGCCGCCGGAGGTGTATGACGACCTCCTCGACGCCGGCTACACCGCGGTGGCGCTCGTCCCCGCCGGCGCGGGGATTCCCGGCCGGGCGCTGGTGGTGCGCACCGCCGGTCCGGCCGACAAGCGCACGCTCATTTCGCCCGCGTACCTGCGGGTGACCCCGGATAAGCGTATCTTCCGCGGGGCGCTGGAGCGCGCCCAGCAGGAGATCGAGAAGGTCGAGAAAGCCCGCCAGGAGTTCGAGAAGAAGCAGGAGCAGGAGAAGAAAGCGCAAGGGGCGAAAGCCCCGTCGCAGCCGGCCACCCAGGGCGCCACTCAGCCCGCGACGCAGCCCGCCTCCCAACCGGCCACACAACCCGCGTTCCAGCCACCGCCGATCGATCCCGCCCACCAAGTCCTCGTCGATCTGATCCAGAAGAAGCCGGACGTCTTCGCCCTGATCGAGCTGAACGACGCCTCGGACTACGTGCAGATGAGCGAAGTGCTGAAGAAGTTCGAGATCGCGCACCATTTCCTGGCCCGCAACGGGTGGGAATCGGACCTGGAGTATGTGGTCGCCAAGCTCGGCGAGCAGAAGGCGGAGATTATTCTGCAGCCGCTCATCAGCCGCGTACCGGCGTCGGCCGAGCGCATCAATCTGGTGCGGATGTTCGCGCAGGGGGGCTGCGAGGTGTCGCTGATGCCCGCGGGCGACACGGCCCGCGAGCATCAGCGGGTCCTCGGGCGGGCGGCCACGCTAGTGCGGGAAGGCTGGTCGCGCGAGGAGGCCCTCAAGGCGGTGACGTTGCACCCGGCCCGCCTGCTCGGGCTAGACAAGCGGCTGGGCAGCATCGAGAAGGACAAGGAGGCCGACCTGATCTTCCTCGACGGCGACCCGCTCGATCCACGGAGCCGCGTACGCGAGGTGATGATCCTCGGCGAGATCGTCCATCGCGTGGAGGTGCCCGAGTGATGCGCGCGCTGCGTGCCTCCGTGCCTGCGTGCCTTTGTGCCTGGTGGCTGTGTGCCGGCGCGCTGGCCCAGCCCGCTTCTCAGCCGACGACCAAGCCGGTCACGCAGCCGGCCTCGCAGCCCGCTTCGGCACCGACCACGACCCGCGCGGCCAGCAAGCCCACGACCACCACGGCCGCAACAACTACCACGACGACGACCCAGGCCGCGAAGGAGAAAGACCGCTTCCTGGCCGTGGTCAATGGCCGGGTGCATACCCTCACGGGGCCCGTGCTCGAACGGGCCACCGTGCTCACAAGAAACGGAGTCATCACCGCCATCGGACGCGACGTCCCGCTGCCGCCGGACTGTGAAGTGGTGGACGCGGCGGGCCTGGAGGTGTATCCGGGGCTGATCGCGGCGGCGGCGGGCGGCATTCACGGCGCCAGCAATCCGCAGGACACCACGAATGTGTACGGCCTCAACATGCTGATCGCCCTGGCCGGCGGGATCACGACCACGCTGAGCGGGAACGACGTCGCCAAGCTCACGTTCGGCACGCCCCAGGACATGGTGCTCAAGTCCAACGCCTTCGTGAGCCTGAGCTACACAACGCGCAATCCGCTCGAACGCGCCCAGTTGCGGGCCGACCTGGAGCGCGTGCGGACCTACCTGCGTGACCTGCAGAAGTACGAGCACGAAAAGGCCGCCAAGAAGGACGCCAAGCCGCCGGACAAGGACTGGCTCAAAGAGAAATACGAGAACTACCGCAAGCTGCTGCAGCACGAAGCGGTGGCCCTGGTCAGCGCGCAGGAGACGCAGGAGCTGCGCGACATCGCCGAGCTGGCCAGCGCTTACGACTTCGGCGTCGTCGTGCGCGGCGCCTACGAAGGGTGGACCGTCGCGCCCTGGCTCGGCCGGGCCGGCGTCCGTGCCGTGATTACGCCACGCGAGGACCGGGCGCCCGACGAACGGGCGAACCGTCCGACCGGCTCATCGATCGAGAACGCCCGCATTCTGCGCGAGCATGGCGTCACTGTCGCGGTGGTGCCGCAGACGACGACGATCACGCTATGGGGGCTGGCGGGCCGCGACCTGCTGCAACTGAACCTGGAGGCCGGGTTTGCCGTCCGCGGCGGCCTGAGCAACGAAGACGCGTTGCGGACCATCACCATCGACGCGGCCCGCGTGCTCGGCGTGGACGACCGCGTCGGATCGCTGGAGGTCGGCAAAGACGCGGACGTTGTGGTCTGCGACGGCGACCTGCTGCACTATATGACGCAGGTGCGGTACACGATCGTGAATGGCCGCGTCGCGTACGACAAATCGAAGGAAACGCTGTACGCCCACATCCGCCCGACGGGCCAGCGCGAAGTCCCCGAGTTCGACGACCAATGGCCCCGCCGCCTGGCATGGCCCGCCAAGTAGCGCCGGACCTCCGTGTCCGGCGTGTAGCGGCCGGCGTCTCGCCGGCCGTGGCACCCGGGAGCACGCTGGTGCGAGAGTCCTGTCTCGCGCCCGAAGCCGGATAGAAATCTCGGCCCAGCGGTGGTCCGGTCGCCCTCGGAAACGGCTCCTACGTTGGCTTGTCCTCCGGCCCCGGCTCGGACGGTACGTCGAGCACGTGAAGCTGTCGCGGCGGCTCGTCGATGTCCTCGAGTTGCGCGATGTCCTCACCGGTCGCGGCGCCGAGCTCCTTGAACTTCCGCGCCCCGATCAGGACCCGCGCCTCAAACGACCGCACCGCGTCGTTGTACGCGTCGACGGCGCGGCCAAGACCCTTGCCCATGCCCGCCAGGTGCTCGGTGAAGGTGCGCACACGATCGTAGAGCTGCTTGCCCAGATCGCTGATGGCCTGGGCGTTTTCCGCAATCTGCTCCTGTCGCCAGCCGTACGCCACCGCCCGCAGCAGCGCGATCAGCGTCGTCGGCGTCGCGAGGATCACCTTCTGCTCCACGCCGGCCTCGATCAGGCTCGGGTCCTGTTCCAGGGCGGCACTGAAGAAGGTCTCGCCCGGCAGAAACAGCACGACAAACTCCGGTGCCGGCTGGAACTGGTCCCAGTACGACTTAGCCCCCAGCTTGACCAAATGGTCGCGCACCTGCGCCGCATGCTGCCGCAGCCGCAGAAGCCGCGTTTCCTCGTCCGGCGCCTCCAGCGCCTCCAGATACGCCGCCAGCGGAGTCTTGCTGTCGACCACAACGTTCTTGTGACTCGGCAGCCGGACGATCAGGTCCGGCCGCAGCCGGCCGTCCGGGGTGTCCGCACTCTCCTGCTGCACGAAGTCGCAGTACTCGATCATGCCCGCCATCTCAACGACCCGCTGGAGCTGGATTTCGCCCCACCGCCCACGGACGGCGGGCGCCCGCAGCGCCTTGACGAGATTCCCCGTCTGTGTGCCCAGGTCCCGCTGACCGGTGGCCAGCGACGTGAGGTGGGCCTCCAGCGTCGCGTAGGCGCCCGCGCGGGTCTTCTCCAGCTCCGCGACCTTCGCGTCGACCTTCTCGAGCGACTCCTTGAGCGGCTTGACCAGCTCACCGATCGCTTTCTGTCGGCCTTCCAGGTCGCCCTTCGCGGTCTCCTGGAACTTCTCCAGCGTCGCCTTGGCCAGCTCGAGGAACGACTGGTTGTTGCTCCGCAGCGCGTCAGCCGAAAGGGCCTTGAACGCGTCCGACAGCTTCTGCCGCGCCTCCTCCAGCAGCGCCAGCTTGCCCGCGGCCGCCTTGCGCTCCTCCTCCAGGCGCGTCTGGAGTGCGGCCAAGTCCGCCTTCAGCAGCGCGTTGTTCGTTTGAAGCTGATTGACCTGGTCCGCGGTTGCGGCGGCACTCTGCCGCACACTCTCCAGTTGCTGGTCCTTGCCCTCCAGGCGCTCCACGAGCGTGGCCCGCTCGGCAGCAAACTCATGCCCGGCGCTCTTCCGCAGCAGGAGCCAGGCTACGGCCGCGCCGAGCGCGACGCCGATCACGACAGCCGCAATCACGGTCACCCAGTCCATCACGCGCACCCTCTCACTCTGCCGCGGAGAGTGTACCGCGCGGCGCGCGGCGCGACCGCCAGCGTAACGAGCCGCCGCGCCGTGCACCTCGGCAACCCCTTACCAGGGCGCGCGGTTCTCGCGCCCGGTGCGCGCCGCGCTCGTTTCGTGCTGCTTCAGCCAGTCGCGGAGGTAGTCGAACGGGTCCCCGGTCGCCGCCGCGGCGGCGCGGTACGCGTCCAGCGCCGCGCCCCAGTCCTGCCCGGTCGCGGCGTACACTTTCGCGAACACGTCCAGGTCCAGGTTGTAGCGGTAATTCGCCAGCACCCAGGCATTGCTGGTGGGCAGGCCGGCATAGCCGGCGAAGGAATCGGGGTAGTGCAGCGTCGGCTGCACGTCGGCCACGAACCGCTCCCGCGCTGCCTGGAAGACCGCCTCGCGCCCGGCGACCTTCTCCGCCGCGCTGAGCGGCTGGGCGTAGTAATCCTCCAGGTCGGCGTAAAGCTGCAGCAGGAACGCATTGACCGCATCCGTGTCGGCGTAGAACGCCGTCGCGATCGCGGGCAGGTCCGACGCGTCACCGAACTCCGCGCGCAGGAACTCCACGGCGCCCTGCCGGCCGACGAAAGTGGCCAGGGATTCGTTGAATACGGCGTTGTCGGCGCGCCACACGGTGTTGTGCAAGAGCTCGTGGATGACCGTCTCGGTCAGCGAGAGCACGTCGCGCTGCAGCATCGTGGAGCGGACCGGGTCGTCAAACACGCCCAGCGTGCTGTACGCATCGAGCTCGTAGGTCAGCGTGTCATAGCCTTGGTCGATGAGCTGCTGCTCGACCGCACGCATGTAGCTCTCGTCGAAGAACGAGACGTAGGGCACTTCGCCGACGACCAGGAAGGTCCACGTCTTGGGCACGAGGGCGTCCCGGCGGGCGGCGGAGAGATTCCAGGCTTGCGGGTCTTGCCCCGTGTCGTAGAAGGTCGTGTACGACCGGCCGACGTTCAGGTCCATCGTCTGGGCCGCGTAGTCGCGGACCTTCACGATGTACTGCAGCTTGGCGGCGTCCTCCGCCGACAGCCGCCCGGAGGCCAGAACGTCGTCGATGGGCTCGACGTGGCCCTGGATGCGGAGCTCGCCCTCCGCGAGGTGCAGGACGTAGGGCACGCCTTCGCAGCCGCCCAGGCAGCTCGCCAGCGTGAGCGCCGCCAGACCGATCACAAAGCGGCCGCCACCCAACCCAGATGCACGCCGGCCGAACTGCCTGAAACGAAACATCCGTACTGCTCCATGATCGTACGCGACTCAGCGCCGCCACGCGCGCACGCGCTTGGTGCAACGGGCCCCCGGACGCCCGTCACGCCACGAACGATCATCATCCACGCGGCCGGGCGGCTCAGGATCAAGCTACGCCGGCCGTCGCGCCCAAACACAGTCGAGTGGGTCCCGGGGGGAGACCCACTCGACTGGTCATGGACACAGGCAACTCTCTCCGTCGCCGAGCCACAGCTTCGTGTGCACGGTGTTCTGGTCGTCAAGTAGCGCCGGGCGACCGCGCGGAAGCGACCGCTAGCCCCCCTTGCCGCCCTTGCCACCCGCGCCACCCTTACCACCCGCGCCGCCCTTGCCGCCGGGCGGCGGAGTCTTCTGCTCGGGCTTCTTTTCCGTCTTCTTGTCCTCGCCCGCTTTCACCTTCCCGGTCTTGCCGTCGACCGCCACATTCTGCCACTTGTCGCCGGCCTTCACGTGCAGTGTGAAGTCGAATCGGCCGCCTTCCGCCTTGGGCCGGATCGACACCGCCTTCCCGTTAGCGCTCTTCTCGGCGGCGTCGATGAGCTTGACCAGGGTCAACTTGGCGTCGGCGAGCTGCTTGGCGATTTCCTTGGCCTTGGTGACGTGCGCGCCCTTCTCTTCCTTCGCGGTCGCGTCCGTGGCCTCGCCAGCGGTGCCGGTCTTCACGTCCACCGGGACTTCTTTGCACTTCCCGTCGACCTCGCAAAACACGAGCACCTCGGCCTTCGTGCCCTCCACCTTGGCATGCGCTGCGACGGCCTTGCCTTTGCAGGCCGTCTCGGCCGTCTCGACGGCCTTCTTCAGCGTCAGCTTGGCCGCCTGCATTTGCTTGAGGGCCTCATCGTCGTTGTCCCTGGCCCGCGCCTGGACCGGCAGAAGCAGCAACCCCAGCACCGCAACCGGGACCATCCAACCAACCGTGTTTCGCGCTAGCTTCATGACTTTGTCTCCTGTGACGCCGCTTGCCGGCGACACGCTTCGCCCGGCATCCGCTCCGGCGTCGTCGCACACGCCCGAGAACCATGTCCAGTATCAGACGACGCAGCCCATAGCCTACCGTCAGGAAACGCAAGCGACAATCGGCCGGGCGCTACTTGAGGACCTCCTCGGCGAAGTACCGGGCCGTGAGCGGCTCGCCGGTCGCACGTCGGGTCAGCTCATCCCACGCATAGAGATTGCCCGGTCCGAAGACCTTCTCACGCAGAAACTCGCCCACTTTCGGGCAACCATAGAAACTCAGTTCGTCGACGTCGGCAGAGCCCAGCACCTCACGCGTCATATAGTGCCGCACCTGCGCGGCGAACAGCTCGCCGAGCATATAGCAGTGGTAGTACACCGGCGTGGTGAGGACGTGGACCTTGGCGGCATAGTCCGGGCGTGAAACGGTCTCCGGCGGGGCGAGGAGCTGGAAGCGCTGCTTTAGCTCCCACCACAGGCGGCCGAGGTCCTGATCGGGCCGGCCGTACATCTCACGCTCGAAGTACACCATGACCTGGGCCCAGCGGGCGAACATCAGCCGCTCGGTGCGCAGCGACTGGCGGGCCGCCCGGCCGATCCGTCCGCCGCGGCGGACCGCCGCCGGATCGACCCTGAGCACGTCCTTGAGCCACGCCTCGTTCTTGACCAGGGCTCCAAACAGCTCGGCAATGCCCTCCGTGGTCAGGCCGTGGGAGCTCGTGTGCAGCAGGAATGGGACATCGGAACGGGTGTACTTGTCGTACACCGCGTGGCCCAGCTCATGGAGGATCGTGTTGGCCCAATAGACGTTCGGCTTGAGGTTGGCGAGCACCCGCACGTCGCCGGCACGATCCAGGTCCGCGCAGAAGGCGTGCGGAGATTTCCCCGGTTTCTCGTAGAGGTCACTGCACGCGAGGACGTCGTCGACCGGCAGGCCGATGCTCGCGTAGTACTTCCGGCTCAAGTCGACCAGGTCGGCGCTTTTGAATAGGTCGTCGAGGTTGACGTCCTCATCCGTGGGCGCCTCCTGGAAAAACAGATCGCCGTAGTGCCAGGGGCGCAGCTCCGCGACCGTGATTCGGAAGCGGGCGGCCCGCGCCGCGTCCAGCTCGCGCTTCAGGTCGGCAAACGGCTGGCGCGTGAGGGTGTCCAGCTCGTCGAAGATCTTGAAGAGCTGGCCCTCGTCGATCTCCTGCAGGGCAAGCTGAAGCGCGAAGTAGTCGCGAAAGCCGAGTTGCCGGGCCATTTCATTGCGCAGGCGGACCAGCTCTCGCAGGCGGCCTTCCGCCTGGCGTCCCACCTCCATGTAGGCCTTCCAGGCGGCCTCGGCCGCGGCTGAATCGGTACTGCTGGCCAGAATGTCGCGGACGTCGTTCTCGGTCAGCGTCTTGTCGCCGACACGGGCCCGAAACGTGTTGAAGACCTGCTCGACGTCGTTTTCCAGCTCGACGATCTGCTTCTGCAACTGCGGGTCGGCCTGGCCGGGCAGAAAGGCCCGATACATCACGTCCAGCTCGCGGCGTAGCAGCGAGTCGGATACGCCGCCGCCGTCCTTAAGCTGCTTGAGCTGCGCGAACACCGCGTGATCGCTGTGCAGATCGACCAGGGCCTTGTCGGCGGCCTTCTTGCGGGCATACGCGGCGTCGGCGCCGGTGATGTTCGCCTCCCACCATGCCGCCTCTGCTTCCAGCGTCAGCGGCTTGAAGCGGGCTAGGTACGTGTCACACAGGGCGGTGAACCGGCGCTCCGCCGGCGGGGACGTCTCTTGTGCGGCGGCAGTACTCACCAGGGCCCCCAGCAGGCTCAGCACAGTCACAGCATTGCGCATCGCTTCGACTCCGGAAAGACTCGCCGTTAGCGAGGCCGCATTCTACCGCCGTGTGATCGACGGTGGGCAGCCCGTTGCATTTGCGTCCCGCGCAGGCGAGACTACCCCGCCATCACAATTAGCGTTCTGGATCGGCACCAGGAGCGCGCGATGACAGGCGATCAACCCGCCGCGGCGGACACCGAACTGCCCTCACACAAGCCCTACGTGCTGCCGGAAACCGTGTTGCCTGAGTTCACCTGGTCCGCCGTCGCCGTCGGGGCCATCCTGGGCATCATCTTCGGCGCTTCGTCGCTGTACCTCGTGCTGAAGGTCGGCATGACGGTTTCGGCCTCGATCCCGATCGCCGTGCTGTCGATCACGCTCTTCCGCATCTTCACGCCGCTACTCGGGCGCAACGCGACCATCCTTGAGAACAACATCGTCCAAACGACTGGCTCGGCGGGGGAATCGATCGCGTTCGGCGTCGGCGTGACCATGCCCGCCCTGCTGATCCTCGGCTACAACCTCGAGTACGTACGAGTCGCGCTGGTGGCGGTGTTAGGCGGGCTCTTGGGCATCCTGATGATGATCCCGCTACGGCGGGCGTTCATCGTCCAGCAGCACGGGAAGCTGGCCTACCCGGAAGGCACGGCCTGCGCGGACGTGCTGATCGTGGGCGAGAAGGGCGGAACCTCGGCCCTGACGGTCTTCGTCGGCTTCTTCGTCGCATTCGCATATTACTTCCTGAACGTCGGCCTGAAGCTCTGGAAGGACATTCCGGAATGGCCGCTGTGGAAGCAGGTCGGGGCGAAGGTGGTCGGATTCAAGGGCGCGATCGTGTCCTGCGAGATCGCGCCGCACCTGATGGCCGTCGGCTACATCATCGGCACGCGCATCTCGTGCATCATGGTCGGCGGCGGCGTGCTGGCCGCCTGGGTGCTCACGCCTGCGATTGTCTTTTTCGGCGCGGGGCTGACTGAACCCTTGTATCCCGGCGATAAGCTCATCAGCCAGATGTCGCCGGGCGAGATTCGCGGAAACTACGTGCTGTACATCGGCGCCGGGGCGGTGGCGGCCGGCGGCATTATCAGCATGCTCCAGGCGATGCCGCTCATCCTGGCGTCCGTCCGTTCGGGCCTGCAGGACATCGCCAGAGGCGCCAACAAGCTCGCGGGCGGGACGGTTTCCCGGGTGCCGCGCACCGAACGCGACCTGTCGATGAAGGTCGTGCTGCTGGGCAGCCTGGGGCTGGTCCTGGCGATCTGGGCCGCCCCCATGCTCAAGATGAACCTTGTCGGGGCGCTGTGCATCGTCGTGTTCGGATTCCTGTTCGTCACCGTTTCCTCCCGCCTGACCGGCGAGATCGGCTCATCCTCCAACCCGATCTCCGGCATGACCGTCGCGACGCTGCTGATGACGTGCTTGATCTTCCTCGTCCTAGGCTGGACGACACCCGATCACAAGCTGACCGCGCTTTCCGTTGCGGGAATCGTGTGCATCGCCGCTTCCAACGGCGGAACGACCTCGCAGGATCTCAAGACGGGCTTCTTGGTCGGCGGCACGCCGCGGAACATGCAGCTCGCCATTCTCGTCGGGGCCCTGACCTCGGCGCTGGTGATTGGTGTAACACTGCTGGTCCTGAACGACGGCGGGACGGTGTACTCGCGCAAGGACCTGCCGGCGGCCACGCTTCCGCTGCGCGGCGACGAGTCTCACGAGCGGGTTAGCGGTCCCTACGCCAAAGAGGACGCTGCGCTCTTCTCGGCCGTGTACGTGCGGGCCGGGGAACTGCCCGGAGTGCACCCAGGAAAGTATCTCGTCGATCAGACCGGCCGCATTCACTACCTTGTCGATCCCGGCGTCAATGGCAAGCTCAACAAGCAGGACGACGGGACGCCAGTGACAAAATACGACGCGCCGAAGGCGCGGCTCATGGCCGACTTGATCGAGGGCATTCTGTCGCAGCAGATGCCGTGGTCGCTGGTCTTGCTGGGCGTGTGCATCGCGCTCGTACTCGAGCTGGCGGGCATTCCCTCGTTGCCCTTCGCCGTCGGCGTGTACCTGCCGCTCTCGTCTTCCACGCCGATTTTTCTGGGGGGCATGGTCCGGTGGATCGTGGACAAGGGCTTCCGCCGCGGGCAGCCGGAAAGCGAGATGAGCCCGGGCGTACTGCTGTCGTCGGGGCTGATCGCGGGCGGGACGATCGCGGGCATTCTGGCGGCGCTGATCCAAGCCAAGAGCGAATGGGCCAAGGCGTGCAATCTTGGGCCCGCCTGGCTGGGTGCCCTGGCCGACGCAGATGGATTTGCGCTGCTCCCGTTCGGGTTGTTGACGGCGTTTCTGATCCTCGTCGGCGCCGAGAAGCTGCTGCGCTCGGCGCCCGCCAATCGCTGAGCACGGCCGGTACAACTGGGGGACCGACCTGCGGCCGGTCTTGCACAGCCGGCACGGCGTCGGCCACGATCCAGTCGCCGCCTCGCACGACGGACTGTTATTGGATAGATTCAGACTCCACGGCCGCAAACCAGCATGGTGGCGGCCCGGCCCGAACAGGAGAATGCCCGATGTCCATTCCAGTCACGACCACCTTCGCCATCGAAGGCTACCGCATCAAGAGCTATCTCGGCGTGGTGCGCGGCATCATCGTGCGGGCGCCCACGATCCCCCAGGGGATTCTCGGGGCACTTAAGTCCATCGTCGGCGGGCGCATCGGGGCCTACACGGAGATGTGCGAGCAGACGCGTCAGCAGGCGTACGACCTGATGATCGACCACGCAGTCGCGATCGGCGCGAACGCGGTCCTCGGCCTGCGCTACGACGCCTCCGAGGTCGCCAGCCGCGCAAACGCCACCGAAGTCTTCTGCTACGGGACGGCGGTGGTGATCGAACCGGAAATGGCGTAGCCAGATCTGTGGAGGGCGGGCGCAGGCGACAGCCTGAGGAAGCGCGCCGCGGCGGTTCTGCCACCCTGCCAGGGTTCGGACCCGCGACGTTCGCCTTTCAGGGACTCAGGCCCCCGGCGACCTTCACTCGCTTCTCCGGGGCTGGTCACCGGTGTGGCCCTGCTCGCCGCGGTGGGAAGCGTTTGCATGTCCACACGTGCGGGGTGGCTGGTCCTGCCGGTGACCGCGCTGATCCTCGGCGTTCGGTTGGTCGCGGGAGCTCGGGTGTTTCACCACCCGTCACTCAAACGCGCGGCGCGGAGCTGGAAGCTGATTGCCGTTGTCGGCTGTGTCGCAGCGGCGGCGATCTTGGCCCCGCTCCGCGCGCGGCTGCAATACGATCCGCACTTCGGCTACCGCGATCGGCCGCGGAAGCCGGGCTCGGGCTGGGGACCCATCTCACGCTACGTCCACCAGAACCTCCGCAACCAGCGCATCGTCGTCTGCGGCGACGAAATGCTTTTCCCGCTGTACGGCGATGATCTGTCCAACGCGGTATTCGTGTACAGCGGCCCCGCCACCGCCAACGAGCTGGCCCGCTGCTGCGCAGCACAGGGCGCGAGCTACGCCGTCTGGTATCGCGAATGCCGCGAGGCCACAAAATCCGAGCCGGCGTCCGGCGGGGATTCGCGAACCGGCGAAGCCGCGGGGGTCAGCGTGGAATTCGAAAGCGGGAGCGCATGCCTGCTGCGAATGCAGGGCGCGGGGATTGGGGCACCGCCTTGACGAGCCCCCGCGCCGCACCTCCCTACGATCGCTGGCGGGGGCTCGGCCAGCGCACCCAGGCGTTGTGCTCGGACCGCCACCGGAGGTTCAGCTCGTCGGGCAATTGTGGATTGAGGGCCCAGGAGCCGGGGAGCGCTGCGTTGGCTTCTACGCCTCGCGGATCGTGTGGGGCGATTGTGTAGAAGACATGAACTGCGACGGTACGGTCGACTTCTCGGATATTAACCCGTTTATCCAAGTCCTTACGGACCAAACCGACTACCAAGAAACGTATCCCGGCTGCTGGCCGAGCAATGCGGACATAGACGGCGACGGGAGCGTGGACTTTGGCGACATCAACCCGTTTGTCGCGCTGCTGACTGGGGGGCCGTAGGCGTTTGCCTGGGGGCGGTGGCCGGTTTTTTCGGACGAATAGGAAAGAGAGAGTTTGACGAGCGGATTTTATGGTGCTATGTTAGACCATAGCAGGTGGGGCATATCCGCACGGCCACCGGTGCCTAGGAGGAGCAGGCGATGAGCCGGATGGTGGGCTGGGTTCTCGGCTTGGCGTTAATAGCTGTGTTCGTCGGCTTCGCGCGCGCCGACCAGTTCTGGATAAGCTGGGAAGGGGACACTTACCCGGAGCAGGACGGATGGGAGCGCTACACGCGCGCCGGGGGCGCGCAACGCTCGCTGCAAGACGGGACGCTGGTGCTGGACGGCATGGCGAGCTGGGAGATCGTGGACAACTACTACATTGAGCGGACGCTGATTCCGGACCCGGGAGAACTTTTCCGCTTGGATTGGCGGGTACGCGTGGACGAAGTGCTGGGCTACACCGATCCCCTGGTCGCTGTGTGCGCCGGGCAGCTCGGTCAGGTCGGCTTGGGCTACAGCGAGAATGGCATCTGGAGCATGTTTGAGTGGGTGTGGATCGACTTTGAACCGGGCGTGTTCCACGACTACACGTTCACGTCGGCCGACATGGAGACCTACGCCCTGTACATCGATGGGCAGCTTGCCCACAGCGGGTACTTTGTCGGACCATCCTCCCAGTCGATCGTCTGTTGGGGCGATGGTACGGAAGGAGCCAGCAGCATTTCCACGTGGGATTACGCACGGTTCGGGATCGTACCCGCACCGCAGGCGGGCGATGCCAACTGCGACGGGGCGGTCGACTTCGCCGACATCAACCCCTTTGTTCAGGTGTTGAGCGACCCCGCCGGGTACGAAGAGATGTACCCGGGGTGCTGGCCGAGCAACGCGGACATCAACAATGACGGAAGCGTTAACTTTGGCGATATCAACCCGTTTGTTGAGCTACTGACCGGTCAGGAGTAGCTGTCAGCCGTCAGACCGCCGCAGCGGACCGCGGTGGCCAGGTCGAGAGCTTTCAGAAGTGAAAGGAGGAAAGTGATGTTTCGAGTGTTGAATGTTGTTCTGCTAACAGCGCTGGCAGCAGCCACCGCCCGGGCGAGTCCCTGGTGGGTAACCTGGAACGGAGACGCGTACCCGGAAACCGAGGGCTGGACCCACTACGCCAGTGACCCGCCGGCCCAACGTTGGCTGGAGGACGGCAAGTTGTTCATCGACTCGCG
The DNA here is from genome assembly GCA_964638325.1 of uncultured Planctomycetales bacterium. Classification (GTDB taxonomy): domain Bacteria; phylum Planctomycetota; class Phycisphaerae; order UBA1845; family Fen-1342; genus JALHJL01. The sequence goes on from CAZWYT010000026.1 coordinate 49,736, forward strand.
TGCCGACTGGTTCATCTCCGACATCTACAGCCAGTTGCGGCCCGGCGAAATGACGCTCGGCCCGAACGAAACGCTGGTCATTTCCTGGCGAATTAAGGTGGATGAGACCATACCGACCGGTGGTGAGGACCCCGCCGTCTACATCGGGTCCGACGATCAGTACGAGGTGAGCCTCCTTCTCAGCACCAACAGCATCTCGAGCCTCTACGAGCCTGGGAAATGGGCCGCCTTCAGTCCGAACGAATTCCACGACTTCACATTCGAGTCGGCGGACATGCGGACGTACCAGCTTCTCATCGACGGTGCGGTCGCATTTCAAGGCACGTTCTTCGAGAGTCTGTTCTACTGCCCCGCCGTCGGCTGGGGCGACATGACATCGAACCGCAGCTTGGCGGAGTGGGACTGGTTCGAATCCGGCATTGTGCCCGAGCCTGGCGCCTGGCTTTGCATGTTCGGCGCGTTGTGCGTTTGTCGGTCGCTGACCCGCTCAGCGACCAAGTAACTGGGAGCCGTTTTCTTGGAAGGAGACGCGACATGAGACCGAGAATCGTAGCACTGGCAGCGCTTGTAGCCGCGGCCCAGATGGCTGCGGCCAGAAACGTCATTCGGGAATGGGGCGCGCACAACCCGCCGGAGTTCCTTATTGTCCAAAACGCCGAATTCGACGACATCGCGGTCGTAATCCAGTCGAACGCCCACCCCACGGAGGCCTGGAAATTTGAGGCGTACGAGGACAGCGACCCCAATCAACCCCCCGGATACATTAACTACATCGAGATCGCCGACGGCGTGACGGTCGGCGACATCCACCTCAGCGTGATCGGCGACCTGAGCCACGTCCCGGCGCACCCGCACGGCGCGGCGCAGCTCAAAGCGTTCGATCTCAGCAGAAATGGCACGTCCACGAACAAGCTGGAGGAACTGGACATCACGGGCGACTTGGGAGAGCTCGGCCCGATGAAGGTGCCCAGCGCCGGCACGCTCGCGATCGGGGGCGTGGTCTGGAGCCCCATCGATATCGGTTACAGCATCACGGGCCCGGTCACAATCACCGAGGTGCTCGCAGATATCGGTTGCGAGACCATGCAGGACTTGACGATCGTTGGCCCGTCGCGCGCGGGATACCCGCTGCCGAGCATTTCCGTGCGCGGCTCCTACACCGCGCCCTACAAGATGGATATCTACTCCAATCTGGACAGGCTCGAGGTCGGCAACGAGATGTCCGCCGAGGTGTATGTGAGCCTTTCGGTAGAGCACCTCAAGCTGCTGGGTCTCAGCGGCTCCGTGCAGGTGCATCACAACGTCGACTGGCTGGAGGTCTCGTACGTTACAAGCGACGGGTTTGCGCAGGTCGATGGGCAGATTGGCCTGCTGAACGTATACAACTACGTGGACGGGACGATCAAGACCGGCGGCGACCTACAGAGCGCCGAGCTGTGGGGCCCCATCAGTGAGACCGGGCTGATCGACGTAGGCAACGACCTGGGTGGTGCCCCACTGGAGCAGGCCTTGTACATTCCGGCTGGGCTCGGCGGTACGGTGCGCGTGCGAAATGACCTGCTGGCCCAGGGGTTCGGCTACGTGTACATCGGCTACTTCGTGGCCCCGGGGAGGCTCCAGGTGGATCGGGACGAGTACGGCCTGATCCGGGCCCTGGGCGGCGTGTACGACGTGGCTCTGCCCGTTGGGACGAGTATCACCGTGGGCCGGGATTTCTACGGCGCTATCGAGGTGGGCGAGGCGGATGGGACGATCAGCGTGGGCGATCAGGTTGGCTCTGCCCTGATTCACGTTTTTGACGACCTGACGGGCAGCGTCCACAGCGACAACGATCTGGCACACGTCGACATCGACGGGGCGGTGTCTGAGAATGCGTCCATCACGGCGGGGCAGTATTTGCTTGGACCGCTGTCCGTGCTGGAAGACATGGCCGGCACAATTTCCGCGACCGAAGTGGTTGCGGCCCCGATTACAATCGGTGGCAACGTCTCGGGACAGATCAGTTCGGACCACGAGCTATGGAGTGTGATCGTCGTTGAGGGCTCCATGGAGCCAGGCGCGGCCGTGACGGCTGGTGCACCGGGCATCCTCGACGCAGACTTTACCGGCAGCCTCGACGTGGACGGCCACGTCGCCGGCAACCTTGAGGCGGGCCATGATTGGAGCGGGGCGCTTAACATCGGGGGCACTCTCAGTGGGCGCCTCCACGCCGGCAATGATCTACTCGCTGAGGTCAGCGTGGGCGCCATGGGGACGAGCGCGGTCGTCGAGGTCACGGGTAATCTCGGGAACCATTTTTACTCGGCTGACGGCATGGGCGGGAGCTTTACCGTGGGGGGCAACCTCGAGTCCACCATCGAAGGCCGGGGAATGACGGCGGACTTGTGGATCAAAGGAAACCTGACGGAGGCCGCTGCGGTGCTCATCTCGTGTGCGTCGGTGCCCTGCTGTACGCCCGGCACGATCCGGATCGACGGCGATATGAGCGGCACGATCGACATCCCGGTGCTCTGCGATCAGGCGGGCGACCTGAGCCAGGGGCACATCATTGTCAACGGGTCTTTCGCCGAGGGCGGTGAGATTCATCTTTGGGGTCACCTAACAGGCACCGCGTTTTTTGCGTGCGATTACGACGGTTGGGACGATTCCGATGATTGGAACCCCAACGCCGTGGTCATTATCTATGACCCCTTCACCCATTACTACTACGAGAACACGCCCGAACAGCACCTTTTGCACATTACCGAGTGCAAGGGTGATCTCAGTGGCGATGGGGCGGTGAACTTCGGCGACATCAACCCGTTCATCCTCGCCTTGAGCGACCCCGCCGGCTATGCGCTGGCGTTCCCGGGTCTGGACGGCAGCCGGGTCTACCACGGCGACGCTAACTGCGACCAGGCGTTCAACTTCGGCGACATCAATACGTTCGTCTTGCTCGTGGAGTATCACTGCTGCATGGGCTCCGATTGCGAGCCGTGTTGGGACGACGACGATGGCGAGCCGCTCGGCCCAGAGGAATTGGCCGCCCAGCTCGCGGCGAGCATCTGGCCCGAGCTGTACGATGACCTGGTGTGGGTCGTGGGCGAAGCGATCAACGCGCAGGACGACGACGCCAGCCGGCAATACTGGGAAGCGGTCTACGCGGCGCTGACGCAGTAGCTCAAGAAGAAGCTACGAAGCAACGGAGCCACGAAGTACGCAGGGAGGAGCCGGCAGGTGGCGCTACGCTCCACCGGCCCTACCCGCTCAGCCCCAAAGCGGACGAGCCCGGGCCCCCGCGCTCGGGGCTCGTCTTCGGAGCGCGCGCTTGCGCACGTTGACGTACGTGCCGTCGCGACGGCGACGCTGCTCCGCGAGTCGCCGTTGCACGTGATGGTCCCGCACGTGGTCGAGCGCTGGAACCTGGACACCAACCCCAGCCGGACGACGGGGACCACCGACGGCGGTTGGCAGTGTTCCGGCGGGAACATCGCCGACGTCAACGCCGACGGCATGGTGGACTTGGACGACATCAATCCGTTCGTGGGGCTGCCAAGTTAAGGTTGAATAACGTGCGGCGGAAGGCTATGCTGACGTAGGATAGTGGAGCACCCGAGGAGAAGCGACAGCCTGGGATGGGCTATAGTCCGATAATCCAGAACCCCATCTGATGGCGAGCCAGTTGCCCGCCGCGCGGGCACTCTCTAGTGGTGTGCCGTGATTGCGGTGCCCGATTCGCCGGCGCCCGCGCGCGCATGCCGATGGAAGGAGTTGTGCAGCATGGCCTCGCATCGATTTGCAGTTACCCTGGGTGTTATCCTCGCGGTCGCAGTCCTAGCGCGTCCGGGTTCCACCTACGCGCAGGCAAAAGTAGATCGCGTAGCGGCGGTCACTGTGGCGCCGCTCGATCTCGACGCGATTCGCGCGGAGGACATCCAGCGCGAGGTCGAGGGCCTGCCGCCGCGCTTCGCCATCCCGCATGAAACCCTGCTCCGCCCGGCGACCGACGGCGTCTGGGACGATCGTGATCCGGCGGTTCGGCGCTGGAGCCTGCGGATCAACTCGCCGGGGGCCCTGTCCCTGAACCTGGGCTTCACAGCCTATTACATGCCGGAAGGCGGCGAGCTGAACATCTCGGCCACAGATGGCAGCAGCTCGATCCGGCCGTTCACGGCAGCGGACAACGCCGCCCACGGCGAGCTATGGACGCCGGTAATCCTCTCGGACGACATTCTGGTCGAGGTCCGGGTGCCGCGGGGGGCCGCGGACCAGCTCATCCTGGAGCTGACGTCGATCAACGTGGGGTACCGTTTCTTCGGGGAGCCGCAGACGGACCGGTCGGGCGCCTGCAACATCGACGTGGTGTGTCCCGAGGGCGATGGCTGGCGGAATGAGATTCCCGCCATCGGCGTGATCTCGACTGGGGGCAGCCTGTTCTGCACCGGCTTCATGGTGAACAACACGGCCTGGGACAGCAAGCCCTACTTCATGACCGCCAACCACTGCGGGATCAACGGGGGGAATGCGGCGTCGCTCGTGGTCTACTGGAATTTCCAGAGCCCGACGTGTGGTCAGCATGGCGGCGGGTCGCTGAGCCGGTTCCAGACCGGGTCGTTCTTCCGGGCCTCCTACTCAACGTCCGACTTCACGCTGGTGGAGCTGGACGAGTTTCCGAACCCCACGTGGAACATCAGCTACGCCGGCTGGGACCACTCCGACGCGAACTCCACCAGCAGTGTCTGCATCCACCACCCCAATTGCGATGAGAAGAGCATCAGCTTCGATTACCAGCCCTCCGCGATCACGAGCTACCTGGGGGGCACGTCGCCCGGTGACGGAACCCATCTCAAGGTCGACTGGGATTTGGGGGTGACCGAACCCGGCTCCTCCGGCTCGCCGCTCTTCGATCAGAACCATCACGTCATCGGGCAGTTGCACGGCGGTTATTCGGCGTGCGGCAGCTCGGACATGCGCGACTGGTACGGGCGCTTCTTCCGGTCGTGGACCGGCGGCGGGAGCAACTCGACGCGGCTAAGCAACTGGCTGGATCCGGGCAACACGGGTGCGACGTACGTGGACACGCTCGTTCCGGGGCGACTGGAAGTGACCCCAGACTCCGGGCTCAATGCGATGGGCGAGCCCGGCGGGCCGTTCACGCCGGACAGCATCGTCTACACGCTCAGCAACATGAGCTCGACCACCATCAATTACGCGGTCAGCAAGGCCGCGGACTGGATCTCGCTCAGTAGCACGTCTGGCACGCTGCCGGGCCAGAGCAGCGTCCAGGTGACGGTGTCGCTCAACGCCAACGCAAACGCGCTGGATCCTGGGATCTACAGCGACACGATCAGCTTCACCAACCTTACCAACCACTCCGGGGACACGACGCGCGCCGTGAGTCTTCAGGTCGGTCACGCGGTCGTCGTGTACAGCTTCCCGCTCGCCAGTGACCCAGGTTGGACCACGCAGGGTCAATGGGCCTTCGGGCAGCCGACCGGCCAGGGCGGCGACCAGCACGGATTCCCTGATCCGACCAGCGGCGCGACCGGGCCGAACGTCTACGGCGTCAACCTCAACGGCGACTACTCCACGGCGTACGGCGGCCCCTATTACCTGACGCTCGGTCCGGTGAATCTCAGCACCGCCGCGGAATGCACGCTCAAGTTCCAGCGCTGGCTGAACAGCGACTATGCGCCCTACGTGGAGAACATGATCGAAGCCTCGAGCAATGGCACGACGTGGGCCACGGTCTGGACGAACGGCGGCAGCGTCATCCAGGAGCAGGCGTGGTCGCTGAGAGAGTGCGACCTTTCCGCAACGGCCGATCATCAGCCCACCGTGTACATCCGGTGGGGGTACCGCGTTGGGAGCGGCGCCTTCGCGTATTCGGGCTGGAACATCGATGACGTGGAGATCTGGGGCTTCACTCCACCGCAGTATCCAGTGGGCGACATGGATTGCAGTCATACGGTGGACTTCGGCGACATCAACCCGTTCGTCCTGGCCCTGAGTAATCGAGCGGCGTACGCGGCAACCTTCCCGAACTGCGACATTATGAACGGGGATATCAACGGAGACGGGAGTGTGGACTTCGGCGACATTAACCCATTTGTCGCGCTGTTCAGCGGCGAGTAAGAGCGGTTATCAAGGCCCCGCTCCCCACTGGGGAACGAGTAGGGTGCGAAGCGGATTCCGCGTAGCTCCACCCTCCCCCAAGCCCCTCCCGAGGAGGGAGGGGAGTTTTGTCAGGCGCGCTATGACATTTTCGGCCGAACCCGCAGCACAGGCCACGGGCCACAACGCGTGGCCGCGCGACCGAATTCAGACCGCCAGGGTTCGACCACATGGACGGCGGAGAGCTCCAAGACAAGGTGCAGACATGCGAGCATTCATCGTACTCACAACAACCCTCGTTCTGTCGATGTTTGCGATCCACGGGCCGGCGGTGCTGCAAGCCCAGGAGACGGTCCAGGGCGAACCGCTCGATCCGGCGACCTACGGGCCGGCGCTGATCGAGAGGATGGAAGATGCGATCAACCGCGATCGCCTGGCCCCCGTGCCGGTCAACGATAAAGAGCGGCAGCCGGGCGAGCACGGTGTGTGGATGGTGCCGAGCCGCGGAGCGACGAGCTTCCCGCACTCCGGGCAGCACAACGTAGTGAACAAGTGGGGCGATACGCGCATGGGCATCGGCTTTCCGCGCGCTGTCGACGTGCAGGGGGCCTACTTCGCCGGGCAGGCCGCGCAAGGGGCCTGGACGCCCGCCGTCCGCGTACTGGGCTATCGCGACGGACGCTTCGTGCAAGAAACGGACTGGTTCACAGAGATCGGCGCCGCACCGCGCTGGATGGCGATGGACCTGCATGACGTGGACCGCATTGAGATCGTGTCGTTGCCCGTGCTCAACGGCGGCGGCTGGTATGGAATGGACGACCTGACGTACACGACCGTCGCAGACGACCGCACCCCACACACCGTGGTCGCCGACTTCGAAGACCTGCCCTACAACACCAAGCTGACCGGCCGCAGTTACGCCGGACTGACCTGGGAAATGGGCAGCGGTGATTTCTCGGCGGACGAGGGTGTTCATGGCCCGTTGACGCCGCCCGGCTTCCAGCGCAAGGGCCCGCCGGCCGGTCGCGAGGAGACGCTGCCGTCCGGAACACGCGCGACGTCGCCCGCGCTGCTGAGCGAGTTTCAGGGTGTCATTCGCGGCGATGCGGGCTCGATGAGCTACCCGCCCGACACGGACGCCGCAATCGGTCCCAATCATTACGTCGAGACGGTGAACCGCAATTTCGCCGTCTACGACAAGACCACTGGGGCGCAGTTGACGAACATCCTGCTGGGCTCGTTCCTGCCGGGTTCGAATGGTGATCCGCGCGTCCTGTTCGATCACCACTGCGGACGCTGGATCGTCATCGTGACGGACTTCAACGCGTCCGCGACGATCTTCCTGGCCGTTTCGCTGACCAACAATCCGATGGGCAGTTGGTTCAAGACCAGCTTCGTGACTGCGCAGGGTTCCGATGCCGGCAAATGGCCCGACTACCCGACGCTCGGTGTGGATGCCAACGGCATCTACACGGCGGCGTACATGGTCGGCGGCTCCAACGGCATGACCATCTTTGCCATCGATAAGGCGCCGCTGGTGGGGCCGTCGCCCTACCTCGGCACAGTGACGGCGTTTCGCAATCTGGCGTGGGAAGGTGCCCTTCAGCCGGCCCACACGTATGGTAACCCCGGCGGCGAGTATGTCGTGTCGTGGGGGAGTTCGACGACGCTGCGCGTTCGCCGCGTCAACCCCCCGCTCACCGCCCCGACGCTCACCGAGGTCGGGATGGTCACCGTGCCGTCCTTCTATGCCGCGGCTGATGCGCCGGCCAAGGGCAGCTCGACACCACTCGACACCGTGGACGAACGGCTGATGATGTCGGTGTATCGCGCCGGCTCCCTCTGGGCTGCCCACACCATTGACGTCAGTGGGCGCGCCGGGTGCCGCTGGTATGAGATCAACGCCTCGGCGCACACGCTCGTCCAGTGGGGGAACGTGGCGGACAGCTCGCTCTGGTATTTCTTCCCCTCGATCATGGTGAACGACGTCGGCGATGCCGTCATGGCGTTTACCGGCTCAAACATCGATCAGTACGCCGCGTGTTACTACACCGGGCGGAAGGCCAGTGATCCTCCGGGTCAGATGGCGGCACCGGTGCTGTACAAGGAAGGGACTGGCCCGCAAAACAACATCGACGGCTATGGACGCAACCGCTGGGGCGACTACAGCTATACGACGCTCGACCCCACCGACGAGATGACCTTCTGGACCATTCAGGAATACGGACACACAGATAACATCTGGGGTACCTACGTTGCGAGCCTCGTCGTAACGCCCCCCGTAGACTGCAACGGCAACGGCATTGCCGACCAGATTGACATCGCCAATGGAACCAGCACGGACTGCAACGTCAACGGTGTCCCGGACGAGTGCGACCCACTGGTCGACTGCAACGGCAACGGCGCACAGGACTCCTGTGACTTGCTGCACGGCACCAGCCCCGACTGCAACACCAATGAGGTGCCCGACGAGTGCGACATTGCCAGCGGCCTCAGCCAGGATTGCAACGCCAACGGCATTCCGGATGACTGTGAGGTCGGACTCTGGGAGCACGGCACGACCTATACGCTCGACACCGATCCCGGCTGGACCGTCAGCGGCGAGTGGGCTTTTGGTCAGCCGACCGGCCAGGGCGGAACGCAGTACGGGTTCCCTGATCCCACGAGCGGCGTCACCGGGACATACGTGTACGGCGTCAATCTGAACGGCGATTATTCGACCACGTACGGCGGTCCCTACCACCTGACGCTGGGCCCGGTTGACCTGCACAACATCCGAGATACGCACTTGCGATTCCAGCGCTGGCTCAATAGCGACGGCGCGCCGTACGTGCGCGACACGATCGAGGTCTCACGCGATGGCAGCACCTGGGCGACCGTCTGGTCGAACGGGGCACCCATCATCAAGGACAATGCGTGGTCGGTGAAAGACTATGACATCTCGGCGACGGCCGATTACCAGCCGGCCGTCTACATCCGCTGGGGCTACCAGATTGGCGTTGGCGCTTTTCCGTACTCCGGCTGGAACATTGACGACATCGAGATCGTCGGTCTGGCACCGGGCGGCGGCCCGAACGACTGCAACACCAACCAGGTCCCGGACGAGTGCGACATCAGTTCCGGGACGAGCCAGGACTGCAACACCAACGGCCTGCCCGATGAGTGCGACATCGCCGCCGGCACGTCGCAGGACGCCAACGGCAACGGCGTCCCGGACGAATGCGACGGGCAGGTGCGGACGGGCGACCTCAACTGCGACGGGACCGTGGACTTCGGCGATATCAACCCGTTCGTATTGGTGCTGACCGACCCGGCCGCCTGGCAGGCCGCCTATCCGGGCTGCCCGGTCGCCAACGGCGACATCAACAGCGACGGCTCGGTTGATTTTGGTGACATCAATCCGTTTGTCGCGTTGCTTAGCGGCAGCTAATGTAGCCCGTCGACGAAACCGCATGGGAAGGAACCCGAGCCGCGATCGTAAGGGAGCGGTTGGCGCGCCGTCCTGGGCCGCTCGCCCACGCTCGCGGCTCCGGAAGCTGCACGTTTCCTGAATTTGTCTGGTTTGACGTAGCCCCTCTCGGTTATCATGGAAGCGGTCAGTCCCCGTCCCCGGGGGCCGAAGGGACGGCGGACGACAGGCGGGAAGACGGTTTGCCCCGTGCCCGTTTGTGGCGCGGCGATCGGGGCCATCCGCGCTCCCTGCCCGACCGGACACAGAGGAGTCGTGGAAGAGTCCATCAGCTCGGGATGCGGCCCGGCGGCGTGTTGACGACGGGCGATCTGTAGGTCTGTCTCGTAGGCAAAGGAGTGTGTCAGTGTCGAGGATGTCTGTCCGAATGGCGACCGCGCTGGCGGTCTTGACGCTATCGCACGTGGGCCTCGCAACCGCAGACGACTGGTACTCTCTCGATGCAACGGGCACGCTTGCGCCGGACGAGCTATCCGCGCCGAGCGCTCCCGTTGTGGCGGTAACCGCTTCTGATCTGAGCGGTCTGCATGTTGCGGCGACGACGGCGGGACTGAACCTGGAGACCGTCCAAACGAGCGGCGGGCCGTTTGTTCGCGTATCGTGGCCGGAGTCGCCGTACTACGGGGAGATCGGTGCGCCCGCCCTGCCGGTAATTCGCGGCCTGTTCGTCGTTCCGATCGGGGCGACGGTGGAGGTGCGTGCGCAGGCTGGAGCCGCCGCCGCGCTCGGTCAGCCGGTGCTGGTCCTGCCGGTCCAGCCGCCGATTCCGAAGATACCGGGCGCGCTAGAGACCGCGGAGTTTCAGTTCGACCCGCAGGCCTATGCTCTCGACGCCGACCTGCCGGCCGAGCGCGTGTACGTGCAAGAGTTGGGGATCGTCCGCGGGCAGCGGCTGTGGCTGCTCGAAATCCGCCCGGTGTCGTACAACGCGGCGCGGCAGGCCCTCACGCTCTACCCGGACATTGCGGTGGATATCCGGTTTGTGGGCGGACAGGCTTCCACGGGTGATCTGGCGCCGCTGCCCGGCCTGGGCCAGATCGTGCTGAACCCGGAGGCGCTGCCGCCCGAAGGACGCGGCACGGGCAACTACCTGATTCTGGTCGCGAGCACCTACGAGTCCGCGATGGCCTCGTTCGCCAGCGCCAAGGCCTCGATGGGATTCAACGTGAGCACGCATGCCGTGGCGCCCGGAACCACGAACAGCCAGCTCAAGACGTACATCCAGGGGCTGTGGGGTGACCCGCTGACCAAGCCGGCCTACATTCTCCTCGTCGGCGACACCGACACCATCCCGCACTGGGTCGGCCAGGGTGCGGACAACCCGGCCACCGACCTGAACTACGTATGTATGGACGGCACGAGCGACTGGTATCCGGATATCGCGATCGGGCGCTTTCCCGTCCGCAACACGAGCCAGCTCGACAACATCGTCGCGAAGACGCTGTACTACGAGTTCGGGCCGCTCGCCGACCCGGACTACATGAAGCGGGCGGTGTTTATGGCGTCCTCGGACAACTGGCAAATTAGCGAGGGGACACACAATTGGGTGATCAACAACTACATGATCCCGAACGGCATCGTGTCGGACAAACTGTACTGTCACACGTACGGCGCGACGACCCAGGACGTCAGCGATTCGTTCAACGACGGCCGGTTCTACGGTATCTACAGCGGCCACGGCGCCGTGACGTACTGGGCCGACGGGCCGTACTTCGACCAAGCCAACGTGAACGCCCTAATCAACGAAAACATGTACGCCTTCGTGTGCAGCTTCTCGTGCGTGACGGGGCAGTACACTGCGAACGAGTGCTTCATGGAGACCTGGGTGCGGGTGCCCAGCAAGGGCGCCGTCACCGCCTGGGGCTCGTCGGTGACCAGCTACTGGACTGAAGACGACATCCTCGAGAAGCGGCTGTTCGACTCCATCTATGACCCGAACGACGCGGTCCCCGCCTACCTCGGCCCCGTTCTGAACGACACCAAGATGCGTTACCTGGCGTACTTCGGTCCGGGCGGATCGACGCGGCGCTACTTCGAGATGTACAACCTGATGGGCGATCCAGGGTTGCCGATCTTTGGCCCCGATATCCCGCCGAGCGGCCTGAGGGTAACGCCCACCGATGGGTTGACGGCGCAGGGCCCGCTGGGTGGGCCGTTCACGCCCGGCAGCATTTCCTACACAGTGGA
>CAZWYT010000027.1:0-60745 GCA_964638325.1 uncultured Planctomycetales bacterium
TGGGAGGCGTTTCGCTGGACTGCCGTCGACGGCATGACGGGCCTGGGCGACTTGACCGGCGGGCAGTTCCGATCCGGTGCCAACGCGGTGTCAGCGGACGGCTTCGTGATCGTGGGCCTGGGCACCACGGGCAGTGGCCCTTCCGACAATGTCCTTGAGGCGTTCCGGTGGACGGCGTCAGGCGGCATGCAACCCCTGGGCGACCTCTCGGGCGGGAGCTTCGAAAGCCAAGTCTTCGGCGTTTCTGGCGACGGCTCGGTCGTGGTGGGCTACGGCGTTTCCGCGAACGGGCAAGAGGCGTTTCGTTGGACGGCTTCCGGCGGGATGCAGGGCCTAGGCGACCTGACCGGTGGGGACTACTTGAGCAACGCCTTCAGCGTGTCTGCGGACGGGTCGGTGGTCGTCGGCTTCGGCACGTGGGGCGCCTGGTGGGCTGACCAACAGGAGGCCTTTCGTTGGACTGCGGCCACTGGGATGGTAGGCCTTGGTCACATCCCTGGCGGCGCTGATAGCAGCCGCGGTTACGGCGTCTCGCCTGACGGTGGTACGGTCGTAGGTTGGAGCGCGTCGGCCAACAGCATCCATGAGGCGTTTCGCTGGACGGCGTCCACGGGGATGCAAGGCCTCGGCGATTTGTCCGGCGGGCTCTTCGATAGCTGGGCCCTCGCAGCTTCCGCAGGTGGCGCAATCGTTGTCGGCACAAGCCTTTCCGACGCCCCGAACGGCAATGAGGCGTTTATCTGGGACGCAGCGTACGGCATGCGGAAGCTGAAAACCGTTCTGCAGACGGAGTATGGCCTTGACCTCACCGGCTGGACGCCCGAGATGGCCCACGCAATCTCTCCCGACGGACGCGCCATCGCGGGTTGGGGCTGGAATCCCGAAGGGTGGCGCGAGGCGTGGTTGGCCCTCGTGCCGCCGATCCTTCCTGGCGACCTGAACTGCGACGGCAGTGTTGGCTTTGGCGACATCAACCCGTTCGTGCTGATCCTGTCCGATCTCGCCGCGTGGCAAGCCGCGTACCCCGGGTGCCCCATCTTGAACGGCGACATCAACGGCGACGGCAGCGTCAACTTCGGCGACATCAACCCGTTCGTCGCGCTGCTGACCGGCATGAGGTGACCTTGGGGGGATAGAAAACGCGGATAACTCCACCTGTGACGTGGATGCGGTTTGCGCGCCGGCGCAGTGCTTCCCGGCTGGCGATAAGTCGATCTATCCCCATTCTCTCCTACCCCGTTTTCTCCGTCGGCTGGGTGAAACCGGGGACGGGGTCGGATATCATCAGAGGCATGACGGGACCATTGTTGCGCGTCGCCGGCGGGCTGGTCGTGGTGCTGGGACTGGGCTCCGCCGGCTGGTACGGATATCGAACGTGGTGGTCGAACGGCCAGCAGCCGACGTACAAGACCGCCGCAGTCAAACGGGGGACCATCGTATCCGCGGTCTCGGCGACCGGCACGGTCGAGCCATTGCTCAAGGTCGTCGTCGGCTCGCAGGTCAGCGGCACCATCACACGCTGGTATGCCGACTTCAACCAGCACGTCGAACAGGACTTCGTGCTCGCCGAGCTGGACCAGGATCGCTTCAAGGCCCAGCTCGCGCAGCGGACCGCTGCGGTGGCCGTCGCCCGGGCGCACATCGAGGAAACCCAGGCCCGGCTGGGGACGGCGGCGCTTGACCGACAGCGGATCGAAGAAGCGTTTGCGCGGTCCGCGGCGTCCGAGTTCGAGTTGCAGTCCGCGCGGGCGGAAGAGGTCGCCGCGCTGGCGTTGCTCCATGCGGCCGAGGCCCAGCTCCAAGCGGACGAGGCCGACGCCAGCATGGCGGCGGTCGACCTGAGCAAGACGGTCATTCGCTCCCCGATCGACGGCATCGTGATCTCGCGCGACGTCGATGCGGGGCAGACGGTGGCGGCGTCGCTGTCGGCCCCGACGCTGTTCACGATCGCAAACGATCTGACCAAGATGCGGGTCAATGCGGCGGTCAACGAGACCGACATCGGCAAAGTGCACGAAGGCATGCCCGCGGAGTTTCGCGTCGATGCCTATCCGAACCGGCGTTTTCGCGGAACGGTGGCGCAAGTCCGCTATGCGGAGACGGTGGTCGACAACGTGGTGACCTACACCACGCTCATCGACGTGGACAATCAGGATCGGTCGCTCCGCCCGGGCATGACGGCGACCATCCTATTTGAGGTCGCCAAGGCGGAGGATGTGCTCGTGGTTCCCAACGCCGCCCTGCGTTTCAGCCCCGAGGCCGCAGCCGCAGCCGCGGCTGCGGAAGTGGACTGGCGCCGGCCGGGGCGCGGTCAGCCGATGCAGTCCCGCGTCTTTCGCCTGGAGGGGACGACGCTGGTCGCAGTGCCGGTCGAGCTGGGGCTCAACGACGGCAGCTTCACCGAGGTGAAATCGGGGGGACTGAAAGACGGCGACCCGGTGGTGACGGAGCAGCAACTCCGCGGCGGCCCGGCGCGGCCGCTGGCGCAGCGTATGCCGAGAATGTAGCGGACAGCATGGAAGCGCCCATCATCCACATTCAGGAGGCCTGGAAGTCGTACCACCTCGAGGACGTAGAGATCCCGGCGGTGTGCGGCGTCTCGCTCACCATCCCCGCGGGGCAGTTTCTGGCCGTCACCGGCGCGAGCGGCTCGGGCAAGTCCACGTTCCTGCACTTGGTGGGCTGCCTGGATCGGCTCGATTGCGGAACCTATGCCTTCGAAGGTCGCCCCATCCAGGGACTTTCGCGGCGACAGCTCGCCATCCTGCGAAACCGCCGGATCGGCTTTGTGTTCCAGAGCTTCAACCTGCTGCCGCGCACCAGCATCGTCGACAACGTGGCGCTGCCCCTGTCGTATCAGGGGGTGCGGCGGCGTGAGCGCCGTCGCCGGGCGGCCGCGTGGCTCGACCGCGTCGGCCTGCGCGACCGCCTCAAGCATCATCCCAACCAGCTCTCGGGCGGCCAGCAGCAGCGGGTGGCCATCGCGCGGGCGCTCATCACCCAGCCCGCCGTCGTGCTGGCCGATGAACCCACCGGCAATCTCGACACCGTGACCAGCCGTGAGATCATGACGCTGCTGCAAACGACGAATCGCGAGCAGGGCGTGAGCGTCGTGCTCGTGACGCACGAGACCGACATCGCCGCCTACGCCGGGCGGCAGGTGACCTTCCGCGACGGCCGGATCGTACGCGACACCCTGGGGACTACGCCGGAGGCGGCCTGAGATCGTGAGCCCGTTGACCGTCATTGCCGAGTCGCTGCACAGCCTGGGGAAGAACAAGGTCCGTACGTCGCTGTCGATCCTGGGGATCGTGATCGGCGTGGCGGCGGTCATCGCGATGGTCGCCGTCGCGACCGGCGCGCAGCGCAAGGTCGAGCGCGAGATCGCGGCGATCGGCGACGACTGGCTGACGATCTGGTTCATGGGCACCAACCGCGCGGGCGTGCACCGCGAGCAGGCCACCCCCCTGAATATGACCCGTGACGACGCGGAGGCAATCGAGCGCGAGTGCCCGGCGGTGCGCGCCGCCTGCCCGACGAACCGGGTCGGCGCGCAGGTGATCTCGCAGTACGGCAACTACCGCACCGGCGTCATGGGCGTGTACCCCAACTTCTTCGACATCCGCCGCTGGCAATGCACGGCCGGCCGGCCGTTCACCACCGACGAGATGGCGTTGCGGGCGAAAGTGTGCTGCATCGGGCTGACGTCCGCGAAAGAGCTGTTCGGCTCGGTGAACCCGGTTGGGCAGACGCTCCGCGTGAACCGCGTGGCGTTTGAGGTGATCGGGGTGCTGGAATCGAAGGGCGTCGGGAGCGATGGCCGCGACTTCGACGACATTATCCTGTTCCCGTTCACGTCGTTCCAGCGGCTGATCGCGGGCAACGAGCCCTCAGGGACGCTGTTTGCGGCGGCTAGGGCGGGGGTGCCGCTGGCGGTGGCGAAGGACCAGATCCGCAACTTGCTGCGGCAGCGGCACCGTCTGGCGGACAGCGACGAAGACACGTTCCGCATCATGGACCGCTCGCTGACCGCGCAGGCGAACGCCGAGGCGACCAACACGTTCAACCTGCTGCTGACGTCGATCGCGTCGATCTCGCTGATCGTCGGCGGCGTCGGCATCATGAACATCATGCTCGTCTCCGTCACCGAGCGGACGCGGGAGATTGGGCTGCGCATGGCGCTCGGGGCCAACGGCACCCACATCCTGGGCCAGTTCCTGTGCGAAGCCGTCGTGCTCTGTGCCATCGGGGGCCTGGTCGGTTTTGCCGCCGGCTGGGGCGTGGCGGGGGTCGTGTCCGCCCGGCTGAGCTGGGAGACGGAGGTTTCCTACTGGATGGCCGGGGTGGCGATCGCCTTTGCCACGGCCGTGGGCATCTTCTTCGGCTTCTACCCCGCCTGGCGGGCCAGCCGCCTGAACCCCATCGACGCACTCCGCTACGAGTAAGCCGCGCTCCACAGACAAGCGGCACGGCGTGGAAGGTGTCGGCTGGGCTCACTCAGGGCCGAATGGCCGTTTCCAGCCCGAGCATCGCGGATACGAGTCTGCCTAGCTCGGCCATTTGAAAGGGCTTACGCAGCACGGCCGTGGCTGGATCGGACTCCCCGACGTCATCGACCAGCGCTTTCCCAGCGGTCAGGATTACCGGCGTTTGCATTCCTTCCGCGCGGAGCGTGCGGAGACAGTCCGGCCCACGGCGCTGAGGCAAATCTACGTCCAATATAAGCAACCGCACCCGTTGCCGATGCTGTCGGCACTGGGCCAGTGCGGTTCCCCCGTCAGCGACCTGCACGACCTCGTACCCCAGCGCGCGGAGTTCCGCGGCCATGATCTCCCGCGCCTGTTGATTGGCCTCCGCCAGCAGCAGCAGTTCGCCGTGGCCCCAAGACAGTGTCGGTAAGGCCTGACCGCCCGCCGCCGCGTCCGACGCGGTGCACGGCAAGGTGATGATGAACGTGGACCCCGCGCCGACCTCGGAGCGCACCGCGATGTGGCCGCCGTGGTCTTGGACGATCCCATGCACGATGGCCAGTCCTAGTCCCGTGCCCTGGCCGCGCTCCTTGGTCGTGAAGAACGGCTCGAAGATCCGCGCCTGGATTTCCGGCGGAATGCCCATACCGGTGTCGCTCACTTCCAGGTACACCGAGGAAGCAGCCCCCGGGCGCGAATCACCGGTCGCCTTCGCTTCCGCAGCCCTCCCGGCCGGCGCGGCGCGCCCAACGGCGATGCGGAGCGTCCCGCCGGTGGGCATGGCGTCCCGCGCGTTGATCGCCAGATTCAGCAGCACCTGCTGCAATTGGGTGGCGTCCGCGTAGACCCACGGCGCTGGTCGGCAATCCGTGCTGATCACCAGCTTGACAGTCTTGGGCAGCGCGCCGTGCAGGAGGCGCGCGGCGTTGTCCACCACGGCACACAAGTCGACGGGCTTCTTGTTGGCGGGAAGCTTCTGGCTAAAGGTCAATAGCGAGTGGGTGAGCCCGCTGGCCTGCTCGACGGCGCGCTCGATCGCCTCCAGGGCTTGGGCCACGTCCCGATTGGTGGGCGACGCGCGGGCGATCGGCGCGGTATTGCCGGCGATGACGGTCAGAAGATTGTTGAAGTCATGCGCGACGCCGCCGGCCAGTTGCCCGATCGCCTCCATTTTCTGGGCCTGGTGGAGCTGTTCCTGCAGGGCGGCCCGCTCGTGTTGGGCCTGCGCGCGTTTGCGCTCCGATTGGTAGCTCTGCCAGATGACGCACGAGGAGAGCAGGGACACCATCCCGATCACGACGACCGCCGTCAGCGTGAGCTTGCGGGTGATCACGCGGATCTCGGCGGCCAGGTCTTCCAGATAGACGCCGGTCCCGACGATCCAGCCCCAGGGCTGGAACTCGCGCACGTAGGAGAGCTTCGGGACCACGCGGCTGGGGTCGTCTTTCCACTGCCACATGTAGGTGACGTAGCCGCTGCCCTGCCGCCGCACCACGTCCACCGCCTCCATGAACAGGCGCTTCCCGCGCCGGTCCCGGTATTCGGTCAGGTCTTTCCCATCCAGCTCGGGCTGGTAGGGGTGCATGACCATGCGCGGATGCAGGTCATTGATCCAAAAGTAGTCTTTTCCGTCGTCGCCGTAACGCATGCGCCGCAGGTGCGCCAGCGCCCGCGCTTGGGCTTCCGCCGTGCTGAACTCCCCGGCCTGCGCGCGTGTCTCGTAGCCCTCCAGAATGCCACAGGCGGTCTGCGCCAAACACCGCAGCATCTCCTGCTTCCGGGCCAACAGGCCCTTCTCGAACGCCGGCAGGATGATCACGAAGATCGCGATTGAGAACAGGACGATACACAACGCAGAGGGCAGCACGACCCGAACTGCGAGCGCAAGCCACAGGTGGCGATCGCCGATACCGGCCATCCTACCTCTCCCCACCCGGCACATATGGCCCGCTCATGCTATCAGACTGACGCAGCCAACTCCAGCAACGCCACCACCCGGCCGCTGGTAAAATGTAGACATTGGAACACCCGATAACCAGTTGATGTGGGGTCGGCTACGGCGGGAGGGCGCGGCCGGCGCGTGTGGGTTTCGCCGGACCTGTACCAGGTCACCTGCGAAGAGAGGTCGGCGGCGTGGCGACAACACGAATGCCCGGCCCATTGCCGCCGCCAGCTACCGGTGCCTAGGTCAGCCCGCCCGGGCAGCGGCGTTGCTATCGGACATGCGCGGCGATGAAGACACCGCGCGCTCGGCCCGAGAACTCCGCGCCCCCGGCAAGTAAACGGGCCCCCGTCCGGGAATGTCACGCCCGTACCGTGCCGGGCGTCTGAAGGCCCAATCGTCCGACGATCACCCCCGCGCGACCCGCTCCGCTCGCCGCTGCTAAACATCTCACTCGCGAATCGCGATGAATCGAATAAGGCCGAAGCCGGTTCGGCTCCAGGAAGCACTCTGCCCGGTGCGCGATGGTTCAGCTCATTGCTCATCGCCGACAGTACGAACGCCGCACGATCGACGTCCAAGTCGAGCTGGTGGTATCGGGGCCGCATGCGGGCCAGGTGTCCCCGATGGGCGGGGCGTCGATCCAGGGCCGCATGAAGAACGCCAGTGGGGGCGGGGCGCTGGCGGTCTTCCTGCCGCTTTGGCAAACGAACTCCCTGCTGCTCAAATACTAGTCGGAGTGCCGCCATGTATCTCGAACACTGGTCCCTGCAACGTCCGCCGTTCGAAGCGCAGCCGGACTCGCGTTTCCTCTTTCCCACTGAACAACACCAGCGTGCGCTGGCCGCAATCAGCTACGCGGCGTGCGAAGGCGGGGAACCAGTGTTGCTGCGTGGCGTGGCGGGCTGTGGCAAGACCCTGTTGTTGCGGGTGCTGCGCCGACAGTTGCCGCGGGGGCAATACCACGTCGTTTTCGTGCCCGAAGTCGCCTGTTCGCAGGTCGGGCTGCTCAAACGCGTGGTGTATCACCTGACGCATGCGCTGGTCCCGGACACCGCGGCCGCCATGGATGTTCTCGTGCAGCAGGCCCAGCAGAGCGGGCAAGACGAGCCGGCCCTGGTGCTGATGCTGGACGACTGGCCGGTCGACGCCGGCCGCGACATGCTGGCCGAGCTGCGCTGGCTGCTCAATCTGGACCTGGAGGGCCGGCGGCTGGGCATCCTGCTCAGCGGGGCGGACGTGCGGCCCGAGGAGCACTGGCCGGCGTGGCTGGTCCACCGGCTGTGTGCCACCGCAGCGCTCGGGCCGCTGACGCCCGAAGAGGTGCCCGCGTACCTGGAGCACCGGCTTAGCGTGGCGACACGGACCGCCGCCGAGGCGTCGCAGCCTCGCGCGACCTTCGCGCCCACCGCCGCCGCGCTGATCGCCGAGTGGTCCGGTGGCGTGCCGCGGCTCATCAACCGTGTGGCCCATCTCGCACTGCAGACGGCGTATTTGGACCTGGCGCCGCGTGTTGAACCGGAAGCCGTACGGCGCGCGATCGGACGGCTGGCACCGCTGAGCGAGCCGGAGGTCGCGCCCGCGGCGTTGATCCGCGCGGCGGCCGGGATGGTCGGAGCAGTGTTGTGATGCGGCGGCACGCAGCGCAGACCACAACCGGCGGGCGCTGTACTGACGTGACGCTGATCGACCTGCGCGGAGCGCTGGACAAGCTGGGGCGGCTGTCACCGGACGGGAACGGGCCGCACGCCGCGCGGCACGCCGCGTCGGTTTGTCGCGCCGCTTATTCTCCGGCCGACGAATCTGATACGCGGGGCGTCATTCTGGACGAATCGGCCCGAAATGCACAGCGGACCGCGACTGCGGCAAGTGACGCCGCGGACAACGCTTGCGAACCGCTGTCAATCGCTGGTCAAATGAGGGCGCAGGGACTCGAACCCTGGACCTACGGCTCAAAAGGCCGTTGCTCTACCGGCTGAACCACACCCTCGGTCAGATAACGTCGCGATTTTACGCCGATTCCGTCGGCACACTCAACGCACTGGCGGTGACAGCGCTGGACGAAGCTCGGCGACGCGGCGCGCCCGCTCAGGCGCGCCGGCGCGGACCTGGGGAGCAGGGCGCAGAAAACCCTTGAGTTGGCCATTTATCTCCGCTATGCTGCCGCCGATGTAACTCATACCGTTCCGGGCGACCGCGGGCCTCCGCGCCGGTCGGTCGAGCGCCCTCCGGCGGAATTTGGCCATGCCCGTCGCCGGGCGCGGTTGCGTGGTGACGCGACCATTGAAACACCTCTTTCCAGCGGCCAGTAGGAGTTGACGATGCAGCGCGGCCAGGCGCGGCGCAGGCGTCTGCGCGTTTGGCCGGGGGTTGTCGTGATCGGTGGTCTCTTCGCCGCTGGTCTGGTCGGCAGCGCCGCTTGGTGGTTCTGGCGCGGCAGCGCGCCGGCCGGCGGACTCGGCCGGGCGCACCTCGCGCCGGGATTGCGCGCCGCGCAGCGCTTCCCCGCCGAGCGCGGCGCCTTTTCTGGCTGCAACCTGCTCTGGGTGACGCTCGACACCACCCGGGCTGATTACCTCGGCTGCTACGGGTCCACATCCGCCGCCACGCCGAATCTCGACGCGCTAGCGCGCCGCGGCGTGCTGCTGTCCGAGGCGGTCACTCCGGTGCCGCTCACGTTGCCGGCGCACTGCTCGATGTTCACGGGACTGTGTCCGCACCGGCACGGCGTGCGTCTGAACGCGCTGCAGCGGCTGGGTGGGGGGCACGAGACATTGGCGGAGATTCTGGCTCAGCGGGGCTACGCGACGGGGGCGGTACTCGGCGCGTACGTGCTGGATTCGCGCTTTGGCCTGGACCAGGGGTTCGACACGTACCTCGACGATTTCGACCGGGTGCCCAACCGCGAGCACTTCGACCCCGAGGCGAAGGCCAACCAGGTGACCGACCGCGCGGTGGCGTGGCTGCGCGGGAACGCTGGCCGACAGTTCTTCCTCTGGGCGCACTACTTCGATCCGCACTTTCCCTACGAGCCGCCGTCCCCGTACGCCGAACAGTACCGCGCGAACCCGTACGCGGGCGAGATCGCCTTTGTCGATGCGGAACTGGGCCGCCTGCTGCGGGCGCTGGGGGACCTGGGCCACACGCAGGACACCCTGATCGTCGTGGCCGCCGATCACGGCGAGGGTCTGGGCCAGCAACTCGAGGTCGCGCACGGCTACCTGTTGTTCAACTCCACGTTGCACGTGCCGGTGATCATGGCCTGCGGCGACCGCCTGGGCCGGGGAATCCAGGTGCCTGGCCTGGTGTCGCTGACGGACCTGCTGCCAACCGTTCTAGCGCTGCTCGGCCTCGACGCGCCCGCCGGCATCGATGGAGCCGATCTGACCGCGCCGCCTGAGCTCCACCGCCCGGTCTACGCGGAGACGCTGTACGGCCTGGCCGAGCACGGTTGGTCGCCGCTGTTCGCGATCCTCCGCGACCGGCAGAAGTACATTTACGGCCCGCACCGGCTGCTGTTCGACCTGGCCCGGGATCCCCTGGAGGCGACCAACCTGGCCGCCTCGCGGCCCGACCTCGCCGCCGATCTGGCCCGCGGGTTGACGGCGTTCTTTGGGGACGAGCTGAGCCGCGCGGGCGCGCCCGAGGCCACGGAGAGGCTGGACGACGCAGAACTGGCCAAGCTGCGCGCCTTGGGCTATGTCGGGCAGGCCACGGACGACTACGACCCCCATGCACGCCCGGACCCCGTCGATATGGTTCCGTTGGTCCGTCAGGTCGAGACCGCGCAGTACGAGGCGCTGATCGGGCAGCGATCGGTGGCCGACGCCGCTGCGGCCATCGAAAATGTCCTGCGTGAGCACCCCGACTTCTGTGCGGGATACCGCTACCTGGCTGATGTCCTGATCTCCGAAGCCGACGCGGCGCGGGCCGAGTCCGCCGCGCGCCGCGGCCTGGAACAGTGCCCCAACAACCTGCCACTGCTGATCTCGCTGGCGCGGATCAAGCTCAAGCAGGGTGACGGTGAGCAGGCCGCCGCGCTCTACCGGCGCATTGTCGCGGCGTATCCGGACTCGTCGGCGCACCGGGAAGCGCTGGGGGCGGCCCTGTTGCTGTGCCGGCGTCATGACGAGGCGTGCGACGTGTTTGCCGGGCTGCTGCCGATGGCGCCCGACGATATGAACGTAGCCAAAGGGGTGGTGCAGTCCCATCTGGGGGCCGGCCGGGCGGAGGAAGGGGTGCGCCTGCTCAGCCAGCAGTTGACCGCGCACCCGCGGCAGGTCGTCGTCCGGATGGCGCTGGCGTCGTTGCGGCGCGCGCAGCGCCAATACGACCAGACGATCGCGCTGCTGCGCGAAGGCGTGGCCCTTACTCCGGAGAACGGCGAGCTGTCCGACGCGCTGGCCGCGACCCTACTCGAGATGAAAGACGAGCCGCAGCGCCGCGCTGCCGAGGCGGCCGAGGTCATGGAACGCATCTGCCGGACGACTGGCTTTCGCCGCCCGCAGTACCTGCTCACGCTGAGCGTGGCCTACGATGCCCTGGGGCGGCGCGAGGACGCGATTTCCGCGGCGCAGCAGGCGTACCAACTCGCCTCCGACGCCGGCCAGTCGGACCTCGCGCGGCGCATCGCCCGCGCCATCGAAAAGTACCGCGCTGGGAGCTGACTCTGCGCGTCAGCGTCTTCTGGCTCCCCGCCCGCCGCGGACGATGCTTGCGAACCGCTGTCAACTGTGGGTCAACTGAGGGCGCAGGGACTCGAACCCTGGACCTACGGCTTAAAAGGCCGTTGCTCTACCGACTGAGCTACGCCCTCGACCCGATCATAATCGGCCATTTCATTGTATAACTCATTGTACAGCATGGATTTATGCGGAACTAATCTTTGCAAACATAAGCGCAACTTCACTTCCAGCGTCGGTGCTTAGAGCGACGGAGCCGTTGGCCGTTGCTCTTCCACGTTTTCTGCGCGGCCAACGCCGTCTTGCACTACATTTCGCCGCCTCGCCGCACTACATTTCGCCCGATGGCGAGGGCTACGGCGAGGCGTTGGCAAGCCGGGATTATACCCGAGACTCCCGTGTGCCGACGCGCCGCGACCAGCGAATTCCGAGGCGCAAGTTCCAGGAGTACCGCGGCATCGGCGGGCAAGTGAGCTGTCGTGACCGGACCACCCGCGCGGCCCGGCGCACTGCTACCTCAAGAACCCGGGCCGAGGCCGGGAGCATGTCACTTTCGAGCAGTTGGCGCCCGGCGTCTTCGCAGCGGTCCCATGCCCGTGAGCACTGGTCCTGGTGTAAAGTGATTCCTGGGTTTGGCGGAATGAGCGTGCCCGCTTCAAATCGATTCCTCCAAACACGGGTCGCGCCCTGGCGACCGAATTCCGCTGGAAGTTGCGCGACCCTCGTCGCCGAGACGAGTTGCTCAAAGCCGCTGCGTCGGCTGCACGTAACCCTCAAGCGAGAGGGTTGCCTAGCGTGCGCGCGGCACCCCGTTCACGAGCCGTGCGTGAACTCGCCCAGCCGGTCCATCGCGCTACGCAGCGTTTCCCGCGCCCGTTTGCTGAGGGCGGCGACGGCGGCCGGCGATTTGTCTAGGCGTGCGGCGACCTCCTCCACGGAGAGCCCTTCCAGGTAGCGCAGTTGGATGACCTGCCGTTGCGGCTCGGACAGATCGGCGAGGCACGCAAACAAGGCACTGACGGCTTCTTCCCGCCGGACCACGCGACTCGGCGTACCCGAGTCGGCATAGAGCTGATCGAGCAAGTTCCAGTACGAGCCGTCCACGACTGCCGCTCCGGCCCGCACTTCGGGCCGGCCATCACGCGCGCGGCCCTCCACAGCTCGCACCGCGTCGACGAGTTCGTGGTCCAGGATGACATATACCCAGTTCAGAAAAGCCGCCGGCTCGCGGCCCCTGAACGTGCTGATCTTCCGCACGACCTGGAGATAGACTCCTTGCAGAACGTCGTCCAGATCGCGCTTCCCTTTTCGAGCCGCCTCCATCCGGGTCTCGGCCCGGGCCCGGAAGTAGGGGTCGCAGGCGACCAGCAGCTTGGCCAAGGCCCACCGGTCTCCCTGCTTAGCCGCTGCGATCCAGAGCTTGATCTGGCCGCGCTCCGCCATGACTCGGCCGCCTGTGACGCGCCGCCGCCGTCGGGCTTGGACGCCACGAAGCGCCTCGCCCGGCGGCAGAGGCGTCGACCACCCCGTTCGCAAGCTGATATCATACCGGATAATCCGCACGCGCGGTGCGGGCCGTGGTTCGCGGGAATCCGGCTGCCGAACTACCATGCCAAGGGCGGCGACCGGGTGCGACTGACAGTGCGGCACGCGGAGCCAGGGTCATGGGTCCAGCCTCTCCGCAGGACAAGGTGCAACCCAACGAGCACGTCTCTCGGCTACTGAACGAATTCTTCGATCGTCGGCGCGCCGGAGAGCGCCTCACGCCAGAACGCTTTGTGGCTGAGCACCCCGAAGTGTCGGAGGAGCTAAAGCCGTACCTGGCCGGACTCGGCCTGGTCAACCGGATCTGCACGCCGCGAGGCGACACGGTGGCCGAGGAGGCTCCGGGTGCGGCGACGGGCCTCCCGGCAATCGAAGGATACGAGCTGCTCGCGGAGATCGGGCGGGGGGGGATGGGGGCCGTCTACAAAGCGCTGCAGCGGTCCACCAAGCGCGTGGTGGCACTCAAGGTCATGCTGGCCGGGCCGTTCGCCTCACCATCCGCCCGCCGGCGCTTCGACCGCGAGGTCGAGCTGGCCGCCCGTTTCCAGCACGCGCACATCGTCCGCATCCTGGAAAGTGGTGAAGCGGCGGGGTTGCGCTACTACGCCATGGACTACGTGGCGGGCACCCGGCTGGACCGCTACGTCGCGGCCGCACAGCCCGACGTTCGCACCACGTTGAAGCTGTTCGTTCAAATCTGCGAGGCCGTCGAATATGCGCACGGCCACGGTGTCATTCACCGTGATCTCAAACCCGGCAACGTGCTGATCGACGACGAGGGCCAGCCGCACATTCTGGACTTCGGGCTGGCCAAGGCCACAGACCAGGCGGATGCGGAGGAGACGCTGACCACGTGGGTCTCGTTGCCCGGACAGGTCGTCGGCACGCTCTACTACCTCTCGCCGGAGCAGGCGGCCGCCAGGCCCGAGGAGATCGACGCCCGCACGGACGTCTATGCGCTGGGCCTCATGCTGTTCGAGACTCTGACGGATGCCCTGCCGTTCGACACGAGCGGCCGGCCGTCGGATGTGATCCGGCGGATTCTGGACAGCACGCCCACCCGGCCGCGCGCTCTCTCCGAGCGGATCGACAGCGATCTCGAAACGATCATTCTCAAGGCGCTCGAGAAGGAGAAGGCCCGGCGCTACCAATCCGCCCGGGGGCTGGCCGAGGATTTGCAGCGCTACCTGGCGGGCGAGCCGATCCTGGCCCGGCGACCGAGCACGCTGTACGTGCTGCGCAAAAAGCTGCGTAAGCACCGCTGGCCGGTGGCCGCAACGGTGGCGCTGGTGGTCCTGGCGGCCGGGCTGCTGGTCGTGAACGCCTGGTGGCGGCGGCGGGAGTTGCTCCAGGCACGTCTGGATGCGGTTGAAGTGCTGCGGCATATGGAAGAGACGGGGAAGTCTGACCTTCAAGGTGCCAGCGCGCTGCTCGCGCGCCATCCGGCCCTGATCGATGCCCAACTGCTCTATGCCCAGATGCTACACCGAGACAACCAACAGCAAGTGCCGCAAACTGTCGCTGCTTTCCTGGAACGTGACTTAAGTTGGAACCCGTCCAAGTCGCGCTGGCCCTGCCGGGCGCTGCTGGCGGAAGCTTACCGGGCCGCGGGCGACGAAGAGCGCGCCGCGAAGCTGGCCGCCGAGGCGGAGCGAGCGGCACCCGATACTGCCGATGCCTGGCATCTGCGCTCGCTGGCAACGTTCGAGATTCCCAAGGCCCTGCGCTGCGCGCAGGAGGCCGTCGCGCGTGATCCAACCCACCGCCCGGCCTGGCGGCGACTCACCTACTTACGCTTCCAGACCGGCGACCTGAGCGGAGCGCTCCAAGGTACCGATCGGCTCATCGCGCTCGGCGACAAGCCGAAGGGCTTGACCAGCGTGTCGCCGGCCCAGTGGCTGATTTTCAGGGGGCACATTCTGATGAGGCAGGGCCGCGTACGGGAGGCCATCGACCCGTACACCCGCGCGGAAATGTACCACTACCGCGCCCACGCGTACCGGCGTCTCCGGGAATATGACCTGGCCGTGGCCGACTATACGCGCGTCATCGAAGAGTATCGCCGCGGCCGCGACGAGTCCGCCGCCGTGTGGCACATCTACCAGCGCGCCACGCCGCTGTGGATTCTGGGACGGACCGAAGAGGCGCTGCGTGATTACCGGGACGTTCGGCGACTGCTGGACCGGCCGTGGTATGGTGATGCCCGCGCGTTCCTGATCCTTCATGAGCAAGGCCGCCTTGCGGAAGCTAACGCGCTGCTGGCCGCCGCGCTGCGCGATGTCAAGGACGCGTGGCTGCGGCAGATCCTCCGCGGCCTAGCCGGCGAGCTGACGCCCGCAGCGCTGGTGGCCGAGGCGGAGGGACGCGGTAACCTCGAGCAGCTCTGCGAAGCCTGCTACTACGCCGGCGAAGTGTGCCTCCTGAACGGCCAGCAGGCCGAAGCGCGGCCGTGGTTCGAGCGCTGCGTGGCGACCGCGCTGGCGTACGATCCAGACACGGCATTGGGCACGCCGATGAACGAGTACGAGCTGGCCCAGTGGCGGCTGGAATCCCGCTTCCCCGCAACCGCTCCCACATCCGCGGCTCAAGAACCTGCAGAAAAACCCTGAAAACGCGCGTCATCCGTCGCCGCGGCTGCCGTCTTATACCCCGGCGCACCGCCTGCTGGGCGACTTGAACGGCGATGGTTTCGTGACGCTCCACGACATCAACCCGTGCATCGTGCTGTCGACCGGTGGTTGCGCGGACACCGACCTTCGACGCTCGGGAAGGAGTAGGAGTTGGCCGACTGACGACTCGCCCCCGTGTTCTCGACAACCGGTTTCGAGTCCCTTGCAAGGAGAAAGTGAAAAAAGGGCTTTAGCGCACGACCCCGTTAGCGCGTTACGTACTGGTGGATGGTCTGCCCGGCTCGGTGCCGGCGACCCTTCGGTCGCCCGCGTGGGCGGCCGCGCCCGTGCCGAACGTGTCGGCAGCGGCGGGGACCCAAGGGTCCCACCACGTCCCTACCGGGGCGGCGGTCCGCCTATCGCGAAAGGAGGCCTGTCGTGAACGCGATTGTCCACTTCCCATCCCAGCGTGGCGCCCGGCGCTGCGCCAAGTTCCTGCTTCCCGCCGTGCTGGCGGCACTCTTCTATTATGGTGCTCCGTTAGGCGTCGCCCAGAACTTCGTTCCGTGGCAGGATCTGCCACTGTTGAACAATGCCGACGCTCAGTGGGGCGACTTCGACAACGACGGCGATCTCGATCTGGTTATCTGCGGCACGCCTCCTGGGACGTGCGAACCAGGCCGAATGTATACGTACGAGAACAGGGCCGGCACGCTCGTTCTGCGACAGGAGTTACTTGGCGTGTGGTCCATGAGCGCCAATTCCATGGCTTGGGGGGACTATGATGGTGACGGCGACCTCGATCTGGCCGTGACCGGCCAGAATGTGTGCGGGCCCGTCGGATTTACGCGTATCTACCGAAACGACGGCGCGGGCAATCTGTGCTGGGATACCCGCCAGGTCTTCACCGGGGCGACGATGACCCTCGCTTGGGGCGATTACGACAACGACGGTGATCTCGATCTTGTAGTGACCGGTGCTTGCCAGCCGCCTCATGATCCGTTTCCCTACTCGACCGCTGCCATCCTCTACCGAAACCACCCCCAAGGGTTCCTGTCGCCGGATCCCACGGTCTCACTGACCGGGCTGCACAGGGGCTCCGCAAATTGGGTTGACTACGACAACGACGGGGACTTGGACTTGTTGCTCACCGGCGGTGATATCGATTGGGTACCCCGGACGATCCTGTATGAGAATGATCCGGTAGGCACGCTCACGGACACCGGGAGCCATGGCCTCCCGGGACTCGACTGGGAAGGAGTAACCGCGTGGGGAGATTACGACGACGACGGTGATCTTGACCTCGCCATGGGCGGCGTCACAGGTGGGCCCTATTATCAGTGCCAGATATATCGCAACGACGGGGCTGGAACGTTTACATGGGTCGCCAGCCCGCTGCGGATTGTGTATAGCTCCTGCGCTTGGGGAGACTACGACAATGATGGAGATTTGGACATTGGGTTCTGCGGAGGAACATGGCAGGGCTGGTACACGCGCGTCTTCCAGAACACGGGCAGTACGTTCACCGCGGCGTTTACGTTCCCCTCGATAGGGCTGGGCGCATTGACTTGGGCTGATGTCGAACAGGATGGGGACCTTGACTTGTTTCTATTGGGTGCCGAATGGTACCAGAACTATCTCAGCAGGGTCTATATGAACGTCGGCGCCGTCCCGAACACGCTGCCCTCTGCCCCGACC
Source organism: uncultured Planctomycetales bacterium (assembly GCA_964638325.1). GTDB lineage: Bacteria > Planctomycetota > Phycisphaerae > UBA1845 > Fen-1342 > JALHJL01. Next base: position 16,946 of record CAZWYT010000027.1, read on the forward strand.
CAGCTCAGCCAGGAGTGGGTACCCGAGGGTCTGCACCTGAGCTGGAGCGGTGGCGGGGATGACGAAACACCAACTGCGGGCCTGTACTACTGCTTGCGCGTCGGCACATCGCCCGGCGCCAATGACGTGGTTTCCGGGACCTACGGCACGCCCCTCATGGGGAACGTGGGCCAAGCTACGTCGCGGGTCCTGCGGATACCTCCTGGGACGTACTACTGGAGCGTGCGCGCAATCGACTCGGGCTTGATGCCGTCGCCGTGGTCCGCGCAACAGGTGTGGGTCGACTGCAACAAGAACGGCGTTCGCGACGAGAACGAGCCCCAACTGGATGCCGACGCCGACGGGCTCCTCGACGATTGCGAGCTTGCGCTCGGTACCGACCCGAACGATCCGGATACCGACGCTGACGGCATCCCGGACGCCACGGACAACTGCCCCACCGTCCACAATCCCAACCAGGCTGACTCAGATAATGACGGGCCGGGCGATGCCTGCGACAACTGCCCAACTACTCCGAATCCTGATCAAACCGACATCGACGGCGATGGCGTCGCCGACGCGTGCGACAACTGCCCCACGACTCCGAATCCAGGTCAGGAGGACGCCGACGGCGACGGCATCGGCGACGCGTGCGACAATTGCATCTCGGTGCCCAACGCATGCCAGGAGGATAGCGACGGTGACGGCCTCGGCGACGCGTGCGAGTCCCTGTACGGCACCGACCCGAACGATCCAGACACGGACGACGACGGCTTGCTGGACGGCACGGAAGTGGATATGGCCCAGGGCGCCGGCTGCCCCAATCCGGTGAACCACGATTCCGACGGGGACACGCTGTCTGACGGCGATGAGGTCAGTCTCGGTACGAACCCGTGCAACCCGGATACCGACGCCGACGGCGTGCCGGACAACTGGGATCCCGATCCGCTCAATCCGGGGCAGACGTGCGACATCCTGGAAGACCTGCTGCGTGGCGTGGCGAACAACATCAGCGTAACGAACCTGGCCTACTTCAATGGCCCGAACGAAAACGCCAACGAGGGTCGGCGCAACGCGTTGGCCAACCGGGCCACGGCCGCGGCGAACATCGCTTCCCACTGTTGCACCGGTGAGCCCGGCTGCAGCCTCAACGGGGCGATCAACACGCTGGAGAGCCTGCTGGACAAGATCGACGGCGACACGCCGACGCCGGACTGGATGTACGACTCACCAGCGAAGACTGCCCTGGCCGACGAGGTGAGGTTCTTGATCGCGTTCATGGAAATGCTGCCGTAACCGGGCGCCCGCCAGGGACCGTGCGGGACGGACAGCCCGGGCGGCGGTGCTTGACCACCAGCGTCCCCGGCGGGGAGGGTTTCCGACCGGCCGGACCCGGCGTCCGGGGGACTCGGGACGCCGGGTTGACCAGCCTGGGCTTCAAACGACGGCGTGATTTCGGCCTGATGCTCGGTGAGCTTCGCACGGCAGGTCAGGCAGGTTCGGAGATGCTCCTCAGCCTGCGCCGCCGCCACCGGCGGCAACTGCCCGCGGGCCAGTTTCTCGATTTACTCAATGGTCAGGCAGGCCATATCGCAACGCCCCGGCGTCGGCATCTTCCAGACGTGCCACGCTGGCCGGACAGTATAATAAGCCGGGCCGGGTTCGGACGGAGCGACGGTCCTCACCCCGCCACCCGCCGTCCCCGACCGGTCTGGGTCCGTCTCCCGGTGACGACGGGTTTTGTTCGTTGGCTGGCAGGCGTCGTGTGCCGCTCCAAACAGGCCGTCAGGGCCGCCACCCGCTCCGGATCGGTCTGCGATAGCGGCCGAATCTCCGGCAGCGCCTGGAGCAAACTCGCGGTCGTCAGCCCATCGGCCGACCGCGGCACGACCCCGGCCAGAACCTGCCGCTTCAGGCCCCCCACGCGCTTCATGAAGAACTCATCGAGGTTCGACGTGAAAATGCCCAGGAAACGCACCCGCTCGAGCAGCGGCGTGCGCTCGTCGATGGCCTCGTGCAGCACACGATCGTTGAACGCGAGCCAGCTCAGTTCCCGGTTCAGCAAGTCGCCCGGACTATCGGCGGCAACCGATTCCGTCGGCGCAGCCGCCGCAATACTGTCGATGCGCTTCATGCAACCTTCCAGTTTTCGATCTCTGACAGTCGGCGACGCTGCGCGCGGAGACCCTTCAGTGCGCACCCGTCTCTCACCCGCCGATCGATAGGTGCGCTCAGAAGCCCATGACGTACATGGTAGTGGCGCCGCGACATGCGGGCAAAACTGCGGCCGCTCAACGCCGACGTGTCCGCGATCGGCAAGCCATTGCACGCGGCCGCAAAATGCGTAACTTGGTCGAGGGGGAGCGATGAGTCGGCCGGCATGACACGCGAAATCGAAGCCAAGTTCCGCCTGGAGCACGTTGCCGCGCTGCGTCAGCGTCTGGCCGCATTGGGCGCGCAGCGCGCGAGCACCGTGCGGGAGACCAATCTGATTCTGGACACGCCGGCCCGGCAACTGCTGGGCCGCGGCTGCGGTCTGCGGATTCGCGTCGCGCAGCCGCTGGAGGAGCCCGGCCGGCGGCGCGTGACTCTCACCTACAAAGGCCCGCGTGACCCAGACCTGCACGGCCGGGGCATCAAGGCGCGCGAGGAAATCGAGACCGAGGTCGCCGACGACGCGCGCCTGGCCGCGCTGCTTGCCCGGCTCGGCTTCGCGCCGCTCCTGTGCTACGAGAAGCGGCGCGAGACCTGGCATCTGGGCAATGCGGAGGTGACGCTGGATGAGCTGCCGCAACTCGGCTGGTTCGCGGAGATCGAGGCAGCCGACCGCAGCGTCATCGAGCCCCTGCGCGTCCAGCTCGGCCTAGAGCACGCGGCGGCGGTGGCCGAGACCTATCCCGAGCTCACGGCCCGCTTCGGCACGCCCGACACCGACGGCACGCGCGGCCTGCGTTTCCGGACGTAGACGCAGGAATCTGCGGATCGTCGTGACGTCTGATGGTCGCGCCCGGATTGGGGCGCGGTTGGGCTTCCGCCCGAAGGACGACCGGCGGAAAGGGGCCGTGGAGCACGACGGCCAGCGCTACGATCGGGGCGTAGAAGGCGCGCGGGCCGATGTCCGTTCAGGATCCGCGTGAGGCCGTTGCACCTAACCAGCGCATGCCGTGCTCCAGCCAGCGCTGATCGTACCACCACCACGTAAAGTAAAAGAAAGTCTTGCGGTTGCCGGCGCCGAGATAACTTTCCGCGTGCATCTGCCAATTGTGTGTAAGGGCGTCGCGCACGAAAAGTGCGCTCGCTAACATAATCCCCAGGAGCAGCACTAGGACGGAGACCCGCAGCCGGCGCCAGGTCAGCACCGCCGCAGTGCTGAACCAGAGCAGGAACAAGCCTGCCGGCCCCCCTTCAAGGAGGAAGCGCCGCCACGGCGGACTCGGATCACGTAGAAACGCCACGAGGAATCGGGCCCAGATCAGGCTCGAGACCGCGAAGTGGAAAGCCGCGCTACCCGTGGCGCCGAGCGGCGCTGATATCGAAAACACCAGATATTCGGGGATTTGAGGTTCGCCTCGGCATCACGCGTGTGCGCGGGCGGTATGCGGAGCATCGCCACCACGGCCAGATGGACTTGGGCGACGCCGGCGAAGCCACGGGCCCGGCCCCGCCGGCCTCTCGGCCATTGACCGTCGCTCTGGTGAACAGCGATCCGGATTCGCCGGTGACTACACCAGTGTGTGTTGCTCGCCCGGTTGAGCATGCCCAGGTCGACGATTGACTTTGCGGGACCGGGGTCTACCATCTAGTTGGTCCGGTGTTCTGGTCGACATCCTATTTACCCGATCCGCATCCCGCAGGTACGCCCCAACCTGTGTGCTGGCCGTTAGGGGGCCTTTGCCAATGATGAAGGAACGTCCGAAGCGAATCGCCGTTTGACGCGCCAGCGGCCGCCTCTTGGCTTCTTCAAGGGAGGTCGGAGCGACCGCGCGCCGACCCGGCGCACCAACGTGCATTACACCGCAGGCGTGGTCACCCAAGGCACCAGCCGTGCGGAGAAAGCTCATGCTGAACTGGAGGCCTTACATGATCGCGACGCAGACGAGTGCGTGCTACCGCGCCGATGTGACCTGTACGAGACGACACGCGACGTGGCGCTGGATTGCGGCGCTGGTCATGACCGCAAGCGGCAGCGCCTCGTACGTTTCCGGCGTGCCATCCCTTGACGGTGACTCTGCGACCGGCGCCGACGCCGCGGCGGGTTGTGTGGCGGTCCAGTCCTAAGGCCGGGAACTTCTGCTCTCTGGAGTCCGAATCATGCGATACCATCCCGCGTTCTTGTTTGCCGCCGTCATTCTTCTGAGTACCGCTGCAGCCCATGGCGCTGTCGTCGTGCGCCAACTGCACACCACCGTCGCTGTTCGTGTCCAGACTTCCGGGGATGTGGGTGACCTTTGCTTCAAACAACCACCCCTGTTCAGCGGCCCTTTGACACTAGCGCTCGAATGCCCGGGCGCCGACGATATTGGCAGTGGCCATGTCGACGCGACTTTCCTCGTCACCAACGACTCGAGTTCGCCGGGGCTCACGGTACTGGAGTTGTCCGCCGACGGCCTGGCGACTGCCGAGCGCCACGCGCCGGCCCCTGCCTTCGTCATCGCAAGCTGGAACATCAGCTGCGACTTACAGTTCGAACTGACGACTGCGACGGCGTTTGCGATCGAGTTGGACGATGACGCGACGGTCGTCGAAGTCGACGGGCCGAAGAGCGATACCTTTAATACGGGCCAATACCACGGCCGCTCCTTTGACAGCCTCCAGCGCAGCGGCACGCTACCGCCCGGCCGCTATTCGGCCACCATTCGCGCAGAGGGTGGCGCGAGCGTCGTTGAGGACCGCTTCTTCACCAACGTGCGAGACAGTGTCGACTTCACGCTGAGGCTCGGCGACGGCCCGTCAGGGACGAACTTCTCTTGGAGCAATCCCGCAGGCGGCAACTTTGGTGTGGAGACCAACTGGGACCCGCAGGGTGTCCCGACACACGATGGGCAGACCAGTGACACGGCGATCTTCGGCCTGGTGACGGATCCGAACGACGGCTTTGTGAACGACTTCGACGTCTCGGCGACCAACGCCAGGGCTGGTCAGTTCATCATCGACGCAAATGTTCGACTGCACGGCAACGCGCAGCTGTTTAGTACGTCCCCGGAGAACCCGTCGTTGAGCATCAGCGGCGGTGGACGCGTCACGCTCGACGGCGCCCATCTCACCAGTGTCAACACGGCTGTTGGGTTAGGAGGTCCCGAATCCCTGGCGGGCGTGTTTGTGGACGCGGAAGACACGGTCTGGAGAAACACCGGCGGGCTGATCGTCGGAGCGGAAGAACGACACGACGGGTTCGTCGATTTTACGGGCGGGCTGTTTCAGATCGATGGTGAAGCCCATGTCGGGCGCCTCGCCCCCGGCGAAGTGACGCTCGACGGTGAGTTCTCGGAGTGGCAGGGCGCCACGCTGTTCGTCGGTGCCGACCAGGCGCGCGGCACGCTGAATGTCACGAACGGGGCGGTTCTCACCAGCCGCGACGCGACGATCGGCGCCGGACCGGCCGCCGGGAGCCGTGCAACCGTCCAGGGCGCGAACCCCTCGGGAAACAAGGTCGCCACCTGGCTGTGCGACGGCACGATTGCCGTCGGCGGCCCGAACGGCGGCCAACTGGAAGTGTCCGATGCTGCGGAGGTCAAGCCCGCCGCCCTGCACATCGCACCAGCCGACAGCTCGACCGGCGAGGTCACTGTCGGCGGCGTGGCCGGACCGCAGAATCGGCCCGCCGCGCTCTCCGTCACGAATGAGATCATGGTCGGCGAAAAAGGCCGCGGCGAGTTGCATATTCTCACCGGCGGCAGCGTCAGCGCGTTGGGTGAGGTGCAGATTGGCGGGACGGGCGCCGCCACGGCGGTTGTCACGGGCGCCGGCGCAGCGCCGGGGTCGAGCACGCTACTGCCATCGACGCTGTCATCAAGCGACGCGCTAATCGTCAGCAGCCCGGCCGGGGCGACGTTGCGGATCGAGGCAAACGGACGCGTCGAGGCGCCATCTGTCACGGTCGGCATCGCTGGCGAGACCGGCCAGATCGAGGTGGTTGGCAACAGCGGCCCGTTCGTGAGCACCTTGCACGCGTCGCAAGAGCTCGGCGTCGGTAACGGTGGTACGGGGACCGTGAACGTGACCAGCGGCGGTCTGATTGACGTGGGTGGCGCGGTCTCCCTCGCGCACGAGAACGGCGGCCTCGCCACACTCACGCTCGACGGTGTGGACGCCGCCACGGGGCGACGCTCCACGCTGACGGCGCACCAGACCGATCCGAACGGTTCTTTGGCGGGCCTGAGCGTCGGAACCGACACGACGCGCGGCGACGTGGTCGTCAAGAACGGTGCCAAGCTGCAAACGGAATCGGACTTCGTGAACAACGGGACGGTCACGATCACAAACCAGGACAATCGCCCGCCGTTCGACCCGGCGACCGGCCAGGGCGGTGCACACTGGATCAGCAGGGGGATCATCCTGGGTGGACCTGTGAATCCGCAGATCGTCGTCGACGGCGGCGGCATCGTGCTGGCGGACTTTCTGTCGGCGGGACCGTCCTCGAACGAGCGCGGCACGGTGACGGTGCGTGGACTCGGCTCACGGCTGCAAGTCAAGAACTCAATCGACCTCGGCCCGAACGGGACGGGCCAGTTGTCGATTGGATCGGGTGCGTTTGTCGTCAGCGGCGCTGTACAGGGTCTGGGTGGCGTGGGCGGTCTCTTGAACGGTGAGGCGGTCGTCTCCGGCGTTGGCGGTGTTCCCGGGCGCTGGGACATCGTCGCCCCGCGGTTGGACGTGGGCGTGCCACCGCGTCAGCAACTCGATGAGAACCAGGCCTCCCTCGCCGTGACCGTCGACGAGGCCATGAGCGCGCTCGGGTTCGACCCCAACGCCACGCTCAGTGCGAAGCTCACGATCGACGGCGGGCGCGTCGACGTCCTGGGCACGCTGCGGGTCGGGCGGTTCGGCACGGTGCAGGGGGCGGGCGATGTGTTCGCCGTGGACCTGGAGAATCATGGGATCGTCTCGCCGGGGCTAGTGCAAACGGCCGGCGGACCGCCCAAGCTCATCCACAAGCCGGTCCTCCAGGCGGCCGACTCGTCGATTGCCACTCTGAACGTTCATGGTGACTACGAGCAGTTCGAGGAGGGCGTCCTCAAGATCGAGGTGGCCGGTTTGGCCCCGGGCCAGTTCGATGTGCTGAAGATTAACGGCAATGCCAAGCTGGCCGGACGGGCGGACCTGAAGTTCATCGACGGTTTTGTGCCCAAGCCGGGGGACAACGTGGACTTCGTCCAGGTCAGCGGCACGGTCGAGGGCGTGCTCAAGGGCGGCACGATCGAGGTACCGGCCGACGAAGCGGCGGGCACACCCGGCCTGACCGTTGAGGCGAAGTGGGAGGTCACGCCAGAAGGCACGTGCCGCATGACGGTGACCGCCGTGACCGCGGCAAACGAATCAGCTCTCAACGCGCCCACGATTCCCGGTTGCGGCGCTGGCCTCTGCGGCGCCGGCGTCGTGCCGATGTTGCCAAACACGCTGGTCGGATTGCTCGCAATGAGGCCTAGACTGCGGCGCCGCACGACCCAGACTGACACCGCGCGGCGTACCTGACAATTTCCTCGCCGGTGGACCCAATTCTCAAGGACGCGAGCGCGAGCTCGGAGATCGCTACATCGATGGGGCCTCTGGCGAGCACGGCGGGGCCGAGAACCGCTGCCCGCCGCGCTGCCCCGGGCTCGGACGGCGAAGACGAAGAGCTGGGGGAGACCGACGCGCTCGCCGCCATGCACGAACGCCGGCTCGCGCGTCTCGATGACGCGGGGGAGATCCAGCCCGGCGCTCTGTTAGCCGCGAAGGCGCAGGCCGACGCCCTGCCGGAGCTCACGTTCGACGGTGACGATCAGCGCGGACGCCGGCCAAAGCGCGAGGATGCCGCCCAGCGGTTGCGGGCCGCCGGCCACGCCGGTACTTTCAACGGGCGGCCTTCCCCGATCGCCGCCGCCGTGGGCCACGGACCATGAATGACCGCGACGAACTCCAGCGACTCGTTCGGCTCGGCCACCCCTGCCTGAGCATCACCACCTTTGAGGAAGACTACGCCCTCGGCCTGATCCGCGACGCGGCCGTCGCGCTGGACCGGCCGCTGTGGGTTTGGTCGGTCAGCGGCGGACTCCAGAACGGCTTGCTGGAATCCAGCCCGCCGATCCCGGACAGCGAGGATCCGGTCGTCGGCTTGACCCGGCTCGCTGAGCAGGAGAATCAACCGCTGTGTGTGACCCTGGACCTCGGGCCGCACCTGCGCAGTGAGCGGCCGCTCCGCGTGCTGCGCAACCTGCTGCACCAGTTCCAGCAGACCGGCGGCCAGCTCGTCATGATCGACTACCTGGAGGAGATTCCCGAGGTCATCGCCCAACAGGCGACGCGCTTCCATATCTCCTTGCCGGACGAGCAGGAACTCGAACAGCTCGTCGTGGACACCCTCCGCCGCATTCACCGCGAAAGCCCGCTCGTGATCGACATCACACGCAGCGCCCTGCGCACGATCATCAAGAACCTGCGCGGGCTGACCCGCCGCCAGGCTGAGCGGATCATCGCCGATGCCGTGGTTGCCGACCGGCGGTTCGACGAGCATGACATCAACACCGTGCTGGCCGGCAAGCGGCAAGCCTTGCACAAGAGCGGCTTGCTCGAATACGTCGAGACGCCGGTGAGTCTGGCCGAGATCGGCGGCCTGTGTCGGCTCAAGCGGTGGCTCGCGCAGCGCCAGCATGCCCTGGGCGATCCGGCGAGGAGCTTTGGGCTGTCGCCGCCGCGCGGCGTGCTAATGCTGGGCGTCCAGGGGGCCGGTAAGAGTCTCTGTGCCAAGGCGATCGCGACCGCGTGGCAGCGGCCGCTGCTGCGCATGGACGTGGGGGCCCTGTACGACCGCTATGTCGGCGAGTCGGAACGTCGCCTGCGCGAGGCCCTGCACCAGGCCGAGATGATGGCCCCCATCATCCTGTGGATCGACGAGATCGAGAAGGCGTTCGCCTCGGCGGCCAGCCGGAGCACCGACGGCGGACTCTCGCAGCGCATGTTCGGCAGCTTGCTCACGTGGATGCAAGAGCACGCCGCGGCCGTGTTTCTGGTCGCGACGGCCAACGATATTGAAGCCTTGCCGCCGGAGCTGCTGCGCAAAGGGCGCTTCGACGAGATATTCTTTGTGGACCTGCCGCAGCGCGACACCCGCCGGGAGATCTTCGCGATTCATCTGCGTAAGCGGCGGCGCGATCCGGCCCAATTTGATCTCAATGCGCTGGCCGACGCGGCCGACGGTTTCAGCGGGGCCGAGATCGAGCAGGCCGTCGTCGCGGCGCTGCACGACGCGTACTCGTCACAAGCCGAGCTCACGACGGAGCACGTCCGGAAAGCCATCGCGGGTTCGCCGCCGTTGTCGGTGACGATGGCCGAGCGGGTAGCGGCGTTGCGGGCATGGGCGGAAGGCCGCTGCGTGCCGGCGGATTGACGACCCTCCCTTTTCCGTGCGCTCACGTCACCTTGCGGAACTTCCCGTCGCCCTCGTTGACCAGCTTGGTGAAGCCCTTGGCCTTCAGGTTCTTGTCGCTGAGCAGCGTTTTCTCCGACGTCTGCGTGCTGACCCCGCAACGCGAGACCAGCCGCACCACCGGTCCCCCACACTGCGGGCACTTGGTCAGCGGCTCGTCGCGCATGGACTGCCGGACCTCGAAACGGTCCCGGCAGTGCGCGCAGCCCGCCGTGGGGTCCTCGGCCTGGTATTCGTAGGTTGGCATCGCGCGTCATCCGAGCTTCGCCGCTGTAAACGGCGGTACGCGTCTCTCAGCTACACGATCATACCGATCATGGCGGGCTGTCGCCGCATTGCGCACCAAGATTCAGACGGCCTTGACCGCAATCTTGCGCGTCTTGGCCGCTTCGGCCTTGGGCAGGTGCAGGGTCAGCACGCCGCCCGTGACCTCCGCCTTGATCTTGGCCGCGTCGATGCCCTCGCCGACCTGGAACGTCCGCACGAAGTCGCCGACGCCGTACTCGCGCAAGATCCAGTTGCTCTCGTCTGGCTGTCGCTCATCCACGCGTGCGGTCAGGGTCAGCTCGCCGCGCTCGTAGTGAACGTCGATGCCATCGGCCTTCGCGCCGGGCACGTCGGCCAGCAGGAGCAGCTCGTCCGGCTTCTCGATGATGTCCACGGCCGGGAGGTACGTCCGCCCGCTGCGGGTTCGCTCGGGCTGGTCCATGGCCGCCACGCGTTTGTCCAGGGTCGTCGTATCGCTCATTGCTTTTTCCTTCGTGTTAGGCGGTCTTGACTGCAATCTTCCGGGCGCGGGCCGTCTCGGCCTTCGGCATGACGATGGTCAGCACCCCGTCCTTGAGCGTCGCTTCCACGCGGTCCGCATCGACCTCGGTAGGCAACGTCATGAATCGGGTGAACTCGCCCGCGCCGCGCTCGCGCCGGTGATAGACGAGGTTCTTGCCTTCCATCGGCGTGCGTCGCCCCTTGATCGTCAGCTCGTTGCCCTGAATCGAAATCTCCAGATCGCTCATCCGCAGGCCGGGCACCTCCGCCTCGGCCAGCAGACGGTCGTGGTCCTCCGAGAGGTTCAGGGCTGGGAACGGCCGTACGTTGCTGAGCGGGCTGAAGCCGTCGGTCCCGAGGAAGTTGTCGAACAACCGGTCCATCTCCCGCCGCAGTTCCGGAAACAAGGGTCTGGTAATTCGCTGCAAGTGCATCATGGTTCGGCCTCCGTTTATCTTGTCTTTGCGTCGCACACACTCGTTCGCGGCCACGCGGCCAGCGGTTTCACACGTCGGGAGAAGGCATCCCCCGTGCCAGCCGCGCCACGCGAAATTCTGACGTGGATAAGTTGTTGTAGATAAATAAGTTAGCGAGTTTCCACGGCGAGGCCCAGATGCCGCTGCAAAGCTGCCAAACTGTCAGTGGTGGCAGGCCGATGAAGTGCTCGGTCGTGATGGCGTGCAAGCCGTCTGCGCGGCGCGGGTACCACGGCCGTGTCGGCCGTGAGAGAAGGATTGGCGGTCACGGCCGACACGGCCGTGGCACCCCCGATCCCGTAAATCACGAGCGACGGTGTGCTACTCCCCCTCGCCGGACATGGGCACGCCGTGGCCCGGTTTGTGCTCGTAGAGCAGCCAGTACACGACCGGAATGACAAACAGCGTGAAGACCGTCGAGGCGAACAGGCCGAAGATCAGGGCCCAGGCCAGGCCGGAGAAGATCGGGTCAATCGTGATCGGCGCGGCGCCGAGCATGGCCGCCCCGGTCGTGAGCAGGATCGGCCGCAAGCGGACGACGCGGCTCTCCATGATCGCATCGAACAGGGACCGGCCGCGTTGTAGCGACAGGTGGATGAAGTCCACCAGGATGATCGAGTCGCGGGTCACGATCCCCGCCAGCGCGATCATGCCGATCATGCCCGTCGCGGTGAACAGGACCGGGTCCGCATAGCCGCCGGCGTGCTGCGCGGTCAGTACGTTGAGCAGCCAGAAGCCCGGCATGATGCCGATGATTGTCAGCGGAATGGCCAGCATCACGACGATCGGAACGGCGAACGAGCGCATCTGCGCCACTAGCAAGATGTAAATGCCCACCAGCGCCGCCGCGAACGCCAGCCCCAGGTCGCGGAATACGTCGAGCGTGATCTTCCACTCGCCCTCGCCGGAGAAGCTGACGCGGATGCCGTCGGGCACCGACCAGCGGATGCCGCCGCCCCTGGTCAGGAATGTTCGCCAGCGGAGCGATCGCGGCGCTGTGTCCGCCACCCACCCGGTTCCAGCGTTAGCCGGCGGGACGCCGACGCTCCCCGTCTGGTCGGCCTGTATGTCGACGACGCAATCCGCGGGCGGTCGCCCGGCCGTTTCGGCGAAGACATAGACGAGGCGCTCCAGATTCTTGTGGTAGATCGTCTTGTCGGCGAGCTGCTCCTCCCAGTGTCCGAGCTCCGCCAGCGGCACCAGGGTGCCCGCGGGGCCCTGGACGTGAATCCCCGACAGGTCGGCCGCACTCGACCGCAGCGCCCGCGGCAGCCGCAGCTCGATGCGCAGCGGATTGCGCTCGCCGGGGAGCTGAATCGTGCCGGCCAAGGCCCCCCCGAGCGCAAGCTCCAGCGTCTGGGCGATCTCAACCGTCGAAACGCTGTTCAGCGCGGCCTTCTCCTTGTCGGTGACGAAGACGAGCTTGCGGCTGTCGGCCTCGACCGCGTCGTCCACGTCGACCACGCCGGGCTCGCGCTCCGTCCGCGCCCGCACGGTCTTCGCGGCCGCGATCAAGTCTTCGTAAGTCTGGTCCGGTCGGCCGCGCACCTCCGCCACCAGCGTCGCGATGACCGGCGGCCCGGGCGGGAGCTCGACGATTTTCAGCCGGGCGTGGTGCCGCTCCGCGATGGCCGTCAGCTCGTCGCGTAGATGCAACCCCAGGGCGTGACTCTGGATCTTGCGGCTCTTCTTGCCCACCAGGTTCACCCGCAACTCGGCCACGTTGTCGCCGCGGCGCAGGTAGTAGTGCCGCACCAGGCCGTTGAAATCCATCGGGGAGGCGACGCCGACGTAGGCGGTGAAGTCGGTGACCTCCGGGACGGCGCTGACGTAGCGCTCGAAGTCGCGCACGGCGGCGTCGCTGCGCTCGAGGGTCGTGCCTTCGTCGAAGTCGAGCACGAGCAGCAGCTCATTCTTGTTGTCGAACGGCAGCATCTTCAGGGGCACGGCCCGGATAGCCGCCAGCCCGGCCGTCACGATCATGAGCAGGGCCATGGCGGCCAGGAAGATCCACGCGTTCTTACGCGCGTGCAGCAAGGGCGCCATGAGCGGATAGAACAGGCGATACAGGGGGCTTTTTTTCAGCGCGTCCAGGTCATGCTCGGCATCCCCTTCGTGCCGCTGTGCCTCCGTGCCTTCGTGCCTCTGGTAAGGCCTCTTCAGCACGTGATATGCCAGCCACGGCGTGATCGTGAAGGCGACCACCATCGACATGATCATGGTAACCGGGACGTTGAGGGCCATCGGCCGCATGTACGGACCCATCATCCCGGTGATGAACAGCATGGGCAGGAAGGAGACGATCACCGCGAACGTGGCCGCGATCAGCGGCGGGCGGATTTCCGCGACGGCCTCGAGCACGATGTGCCGGGTCGCCTTGCGGCGCAGCGCGAAATGCCGCGTGATGTTCTCCACGTCCACGATCGGGTCGTCGACGAGCAGACCCAGCGACAGGATGAGCGCGAACAGCGTCACGCGGTTGATCGTGTAGCCGCACAGCAGATTCACGGTCAGCGTCAGCCCAAACACGACCGGCACCGCGACGGCGACAATCAGGGCCTCCCGCCACCCCAGTCCCAGCGTGAGCAGTGCAATCACGATGAAGATCGCGACGGCCAGGGCCTCCACCAGCTCGTTGACCTTCTCGTTGGCGGTCCAGCCGGCATTCCGGGTGATCACGACCTCGATGTCATCCGGGATCACATCCCGCCTGAGCTGCCCGGCGGCTGCCAGGATCGACTGCGCGACCCAGACTGCGTTCGTCCCCCTCTTCTTGGCGAGTGCGATCGTGACCGCCGGTTGCGACACGTCCGCCCCGCGCTGTGCATCACCCGTCGGAACGGCGGGGCCGACCAGGCTGCCCGTGAAGCCCTCTTCGTGCTCGAACCCGCGCGCGGGACCCCAGCCGTGCCGGACGTAGCTGGTCGCCTCCGCCGGTCCGTCGGCGATACTGGCCAAATCCTTCAGGTAGACCGGCCGGTCGGAGAACACGCCCACGACCAGGTCCTGCAGCTCGTCGGCCCGCGCGAAGGCCCGGCCGGCGTCGACGCGGATCAGGGCGTCGTTACGTGTGAAGTCCCCGCTGGTCAGCGTCACATTGGCGCCTTGGAGGGCCCGCTGTATGCCCAGGGGCGCGACGCTGTACGCCTGCATCCGCTCCGGGTCGAGGTAGATGCTGACCGTCCGCGGCCGGCCGCCGACCACGTAAGCACGCGAGAGGTCCTTTACGCTCGCCAGCCGCTCGACGGCCTCCTCGGCCACGCGCCGCAGCGCGAGCTCGTCCGCCGTCGGGCTCGTCAGCGCCAGCGTCACGATCGGCACGTCGTCGATCTCGACCGGCTTGACGACCCAGCCCGTTACGCCCGGCGGCACAATGTCGATATGCTCGTCGATGCGCTTGTAGAGCTTGACCAAGCTGCGCTCGCGGTCCTCGCCGACATAGTAGCGCACGGTGATGATGGCCTGCCCCTCGCGCGACATCGAATAGACATACTCGACGCCGTCGATCTCGTAGAGCAGTTTCTCCAGCGGCGTCGCGACGAGCTGCTCGGTCTCCGCGGCCGAGTGCCCCGGAAAGCTCACATACACGTCGGCCAGCGGCACGATGATCTGCGGATCTTCCTCCCGCGCTGTAACCAGCAACGCCGCCACGCCCAACACCGCGGCCAGCAGAATGAGGATCAACGACAAGTTCGAGTTCAAGAACGCGCGCACGATGGCGTCGGTGAAGGTGTGCGCCTTCACTGTGCCGGAGGCTTGGCCGCCATCGCCCGGAGGTGGTTGAATTGGCCCGTTACTTTCCACCTCGCGTACCCTAGCTGGTCCACGAGTTCCGTGTCCAATAACCGCGCCGTTGTCGCAACCGTTGCCAGGACGTATACTACATCAGGTGCCGGTGAGGTGTGCTGGCGGGAGAGTCTGTCCCGATGTCGTCCGAGCCGCTGGATAGCCGCGACGTGCGGGCCTCGGTGCTCTGGGAGGAGTACCGGCGCTCAGAATCTGCCAGCGCGCGGGACCGCCTCATCGAGCACTACACGCCGCTCGTACACAAAGTCGCAGAGGTGATGTCCCGCCGGCTATGGCCGCGCGTGTCCGTCGACACATTGGCCGATGCCGGGCGGGAAGGCCTGATTGCCGCTGTATCCTCCTTCGACCCCTCGCGCGGCGTGAAGTTCGAGACTTATTGTCGCCAACGAATAATCGGTGCGATCCGCGATCAACAGCGAGATGTTACCGGCCTTGACCCTGGCGAAGCCAATTTCCAGCGAGTTGAGGGTTCTGAGCTCCTGGAAGTACGCTATGGAGGGCGAATCGAACTAACGCGCGAGTTTGACTCACTGCTTCAGAAAACGAAGCGAGTTATCGAGGGGCTCGAGCAGATTGAAGCTATATTCGCCGAACTGCGCCGGAGGGCGGGTGACGGCCCGTCCACTGTGCCCAAGGTTCCGCGCTTGATTCAGAGCGAGATCGACCGCCTGATCGACAAGGGCACGGAATCCGGTCTCTCGGAGGAGGAGCGGGCGCAATTGGACGAAGCGCTCGACTATCTTGATGACCTGACGATCTTCGAACTGGAGCACCTTAGCGCCCCGCACGAGTAGGTCCGGGGGCCACCGCCGATGCCCAAGACTCACATTCCCGAGGCGCTGCGGGACGCAGTCCGGGCACGGGCCCGCGACCGATGCGAGTATTGCCAGATCCCGGACGAGGCGCAGGTAGCCACCTTTCACTGCGATCACTGCATTCCGGAGTCCAAAGGGGGCCCGACAAGCGAGGCGAACCTCGCGTGGGCCTGCCCCCGGTGCAACGGTTCAAAGCTGGCCGCAACGCACGCGCCTGACTCGCAAACGGGGGAACTCGTACTGCTGTTCAATCCCAGGACCGATCAGTGGGAAGATCACTTCCAATGGTCTGATGATCTGCTGATCGTGGAGCCGTTGTCACCCACCGGCCGCGCGACGGTCGAACTCCTCAAGATGAACCGCCCGAAACTCCAGCACATCCGCGCCCTCATGCTGGAGTTGGGACTCCACCCCTCCGAATAGGCCGCTCGCAATTGCCCGCCGAGGTACAATCAGGACGCGATGTCTGAAGCGTCATTTGAGGTTGTCGTAATCGGCGGCGGACACGCCGGTGCTGAGGCCGCCTGGGCGGCCGCCAATCTTGGTGCGCGTACCGTCCTGGTCACGCACGAGCGCGCCGCCATTGGCCGCATGTCGTGCAACCCCGCCATCGGCGGCATCGGCAAGGGGCAGATCGTCCGCGAGATCGACGCCCTCGGCGGCCTCATGGGCCTGGTCACGGACGAGGCCGGCATCCAGTTCCGCATGCTCAACCGCCGCAAGGGACCCGCCGTCTGGGCGCCCCGTGCACAAGCCGATAGTCGCCTGTACACGGCCGTCCTGCGCCGTTACCTGGAAAACTGCCCCAACCTCACGATTCTCGAAGCCGGGGTCGACGAGATCCTGACCGAGCCACTGCCGACGCGCTGCCCGCAGCGCCGTGTCGTCGGTGTCGCACTGCACGACGGCCGCGTGCTCCAGGTGACTGCGCTCATCCTCGCGACCGGCACGTTCCTCCGCGGCCTGATGCACACAGGAGAAGACCAGGCCCCCGGCGGTCGCATCGGCGAAGCTGCGGCCGCGAAGCTGAGTGAATCGCTAAGAGCGCTCGGGCTGCGGCTCGGTCGTCTGAAGACCGGCACGCCGCCACGCATCGCCCGCGACAGCGTCGACTTCGCGCGGCTCGCGGAGCAGCCGGGCGACGAGCACCCCGCGCCGTTCTCCTTCATGACCGCCAAGATCACGCAACCCCAGGTCCCGTGCTGGCTGACGGCGACCAGCCCGCAAGTCCACGAGCTGATCCGGGCGAACCTGCACCGCGCGCCGCTGTACACCGGACAGATCGAGTCCACCGGCCCACGCTATTGCCCGAGCATCGAGACGAAGGTCGTGCGCTTTCCCGACAAGGAGCGGCACCAGATCTTCCTGGAGCCGGAGGGCCGCGACAGCGACCGCATCTACCTGAACGGGCTGAGCACCTCGCTGCCGCGCGACGTTCAGCAGCAAGTGGTCGCGCTCGTCGACGGCCTGGCCCGCGCGCGAATCGTCCAGTGGGGCTACGCGATCGAGTACGACTTCGTCCCGCCCGAGCAGATCGACGCAACTCTCATGACCAAGGAGGTCCGCGGGCTGTTTCTGGCCGGGCAGATCAACGGCACCAGCGGCTACGAGGAAGCGGCCGGTCAGGGCGTGGTCGCCGGCATCAATGCGGCGCGCTTCGCCGCGGGTCGTGAGCCCGTGACCCTCGGCCGGGACCAGGCGTACATCGGCGTCATGATCGACGACGTGGTGACGCGCGGCGTGGTGGAGCCCTACCGCATGTTCACGTCGCGCGCCGAACACCGCCTGCACCTGCGGTACGACAACGCCGACATGCGGCTCACGCCCATCGGCCGCGACCTCGGGCTAGTCCAGGACGACCGCTGGGCGCAATTCCTGCGCCGTGCGGAGCGGCTGTCCCAGTTGCTCGGCACGCTTGACCGCACGCGACACGACGGGCGTCCGCTCCGCGACTGGCTCAAGCACCCTGCCGAAGACGGGGAACGATTTCTCTCGACATTCGACGAGCTGCGTGATTATGCCGACGCGCCGGACGTCTGGGCTCGCGCCATAGTTGCTGTGAAATACGAGGGTTACATCGATCGTCAACAACGGATGATTGCCCGGTTTCGCGAGCTTGAGGACCAGCCGATTCCCCCCTCGCTCGACTACGCCGGAATCGGGCAGCTTCGTCGCGAGGCGGTCGAGCGCTGGTCCGCGGTCCGCCCGCGAAGCGTCGGGCAGGCGGCCCGCGTTAGCGGCATCCACCCGACAGACGTATCTATGCTACTGGTGCACCTCGCCGGCTGTGGCGCGCGGACCGATACTTACCCCAATAACCAGCTCAGATAACGTCCAGTATCTTGCCAAAAGCCCCTGGACATGCTATATTTGTTAATATAGCTAAACTGGGAAAGCTTCGAGAGCCAACATGGCCAGAAACGACCGAGACGGCACTCTGCCGCTGAAGAGCGTCTTCACCACCGGCGAAGTCGCCGACATCTGCAATCTGAGCCAACAGACAATCATCCGGTGTTTCGACAACGGTCGGCTCCGCGGCTACCGCGTGCCCGGCTCCCGCTTCCGCCGCATTCCGCGCGACGCCCTGATTCAGTTCATGAAGGAGCACAATATCCCGCTCGACCAGCTCGAGATGGGCAAGACGCGGGTTCTGGTAGTTGACGACGATCCGGCGATTGTGGAGATGCTGGTGGAGTTGCTAGAGCGGGACGGTCGCTTCGAGGTGCAGACGGCCGCAACCGGTTTCGACGCCGGCCTGAGAACACGCGAGTTTCGTCCGGACGTCATCGTCCTGGATTACATGTTGCCGGACATTAACGGGAACGCGGTCTGTCGGAGTATCCGCAGCGACGAATCGCTGAAGGATGTGCGCATCATCATCGTCTCCGGCGTGATCGACCGGGAGCACGTGGACCGGCTGTTGGCGGACGGTGCGGACGACTTCATCCAGAAGCCTTTCAGCATCGAGCAGCTTGTCAACCGCATCACCGAACTGGTCGCCCAGTAATCCTGGCGGGCAAGGCATCGTGACCCAGGCAGCCGAATCCTCCCCCGAGCTGGTCCTCTCCCAACTGGACAGTTTGCCCACGCTGCCCGCGGTCGCCGTCCGGCTGCTACAAGTTACCAGCCTCAGCGACAGCGACGCCGGCGACGTCATCAAGCTCTTGCGCGGCGATCAGTCGCTGACTGCGCGGCTCCTCTCGGTCGCGGCCTCGGCCGCGCTGGGCGTGCGCGAGCCGGTGACCACCTTGGAGCGCGCGGTGCCGCTGATCGGCTTTGCCGGCGTGCGCAGCATCGTGCTGGCGACCAGTGTTTTCGACTGTTTTGGAAAGCAGACGGCGGACGGCCGGGCGGCGACTTTCGAGCGCGGCGAGTTCTGGAAGCATTCTCTGGCGGTCGCGTGTGCTGCCCGCCGGCTGGCGCGCGCCCGGCGCGACCTGGGGTTGGACCCGGAAGACGCCTACGTTGCCGGACTGCTCCACGACCTGGGCAAGGTCGCCTTGGCCGCCGTGTTCCCGAAGGCCTACGACCGGGTTGTAGCGCAGGCGAATCACAGCCGCGGCGACATTGCCGACTACGAGCGCGCCGTGCTGGGTGCGGACCACACGGTGGCCGGTCGGCGCGTGGCGGAGCGCTGGCGACTGCCGCGCGACCTGCAGGACGCCATCTGGCTGCACCACCTGGCCGCCGATGCCCTGCCGACCTCGGTGAGCAAACCGCGCCTGATCGGGGTCGTCCAGCTCGCGGACACGCTGGCCCGCGAACAGCGGATCGGCTACTCGGGAAACCACGTCTTCTATGAGATGTCGCCCCGGCTGGCGGAGCGGCTGGGCTTCGCCGACACGCACCTGTCGGACATCGTCGCAGCGCTGGGCACCGACGTGGCGGAACAGGCGACGCTGCTGGGACTCGACGGCGAGACGCCCCAGGCCGTGTACGTCAAGGCCATGACGCGGGCCAACACCGAGCTCGGGCGCCTCAACGCCGAGCTACTGGCCGGCAATCGCCGCTTGGCCGCCGGCGCCCGCTACTTCAAGGCCATTGCGCACTTCGAGCAACGCCTCACCGACTGGGCCAATCCGGCGGCGGTCGTGGTCGCGCTCGCCGATGCGGCGGCGACCGCGCTGCAGCGCCCACGCGTCGCCGCCTTCGGGCTGCGCGAGAATGGGGCCGCGGTGGACATCTGCTGGATTGGCGAGTCGCCGGACGACCGGGGCCATCAGACCCACAGCGTGCCCGCTGACCTGGAGGCCTGGTTGGAGCAAACCCGCGCCGGGCTTGACTCCGTCCTCGTGCAGGCGCCGCCGGCGGTGCGCGCCGTGCTGGCACCGGCGTTTGGCCCCGGCGACCGCGGCACGCCCTGGCTGCTCCCGATTCTGCGCCGCGGGGAGGTGGCCGGCGGCATTGCCTACCTGTCCGAAGCGGATGAGCGCGGCCGGTTGGCCGAGGAAGCCGAAGAGCTGCGCTCGTTCCTGGCCAGTCTCGGGCTCGCGCTCGGGCGCGCCAACGCCCAGGCCGCGGCCCAGCGGTTGTCCGAAGACCTCGCTGAGACGAATCGCCGACTCCAGCAAATGCAGGTCGAGCTGCTGCGCTCGCGCACGTTGGCGATGATCGCGGAAATGGCGGCCGGCGCGGGGCACGAGTTGAACTCCCCGCTCGCGGTGATCTCGGGCCGGGCCCAGATGCTGGCCGCGAGCTTGCAGGACCCGGAAGCCCGCCGCGGGCTGCAGACCATCTCGAAAAAGGCCCACGAGTGCAGCGGCATCGTCAGCGAGCTGATGGACTTTGCCCGTCCCCGCCCGCCCCAACTCGTCAGCCTCAACCTGGCGGAACTGCTGGCCGAGGTGCGCGGCGACTGGCTGCAGACCAGCGGCCTGGCCCCCGCCCGGCTGCGCCTCAATCCGCCCCCGTCGCCCGAGCAACAGGCCGCCTTCGTGCTCGTGGATCGCGAACAAATGAAAACCGTACTCCGCGAGCTGGTCAGTAATGCGGCGGACGCGGTGGCCGAGAACGAGGGTACGATCCTGCTCCGCTGGCAGCCGGCCTTACGCGAAGACACGGTGGAGGCGTTGGTGGAGGATTCGGGGTGCGGCATGACGCCGGCGGTCTTGCAGCGGGCTTTGGACCCGTTCTTCTCGCACCGGCGGGCGGGGCGTGGACGGGGCCTGGGGCTGCCGCGGGCGTACCGCATCGTGGAAGCCCTGGGCGGGCGCATTTGGCTCGAAAGCCAGCCCGACGAAGGCACGACCGTGCACGTCCTGTTGCCCCGTGCACCGGCGGCGGGGGCATCGTGATCCGGAAAAAAGGGGTCAGGACCCTTTTGCCGCGGAGCGGCCCTTTGGGTGCTGGGCACAAAAGGGTCCTGACCCCTTTTTTCGCTCTAGAAGTTCGTTACGTCGTCGCCGGTGCCGAACAAGCCGTCTTTTCCGGGGCTGATCAGAATGTAGGAGTCCCTGCGGTTCGGAACGACGGACCTCTTCGCCGGGTCTGGCGAGCTCGACTCCCAGGCATCCTTGTTCAGGATGTAGTAAGCAAACGAGGAGGGGTGGTCCTTGATCTCCGTGCGAATTGTGCTGCCGTCCGTCGTCCAAGTGTCTGGGCCGTAGTTAAGCTTGTGGTTGCCGCCGCCGAAATCCCACCGTGGGATTATGCAACTGCTGTCGTTGCACAACCCGGTGAACAGCGCGTTATCACTGAACATATAGATGCCGAGCTTTTTGGGATCGGGGGGTACGGTCGTATCGGGCTGGTAAGCTGTGATGTTGGCGTTTGCCTGTGCAGCCTGGAGCGAATTGGCGGCGTAGTACAGGATCGGCATCTCGAACGAATCGACGATGACGGGGTTGTTGTACCTGGGGCTGACATCCGTTGGGTCTATCAGCGCGCCTCCGGGCCCACCTGCCAGGCTCTTTGGGGCCTTGAGCTTGACGGCGCTCGGGTCGAGATAGAGGCCGCTGCGCGGCGCCCCCCCGCCGCCGCTGTTCGGGTCATCGTACCAGGCCAACTGCTCCTCACCCGGCGTGGTGGAGATGAGGTCCGGTGGTACCAGCCTGCGCGGGACGTACCCGTCGAGTTTCTTACCCATCAGGTAGCGCACGGCCCACTGGGCGCCGCACATATCCTCGCTGCCCTGCTCATTGTTGATGCCTGTTTCCGTGGGGTCATCGCCGGCCTTTGAGGATGGGTAGTTCTGCCCGCGGAGTTCCGTGCTGTTCTCGCCCACGAACAGCTCGAGACCGTCACCGATGTTCTTCATGATGGCGCGGGTCTTGGCGTTCTTGGCCGAATCGCGGGCCTTGGAGACCGACGGGACAAGGATGCTGATGAGCAGCGAAATGATGGCGATCACGGTCAGGAGCTCGACCAGGGTGAAGCCGCGGGAGCGCGTTCGGCCAGCCCGTGGCCCCCGCAGGTTAGCGAGGAACGACGGATTCATGAGTCCACCTGCAAAAGAGGCATAGTCTGTCCGGCGCGGACGTACACCGCCCGCCTGCCTAATTATCTGCCGCCCCATGTGGCCCGGCAACCTGAAAGCCGGGGTGCGCCGGCTCCGTCCCCCACCCCGATGCCGGCGCGCCGGCGTACGGGATGGGGCGCCCACAACCCATGAGAGGCCAAGCGCCGCTCAACCCAGCGCTTCGACCACCTCCTCGCTGGGGGCGAACCCCCGGCGGAGGGTGTTCTCGGTCACCGTACGCGGCTCGCAGTACTGGATCAGGTAATCCGGGCCGCCGGCCTTGGACCCGATCCCGGACATCTTGAACCCGCCATAGGGCTGGAGGTCAACCCGCGAGCCGGTGATCGGCCGGTTAATGTACAGGTTGCCGCATTCGCACTCGGCGCGGGCCCGCTCGATGTTGGCCGGGCTGCGGGAGAAGATTCCACCGGTCAGGGCGTAGTCCGTGCCATTGAAAATCTCGATCGCCTGGCCGATGTCCCGGGCCCGTAGCACGGCCAGCACGGGGCCGAAGATCTCCTCGCGGGCGATGCGGGCCGTCGGCGGGACATCGACGAAGATGTGCGGGCCGACATAGTAACCGCCGGTCTCCTCGACCAGCCGCGCCGCGTCGACCGCGAGCACGCACCGGCCCTCCTGCTTCCCGATCTCGATGTACCTCAGGATGCTCTCGCGAGCTTGCGCATCGATGACCGGCGGGATCGCCGTCGTCGGTTCGTCGGCGGGCCCCAGTCCCTTTGAACGGGCGGCCTCGACCAGCCGCTCCACGAAGCGCTCGTGAATCGCCTCAAGCACGATCACCCGCGACGCGGCCGAGCACTTCTGACCCGCGTAGCTGAACGCACTGGCGATGACGCCCTTGATCGCCTCATCGAGGTCGGCGTTGGCGTCGACGATGATGGCGTTCTTGCCGCCCAGCTCCGCGATGACGCGCTTCAGCCCCGGCCGGCTGGTCGGGACCTCGGCCGCCAACTTGTTGATGCGGCAGCCCACTCCACGCGAGCCGGTGAAAGCGATGACTGCCACGTCCGGGTGCCTGACCAGCGCCGCGCCGATCGTGGCCCCGGGTCCCGGCAGGTAGTTCACGACGCCGGCGGGCACGCCGGCCTCGGCGAACACCTCCGCGAACTTGCCGGCGACGGCCGCCGCCCGACTGGCCGGCTTAATGACGACCGTGTTGCCGGTGACCACCGCCGCGGCGGTCATATTGGCCAGCAGACAAAGCGGGAAATTCCACGGGCTCACCACCGCCGCCACGCCGCGCGGGGCATAGAAGTACTCGTTGGTCTCGCCCTGGATATCGCGTCGCCGCCGGTACTCGGTGAGCCGGAGCGTCTCCTTGGCATAGTAGTTGCAGTAGTCGATGCCTTCGGAGACGTCCGCGTCGGCCTCGCGCCAGGTCTTGCCGCACTCGATGGCCATCAGGGCCGCGAGCTCGAAGCGCCGCTCCCCCAGCCGCTGTCCGACGCGCGTGAGCAGGTCGGCCCGCTCGGCGGCCGGGACGCGGCGCCAGGCGCGAAATGCGGTCGCCGCCGCCTGGACCGCCCGGTCGAGGCTCTCCGGGTCGGCCTGGGCGATCCGGGCGACAATCTCCTTGGGCCGCGAGGGATTATGGGACTCGGCCCACTGCCCCGTGGTGACCAGCTGGCCGCCGATGAGCAGCGGGTATTCGCGTCCCTCTTCAGCCCGGACGTGGGCCAGTGCCGCCTGCATCTGCTGGCGGCTGACCTCCAGCGTGAAGTCGGTGTTCGGAGCGTTCTCGAACGGATCCATGATCGGTTCCTCAAACTCGTAGCGGACGACCACGGGCGGCACAGGGGGCGCGGTGCGGCGTCCGACCTGGATCGGGTCTTCCAGGAGCTGGTCTTCGCTTGCGTCGTCGCTCGCCGACTGCCGCAGGAACGACTCGTTGGCGGTGTTCTCCAGCAGACGGCGGATCAGGTAGGCCATGCCCGCCAACAGGTTGCCGTAGGGCGTGTAGATGCGTGAGCGCTGGCCCATCTGAGTGGCAGCGTGCTTGATGGGGTCACCCATCCCGTACAGCATCTGCAGCTCGAAGGCCCAGGTGGGGACCTCCAGCAGTTGCCGCACGGCCATCGCGTACGAGAGGCTGCGGACGTTGTGGCTGGCGAACGCGCAGCGGACGTGCCGGTAGTTGCTGAGCAGCGCGCGGGTCATGCGCTCGTAACAGGCATCCGACTCCCACTTCTGCTCCCACACCGGGACGGGCCAGTGGCGCTGCGCGGCCCAGACGGTCTCCGAATCCCAGTAGGCGCCCTTCACCAACCGCACCCACAGCGGCGTGCCGCGGCGCTGGGCATACTCGATGAGGCGCTGCCCGTCCTTGTCGCCGTCCTTGAGGTACGCCTGGAGCACGACGCCGAAGTGCGGGTAGTCGCGGAACTCGGGTTCCAGCAGAAGCTCTTCGAAGACATTGAGCGTCAGGTCCTTGATCGCGTAGTGCTCCATGTCCACGTGGACGTGGACGCCGCCCTCCATCGCTTTCCGCAGGAGCGGCCGCAGCAGCTCCTTGGCCCGCGCCTTCGCCCCCTCGGGTGCAATCGGGTCAAAGCCGGGATACAACGAGGTCAGCTTCACCGACACGTTGACCCGCGGCAGCGCTTCGCCGTCGCCCTCATCGGTGAGCGACACCGGCTCCCACGCCGACGCGCGCCGCGGCAACTGCCCGATCAGGTCCAGGTAGATCTGCTGGTAAGCCTCGGCTTCGCCGCTCGACAGGGCGGCCTCGCCGAGCACGTCGATCGTGAACGCCAGCTTGCGCCGCCGCAGACGCAGAATCGCGCGTTCGGCTTCCTGGATGTTCGAGCCGGCGATGAAGCTGCCCGCCATCACGAGCGAGCTCTTGCGAGCGGCAAAGGCCATCAGCCGGGCGAGGGGCGAATCGAGCCGGTGGAAGTTCATGGTGTGGGAGACCCACTCCACGAGTCGGTGCGAGGCGGGGACGGCCTCCAGTTCGCGGAGCGCGGCCTGGCCGTTTTCGGCGTGCGCGTGTCCGGGATGCCCGTTCCGTCGGCGGCGCAGGTGCTCGGGGAGGACGAAGTACTCCTTGAGATGGCGGGCCACGTCTTCGGCGGTCTGCATCATCGGCAGGACGTCAATGAAGCGGAAGGCCTGGACCTTGAACCACTCGTCCTGCATGCAGATCTGCAACATGCGCTCCTGCCACCAGGCAAACTGGTAGCAGTGGGGGCGGCTGCCGCGCATGCGCTCGAACATCTCGCGGCCCAGCTTCTGGGTCCGCTCCTCGACCTGCCGATCCTGGAGCGTCGCGGGCATGGAAGCCTCGAACCCGGCGCGGACCGCTGACCTGCGCGGTCCATCAGCAGCGCGCCTCCGCATCGCGCGCAGAGGCAGATGGTAGCGAGCGCGGAGCAGGGCGACAATCCGGCGCCGGCGCGTTGACTTGACGAGCTGCGGGACGCCCGGTATTCCTGCACATGGCGGGTGGTGTGCCGCTGGCCAAGGGCCTGCTCATGGACTTCGAAATTACGATGGTGGACGTGTGGACCGCGGAGCTGGAGGACCGGCCCGGCACGCTGGCAGAGAAGGTCGAAGCGCTCCAGCGCGCCGGGGCGAACCTCGAATTCGCGATTCTCCGGCCTTCAGCCAACGTGCTCTCGAGCATCGGCCTGCTGTTCGTGGCCCCGATTGTCGGTCCGGCGCAGACCCGGGCCGCGGAGGAGGCCGGGCTGAAAAAGAACCTTAGCCTGCACGCCTTGCGGATTGTCGGCCCCAATCGTCCGGGCTTGATTGCCGGAATCGCCCGCACGCTGGCTGATGCGCGGATCAACGTCACCGCGCTATGGGCCGCGGCCCTCGGCGAGCGCGGCGCGCTGTACTTCCGCTTCGAGTCCAACGCCGAGGCCCGCCGGGCCAACCAGCTCCTCGTATCCACGCTGGGGTGATCGCTCTGTGATGAACGGCAGTTGTGGGGGACCAGCAGAGCCGGGCCGTCCGCGGCCCGGTCCCAACGGCCCGGGGACGGGCTGGCTCCACCCGCGTTTCTGGTTAGGCGCGCCGGCCGACGAAGTCCATCAGCCGCGGAAAGATCGTCATCAGCCCCGCCGCCCAACGCGTCGTGCTGCTCGTCCACACCTCCGGCTTCGGCCGGCGCAGGCAGCGGACGATGGCGGCGGCGACCTTTTCCGGCGGTTGTACGAACCAGCCGGGCGAGCGCGTCGCGGTCGAACCGTCCGTACCTTCCGGCAGTCCGTAGCGCGCTGCCCGATCGACGAACTCCGTCCGCGTGCTGATCGGGTGGACCGAGGACACTTCGATGTGATACGGGCGAAGCTCCATGCGCATGGCGCGGCAGAAATGGTTCTGGGCCGCCTTCGTCGCCGAGTACGCCCCGAAGTTCTGCAACGTGAACTTGGCAACCGCGCTGGAGCACATCAGCAGGTGGCCGGGCCGCCGCGCAGCGAGCAGGCGCCGGGCGGCCTCGCGCAGCAGCGCATAGGCCGCGAAGAAGTTGACCTCAAAAATCTGCCGCAGCTCCGCCAGGTCGAGCTCGTGCTCGGGCTTCTTGAAGCCATAGCCCGCATTGGCAAAGACGACGTCGAACCGCCCGAACCGTTGCTGGGCGACGTCGAGCAGACGCGCGTTGAGGCCGGCATCGGTCACGTCTCCGACGACGAGCTCGGCCTCGCGCCCGCAGCGGCGAACCGCGCTAGCCACTTCTGCGAGCCGGTCCGCCTGACGGCCGTTCAGTACGATGTCCATGCCGGCGCGGGCGCACGCGACAGCGGTAACGGCGCCGATGCCGGAGCTGGCGCCGGTAATGACCAGGACGCGATCGCCAAGGTTCATCGACACCGGAGGCGGATTCTACACAGAGAAAAGGGGACATTCTACTTTTCCGCGGAAATTCAGAATGTCCCCTTTTCTCCCTGTAACGCGAGGTGGACGTTAGATCGTCAGGCCAAGCGTCCGGCTACCCCCGCGCTCGGCGTAGCAGGGCCAAGCCCGCCAGCGATAGTAAGGTCAGCGTGCTGGGCTCCGGTATCGTCTCGATGGTCAGCTTGGGATAACCGCCGCCCTCCTCGAACATCAGCCCGCCGAAGCTCTCCGCACGCAGCGTCAGCCCGACGTATGTCTCGTTTGCGTTCACGAGCGCTGTAACAAAAGACGTCACGTCGAAGCTCAGAATCTGCCCGACTTGAGGATTCGGGGTGGCTACCGAGTAGAGAACGTTGCCATCTCCGACCTGGAAATCCGACAGCTCCGCGATCCCGTTTCCCACGTATCCATCAACCGCCAAGCTGCCCGGGGTCTCCCCATCAACGCCCAGCCCGAAGACGTCGTTGCTCGTTATCCGGGCCTCGAACGTGGCCGCGCTGATGAACTCCCCGGGCGGGACGGTGAATGGCGAGATGTCGAACTCGGCCATCGATCGGGCCTCCCCAAAGCTCCCCAGCACAGCATCGTTGAACGTGGAGAACGGCCCGAAGTCGCCGATACCGTCGAAGAAGTACTCGCCACTGCCGTCGTCCGCGTCGATGACCTCGAAGTCCACCGGCGGATTCGCGATGGTGAATAGCGAGTCCGCCAGAGACGAGGTGCCGCCAAAGAGCGCGGCGACAAGCAAACATCCGATAGTGTGTCTGTTCACGCGATTCATTGTCCTCCTCCTGCCGAACCAGAACTTCTCGGCCTGTGCCTGGAGCGCGATACCAAACCTCCGTGTACGCTATTGTCCGGGATCTCCCGGATGACCCGCCTGACTCCATCATCAAACATCCCCTGCACTATTATGGTGCCCCCTCATAGATGCGCATACACCTTTTTGAGTTTTTTTTCGCCGTCGGCGAGCCAAGTACCGGCGGAGCAGCCGCGGCTCTGTGGACACGAAGCTCCAGACGTCCCGAAGATGGCTTGATCCGTCCCCAGCGCGCGCCTAGTCCGATATTCTCATCTTGCACTAGCGGTCGAAAATTCAGAATGTCCCCTTTTTCTAGCGGCGGGTCAGACGAATCGCGTCAGCAGCCAGAACAGTGCGGCGGCGATGGCGGCCGAGACGGGCAGGGTAAGCACCCAGGCGGCGGCGATCTCATAGCCGACGCCCCAGCGCACCGCGGAAAAGCGGCGGACCGCCCCGACGCCGAAGATCGAGCCCGTGATCGTGTGCGTCGTGCTGACCGGGATGCCGAACTGCGACAGCGCGAGAATCGTGACCCCGCCGCCGGTCTCGGCACAGAAGCCGTCGACGGGTCTGAGCTTGGTGATTCGGTTACCGAGTGTGTGGACGACTTTCCAGCCGCCCATGTAGGTGCCGAGCGCAATCGCGGCGTGGCAGCTCAGAATGATCCACCACGCCAACTGCGTCGACTCCGGATTCCCGTCGTGCGTGGCCCAGCCCTGGAGCGTGGGGACGCTCATGAGCAGCGCAAAGATAATCCCCATCGTCTTCTGCGCGTCGTTCAGGCCGTGGCTCAGGCTGTAGACCGCCGCGGAGAGCAGTTGCAGAACCCGGAACGTACTATCCACGCCGCGCGGCGTGCGATTCCGGCACACCCAGAGCGTCACGATCATGTTGGCGGCCCCGAGCGTCAGGCCGATGAGGGGAGAGGCCACGATGAACAGCGCGATCGTCGTGATGGTCCCCCATCGCAGCGCCGCGATCCCGCCGCCCACGAGCGCCGCACCGGCCAGCGCGCCGATCAGCGCGTGCGAGACGCTAATGGGGAGCCCCTTCCACGTGCAGACGACCGTCCACGCGATTGCCGCCAGCAAGGCCGCCAGAATGAGGTGCGGCGACATCACCGCCGGATCGACCAGGCCTTTGCCCACCGTCGCCGCGACGTGCGTCTTGAACCCGAAGGCCGCGATGAAGTTGAAAAAGGCCGCCCAGAGCACCGCCGCACGGGGCGACAGCACGCGCGTCGAGACGACCGTCGCAATCGAATTGGCGGCGTCGTTCAGGCCGTTGCTGAAGTCGAACAGCAGGGCGATAAGGATGATGATGATGACGTAAGTGACCACGAAGCGATCAGGCGTTCTTCAGCATGATGCCGCGGATGGTATTGGCGATGTCCTCGCACCGGTCGATGGCGCGTTCTGTCAACTCGTAAATCTCCTTCCACTTCATGACCAGCAGCGGGTCGCCGCCCTGTTCGAACAGCTCCGCCAGGGCCGCATGGTTGTTGTCGTCGCCCACGTTTTCCAGGTAGTGAATCTCGACCAGCTCCGCGTGCAGGCCGTTGGGCTTCTTGAGGTTCCGCAAGCGCCCGACCGCCCGGCCGGTGAGTTGGCAGGCCTTCATGAGGACCTCGGTCTGCTTGATGAGCCACGGGGTCGGCGCGGGAATCCGGTACAGGGTCAGACGCTTGGCGGCCGCGTCGATCTCGTCGATCACGTCGTCCATACGCAACGTCAGGGTTTCGATGTCCTCCCGGTCGAACGGCGTAATGAAGCTCTGATCGAGGCGGTCGAAGGTGCGGTGCGCTACCTCGTCGCCGTCGTGCTCGAGCTGCCGGATCCGCGCCACGTGGTCCTCGCGTTGGTCGTAGTCGCGGGCCAACTGCGCGTATTCTTCGGCGGTACGGACGACTATGCTCGCCGCCTTCTCGAAGAGATCGAAGAACGTCCTGTCCCGCGGAATGATGCTGAGCATGGGACTTCCTCTGAACCTGAACGTTGCCACGTTCACGACCGCGACGTGGGGTATCCTAGGGGAGTCGGGCACGGTCGCCAAGTCAGTCCCTGCGGCCCTCCGGCAGACGGATTCCCGTCTGGCGGCATCAGAACGGGGTTTACCGGACGGGCCGGGGACGGTTATGCTGCGCGGGGTGTAGAATTGGCCACGGCGCGGAGCTCACCGACCATGGATACCAGCGCAACCCTGACGACCGGGCGACAGCCCACCGCCCTGCCGCGGGCCAAGCGGCCCTTGCGGCCGGTCGCCGACCGCTTGCTCATCATCGGCTTGGACGGGGCCACGTTCGCCATCCTCGACCCGCTGCTGGACGCGGGCCGGATGCCGAATCTGAAACGGTTCATGACGGAAGGCGTGTGGGGCGTGCTCGAGTCGACCCAGCCCCCCATCACGCCAGCCGCATGGACCACTTTCATGACCGGCAAGGGACCGGGGCGGCATGGGATCCTCGACTTCGAAACCTATGACGCCGCGACGCACACGCTGACGTTCAATAGCACGTACGAGATTCGGGAGAAGACGCTCTGGCAACTGCTGAGCGAGAAGGGTCTGCGGGTCGGCAGCATCAACGTGCCGATGACCTACCCGCCCAAGCCCGTCAACGGCTTCATGATCAGCGGCTTTGAGACGCCCAGCATCGATGCTCAGTTCACCTGGCCGCCGGAGCTCAAGGACGAGATTTTCGGCGTGATCCCGAGCTACGACTATCGCACGAACTGGCGGCGGACCGCGCTCAGCCGGCGGGCCCAGCTCGCCGACAACCTCGAGTACATTGCCAACAGCTTCGACCAGGGCGCCCGGCTGACCCGCTATTGCGGCGAGAAGTTCGGCTGGGACGTGCTGATGACCGTGTTCAAGCTGGTCGACAACCTCCAGCACAAAGCCTGGAAGTACCTGGATCCCCAGACCAGCGGGCGCTACCCGCAGGAGGCCGAGCTCGCGGCGCGGTGCTTCCAGCGGCTCGATGACGTGCTGGGCGATCTGTTCGCGTACGCGAGCGCTAGCGGCGCCACCGTCCTGATCATGTCGGATCACGGGCACGGCAGCCTAGACGGCAAAGCGCAGCCGAATCTCCTTCTGGCCAAGTGGGGCTATCTATGTCTGCGCAGCCCCTGGGAGCAGGCGCGCACACGCGCCGAGTACTGGTGGCACCGCCTCACCAAGGGCCGGGCCACGCGCTTTGAGCAGGGCAGTCGTGGGATCGAGCGCGACTTGGCGGTGGACTGGGCGCGCTCGCGGGCGTGTGTGATGCACGCGGGGATTTACGGGTATCTCTATATCAACCTGAAGGGCCGCGGACCGCTGGGGATTGTGGACCCGCAGGACTACGAAGCCCTCCGCGACGAGCTGGCCGCGCGGTTCCGCGCCGCCACGGTGCGGCATCCCGACGGACGCACGACCCCGGTCTTCATGGAGGTGCATCGGGCCGAAGAGCTCTACGGCTGCAGCCGCGAGGAAAACCCGAATCTACCCGACCTGATGCTGGTGCCGCACCCCGGCTTTGCGGTGGTCCGCAAGATTCGCGGGCGCAAGGCGGTGCGCTGGTGCGATCCGAAGCGTTTGGAAGGGACCCACCGCGTGGAAGGGATCCTGGCCCTGCGGGGGCCGAACGTCCGGACCGGCGTGCGTGTCGATGCCAACATCGTCGACATCACCCCGACGGCCCTGGCGGTGCTGGGGTTGCGGGTGCCGGTGGACATGGAGGGGCGGGTGGTTCGCGAGGCCTTTGCCGTCGAGCCCGTGGTCGAGCAGGAACCGCCGGTCGAAAAAGTCCGCCGCGCGGAAGAGGAAGCCTACACTGAGGAAGATCGCCGCACGCTGGAACGCCGCCTCAGCGATCTCGGTTATCTGGAGTAGGGTGGACCCGCCCACCATCCGAACCCCGAGCGCCCATGAAGCGCCCCGCGCGAGACTCGCTCCCAGGACGCAACAAAAAGACTCCCGACCCCTTTGTCCTTCGCCCTCAGGAAACCTGGCGGCGGTAATCGGCCGTCAGCCGGCAGAGACGTTTGACACGCGGATCGTCGGCCGGGATGCGGCCATGGCGATGAAGAAAGCGGAAAAGCGTGTCCCGACCCGGAAGACCGCGGAGGCCTTTCCGCAAAGCCTGCTCCACGGCACATCAAGTATCGCCGGGTGATTCGGGGATCTGGCCAGATGCCACGGTCGGCCAGCCCCTCGCAGGGCGGAACCTGTGCTGAGGCCGCTGGCCACGGCTTCCGGCATGCTGCACCCGTGGCTACTGGCCCCGACCTCCCGCTGGTGCGACATTCCCATCTCGCACCCGGACATGCCGGAGCTAGAGGACTCCCGTCCGCCGACCTACGGGCAGGGATTCCCGCACGTCAAGGTGCGAGAACGGGTTCCCGCACCAGCACGGCAGGTCGCGGACTCGCGCTACGCAACTGATTTCATCAGGAGCCGGTCAGATCCCAGGTCAGCGTCGCCGTTTCGGTGCCGCCGGCGTCGGTGCAGACCCGCGAGACGCTGCCCTGGAGATGTTTGACGTCGGGCGGGGAGGGGACGAACAAGACCGCGCACCCGCCGGCGCCCCAGGCGAGCCCGGGCCTGATGTCACCCGAGCCGGGCGGCCCGTCGGGGGGTTGGCAGGTCTGGATGAGCGGGCCGTTAACGTTAACGGTGAGCTCGATGCCGTACTCGTTGGGCGACGTGCGGATGTATAGCCAGCCCCAGGAGACGTTCGCGGTCCCGGGCCCTCCTGCGGTGCACGTCGTGCCGTCGTGGTAGGCGGCGTGCCCCGGGGGTGGGGGGTTTACTCTCATCCGAGCCGAGGCTCCTACTGGATCGTAAACGTCGGGATCGTGATCTGGGCGTCGCGTGGGCCGTCCGTCTGCGTGAGCGGTGGAGACTCGTAACCGACGCGCGTGTAGGTCGTGCCCGTGCCCGTGCGCTCGTACGTCGTCCGCTTGAACGGGTTGGAGCAAGCGTTGGAGGAGCAGAGGTCGAACGTGAAGTAGTAGGTGTCCGGCGGCGTCGAGCTCGGGAAGCTAACGGTCGCCTGAACCGATCCTCCGCTCGCGCCCACGGCCTGCGCCCAGTTCTGCACGAGCAGCGTCGACGTATTGAAGTCGTACATCTCGAGCCGGACGTAACGGGTGTCCGCGTCGTAAGGGATCGTGACCTCGACATAGGACCAATACGGGCCGTTCGCGATCACAGGGGAGATCAGCGGCGATCCCGTGAGCTCGGGGTAGCCATCTCCGTCGGTGAACGTCGCGCCCGGGCCGCCACCGGCCGCCTGGACAGTGATCGAGACTGTCAAGGGATCGCTATCCGCCTCGCCGTCGTTGGCCTTGAACGTGAAGCTGTCCGGGCCGCTGTAGCCGGTGTCCGGAGTGTACGTCACGCCCGGTGGCGTGCCGGTCAGCGTGCCGTGTTGCGGCGCCGATACGATCGAATACGTCAACGCCTGCGGGCCGCGGTCCGGGTCGAAGGCCGTGAGCGTGATCGCCTTGGGTGTGTTGAAGGCGACGGTCACGGACTGGGCGTACAGCTCGATTGGGGACCGGTTGTGGGCTAGCTGGACAGTGATCGACACCGTCGCGGAATTGCTATCCGCCTCGCCATCGTCGGCCTTGAACGTGAAGCTGTCCGGGCCGCTGTAGCCGGTGTCCGGTGTGTACGTCACGCTCGGCGGCGTGCCGGTCAGCGTGCCGTGTTGCGGCGGCGACACGATCGAATAAATCAGCGCCTGCGGGCCATTGTCCGGGTCGCTGGCCGTAAGCGTGATCGCCTTTGGTGTGTTGAACGACACGGTGACCGACTGATCGTCGGCTTGCGGCGCAAGATTGGGCGGCGGCGGCGGGCACCCGGGCAAGCAAATGCACAAGAGCCCGCACAAGCGCATGAAAATATACGTGTGTTGGTGTCTTGCCATGATCAAGCGCCTCGCAATCCTGGATTTCCCTGATAGCCCTGGCCAGCTACGCCGCCCGGCCATATTGTCCGACACGTCCCATTTGCCGAGCCTTCCGCCGGCGTTTTGGGCAAACGGGCCACTCGATCGCAAGCGAACGTCGGCGCTACAGCCCGTGTCGCCCAACTAACCTGCCGGCCACCGGCGGTTACGGCGCGTTCAGCCAGCACCGTTGATGTCGCCGTTCATGATGTCGCAATCGGGGAACGTGGCGGCGAGCTGCGTACGGGCTCGTCGGACACGCCCACGAGCGGCGCCACACACGATCGCACGTCCGGCTCGCTATCCGGAATGGCCTGAGACTGTCCGGACCCCTCGTCGGCGTGGGCCCGTTCGCGCAGCATCTGCAACTGAACGCCGACCGTGATGACCAAGCCGAGGCTCGCCAGCAGGATCACTGCGGGTGGCGGCGCGAGATCGGCGAACGCCGCGGCCGCTTCCGGCTCGCCATGATCCATGCAGAACAGGTACCAAGCCCCAGCGGCGGTGAAGCCGAACATAGCTGCGCCCAGCATCACGCTGAAGAGCACAAACGCGACCGACGGACGTTCTCGTTTCACAGCTTCTCTTTCCAGGTTCGTCCCGCGACACTTCATGTGTCGCTGTGAGGACACTGTGCTGTCTCGTCTCGTGAAGGACGGCGACGGTGGCGGGCATCGCACGCCGTCGTAACCCGTGGCCCCAACCCCCGGGTCAGTACAAATAGAGGGCTACGCGGGGCCACCGGTCACGACGCCGCTCGAACCTGACAGGAGCGGCGCTCCCGGTCCGAGCCGCGTGCGGCAACAACCCCTCCCACGTGATCACTGTCGTTCTTGGGTCGCGCCACACCGGATTTTCTCCTTCAAGGGCTGACTATGAGCAACGTTCACGACCTTGCAAGGCGAATTCGCCGCGACCTGAGAAGTACGTAGCAAATGTGAGAGATACTGCGCTGATTTTGGGCCGCCGCCGACTCCGGCGGCGCGCGGGCCGTGCCCAGCCGCGCTCGGTCTGGGGCGGTTGTTCGTGAAGCGCAGCGCGGCTCTATGGATGGCGTGTGTCGCGCCTAAGGCTGCGCGATTTCTTTCGGTACTCGCTAGGGGTAAGGCCGGTGAAAGCGCGAAAGACGAAGCTGAACCAGTTGGGGTTGGCGTAGCCGGTCTCGTAGGCAATGCGCTTGATCGGCCAATGGGTGGTGACGAGTAAGGTCTTCGCCTGTTCGACACGTCGGTCGGCGATGAACCGGCTCAGTCGCTGGCCGGTCTGTTCCGTGAAAAGATGGCTCAGGTAATTGGGATGCACGCCGACCTGGCGGGCGACGCCGGCGACCGTCAGCGTTGGATCGGTAAGACGTTCCTCGACGTACTTCAAGGCAGTAACAACCTGTGGGTGACTGGTTTGCTGTGCGGCTGGGAGTTCGGCGCCGCTGACCGGCAGCATTCTCAGGTCGGACCCCGGCGGGATGGCGCTGGGCAGTCGCTCCAGGAAATCAGCCTCCGCGGCCACGAAGTCCTTGACCACGATGTCCAGGAGTTCCACCTGGCGTTCGAAATCCTCCTCGGCTGTTGAGGGCGGGCTGGCAAGCTTGAGCACCGCCAGGCAGCGGCCACGATGAACGACCGGGACCACGGCGCAGAGCAGGTCGTAATCGCATCTGTGCCAGTGGGTTTCGGGCTCGAGCTTTAATTGGGCCAGGTGGAGCAGCCAGGATTCCCGACAGTAGTCCGCGCTCGCATGCGCCGC
This sequence comes from uncultured Planctomycetales bacterium, assembly GCA_964638325.1. Classification (GTDB taxonomy): domain Bacteria; phylum Planctomycetota; class Phycisphaerae; order UBA1845; family Fen-1342; genus JALHJL01. The sequence continues at coordinate 52,210 of CAZWYT010000027.1, forward strand.
GCAGACGGGATGTCCGGGGTTGGCAGGCGGATCTTCACCTTCTTCCGGCCCTGGCAGACTCAGCGGAACGGCGATCAGGCTCGCCTCGCTGAGGCGGACGAACCGTGCGACCACCTGCTCGGACAGCAGCGCAAGGAAAGTCTCCAGGTCCGGCTGGACGCCCGCCGTGTGACCGCGTCGGCGGTGCCGGATGCGCTTGAATTCGTGGCCGCTGGTCACGCCGTGTTCCTGCGAGTTATCGCGCTGTAACGCGGCCCAAGGGCTTGGCCGGCACAATTCGGATTGCTGACCCGAAAAGCGCATTGCTCGAGCGGCGGCCATTTCGCCGCTTCGGCTTCGTGGTACTCGGTTGCGGCCCGGGCTGCGGACGTACGGAGTACCCGCGGCAGGAACTGCACGATCAGCACGACCGCGGCCACACTGAACGGATACGCTGCGCCGTAGCCGACCGAGGTGTCCTTGACTTCGTCCGGGGCCACGCGGCGGACCGCGTCCAGGGCGGCCGCCAGCGCGGGCGTACAGGTCGTCGCGCCGCAGTACAGGCCGGCGGCCAGGTGGGCCCGCAAGCTCAGCAGGCGCGACAGGCCGATGGTGGCTACGGCGCCCACGAGTGTGGCCCCCGCTCCCACGGCGATGAATACCAGGCCGCGTTTGCGCAGCGTGTCGAAAAAGCGCGGCCCAGCGTGCAGCCCCACCGCATAGACGAAGAGAACGAGCCCCAACTCCGTCAGCTCGTGCGGAAGCGACCACTGAAACCCGGCACCGCTGAGGGTGATCCCCAGCACCAGCGCCACGAAGAACACGGCGGCTGCCCCCAACCCGACCCCGCGGACACGTAGCGCCCCCACCGTCGCTCCCGCGGCCACGACGATGAACAGCATGAAGAACGGCGACGCGAGAAGCTGGTTCACGTTGTTCGTCCGCTCGGCCCGAGCCGGCCATACGCCTCGGTCAAATCGCGGAGACGGCGCGCCACCGGAAGGGTAAGCTGCCCTGGCCGCAGACGCCACCGCCAGTTGCCGCGCACCGTCGCCGGCGTGTTCATCCGCGCCTCGTTCCCCAGCCCGAGGAGGTCCGGCACGGGGATGATCGCGAGATTGGCGGGCGATGCGAGCGCTGCACGGATCATAGTCCAGTGGATTTCGCGACCCGCTGTCCCCAGATAGCGCAGGACGCGTTTCCACTCCGGCAGCTCCTGGCGGCCGCGGGCTCTGCGGGTCTCACGCCGCAGGCGCTCGAACCACCCAACCGTCGTCTCGTTGTCGTGTGTACCCGGATAAACTACGCAGTTACGCGGGAACGTGTGGGGCTGGTTGCGGAGGCTCCCCTCGTCATCGCCGAAGGCAAAGTGCAGCAGCCGCATCCCCGGAAAACCGCACCGCTCGCGCAGCGCCACCGCCTTGGGGGTCACCAGACCCAGGTCCTCGGCGATGATCTCGAGCCGCCCGAGGCGGCGACGCAGCGTGGTGAAGAGTTCCGCGCCGGGCGTCTTGACCCACTTTCCACGGCGGGCCGTCTTTGCCCGGCCCGGCACCGCCCAGACCCGGTTGAAGCCGAGGAAGTGGTCGATCCGGACCGCGTCGAATTGCTCCAGCATCCGGCGGAAGCGTGCCAGCCACCAGGCGTAGCCCGTCGCCCGGTGCCGCGCCCAGCGATAGTGCGGGTGACGCCAGAGCTGCCCACTCTTGCTGAAGTAGTCCGGCGGCACGCCCGAGACCGTCCGGGGTCGCCCGGCGGCATCGAGGTCGAACAGCTCGCGGTGGGCCCACACGTCGCTGCTGTCGTAGGCCACGAAGATGGGGAGGTCGCCGATGAGCCCTACGCCGTGCCGGTTGGCGTAGTCCTTGAGCGCCCGCCATTGCCGGTCGAGCTGGAATTGCAGGAAGCGCTCGAAGTCGACTTCGCGCCGCAGGGTTTGAGCCGCCTGGCGCAGCGCGGCCGTGCGCCGCAGTCGCAACTCGGGCGCCCAAGTGGCCCATCCGCCACCGCGGTGCCGGCGGCGCAGCGCGCTGTAGAGAGCGTAGTCCTCCAGCCAGTCGGCGTGCGTCTGGCAGAAGCGCACGAAGGCCCGGTCGCGCAGGCCGCCGCCGGCCACGTAGGCGCGAAAGGCTTGCCGCAGGCACGGCAGCTTGCACCGTAGCGCGGCCGCGAAGTCGGTGCGGTCGCCGGGCGACCCGTGCGGCGGCGTGATGTCCTTCGTCGTCAGAAGGCCGTCGCGAACGAGACGGTCGAGACTGATGAGTAGCGGATGGCCGGCAAACGCGGACAGCGCGCTATAAGGCGAGTTGCCCGGCCCCGCGGGTCCGATGGGCAGCATTTGCCACCAGCGCTGCCCGGCTGCGGACAGGAAGTCGACGAAGCAGTAGGCCTCCGGCCCGAAATCACCGACGCCATGCCGGCCCGGCAGTGACGTGGGATGAAGCAGCAGGCCGGCGGCGCGGTCGGTCAGGTGGAACAGCGACTTCATTTGGGGGTCGCTGCGTGGAGGACCACGCCACCGATCGCGGGTACGGCCACGTGTATCTTGTGATCGGCGACTTCGAAACGGGCGTCGGTGCCAAGCACGCCCGTCCAGTGCGTCGGCGCACTCAGCGGCAGGGGTACGTCGACCTCTCGTTCCCGATCGCCGGCATTCAGGATCACGACGAGCTGCTCGTTGTCGTCCCGGCGAAGGAAGGCCCACACGTCCGCCTCATCGTCGGCCAGCAGCGTCCGAAACGTGCCCGTGCGCAGGGCTGGATGTGCATGCCGCAGCGCGATGATCTGCCGGTAGTACGCCAATTGATCCTTCAGCACGAAGTTCTCTTCCGGCTTCTCGTAGGGTTCGAGGTCTTCCCAGAGCATCGGCTTGCGGCAGGTCGGGTCGTCCGCACCCCACATGCCCACCTCGTCGCCGTAGTAGACCATCGGCGCTCCGACATACGTCATCTGAAGCAGAGCGGCGAGCCGGACCCGGGCATAACCCGTCGCCGTCGGCTTGGCGTTGTCATAGTCGGGCCCGTTGTCCTGCACGCGATTGGCGCTTTCGTAATTGCGATCGGGGTTGTGGGCCATCGACGCCACGCGGTCGGTGTCGTGACTATCCAGCAGGTTCTGGAGCACGAGCGTCGCCGCCAGCGGGTACGCCAGCCGCAGCTCGCGCAGCCGCCGATCGATGTCGCTGGCCGTAATCTTGAGCCGGTGGTTGAACATCCAGGCGACGGTAGCGCGGGCGAACTCGTAGTTCATGACGGCGTCGAAGTGCCGGCCGTCGAGCCACGGATCGGCGCGGTCCCAGATTTCACCGGTGGTGAACGCGTCCGGGTTGATCGATTTCACGAGCTGGCGCCATTCGACCCAGAACGGGGCGGGGATCTCATTGGGCACGTCGAGCCGCCAACCGTCGATGCCGTCGCGCGGGTCGCCGTCGCCGTCGGGGTCCAGCCAGCGGCGCGTGATGTCGAAGATGTGCTTCTTGGCCCCGGCGCTCGCGAGCCCGTCCAGGCTCTTCTTGAAGACCGGCAGGGCATCCAGCCCGAACCAGCCCTCGTACTTGAACGGCTTCCAGGAGCTGATGTTGAACCAGTCGGCGTACTTGGACTGCCGGCCGTTCTTCTTCACATCCTGAAACGCCGGATGAGCCGTGCCGACGTGGTTGAACACGCCATCGATAATGACCTTGAAGCCCTGCGCGTGGGCCGTCTTCAGGAAGCGCAGGAAGCGCTGGTCGGAGGCCGTCCATTTCCAGGTGGCGGGATCGGTCAGGTCCTCCTGGGCCGCGACGGCGTCGTAATCGCCCCGGGTGCCGAAGTGATCATCGACGTGGATGTAATTCGTGGTGTTGTACTTGTGGTTGCTCGGCGCCTTGAAGATCGGCAGCAGGTAGAGCGCATTGACGCCGAGCTCCTTGAGATACGGCAGCTTGTCCTCCAACCCATCGAAATCTCCGCCGTAGAAGCGGTCGAACACGTAGTGCTTGTAGAAGGTCTGGCCGTCCTGACCCTCCCAAGGCGACGGCGTGAACCACTCGCTGGTCCACGGCCGCACGGGCTGCCGATCGTTGTCCGGGTTTCCGTTGCGGAAGCGGTCCAGCATGATCTGGTACCAGACCGCGTGCTTGGCCCACTCGGGCGTCTTAAACACGACTTCCTGTGACACAGGTACTCCGTAAGTCTCCGGGCTGCTGGCACGCAGCTCGCCGTCCGCCAGGACGAAGGTGTAGCGTATCTCGCGGCTCGCGCCGCCGGCGGCGTCGCGCGGGCGCAGCGGCACGATGGCTTCCCACAGCGAGAAGGGCTGCCCCTCATCCACTACGGTCATCTCGGTCGGATGGCCGCCCAGCATGGCCACCCAGGCGTGCGCCACATCGTGTGTCAACGTGCGCAGCCGGATCAGCGCCGTGCCATTCAGGCGCTGGAAATAGAGCGGCTTGTCGGGCTGATGCTCGAGCGCCAGTGCTTCGATCCGGCCGTCGCCGACTTTGGCGTCGGATTCCTTCAGATGAGCGATGCGCCCCAGGCGCAGGACCGAGTTCCGGCCGTTGTGACCGTCGGAGACGCTGTCCGCGTTCTGCGGATCGCTGTGCCACTGCTCGCCGTCGACGACGAACTTGTACAGGTGCACCCCCGCCGGGAGTTCCACGGTGGCCGACCAGACGCCGTTCGGGTCGGGGCCGGCTAGCGGCATCGCATCCCAATTCCACCCGTTGAACGTGCCCGCAAGCGCTACGGACTTGGCGCCGTTCGCCGGCTTGAACGAGAAGGTGCATCGCCAGCGCCCCGCCGCCACGGCTTCCGCGGTCACCGACAAAGGTCCAGGGCCGGGTGCCTCGTCGATAGCGACGACGAGCGGCGGCGCGGGGGGCCAGTCCACCGTGCCCGACGCAGGCTGCGCGGCCGCCGCGACCGCGAGCGACAGCAGAGCCAGGACGAAACCAGCGCGCGCAAGTCCGCGCCACGAAGACGAGCCGCGAGCGCCAGCGAGTGGGCCCGGACCCGTCGCGGGCGCTCCGGGCTCGTCCGACGCGGCGCCGCGTCGCGCCCGGTCATCTCGTTTGCCGCCCATCATGGGGCGAATTATACTCGCGGCGCGGCGATACAGTAGCGGTCGTTACGGTGACTGAGAGCACGCCCGGAAAACTCGCGCGCGCCATCCGGCTGGGCCTGGCGGGGGTCGCTGTTCTCATCATCGCGTGGGCTTTCGCGTGGGTCGCGACGCGGCCGTGGCGCCGCGCCCGGCTCGCGCCCGGGCAAGTGCAGCTAACGCTCGTGCACTGGGGGGATGACCGCGAAGACCAGATCGTCGCCCGGCTGATTGCGGGATTTCACCAGCAGTGCCCGCAGATCCGCGTGCTGCGGGTCAATCCCGGCGGGGCCGACGCGGTCAACACGAAGATCCAGACCATGGTCGCCGCGGGCGATCCGCCCGACGTATTTCAGCTCGGCTACGAGAAGGTTGCGAGCTGGGCGGACAAGGGGTTGCTCGCCGATCTGGAACCGTTTCTGGAGCACGATGCGGCGGTGCACGAGCCGGCCGCACTGTCGCTCGACAACTTCTACGCCAATGTCATCGATTGCTTCCGCTTCGACGGGCAGGTGACCGGCCGCGGGCGGCTGTACGCGATTGCCAAGGATTTCACGACGGTCGGGTTTTACTATAACCGCGACCTGTTTCGCCGGGCCGGGTTGCCCGAGCCGCCGCCCGACGACTGGACCTGGGACGAATTCATTGCAGACGCCCGGAAGATTGGCGCACTGCCGGGCTGCTACGGGGCGGACTTCGTCACCTGGGAAGCCATGCTGCACGTGTGTTGCTGGAGCGCGGGCGTGGACTTCACGGCCGACAATTTCCGCACGTTCGACTTCACCAACCCGCGCCTGGTGCAGGTGCTCGATCGCTTGCGCGGCTGGTTTCAGGAGACCCGTACGCTTGCCAGCGCGAAGACCCAGATTGAGACGGGCGAAGACCCGTTCCTCAGCGGACGCGTCGGGATGGCCGGCCCGTTCGGACGCTGGAAGGTGCCGGTCTACCGGCTGATCACCGATTTCGACTGGGACTTCGCGCCGCTACCCCATGGTCGCGACTGCCCGCCCGCCAACGGCATCTTCACCAGCGCCTGGGCCATGTCGAGCACGACCCGGCACCGGGACGAAGCGTGGAAGCTGGTGCGTTATCTGTGTGGCGCGGAAGGGCAGCGGCTCATCGCCGAGATGGGCCTGGCCGTGCCGAGCATGATCAACGTCGCCGAAAGCCCATCCTTCGCGGACCCGCAGCTCAAGCCGGAGCACGACGACGTCTATCTGCGGATGGTGCCCTACGCCCGGGCCATCGACTGGCCCGCCGACCCCCGGTACATGGACAAGCTGCGCCGCCGGATGGAGGAGATCTTCAAGATCGGCAAGCGTTCGGTGGCCGACGTGCTGGCCGACGTGCAGCGCGAGTGGACCGAGTTCCGGCAGACGACGGTCCTGGGTGGGGAGTACGCGCCGATGCCCTGGCGCAAGATTGTGCTGGGAATCGCGCTTCCGCTGGCCGGACTGCTCGCCGTCGGGGGGGTGCTGCTGTGGCTGCGCCGGCCGGGGCAGATCGCGTTTCGCGAAGAGCTGGCCGGCCTGGGGATGGTCAGTCCCTGGGTAATCGGCTTCCTGGCGTTTGTGGCCTTTCCAGTCGCGCTGTCCCTCCTGCTGAGCTTCACGAGCTGGAGCGGGCTGGCCACACTCGACCACGCCGACTGGGTCGGCCTGGACAACTTCCGCCAGTTGCGGCATGACGCGGGGTACGTCAACGCCCTGCGCGTCACTGCCTGCTATGCGCTATTTGCGGTGACGCTCGGGCAGATCGTCGCTCTGGCGGCGGCGCTGCTCATGAACAGCGCCGTGCGGGGTATCCATTTCTTCCGGGCGGCGTGGTATCTGCCGAGCGTGCTGGCCGGCGTCGCGATCGCCATCCTGTGGAAATGGGTGTTTCATCACGAGCATGGGATGCTCAACGTGCTGCTGAATCCGCTGCTGGCCCCGTTCGGGTGGCACGCCCCACGCTGGTTCGAGCGGGATGCCCAGACCTGGGCGGTGCCGGCGTTCGTGCTGATGAGCTTCTGGGGCCTGGGCGGCACGATGATGATCTACCTTGCGGGGCTGAAGGGGATTTCCCGCGAGCTGTACGAGGCCGCCGCGATCGACGGGGCGACCGCGCTGGGGCGCTTCCGCCACGTCACGCTGCCGATGCTCAGCCCGGTGATCTTCTTCAACGCCATCATGGCCACGATCGCGTCGTTCCAGGTGTTCACGCAGGCGTATGTGATGACTGGCGGCGGCCCCGGCGATGCGACCCGCTTTTATGTCGTGTATCTGTACAATCAGGCGTTCGACCTGCACGAGATGGGCTATGCCTCGGCGATGGCCTGGCTGCTGTTGCTGATCATTCTGGGACTGACGCTGCTGATCATGCGCGGCAGCCGGCGGTTGGTTTACTATGAGGCCTTGCGAACATGAGGCTTAAGACGGTCACGATTTACGCGGCTCTGGTTGGGGGCAGCTTGTTGATGCTGTTTCCCTTGTGGTGGATGTTGGCAGTCAGCTTGTCCACCCCCGCCGAGGCCAGTGCCGCCGCGACCAGCGCCAGTCAGTTCAACTGGTTGCCGAACCTGGCCAATTGGCACAACTACCCCGACGCGCTGCGCCAGATGGGGGCCAACCCGGCCGCCGCTCCGCCGAGGGAGGCTTCGCGCGGGTGGGCGGAGGCCATGCTGCGGCGACTGTGGATCATCTCCCGCGAGTATCGCGGATTCCTCGATGCATTTGCGAACACCGTGGTGGTCACCGTCCTGAGCGTGGTGGGGCAGGTGCTGTCGTGCAGTCTGGTGGGCTATGCCTTCGCCCGGCTGCGCTTCCGCGGGCGCTCCCCACTGTTCATCTTGATGATTGCGACGATGATGCTGCCGGCCCAGGTTACGATGATCCCCATGTTCATCCTGTTCCGCTGGTTCGGCTGGATTGACACGATCCTGCCCCTGGTCGTGCCGGCCTTCTTCGGCACGCCGTTTTACATCTTCATGTTCCGGCAGTTCTTCGCGCAGGTCCCCGAAGCGCTGGTTGAGGCGGCCCGCATCGACGGCTGCGGCCACGTGCGCGTCTGGTGGCAGATCATGCTGCCGTTGTGCCGGCCGGTCATTGCGATCACGGCCATCTTCGTGTTCATCTTTGCCTGGAACGACTTCCTCGGCCCGTTGATCTACCTGCACAGCCAGGACCAGATGACGCTCGCGGTGGCGCTAAATTCGTTCAAGAACCAGTACGGCGATTTCCGCGATGCGCACTGGCTCATGGCGGCGAGCATCGTGACGATGCTGCCATGCATTCTGCTCTTCTTCGCGGCCCAGAAGCAGTTCGTCGGCGGGCTGCAGCTCGGCGCCGTGAAGGGATAGCTAAATCGCCAAGGTGCCAAGGAGATCAAGAGAATCCATTTCAACAGATTCTTGGCGATCTTGGCGTCTCGGCGGTTGCCTTAGACCGCCTAACATAACCACCCTCCCTCGTAGGGAGGGGGCAGGGGGAGGGTC
>CAZWYT010000028.1:0-60554 GCA_964638325.1 uncultured Planctomycetales bacterium
ACCCGCCCCTTGGCCCGCGCGGCGTAAACCTACCCCTTTTCGTGACGGCGACCCGTCGCCAAGCCCGGCCCGTCGCCGCACTTTTCAAGCGTCCTTCACGTCGGGTATAATCCACGCCCGTTCGAGGTTGTGAAACGGCTTTGGGTCGTCATTTCAACGTCGGAGGTAGTTATGCTCTCGGCTGTACTATTCTGCAACGTCCTGCTCTGTGTCGCCCCGCTGTCCGAACCGGCCGCCGGCGGCCCGACGGTGACCGCGGTGGAGATCGTCGACCTGCGCCGGGCTCGGCTGAAGCCGCAGGCGGACTCGGCCGGACCGCGCTTCAGCTCCGAGCGCCCGGGGATGAAGCTGGTCGTGGAGGTGCAGGGCGAGGACGTGGCCCGCGCCAGCCACTTCGGCCTGCTGGAAATCCAGGCCGCCACCGACGACGAGGGTGGCCCGCTCAAGCTCAACGAGGACGCGTTTGGCTTCCACGACATGCGCAAGGAATTCGTGGCGATCGACCGCGACCACATGTTCTTCGGCGACGACCATCCGCCCAAAGACGTCATCCGCATCGAGATCCCGTTCGAGTCGCCCGTGCGGGCGGCGTCAACCCTCTCCGTGCGCGGGAAGTTGCAGCTCAAGAAGGTGGAGACAGTGGATGTCCTGGTCCCCGCGACGGTGGGAGACGTAAGGCACGAGCAGCTCGAGAAGCTGAGCGTGAAGTTCAAGATCGTCAAGTCGGAGGAGGCCAGCGGCTTCTCGTACGAGGTGTCACAGAAGTTGGACGCGCTGAACGAGGCCCAGCTCGTGGATGCCCAGGGCCAGCCGCTCGAAACCCGCGGCAGCTCGTCCTACAGCGACGGCGAGACGCTGCACCGCGACATCTCCCTCGAAAAGCCGGTTTCGGCGGAGGCGAAGTTGAAACTTGCCCTGGTCGTGAAGGCGGAAAAAGTGCCCGTCGCATTCGATCTGAAGGACTTGAAGCTGCCGTGAGCGCGCGGCGCGCTACGTCCGGCGCGGCCTCCCAGCGCGGCTCGGGCCGCCTCACGGCTCCCCAGCTCCAGAAGCTGGGGCACCTAGTATTAGAATGTCAAGTTGTCGTAACGGCGGCGCCGGGCGCCGTTGATCGGGTACCCGCCCGCAGGTACGATTAGGAGTTTGGGAGGAGCGACTCGGCACGTGGCGGCTCGTCCCGTCTGGCGTCGCTGTACGCATCGCTGGGAGCTTCGAGTTGAAGTTGAGAACCCCCCCGATCGTGGAAGCGTGGATCGAGTTCCACCTGCGTGGAAGCGAGACGGAGGCGACTTGGCCTCAGGGCCTCAGTCCCTTTTTCATCGAGATCGCGACCGAGTTCCCCGTCGTTGAGAGGCAAGTCGAGGAGAGCTTCGAGGTTCTGAAACGAGAGGCGAGTGGATTGCCGCGAGAGTTCGCGGTCCAGGTCACGCGCGTTCGACGCGCAGCGCCACAAATGCGTGCAGGTCGGCGAGAATGTCCTGGTAGTGAACCTTATCAAGGGCAATGGGCCCTACGAAGGCTTCAAACTGCTGCTACCCACTGCCCTCGCTCAGTTTGAACGGTATGTCAGGGTTTTCCGCCCGCAGTCGGTTCTAAGCGCGGCGCTCCACTATACGGACGTCGTCAAGATTCCCCGTGCGTCCAATGGACCGGTCCTGCTGGAGGATTACTTCAGAATCGGCATCCAGGTGCCGGACGATGCGAGCTGGCCCATCGGCCGACTTCGACTTGAATTGAGCGTGCCGCTAGGCGCGGTGCCCGGTACGCCAACAGATGAACTGGTTCTCGGGTTCCGCCGCGAACCTTCGGCCCCGGCCGCGAACGAGGACCGGTTTCGTATGGACTGGCACGCCACCTGCTCGGGACTCGCCACGTTGGACACCAACAGGCTTGGGGCACGCATCACGGCGGTCCACGACGCGCTGAAGGAGCGGTTTCGAGCGTGCTTCCCGCCGCGAACGTGGGACCTTTTCGAAGAGGAGGCGCCGGGCTGATCATGCCGCTACTCGCTCCAAACGTCGGTCTGGACGCCGTCCCATACGTCTACGCGGTGCGGGATGAGGTCCTCGGAATTCAGGCCCATACGTCGTACTACTTCTCGGGCCGGTATCCCATGACAAGCATTCGGGTAGGCGGCACGCAATACGCGCTCCGGCGCGCCGTTGAGGGCGGTGTGTACCCGGTGGGTGACGGTCAGCACGAGTTCGTTGTTGACGCACTGGCGCCGCACATCGTCGGACGCGGGGACACCGCCGATGCAGCTGTTGGTGATTGGCGCAACAAGGTTCACGCAGCAGTCCAACACCTGCTGGCTGTGAGACCATTTGAGATGAGTGAGTCAGACATCGAGCGCTGGCGAGCTGTGGAGTCCATCATCGATATTAGCCACTATCGACGCACAGCCCCCATCAGAATGCGTCAGCTTGGTTCAGTGGACTACGGAATGCGGTCGTTTCCGACTGCAGTTCGCTGGGCGGACGGGCGGCGCGATGTGGTTGATCTGGGATCGATGCCGGCGGGCTTCGCCGGACTTCGCCCCGGACAGTGGATAGAGGCGATCTGCGAGCGAGATCCCCTAACTGGCCTTCTGCTTCGGATTACGGATATACAGCCCGTCTCGGAAGTCCGACTGATGTCCGTTGAGCAGCAGGACGGTTTCCTGAAGTCACTGCCCACTGGGGAGTCGCTCCCGGAGTCCGATCTTGACTGGACGCAACTCGACTAAGCCGCGCATCGCCGCCGAATGTTGCCTGCTCGATGTGGGGCAAGGCACCTGCAACATCGTTCTTCTTGGTGACAATCGGGCTATCATCATCGATTGCGGACCGCGAGGCCCAGCCCCTCTCCGGGCCCTGCAACATTTCGGGGTTCACGAGATCGTGGCCCTTGTCGTTAGTCACAACGACCGCGACCACTATGAAGGGGCCACACAGATACTCGAGAATTATCCGCACAGAATCCACGACATATTCCTCCTTGAGGATCGGCCAACCCGGCGAACGCGGTTTCTCGCTCTCTTGAGGCGTGAGCTTCAGGAAGGGAACCTCCTCAAGCAACCAAGGCGACTGGAAGCTCTGCCTCCCAAAGGTGTGCGTATCTTCGAGGATACGGCGACGTCGCTGTCGCTCCATGTCCTGTATCCCTGGATGCTCGCCAATATCAGCGCTCGCGAACTGGCCGGGCCGAACCGGACCAGTGCGGTGCTGGCCCTGCAGTGCGGTCATCGCCGCATCGTGTTCGGAGGCGACCTGGACTACGCCGGTTGGCAGGAACTAAGCCGAGCCTTGAAGGCGCCGATTCGATGCGACGTACTCGCCGTTCCTCACCACGGTGGGGCTCTGAGCGATGCTGATTATGCTCCACGCTACCGCTGGGTATATAAGGAGGCGGTCCAATGCGCCGTCGCCATAGTGTCAGTCGGGACAAGAAACCAATGGAACCACCCAAAGGCGGACCATCTGCGAGCGATTGTGGAGTCCGGCGCAAACGTCCTCTGCACACAGATCACAGAACAGTGCTGTGATTCGCTCGAGAGACTTCGACCTGGCGTAACCCAGCCCTCAACTCCTGGAGCCTCAAGTCCAACGGAGTCGCTTACCGGAACAGGACGCTGCCGCCACGTTGCATGTGCGGGCAGTGTCCTCGTTGAGATCGGCCCCGACTCCGTGCATGTTCCGCGGCTCGGTGAACACCAGGCGGCGGTTGACAGGCTCTCGGATTCAGCCGACGGTCACCCGTTGTGCCGCTTAGCGTGATTCCGGTCGCCGTACCGAGCGGCTCATTTCTCTTCACTTCCCTTTCTTCCTGTATACTGACGGGCCATGCACGAACCCGCGATCACAGAAGCCGCCCGCCTGCTCATCGCCGCGAGGTCCGTCTGCGTCTCCACCGGCGCCGGCATGTCCGTCGAGTCCGGCCTCGACACGTTCCGCGGCGACGACGGCCTCTGGTCCAAGGTCAACATCGAGGACGTGGCGACGCCCGAAGCGTTTCGCCGCGACCCGGCCAAGGTCTGGGCGTGGTACCGCTGGCGGCGGCAGAAGCTGGCGGCGATCGAGCCGCACGACGGGCATCGCGTCCTGGCCGAGTGGGAAACGCGGGTCCGCGATTTTACCCTCGTGACACAGAACATCGACGGCTTGCACCACCGGGCCGGCTCGCACCACGTCATCGAGCTGCACGGCCGCCTCGACGTGGCCCGGTGCACGTACTGCGATTACACGATCCAAACCCTCGACGATCTCGGCGAAGATCCGGCCTGCCCGGTCTGCACCAAGCGCCTCCGCCCGGGGGTCGTCTGGTTTGGCGAGGCGCTACCGGTCGGCGCCATCGAAACCGCTTTCGCCGCCGCCCAGCGGTGTAACGTGTTTCTCGTAATCGGCACGAGCGGCGTTGTGCAGCCGGCCGCGTCCCTCGCGGACATCGCACGCGTGCATGGCGCGCGTGTGGTCGAAGTCAACCCAAACCCTACCGAGCTCTCTCACCTGGCGGACGTTTGCGTGCGTGAAGGATGCCGCGCTGCGCTCACGGCCATCGAGGCGGCCTGGCGTGACCTGGCTTCGTGACAACGAAGACCAGACGCCGGGCTGTCCGTAACCGCTCCCATTCGTAAGAACTTAGCACCTGCCAGTGTCGTAAGCTATTTATAAAAACGCGCTTAGCAAATACCAGGAAGCTGCGCAACGTCCTGGAAAAATTGACCCGCCGCCGATCGTGAGTTATACTTGATTGATTCATCTTAGGATGACCCTAGCAGCGTGCGTCTAGCGCGGCGGTCAGTGGTTGGGTAACGACGCACGGTTCCGTTGGCTTACCTTGATTAATGGATAATTCCTTAAAAGACAAAGTCTTAGACGCCATTGACATCGTAGATGTGATCGGCGAGCGCGTGGCGCTGACCCGTAAGGGGAAGGACTACGTCGGGCTGTGTCCGTTCCACCCCGATCATCGGCCGTCGATGTCCGTCAGCCCGAGCAAGCGGATCTTCAAGTGCTGGTCCTGCGGCGCTGGCGGCGACGTGATCCGCTTCGTCGAGCGGATTCAGCGGGTCGACTTCCGCGAAGCCTTAACGATCCTCGCGGCTCGCGCGGGTATCCAGCTCCAAGCGCCGCGCGAGGACCGCCAGAACAAGCAGCTCCGCGACGAGCTCCTCGCGACGGTCACGTGGGCCCGGGAGCACTTTCGCCGCAACCTAAACAGCCCCGCCGGCTCGCCGGCGCGAGATTATGCACTTGGCCGCGGCCTCACCGCAGAGACGAATGAGCGCCACAGCCTCGGGTTGGCCGTGGATGCATGGGATGACCTGTTGCGCGCGGCGCAGCGAAAGGGATTACGGCCCGAGCTCCTGAACCAGGCCGGCCTTGTCGCAACAAACGACCAGGGCAAGACTTACGATCGATTCCGAAACCGGCTCATCTTCCCCATCGCTGATTCCGCCGGGCGGCCAGTCGCGTTTGGTGGCCGCACTCTGGGCGATGATCCGGCTAAGTACCTGAACTCGCCCGAGACCGTGCTCTTCAGCAAGTCACGGGTGCTGTTCGGTCTCGACCTGGCGCGCAGCGCGATCCAGAAAAAGGACGCCGCCATCGTCGTCGAAGGCTACATGGACGCCGTGTTGCTGGGCCAGTTCGGCTTCGAGAACGTGGTGGCGACGTTGGGGACGGCGATGACGGGCGCCCACGTCAAGCTGCTGCGTCCGCTGGCGGGAACACTGTATCTCTGTTTCGACAGCGACGACGCCGGCCTGCGGGCGGCTGACCGGGCGGCGGAAGTGGCTCTGCTGACCCAGGTGCAGGTCCGCGTAGTGTTGCTGGAGGGGTACAAGGACCCGGCGGATTGCGTGGTCGGCGGAGGGACGGACGCCTTTGAGAGGCAGTTGAACCAGGCGGTCGACGCGCTAGAATTCAAGTGGTCTAAAGCACTTAGCGCTTTGGGCCGTGCCGATTCGCGTGGCCGGCGAGCCGCGTTCGAGGAGTTTGTGCGGTTTGTGGCCGGGGCCACTGTTGCCGGCGGGGTGGACCCCCTCCACCAGAACCTGCTCGTTGGCCGGCTCAGCGATCTGCTCGGCGTGCCCGCGGAGGAGGTGTTTGACCTGCTGACCCGCGAGCGGCGCTTGCAGCGACAGCGGCAGGCGGCGGGTGCGACCGCGGCCCGCGAGTTCGTGTCGGACTATGAGGCGACGATTCGCGGTCTGTCGGCCGGCTTGGTCACTGCGATGGAAACCGTTCTCGGACTTCTTTTGACCGGGCCGGATCATTGGCCGGCCGTGGACGAGACCGTGGCCCGCGGCGCGGATCGTTCTGAGACTTGGCGGCGGCTTTACCAGCTTCTGCTTGAAGTCCATGCAGACGTGGGTAAATACTCAATGGGGGACATAGTGTCGCGCTGCGACGACGGCGCGCTGTGCGAGTTGGTGAGCCGGGCGCGCACCCGGACCACGGATCCGGCGCCCGGCGCGGAAGCCTTTTGTGCCGCCCGCGACCGACTCGCCTCCGAGCTGGACGTACTGCGCGTGAGCGACCTGCGCGACGATCTGCGCCGGTCGGGAGGAGAGGACGAGGCGGCGTTCCGTGCCCTGCAAGCGAGTGCCCGCGGGGCGGCCGGCAGTTTGTCGGCCGAGACCCGCTTGAGTGCGCGGGCCGCGTCGACGTAGTGCCAGGGAGTGTAGGCATGGCCATCGTGCAGCCCGATATCGACCCGATCGAGCAGTGCGTGAACGAACTGATCGAACGGGGCAAGCACCGCAAATACCTGACCTGGGAAGAGCTGAACGAGTCTCTGCCTGACGAGGCCATTTCGCCGGAGAAGCTCGAGAGCGTCCTCAATCGCATCGAGCAAAGCGGCATCCAGATGATCGACGAGATCGAGGCGGACAAGCTCCGCGATGCCGAGCGCAAGCGGGGCGGGACGCTGGAGGGTGGCGAGAGCCTCGACGAGGTCACGGAAGTCGACCTGACGGACACGGCCGCCCGCCGCGTCGATGATCCCGTCCGCATGTACCTCACGCAGATGGGCGAGATCCCCCTGCTCACGCGGGACCAGGAGATCGCCCTGGCGAAGAAGATCGAGCTGACGCGGATGGCGTTTCGGCGGCGCGTGCTGGAAAACGACTATTGCATGGCACAGGCGGTGGAGACGATGCAGGCGGTCGCCGACGGGCGCATGCCGTTCGATCGCACGATGAAGATCTCGACCACCGAGAGCATGGCCAAGAGCACGATCATCCGGCGTCTGCCCGCCAACCTGGCGACGGTCCAGAAGCTGCTGGAGCTGAATCGGGCCGACTGGAGCCTGGTGCGGGACGGTCGCGCGTCGGCCGCGGTGCGCAAGACCGCGCTGGAGCGGATGAACCAGCGCCGGCGCCGCGCCGTGACGCTGCTCGAGGAGCTCTCGCTGCGCACCAGCCGCATCACGCCGATGATGCGCAAGCTGGCCTCGATGTGCCAGAAGACCGAAGGGCTGCAGGAGGAGCTGAAGGGCCGCGGGAAGTCGCTGCCGCCCGAAGAGGTGGACGCGATGAAGGAGGAGCTCCTGGGCCTGATCGACCTGGTCATGGAGGGCCCCGAGGACCTGCGCTGGCGGGTGAGCGAGGCCCAGAAGGTCTTCGGTGAGTATGAGGACGCCAAGCGGAAGCTGGCCGGCGGGAACCTCCGGCTGGTGGTGTCGATCGCGAAGAAGTACCGCAACCGCGGGCTGAGCTTCCTGGACATCATCCAGGAGGGGAACACCGGCTTGATGCGCGCGGTGGACAAGTACGAATACCGCCGCGGCTACAAATTCAGTACGTACGCGACGTGGTGGATCCGCCAGGCGATCACGCGGGCGATTGCGGACCACGCGCGCACGATCCGCATCCCAGTCCACATGATCGAGACGATGAGCAAGCTGCGGAACATCAGCAAGCGGCTGCTCCAGGATCTCAAACGCGAGCCGACGATCGAGGAGATCGCCAGAGACGCCAAGATGCCGGTCTCCGAGGCCCGCCGCGTGATGAAGATCAGCCGGCACCCGATCTCCCTCGATCGGCCGGTCGGCGAAAGCGAGGACTCGTACTTCGGCGACTTCATCGAGGACGAGAAGGCCGAGTCGCCGGTGATCAGCGCCAGCAGCGACATGCTGAAAGACCGGATCGAGGCGGTGCTCAAGACGCTGACGTATCGCGAGCGGGAGATCATCAAGCTGCGTTACGGCATCGGCGACGGCTATACGTACACGCTGGAAGAGGTCGGCAAGATCTTCAAGGTGACGCGCGAGCGTGTGCGGCAGGTCGAGGCCAAGGCCATCCGCAAGCTGCAACACCCGGTCCGCGCGCGCAAGCTCCAGGGTTTCCTGGAAGCCCTCAAGGCCGGCGCGAGCGCCGCCAGCGAGAGCGAAGGCGAGTAGCCAGGCATAGGCCGCGTCAGATACGCTCGACAGCGGCGGCCAGAAGCCAGCCGGTCTGGTCGTTGGCGAGCCGGATTTCCACCCAGTCGCCGCGCTCCTGCAGAATGCGCAGCTCGATGCCGGGGCCGAGCGGCTGCTTAAGCGCCAGATCGGAGCCCGCGCCGCGGCCGAGGCGCAGCGGCACCTCGCGGGCCACGACGACGGCGGGCGGGGTGTGTGCTTCCGTGTGAAGCTGCCACAGCAGCGACGTGCCGACGGCCAAGGCGGCCGCGGCGCCGACCAGCCCGCCGATCAGCACCCCGCGCTGCCGCCAGCGCAGCCAGAGGAGCATGAGCAACCAGCCGCCCGCACTCAGGACGGCCAGCGCCCAGAATCGTTGGCGCACGGACGTGCCGTAGTGCCAGAACAGAAGCTGCCGGGCGAGCCGGCGTTGCCCGCTCGGGGCGATGCGCGGCTCGACGCGCTCGCGGGCGTAACGCAGGTTGGCTGTCAGCCGATCGTCGGACGGGTCGAGCGCTGCCGCCCGACGATAGTGCAGAATGGCATGCCCAAGATCACCGAGGCGGAAGTACACGTTGCCAAGGTTGTACTCGAGACAGGCGTTGCGCAAGCCGGCGCCGCCGAGGGCCAGGAAGCCGGCTTCGGCCTGGCGATAGAGCTGGACCGCCTGGGCGGGGTCCTCGCGCGCCACGTCGACCGCCCGGTCAAATGCGCTCAGCGCGTCGCGCAGAATTTCGCGCTGACGGGCCGCCGAGAGGGGTTCGGCGGCGCGTAGCGTAGCGGGGGTCAGCACGCCGAGCAGCAGAGCCAGGCAGAAGGAACGTGGGAACGTGAGAACGTGCATCATAATCTGTCGCGCTCCACGGCGGTAAGGCAGTTGAGAGCCTGTCTGGTGAGCGCCGCGTCGTCCGCCGGCGTGCCGCCGCCGAAGGAAGCCTCCTCACAACGCTGCACGAGGTTGGCCCACTGGCTGAGCAAGTCGTCACGGACGCCGCGGCTGCGCAGGAACTCGACGCCCGCCAGTCCGGTGAACCGCGCGGGGGGTTCGTTGAAGCGATCGGCCAGATAGCCGGCCAGGGTGGCCGCGATTTCCGCCGCGAGCATGGGCGGCCCTGGCCCGCCGCTGTCGCTCCGGGTTCGGATCGCGTGCGCGCGGGCTTGGGTGAGGCGGCGACGAGCTGCCCGCAAAGCGGCTTGACGGCGACGACGCGCCGGGTCCGCCGTGCGGCTCTGCGCGCAGGCAACCCCGGCCCAAGTCAGCAGGAACACGGCCGGCGGGGTCAGCATCACGCCGGCGACCATCCTTGGGGTCACCGACGAACTGCTCGCCAGCAGCGCGGACTCGCTGGTCTCAATGTCGCGCAAGCCGTCGAGCGCCTCCAACGCCGGAGCACCCGCCGCTCGCTCGGGTGCGCCGAGTCCGGTCACGTCCGGAGGGGTGACCTCGGCCGCGGGGGTGACTGCCAGCGGAATCGGCTTGCTGCGGGCGATCACAAAGCGCTCGGCATCCGGATCGAAGTAGGGGTACGCGATGGGCGGGATCTCGGTCACGTCGTCGCGCTTGGCGCGAATCGTCAACTTGAACCGCCGCCGGCCTTCGTGCATCTCGCCCGCGAGCGACTCACCGGGCAACCGGAAACCCTCGTTGAGTCGCCCGTTGGCGCTCAGCAGCGGCGGCGGCAGCGTTTCCACCGGGCCGTCGCCGTAGATGTCGATGTTCAGCTCGATCGGGTCGCCCACGCGGACGCTGGTGGGGCTCGCCGTGACCTCGATGGCGAACAGGCCGACGGCGCCGGCAAAGTCGGCCGGGCGGCCGTCCATGGGCACGGGCAGAATCTCCGCCGGCTCAACGTTGGCTGCGCTCCGCAGGTTTCGCGGGCCGCTGGAAGTCGGGTACTCGATCCCGGCTTCGATGTCGAAGGTGAGCGGCCCCGGTTTTTCCGCGACAAAGCTCGTGACGAATTCATAGGCGTAGTACAGGTCAGATGGATCGCCGCCCGGGCGGGCGCGGCGACTTACGTTGGGCCGGGCTGGGAGCGGAAATGGCCCGAACTGAATCGGGCGAACGAGCTGGAGCATCTGGTCGGCCTTGAGCAATTGGCTGCCATACCGGGCGGGTTTGACCCAGATGGTCATGGTCAGGGGCACGCGTTGGCCCACGTACAGCCGGTTCCGGCCAGTCGTCACGTCGATGACAAAGAGCTGGCCGGCGTCACTGGGGCGTACGTTCAGCTTCAACTCACGCGTCGTCAGGACCTTACCATCCACCCTGACCGGGATGGGCGGAATGACCAGCTCTCCGGTGGCATGCGGGGTCAGCCCGTACTGATAAACATACTTATGCGTATCCTCGATCACCCGGCCGTTAACCTCGAATCGGCGGGATTGATCGATCGGCCCGGCCGAGAGCCGAACGCTGCAGTTCGGGATCTCGGGCATTTGCGGCGCGTCACACGTCTGAAAACCGCTGATCTCGATGGAGATTTCGAACAGCTCACCGACGAAAGCCCGCTGGCTAGGGACCTTCAGCTCCACGGTGGGCTGTGCCCAAAGCACGGGCGTAAGCGCCGCCAGGAGCACGCCGGGTAGACACGATGCTGCAACCGTAAGCCGGTACATGGCCTTCTATCCGCCGACGCCGGGGACCCGGGCCGTGCCGCGGGTCTCGGAATTTTACGCGGCCGGGCGTCGAAGGTGAACGCGCGGGCGCGGAGAGCCGGGGGAGGCGTTATGATACGGGCCGACCCGGGAGAACCGCATGGATGAGCATCGCACCGCCGCCACGCCAACGCTGGTCTCGTTCCTGATCTGCGACCTGGTCATCGATGACAAGCTGAGCAACAAGAAAAGCGCGATCGGCATCTTCAACACGATCCTCGTGCCCAAGGTGCCGGCCATCATCCATCAGATGGCGATCCTGGCGTCGGTGACGGAGATCGCCGGGCGGGTGGAGCTGGAGATCCGCCTCATGCGGGACACGGACGACGCGGTGCTATTCAGCGGCAAGGGGAACGTGGAGGCGCCGAATCCGCTGGCCATCGTGGACCTGCTCTTTGCGATGCAGGGCGTGAAAATCCCCGACGCGGGGCAGTACGCGTTCGAGATCCTCAGCGGTGGGGAGCTACTCGGTCGCCGGCGGTTTCAGGTCTGGGTACGCCCGCCGGGCGCACCGCCGCCCGGTGCGCCGCCCGCGCCCTGAGGCGCCGCAGTCCGCCCAGGGCACAGAAGTACGGGATCATGAACGTGCCACCCCCATTCGCCACGGCCTGCCCTGGAAAACGCAGGAAGTTGCCGATGCCCACGGCCGAGCCGGTGACCGCCATGATCACGCCCAGTCGTGTACCCCACTGTTCTCGGGCTTGGGCCATGCACGTGGCTCCTGTGCAACCGGCTCTTGAGATGCGGCGAACAGAAAGCGCGCCGCGCTGGGTTGCGGCGGCTTAGACGGCCCGGCCGCAGCTTGGGCAGCGGCGCTCGGTGATGCCAAACAAGTCGTGCCCGCAGCTCAGACAGCGCATTCCGCCGGCCTCACGGGAGCCGGTTCGGCTGAGACTGATCAAGCCGGCTGCGAGTGCCCCGATCAGGGTACCAAGGGAAGCGCACACGGCAGACCTGCCATTGTCGTGCGTCCCGAGGTAGATCAACAGGCCCGGCACAGCTCCAGTCAGGAGACCCACGCAGGAAAAACACGCCGCATGGAACTTCCGGTGGACGAGCAGCGCCAGTGGCGTGCTCATGGCCAAGACGAACAGACACGCGGCCAGTACGGCAACGAACACAGAAACCGGATCGCTCATAGCCCGCTAGCCCGCTCCCAGTCACTCGCATCTGCGCTGCATCAGAACGCTCGGCCGCATTCCGGGCAGCGTCGGTCGACGCAACCGAAGAGATCAAATCCACAGTACACGCAGCGCGTACTGCCATCCGGCGGTGCCATCTCGATCAAGTACGCTGCCATTGCGCCCAGCAAGGCGCCGAGCGGCGCGCCAACGAGCACCACAGCCGCCAGAAAGAGCACCGCCACGAGCAAGCTACCGAACTCGTACCCCCCGCGGGCACCCCAGCCGCACTCGAACAGGCACGTGAGTGCGAAGCCGGCGGCCAGTACGGCGCATCCGCCTCGCCGAAACCAGCGCTTCACGCGCTGACACTTCGCTGACCTATAAGCCACATAGGGGCCGAGGATCAGAAGGACAACAAAAAGACAAAGCCCTACGTCCGACGCACGCTCATTCATCGCGCTCTTCCGGAGCGTGGCTTGCCAATAGGCTTCACCGAGCCGCTTGGACATGGTCACTTGCGGTGCCTGAGGGCACTCGGCAACCTAGCTCACCAAGGGCTTCCAGTCAATCTCTGTCGGCGAACGGTCGGTCTTTCTCCCAAGAGCTTGTAGGGCAGGTCGAGCGGGCGGAACACGCCCGCGAGACCTGCCGGGGCGCGCTGGGCGCCGTGCGCCGGCAGGTCGCGTCCGCTGCGGCGGACTTGACCTGCCCTACGGGGAGGCTTCGAGGGCCTGGCGGAACACGGCTTGGCCAGACTCTTGGAGCGCGATCTCGAAACGGCCTTGCAGGCGCTCGCCGTTGAGGGCGACGATGAGCCGATCATCCTCAAATCGCTCGATCGTCGCCGGACCGCGCTCGACCCGCCGGATCACGCCGCGGTCGCGGCTGAGCTCGCCTTCGTAATCGAGATAGAACCGCCGGTGGTCGGGGAGGCGCTGGGCGGGGATTTCGACGGTCGTGCCCAGCGGATTGCGGGTCAGGCGCCAGGTCGGCAAGCGCTCGCCACCGGGCACCTCGACGAGCAAGTCCCAGTGCCGGCCGCGTTCCACCGCGGGAACGCCGGCCGCGTGGGTGGTATCATGTTCGAGCAGGACGAACATCAGAGTTTGGCAGGCAAGGACACACGTGCACCTGACATCGACCACGGCATTGTACCGGCTGCGGCCCGTCGTGCTCGGGTTGGCCTGCGCGGCGCCGGTGCTGGTGCTCGGGGGTCTGTGGCTGCTGGTGACGCAGGTGCTGATGGTGCCCGGGGTGCCGGACGCGACCGCGCCGCCCGACGAGGTCGTGCGGTTCATCGTCCATGAGAAGGGACTGCCACGACTGGATCGCCCCCGCTGCGAGGCCTTCCTGCAGCAGCAGGTCCTGCGGCTCGTGCGCGACGAGCCGTACCGCGGCCGCTTCGCCGCGGAGTATCGCGTGTCGAGCCCGGAGGAGCAGCGGGCCTTTCGCGAGCATCTGTTCGATGCATTCAAGCCGCTCGTCATGGACGACATCCGGCGCTTCCACGAATTGCCGGAGGCCGCCCGCCCGGCCTATCTCGACGAGCGCATCGTCGCCTACAACCGGCTCTCCAAGCTGCTTAGCAATGTGCAAGTCGACAAGAGCATCGCCGGGGCCCCGGCCGACACCCAGGCCGACCTGCTGGCGACATTGCTGCAGAAGACCACCGAAGAGGAACGGCAGATGGGGCTCGCGTACGCCCAGGCTCTGGCGGGACGGGTCGCGGCGATCCTGGCCGATCCGGAGCTGAAGGCGGAATTCGAGGCCCGCATCGCCGCCCCGTCGCCGTAGTCGACCGGCCCGCTGGCAGACCTGTTCCGGGGGCGTCGCCGTGCTATCTTGTGCGCACGATGGCTGACGAATCCGTCGCGCACGTCGATGCCGCCGCATCACCGCCGGTGGGCCGTGTCCTGCACGTGGCGGACCGAGAGGTTGGGCTGCGCTTCGGCCCGATGCTCGCGCAGGTCGGGCAGGTCCTGTGCGGGACCGGCCTGCAATTGGCGCTGCTGACTGACGATCGTACGCTGCTCGCGCGCCTGTCCGGCACGCCCGTCGAGTGCCACTGGACGCCGCACTTGGGCGGTTGGCGGGCGTGGAATCTCGACGCGTACCTGGAATCCCACTTCAACCCGCGGCCGGACCTGGTGCACCTGTGGGGGACCACGGGGTTGTGGTGGTGGCGGCGATGGTCGCGGCGCACCGCCGTGCCGCTCCTGGTTCATGCGCTCGGGGCCGCGCACGTGATCCGCCTGGTGCGCGGCGGGCTGCGCGACAACCAGCATGTCGCCGTGGCCGCGCCGTCCCTCGCCGCGCCGCTGCTGCGGCGGTTTCCGATGGCGGCCAGCCGGTGTCACGTCATCCCCCCGGCCATCGCGCCGCTGCTCCGCGCCGTGACCGAGCGTCAGCCGGAGCAAACGTTCAGCGCGCTTTGTGTCGGGCCGTGGCCGGAGCGGCGCAGCCTGGAGGTGCTCATCGACGCGGTCGCGGAGCTGCGTCGCAAAGGCGGCCAGGTCCAGGTCGCGCTCATGACCGCCGACCCTGGCGTGGCGGCGGTGTGGCGGCGAATTCGCGCCCGGCAGGTGCAGGACTGCGTTTCCCTGATCGACGAGCCCTGGCTATGGGAGAAAGTATTGCCCGAGGTGGACGCCTGTGTGGTCCCAGGCCCGCAGGGCGAACTGTCCATCGTGCCGCTACTGGCCATGGCGCTCGGCAAGCTCGTCATCGCGGCCCGCGGTCAGCCCGCGGACTGGTTCGTGGAAGACCAGACGGCGTGGCAGTTTACGCCCGGATCGGCGGTCGAGCTGGCCTACCTCCTGGCGCGTGCCGTCGAGCAGCCCCAACGCGGGCAGGAGCTGGGGCGCCTGGCGAGAGAGTACGTCGGGGAGCATCATAGCGTCGGCGAGATGGTGCAGCGGCTCAGCGGACTGTATGGGTTGATGTGCGCACGCCGCGCCGAAGCGGCGGCGGGAGAAGGACCGTGAGTACTCCAGGAGCGAGCAGGCCGATCGAGCGCTGGGCACCCTGGGCCAACCTGCTGCTGCCCGGGAGCGGGATGATCCTGATCGGCTCGGTGGCGTCCGGGCTCGTCGGGGGCGGGCTGTTCGCCGCGTGCGCAAACTTTGCCGTTCTGGCGGTGCTGCTGTTTCCGGACGACTTCTCCGGGACGGTGCCGGCGCTCGCCATCGGCCTGGCCGCGGGGGCCTATGTCGGGGCCCAGGTGCGCTTCATGGGGCGCGTGCGCGAGCTGCGCGCGCAGGCCGCGGCGAGTCTGCGGCGGCAACTCCTCTGGCAATCGCAGGAGCTGCTGGCCCGTGGCGAAGCGGCGCGCGCCGTGGAGCTGCTGCAGCCCCTGGCAGCGCAGGCTCCCGACGATTTGCTCGTCGCTTATCGGCTGGCGCAGGCTTTAACCGCGGCGGGCGGCGCGGCGGCCGCGCGGGCGGCGTGGCGCCACGTGCGACAACTCGATCGGCACGCGCTCTACAAGCAACAAATCCGCGCGCATGAGGACCGGCTCGGTAATCTGTAGGGCACGTCGAGCCCAGCGAGACCGGCCCGGCCCGCTGCCTGCTGATTGTGGGGCATGCCGCAGTCGATAACAGCAGTGGCGGCGGGAGCTATGGTTGCTGCCGTCGAGGGCGCGGCATAGAATGTCGTGGTGGTCCAAGGTCCCAGGATTCCGTCGGAAAACCGGTGAGGGATTCGACAACGGGAGTTGCGGACTGCCGGGAGACCCTGACGCATGTTTGAACGCTTCACGGATCGGGCGCGGAAGGTGATGGCCCTAGCCAACCAGGAAGCGCAGCGGTTCAACCACGAATACATTGGGACCGAGCACATCCTCCTCGGACTGGTGAAGGAGGGCTCGGGCGTGGGGGCCAACGTGCTGAAGAACCTCGGGGTGGACCTGCGCAAGGTGCGCCTAGAGGTGGAGAAGCTCGTCAAGAGCGGGCCCGAGATGGTGACCATGGGCAAGCTGCCCCAGACGCCGCGGGCCAAGCGGGTCATCGAGTACGCGATCGAGGAAGCCCGCCAGCTCAACCACAACTACGTCGGAACCGAGCACCTGCTGCTCGGGCTGCTGCGCGAGCAGGACGGCGTCGCGGCCCAGGTGCTGATGAACCTGGGCCTCAAGCTCGACGATGTCCGCGAGGAAGTCCTCAATCTGCTCGGGGCCGGCGTCGAGACCGAAGAAGCGAGCGCCATGGCGCCGCCCGGTGAGCTCGCCAGCAAGAAGGGCAAGAGCAAGACCCCCGCGCTGGATTCGTTCGGTCGCGACCTGACCGAGCTCGCGCGGGAAGGCAAGCTCGATCCCTGCATCGGCCGCGCGGCCGAAATCGAGCGCGTCATTACCGTCCTCTGCCGCCGCATGAAGAACAACCCGGTCCTGCTGGGTGAGGCTGGCGTGGGCAAGACCGCCATTGTCGAGGGACTGGCGCAGAAGATCATCAACCGCCAGGTACCGGAGCTGCTGCACGAGCGGCGGATTGTCATCCTGGATCTGGCGATGATGGTCGCCGGCACGAAGTACCGCGGCCAGTTTGAGGAGCGGATCAAGGCGGTGATGAACGAGGTCCGCCGGGCGCGGAACGTGATCCTGTTCATCGACGAGTTGCACACGCTGGTGGGGGCGGGTGGGGCCGAAGGGGCGATCGACGCGTCGAACGTGCTCAAGCCGGCCCTGTCGCGCGGCGAGATTCAGTGCATCGGGGCGACGACGTTTGACGAGTTCCGCAAGTACATCGAGAAAGACGCGGCCCTGGCGCGGCGTTTCCAGCCGATCCACGTGGACGAGCCGTCGGTCGAGCACACGCTGGACATCCTGCACGGCCTGCGCGACCGGTACGAGGCGCACCACCGGGTGCACATCACCGACGAGGCGCTGCGGTCCGCAACGGAGCTGTCGCACCGCTACATCACCGGCCGGGTCCTGCCGGACAAGGCGATCGACGTGATCGACGAGGCCGGCGCCCGCGTGCGCATCCGCAGCATGACCATGCCGCCCGACCTGGCCGACCTGGAGCGGGAGATCGAGCGGCTGACCGCGGAGAAGGACGAGGCGGTCAAGAACGCGGACTACGAGCGGGCCGCCGAGCTGCGCGACAAGTGCGAATCCATGCGCCTGAAGCGCGAGAACATCCAGCGCGAGTGGAAGGACAACGCGCAGGAAGCGGAGGGGATCGTGGACGAGCTCGTCGTGGGCGAGGTTGTCAGCCGCATGACCGGCATCCCGTTGACGCGCCTGGAGAAGGAAGAGGCGGCCCGGCTGCTGGAGCTCGAGAACGAGCTGCACAAGAAGGTCATCAGCCAGCATGAGGCGCTCAGCGCCATCGCCCGCAGCGTACGCCGCAGCCGCAGCGGCCTAAAGGACCCGAACCGGCCGATGGGCTCGTTCATCTTCCTGGGCCCGTCAGGCGTGGGGAAGACGCTGCTGGCCAAGACGCTCGCCGACTTCATGTTCGGCGACGAAGACGCGATGATCACGATCGACATGTCGGAGTACATGGAGAAGCACAACGTCAGCCGGCTGATCGGGGCCCCGCCCGGATACGTGGGCTATGAGGAGGGCGGGCAACTCACCGAGCGCATCCGGCGGCGGCCGTATGCGGTCGTGCTGCTCGACGAGATCGAGAAGGCCCATCCCGACGTGTTCAACATGCTGCTGCAGATCATGGAGGAAGGCCGGCTGACCGACTCGTTCGGCCGGCACGTGGACTTCCGCAACGTGATCATGATCATGACGAGCAACATCGGGGCCGACCGCATCACCAGCCAGGACCCGTTCGGGTTCGTCAAGCGTGACGACGAGCTCACGTATCAGAAGATGAAGGAGATGCTGACCTCGGAGCTGGAGCGGAACTTCCGGCCCGAGTTCATCAACCGCATCGACGAGGTGGTCGTCTTCCACAAGCTCACCCACGCCGACATGCTCAACATCGTCGACCTCGAGCTGGCCAAGGTGAACAAGCGCCTCAAGGGCAAGGGGCTGACGATCGAGCTGACGCCCGAGGCCAAGGAACTCCTGGTCGAGAAAGGCTCCGACGAGAAGTTCGGGGCGCGGCCGCTGCGGCGGACCATCTCCACCATGATCGAAGACCCGCTGGCCGAAGACATCCTGCGGAGCAAGTACGCCGGCAAGGGCCTCATCCGCGTGAAGGTGGGCGGCGAGCCCGATTCGGACGCGCGGCTCTTCGTGTTCGAGGGCGTGGACGCTCCCAAGGGGCCGGCGGAAAAGCCGGACATCGTCGCGACCGGGGCCGAAGCCACGTAATACGAGCCCGCCTTGATTCGCGCGCTTGCCGAGTAGCGGTCGACGCCCGTGTCGGCCGCGGCAGGCACAGGCGTTTCCCGTCTTCAACGTCGGCCACGGAGGTCGACGGCACTGTTGCGGTAGCGCTACGGGCAGGAAACTGGACCGGGGCAGTTGCACCCGGCGCCGCACTGCGTCATCAGCGACACGAACGGGTTGATGTCGCCGAACGACCCCTGTCCGTAGGTGCCGTCACAGTTGATGTCGCCGTTTCCCGGGTTGCAGTCCTGGAATGCGTTCTGCCAACTCGCCAAGTTGGACAGATACAAAACGAACGGGTTGATGTCACCGAAGTCGATCGCCCCGTCGCAGTTCAGGTCGCCCGCGCAAGGCGTGTTGGTGTCGCACGCGTCCGGGATGCCGTTGCCGTTGTCGTCGTCGCAATTGGTGCCCGCGCCGGCCCACTCGCCGCCCGCCCCGGAGCAATCCGCGCTCGTTTGGTCGGTGATGCAAATGGTCCCGAAGCAGCAGGCACCCATCGGCTGGGGGCATGGGTTGGGCGGGCCGCAGCTCACGCCGTGACCCAGGAACGTGCCGCCCAGCGCCACGCATTGAAACTCGAACGTCTGCTGGCATTCGCCGGTCGCGGGAAGACAGCAGGCCCCGGCCACGCAGGCACTTTCGTTGCAGTCGCTGCCCGGGCCGGCCCACACGCCGCCGATCGACTCGCATTGGGCTTGTTGCGTAAGCTGGAGGCAGCCGCCGGCGCGGCAGCACGCGCCGCGCGCGGTGCAGGTGACCTGGGCACAGGTCTTGCCCTGCGTCCAGATGTCGCCGAAGGCCTGACAGTCACTCTGCTGCTGCCCGGCTTCGCAGGTACCGTCCACGTGGCAGCAGGCGCCGGTGGGGCCAGGACAATCGATGACGGCGCGGATGGCCAGGTCACCCGCCAGGTAGATGCAGAAATTCAGCCACCCGCCCGGGATTTTATAAAGCGAGTTCTTGCCGGACTGACAGCCGTCCAGGTCACGTACGACGCTGGGTCCGCCGTTGCCCACGTCGGTGGGCTCACCGAACTGGAGTCCGACGTAGAACTGCTGGCCCGTGACCACTGGGACGGCCAGCGGGATGGTCTGCGCTTCGTCCAGGTAGCGAAACTCATTCCAGAAGCCGGGCGTCAGGACCGGACCCTCCAGGAAGGCGAGCTCGGTGCCCGGCGCGGGAAACGTGTTGCCGTTCCAGACGTAGATGGCGTCTTCGAGGGTCGGCGGATGCCCGGGCGTGCCTTCGAGCCAGAGGATCTGGACGGCGACAATCGTGCCATCGCACGGCGAGGTGAGGCGCGCCGCCGCCACCTCCCCGACGACGAAGTTGCCGACGATGACGGCCTGGCCGAAGTCGACGACCGAGTCATTCTTGACCGTCTGCTCCACCGCCAGGGCCGGCACGGTCGCCAGCAACGCCAGCACAGATACACTGAGAGCCGGCTTTTTGGCCAATGAGCGCATTTCCATCCTCCGCGCACAGCGCTTGCCTAATCCATTCTTGCGGTCGCCACCCGGTGAATCAAGGTCAAACTGCGGTCGGTCGCTGCGGGCCGATTATCGGGCACTCGCACTGCCGAAGGTGCGCGCCGGCCCGCCCCCACCGGTCAGCAGTGCCACGAAGGGGTTGATGTCGCTGAAGTTGACCGCGCCGTCGCGGTTGATATCGCCATTCTGGATGAAGCACCCGGGGAACGCGTTGTGGTACTGCCCCGGGTTGCTCAGCGCCAGGACGAACGGGTTGATGTCACCGAAGTTGACGGCATTGTCGCAGTTCAGGTCGCCCTTCAAGGCGCGAATGCCGTATCGAGCCGCGCAGTCCAGCGGGTCGTCGCAGAACACGAGGTCCAAAGCATCGATGTTGTCCAGCGGGTATCCCAGCCCGAACGCCGCAGCCGGCACGTAGAGCATCGGCGGCTGGCCCGGCATGGCGACGAAAAGGTCCGCGGCGGCGGCGGGACCACTGTTCCCCGGGATCATGTTCAACGACGGTGAGCCGGGAGCGAGGGAGAACACGACCCGGTCCGACTCGTTGAAAACGCCGTCCCCGTTGGTGTCGAAGACGATCATCGCGTCAATGTCGTCGGGGGGCACCAGTCCCAACTGGATAAAGGTCGCATAGCGCTGAGTCGGGGTGAAGGTCAGTGGATCCGGGTTGAAGAAGATGTTCGCGCCGCTCGGTGGCTCAGGGTACGACAGCGGAACCAGTGAGGGCGAGTCTGCCGTAAGTGAGAAGTACACGTTCTGGATCACGCGCCCGTCACTGTCCGAAGGGAACAGGTTCGTCGCGTCCACGTTGTCCTGCAACTCGCGCGTCAGGGCGGGCAGCGGGTTGCCGTACGAGTCCGCCTGGGGCACCGCGCCGAAGTCCGTACCG
This sequence comes from uncultured Planctomycetales bacterium, assembly GCA_964638325.1. GTDB lineage: Bacteria > Planctomycetota > Phycisphaerae > UBA1845 > Fen-1342 > JALHJL01. The sequence continues at coordinate 20,836 of CAZWYT010000028.1, forward strand.
CCTTCGTCATAGTTATTTCGCACGAGCACGTTGTTGGCGGCTCGCCCGCGCTCGCGCGTGAACGTATCGAGCGAGATGTACTGATCGCCGGCAGCCTGTCCACGCTCGGCCTGATCGAGCACGTTGAACGGCACGCCCTCCGTGACCGCCCAGGAGTCGGGCGGCGCCTGCCCCACCGTGGCGCGATCGACCGAAAAGAGGATCGCGAATACGTCGGAGGGAGCAATCGACGCGTGCCCGTCCGAAAGCGCGTCCAGATCATCGAACGCGGAAAAAGCCTGCAGCGCCGACGCGGGCACGACGACCATGGGGTAGGGCGTGCTCAGGCTCAGGATGTCAGCGGCCCCCACCAGGCCGGCGCCGACACTCGGTGAGGCGAGGTCGAATGAATAGTAAGGCGCCGGCAGCGGCTCAATCGGTGGGGCGGCGTGGCTCCCCGGCCCCCACCCCAGGACGAGCAACGACGCCAGGCACAACCCCGGGCTGAGCGACCGGCGCAACGAGCACAGAGTAGCAAAAGTCGTCATGGGCTGTTCCTCTCCTCGGGTGCCGAAGTCAGGGACTCCGCGGCGGTCGGATCGGCCAGTCCGCCCGGCCCAGAACTGTATGATACCGGAATCCACGGGGGCCAAGCGAGGTTTTTCTGCATCTGCACGCAGAACAGCTTCGCCTGATACGTGTAGCGCTCCTCCCCGTCGAACGACCGATAGGCGCGCTGGAACGCCTGCAGCGCTCCGGCGCGATCGCCGTCCGCCAGCCGCATGGCCGCCGCATGGAAGTGGGCTTCGCTCCACAGCTTCCACGGGGTGGGCGATTGCCCAGCCAGCTCCTCCAGCGTCGTCAAGGCCCCTCCTTCCTGGCAGTACGCGTAGAGCGCGTGTACCCAGGCCTCGGTTTGTGGCGGCATCAGGCCCGCCGCGTAGTCGACCGTGTCCACCTTGCTCGCGAGCAGGTCGGCCGCTTCCTGCGGCTGGCCCAGCAGGCGCAGGCAAGTGGCTGACCAGAGAACGGCTTGCGCGCTGCGTGGAGCGTCGGCGGCCAAGGCCCGGGCCTGCGCCAGCGCTACCGGCAAATCACCCATTTCAGCCTGAAGCAGCGCTGGATAGACATGGGCGTAAGCGGGGCTGTTCGGATCGCAGAAGGCATGCGCATGCACATCGGCGAGTGCGGCTTCGAAGTCCCCGGTCCAGTAATACAGGCGCCAGCGGTAGTGGTAGGCCTCACAGCGTTTGACCTCGGCGTCGGCCACGGCGATAGCCCGGTTGCGCGCCTCGATGGCCTCCGCGTACCGGCCCATGCTCTCGAGGCACTCGGCCTCGGCCGTAACGGGCCGGTCGTCCGCGGGGTCCACCCGCTGCCCGCGCTGCGCCCAGTCGAGGGCCTGCGTGTAGCTCTCGGCGACGAGTTGATCGCCGCGGGTCCCCTCGCTCCCCTTGTAGATTTCGGCCGCCAGACGGTGCGCGATCGAGAGGTAGTAGTACGGCAGGGCTTCGTAGTAGCCCTGTTCGGCCAGTTGCCGCAGGCTGGCCTGCGCTTCCGAAAACGGCTCGAGGCTCCGCGTGAAGTAAATCTGCTGATTCCGGGCCCGCGCCACGTGCAGGACGGCCTGGGGGTAAAAGCCATGCTGGCGGGCCCGCAGGGCGTTCGCCTCGCGGTACGAATCGAGCGCCGCCGCTGCGTCCACAAAGTGAATGGCCAGCCCGCGGAAGAACCAGGCGTCGGGGGTCATCTCCGCTGCCGGCGCGGGGCCCGCGCTGGTCCGAAGCTGCTCCGCGCGATCGAACGTCGCGCGGGCGGCGGCTGGGTCGCGGTTCCGGTACTGCGCCCAGGACAGCAGGTACAGCGCGCGCACGTCGGCCGGGCCCTCCGCCAGGGCCGCACTCAGTTGCTCGATCGACGCACGGGGGTCGTTCCGGCCCATCGCGGCCAAAGCCCGCACGAGGTGGAGTGGCTCCGGGGCGGCCCCGAGCGCAGCAGCCTGCTCAATGTCTGGCGACACCAGCTCGGGCCTTCGAAAGTCGTAGTACGCAAGCTGTGCGTAGGCGTTGTCCAGCAGCCGCTGGGCTTCAACCCGCTGGGCCTGCTGCGCGCGGACCCGCGCTACCTGGGCGCTCCAGGCCCACCCGCCGGCGAGCGCCAGCACGACGGCCGCCGCAACAAACGCAGTGGTCACGGCCTTGTGTCGCCGCGCCCACTTGCCCACTTTCACCAGGCGGCTGGTTCGCCGCGACAGGATCGGCCGGCCGTCGGCAAACCGACGCAGGTCCTCGGCCAGCAGCGCCGCCGTCGGGTGGCGCCGCGCCGGATGCTTCTCCATGGCGCGCAGGCAGATCGTCTCCAGGTCGACGGGGACGCGCGGATTGAGCCGACGTGGCGGCAGCGGCTCGGCGATGCTGATGCCCGCCATGATCTCCTCAGGCGTCTGTCCGTCGAAGGGCTTCTGTCGCGTGAGCACCTCGTAGAGGGTAACCCCGAGGGAGTAGATGTCTGTCCGGTGGTCGATTCCGGCCGGGTGGCCACGGATCTGCTCGGGCGACAGGTACGCGGGCGTGCCCATGACCTCGCCGCTGACCGTGAGATGCGGCGCATCGGTCAGGCGCGCGAGGCCAAAGTCAGTCAGATGCAGGCGCTGGATGACGCTGGCACTGCGTGGGTCCGCGGCTGGCCGACGAACCTCCGAGTCCGCTGCGCCCAACAGCAGGTTGTGCGGCTTGACGTCCCGGTGAATGACGCCCAGGCGATGAGCGCACTCGAGCGCATCCGCCACCTCCGCCAACAACGATGCGATGTGCCGGTAGTCGGCCCGCGTCCAGCGGACCTCCGTCGTTCGACTGTCATCGGGGCCACTGATCTGGTCGGGGCTGGGCGGCAAAGCCACCGGGCCTGCCGCCGGTGCCTCTGCGGGGTGCGACGCCGCGCTGCGGCTGCGCTCCACGAGCCGTGCGGTTGACGAGTGGCGCATTCGGGTGGTGCTCAGGAGGTCCGGCCGGCTGCGGATGACGGTGTCCAACCCGACGCCTTGGATGAGCTCCATGGCATAGTAATAGTGCCCGTCGTGCTCGCCCTGGGCGTAGATCGAGACGACGTTGGTGTGATGGATCCGGGCGGCGGCCTGGGCTTCCACTCGGAAGCGCTCTACCGCCGAGCGTCCGTGCCGGGCATACCCCGGCAGCACCTTGAGCGCCACCTCGCGCCCGAGCGACAACTGCCGCGCGTGGTACACGACGCCCATTCCGCCGCGACCGAGCTCGGCGAGGATTTCGAAGTCCCCGAGACAGGTGTGCGGGGAGAGGGTGGCCGGCGGCAGCAGGTCGCCGGAGCCCGCGCTACTATGGCCGGCACGTGCGGTGTGGGCGGTCGGACCGTAACCGGAGAGCCCCCCCGCAAACCCGAGTGCGTCACGCAGGTCAGCGATCAAGGCCGTGTCCAGCGGGCTGGCAGCGTCGACCTCGTCGACTGAAGCCGCCGGCTGGACCGCCGCGGCTGCGGGTGACGGAGTTTCGCCACCGCCCGCCAGAATGCGACCGCAGCGCGGACAAAGCGCGACCTCCGCAGGCGACGCTACCGCGGTCCTGGAGGCGCAATTTGGACAAACGAGGGTGACCACTGTTTCATCCGTCCGCCGCCGTGCCCCCCAACGGGCGGCCGGCGCCCGTGGCCAACAACAGCCCTGTACCCCGGCCGCGACGGCCGGAGTGCAACCCGGTGCGCCCACATTCTACCTGGGAATAGACCGGACCCAAGCTGATTTGACAACGCGTTGGCTCCGCGAGGCGGCGACCGCGGAGGAAAAAGTCTTTTTGTGCTGTACAGGCGGTGCCCGCAAAGCTAACTTAGGGCAAGAATTGTTGCGCGTGTCCCAACGATCGAACGGTTGAACCCCGCTCGTACAAGCCTATGAGCGTCGAACCTCTCAAGACCGCGGAAGGCAGCGATCATCCGTACTGTCGCCAGCTCTCGGTTTTCCTGGAGAACCGGGTCGGCCAGCTTCTGCGGATCGCGCGATTGCTGGAGGACGAGCCGGTCCATATTCTCGGACTATCCGTCGATGCCGCGGCGGACTGCGCCATCGTCCGCCTCCTGGTCGACGACCCGGACGCGGCGCATCAAATCCTCACCGACGCACACTTCGCGCTGAGCGAGAGTGAGGTCCTCGTGATCCCCCTGCCCAACGGCAAGCACGGCATCCTCACCGTGTGCAGTGCCCTGATCGCCGGCGAGGTCAATATCAACTACGTGTATACCGTGTGGGCTACCCAGGAACGGCAGCCGTGCCTGGCAATCCAGGTCGATGATGTCCAGGCCGCGGTTTCGGTCCTGCAGGCCAAGAAATTCCGCGTGCTGGACCAAAGCGAGCTGTAAGCCGCGTATGCGGACGCCGCTCACGCCGCCCGAGTTCCGCTCCTGGAAGGTCGGTGATGGATACGAGCTGCGCGGCCGGGTGTGGCCGCCGGTGCCGCCATCCCGACCGCTGGCGGTTCTGTATGTCCACGGCATCCAGTCGCACGGCGGCTGGTTCGAATGGTCCGCGGCCGCGCTGGCCGCGGCGGGGCTGCCGGTGCTGTTGGTGGATCGGCGCGGGAGCGGGCTGAACCGGGCGGCGCGCGGCGACGCGCCGGCGGCGGCGCGCTGGCTCGCTGACCTCGACGAGCTCGCGGACTGGGCGCGGCGGGAGTGGGGAGCGCAGCAGTTCGCAGTGGTGGGGGTGAGTTGGGGTGGGAAGCTCGCAGTCGCGTGGGCGTTGCGGCGGCCCGAGCACGTGACGCGCGTGCTGCTCATCGCGCCGGGGTTATTCCCCGCGGTCGACGTCGGGCTCGTTGTGCGTCTGCGGATTGGCCTCGCGCTACTCACACGCCAGCAGCGCGAGTTCCCCATTCCGCTAAACGACCCGGCGCTCTTCACGGACAACCCCACGGGGCGGGCGTTCATCGCCGATGATCCGCTCAAGCTGACGCGCGCCACAGCGCGGTTTCTCTACGAATCCGCGCGTCTCGATCGCGCCTTGCGCGGCGCGGCGCCGCACAGCCTGGCAGCGCAGACCACGCTGCTGCTGGCGGGTCGCGATCGCATCATTCGCAATGGGCCGGCCATCGCCTGGCTGCAACGGATCGCCGCCCGGCCGCCGACCCTCCACATCCTCCCCGCGGCGGCCCACACGCTCGAGTTCGAACCGGACCCAGCGCCGTACGCCGGGCTGCTCGCCGAATGGGCCCAAACGTGAAGGGACCGCAACCGGGCGCTTGTGTCCGGGGTATACGTTGCTATAATCACCCCCAATTGCGCGGTTGCAGGACGCGCAGAGGATGACCGGTTAGTGGGTTAAGAAAACCCTGAAGAGCGCGGTTTGACTGTGTCGATCTGTTAATGGGCGGCCCCGCGAGTACCGCGTGGGACCGCAAGCAATCCCCGGGTCGAGGAAGAGCACGATGTTCCATCGCCGTGGTTTTCTGTACGTAACCGGGGCGCTGATCATCGTCGGCCCTCCCGCCTTGTGGATTCTGTCGAGCCTGCCCACCGCGGCGCGGCTCCCGATGGACGCTTCCGTCGAGCGTGGGGCGCCCGCCCGGGACGTGGCCCCCGATCTGGCAACGCTGGCTCAGCGCGACCCGATGGCACTCGTGCGCATGGGCCGGGAACGCTACGAACGCACCGTGCGTGAGTATCGTTGCGTGCTCGTCAAGCAGGAACGCCTGGGGAACGATCTGTCCGAGCTGCAGGAAGTCGAGCTGCGCTACCGCGAATCGCCGCGCTCGGTCTACATGATCTGGAGAAACAACCCCGGCCAGGCCCGCCGCGCGCTTTACCTGCAGGACGATTGTGCCTACCGAAATGAAAAGGGCGACGCGGTCGCCCGCGTGGAGCCCAACGGCGCGATTGCCCGCCTGTTCGTCAAAGACGTCTTCGTGCCCATCCACGGGGCGGATGCCCGCAAAGCCAGCCGACGCGCCATCGACGAGGCCGGTTTTCATGCCACCTTCGATTTGCTCGAGGCCTACAACGCGGTGGCGGCGGAGCGCGGGGTGCTCGCCCTGCGCTATGGGGGTACCGGCGTGGTGGGCGGCCGGCCCACGTATGTGATCGTGCGCGACCTGCCCTACGAGGGTCCCAGCGGGCCCTACCCGGATGCGCGCATGGTCCTGCATTTGGACCAGGAGTGGCTCTTGCCGGTCGCCGTGTACTCGTACGCCGACCACAACCAGGAGGAGCTGCTCGGCAGCTACGTGTTCACGCAGATCGAGCTCAACCCCGATTTTTCCGCCGACGCGTTTCAGTTCTAACGCTGGACCAGCGCTGCCAGGCGCCGTGAATACCTCCGCGGGCGGGGACCGACTATAGTGAGCAGGTTCTTCCGGCTTTCGTGACGCGACCGCTGTCTGGCCGTCGGGGGCGCTGGGCAGCCGCCGCGGGGTTGGTGCTCGAGACGGAGAAGCCTCCATGAACACAACCGCCGGGCGGATTGGGATCCTCGTGGCGGCAACGCTGTGGTCTTCGCTGCTCAGTGGTTGCGGGTCGCCGCGGCCGATTGCGCCCGCGCCGCCGGCGGAGCCGGCAAAGGCTCCTCGGGCTCCAGCGGTTGGAGCGACACGGCCCGCCGAGGACCAGGTCGCGCGCCCCCCCGACGACAAGAACAAGAAAGACGTGGACCCGGTCCGACAGGAAGCGAAGAAGGCCCGCGAGCGGGAACGCAAACGCGCCCGGCTCGAGCACAGCCTCGAGGTGGCCCAGTTGAGCCTGGCCAAGGCCACGATCGCCGTCGAGCAGGGCGAGTTGAAGTACAACGATCAGCTTGCCCAGGCGGAGATGGAGTTCGAGCTGGCCAAACGGCGACAGCAGATTTTCACGAAGTTCACCGCTCCCAATCGGCTGGCCCGGGCGGAGCTGGGCCTTCAGCAGGCCGAGGACGGCAGCCTCGAGGCCCGCGAGGAGCTGGACCAACTGGTGCTCATGTACAGCGAGGAGCAATTCGCGGATCAGACCAAGGAAATCGTCATCGAGCGGGCCAAACGCCGGCTCGCCCGTGCGGAACGCGACCTCGAATTACGCCGCGACGAGCTCAAGACGCTGAAGGAAGTGTCGCTGCCCCTCGAGCAGTCCGAGGTGGATCTGGCGGCGGAACAGCGCAAGCGCGCCGCCCTGCAGGTGCAACGCGACAACGAAGGCGCCCTGCTTGACCGCCGCGTGGCCGCGTTGAACGCGGAGGCCGAGGTTACGCGGCTCGAAGATGAATTGGCGGACGTCGTGGAGGAGATTCAGGACGCCCAGCAGAAGGCCGCCGAGTCCCAGCCCACCACAGCGGGGACAAAACCGTGAAGCGCTGGCCGGCGTATTGGATTGTTGCGGCCATCGTGGGGCCAGCGCTCGCGGGCGATCGTGGTGGCCGGCTTGCTCCGCAAGATGTAACGCCGGCGGTCGTGCGGTCGGCCCTCCAGCGCGGGCTGGAATTCGTCCTGCATTCGCAGAATGGGGATGGCTCGTGGGGCGGGGCGGCGGATTCGATTACGACCTGGAGCGGCGAGACCTGGTCGAACCCGGAGTCGCAGCGCAGTTGGCGGGTGGCCACGACCGGTTTGTGCTGCCTGGCGCTGCTGGAGGTGGGCGAGTCAGATAAGGCGCTGGCCGCGGCCGACCGTGCGGTTGCGTATCTCATCGCGAATGCGGATGTGAAGCGGCCCAGTGAATGGGACACGATGGACTGCTGGGCGCACATCTACGGGCTGCAGGCACTGGCCGCGGCCTACGGACATATGGGGAACGCCGGCGACGAGCGCCGTGCCGCGATTCGCCAGGTGGCGGAGCTGCACCTGGAGCGCCTGGCACGCAGCCAGTCGCTGAGTGGGGGGTGGGGCTACCTCGAATTCGATCCGCCGCGGACGGCCCGGCCGCAGTGGGCAACGAGCTTCACGACCGCGGCGGGCATCGTCGCCCTAGTGGAAGCCCGACAGCAGGGCCTGGCGGTGGACGAGGCGCTGCTGCAGCGCGCGGTGCGGGCGGTGCGGCGTTGCCGATTGCCCAATGGGGCCTACACGTACTCGGTTCAAGCGATTACGCATCCGCGCAATATCGGCTCCATTGATCGCGTGAATGGATCGTTAGGGCGGATTCAGGCGTGCAACGTCGCCCTGCTTCTGGCAGGGGACGACGTGGGGGTTGAGCGTCTGCGGACGGGCATCGAGGTGTTCTTCCGCGAACACCGGTTCCTAGAGATCGCGATGCACCGGCCGATCCCGCACGAGGCGTTCTACCAGAATTCCGGCTACTTCTACCTGTTCGGGCACTACTACGCGGCCCGCGTGATTGAGCACCTGTCGCCGGAGGACCAGCGCGCGTACTGGCCGCGGCTCCAGTACGAGATCCTCAAGATCCAGCAGCAGGACGGCTCGACGTGGGACTATGACATGCACGCCTACGACAAGCCGTACGGGACGGCGTTTGGTCTAATGGCGCTGGGCCGTTCGCTCCGCGCGGGACAGGGCCCCCAGGGTCTCGATGACGATGGTGACCGTGCCGTCCGTCGCGGTGGTGAGGGTCCGTGAGTCGTACATGTACACGTTCAGGCGGTCGTCGGACACCAGGACGTAGACGTCGACCGAGAAGCCGTCGCCGGTCGCCGGGCGGCCGTTGACCGTGCCCGCGTCGACGATGACCAGAAGATCCGACTGCGCCCCGGCACGTTCGCGTGAGCGCGGTCAGTGCAGGGCAGCGATCATAAGTCGGCTAACCGCACTTACAGTCCGATAACCCTCTGGCCTTCATGTACGCCATCTGTCCAGGCGAGAATCGCGACCTGAATGTGAGAAACTCCCGATTGCAGCAGGTAACGTGCACGTTTTCGGCCGCAGATTGCAGCGGAGGCGCGGACGTGCGACGCGCTGGCGAGCATAAAGCTTGACTTGCGCGCGCGCGGCGGGTAACTTGGCATGTGGAGGCAGGTTCTGTTTCTGCGCGTCCGCCGCGCCGAGTAGTGCCGCGGCCGGGTGCGCGCAGTCTGTGCCGGGACCCGCGGGTGCCTGGCACCCCCTGTCTAATCGCCGGTAGCAGCAACGTCGATGGACCGGTTCTTCTTGTTGTACGTTCCGCACACGACAGCGCCGCGGAGGTAGGCTTTTAGTTGGGAGTTTGGCAATGACCGCTCGGCAATCGAAAAGCGTTCCTGGGCTGAGAGTACAGTTGGGCCGGCTCATGGGCTGGTCGCTCGTGGCGACCTTGGGCGCGACGGTGGCATTTGCGCAGAGCAACCGGCCGGCGTCGCCGGCACAGCCGCCGGTGCAGCCGGCTGCGCAATCCGCATGGCCGACCTACGTGGTCCCGGGCGCGCCGGAGATCAGCACGCTGTACTACGACGGCAGTCAGATCGTGGTTGAGACCGAAGGGTGGTGGTCGCTCGCAATTGGCTCGGATCCCACGGGGGTAACGGTTGAGGACCTGAAAGCCTGGGCGGAGCGTCACGAAGCCCTGATGAACGACGGGCCCGTCACGATCGTGGACAACCCGAATCGTGGCCGCACCAGCATCAACATCGTTTTCCACGCCGACGGCTCGGTTCCCGCCCCGGCGGTGGCGGCCCTCAGCATCGTCGAGGCGTACCTGGAAACCCTGTTCAGCGACCCGATCACCGTGGATGTGGGCATCAGCTTCCAGAACCTGGGCGACCCGAACATTTGGGGTTCGACGCAGGTCAACTACAACAATAACCAGACCTATACCAATACGCGCAACGGTCTGGTCACCGGCATGGACTCCAACGACGTGATTCAGAACTGGCTGCCGACCGGCAGCTCCTGCCCGGTGCGCTACAACGGCGGCTCGGACACGATCACGCAGCAGTCGTACATCAACTGGCCGAAGGCGGCCTACAAGGCCAGCATGGGCTCGACTTCCGGTTACGGCGGTTCGAGCACGTATAACACGTTGGTGGCGTGGGATTACGACCCGACCGACGGCATCACCGCTGGCGCGGGCTCCTTCGTGGATGTCGCGATTCACGAGACCGGTCACGTGTTCGGTTTTGTGTCGAACGTCGACCAGGGGACCGCCACCATGCACGTGATGGACCTTTATCGGTTTCAGCGTACCGATGGTTGCTGCGACTACAACCCGGACACGTACGAGGAGTTTCAGGTCCGTCCGCGGCTGGTGAGCTTCAACAGCCCGGACGACGACCACAACTCGGACATCATTACGAACGAGTACCGGATGTCCGACGGTGATCCGGCCCAGGCCAGCCACTTCCGCGACCAGGTTCCGCGGATCGGGCTAATGGGTCCGTACATCTCGGCCGGCGTCACGTACTATCCCAATTACTACACCATGGCCGACATCAACATGTTCGACGTGATTGGCTATGACTATCCGCCCTGTATCGTGCCGCAGTTCACACAGCAGCCCCAGAGCGTGACCGGCTGCGTCGGCGGCACCGTGCAGATGAGCGTCGCCGTCAACATCCCGAATCCAGGCTACCAGTGGCGCATTGGCTCGAGCCCGCTCCCGGAGAACGGACACTACGTCGGGACCACGACCACGACGCTGCAAATCGTCGGCCTGACCCTGGCCGATGTGAGCGACCAGTACAACTGCTTCGTGACGAACCTGGACGATGGCTGCGTGGCGACGTCGAACAACGCGACCGTGGGGGTGATGAGTCCGGTAACGATTACGGACCAGCCCGACAGCCAGACCGTCACAGAGGGCTCCAACGTGGTTTTCCAGGTCACCGCGTCGGGTGACACGCCGATCAGCTACCAGTGGCGGCGGAATGGCGTGAACCTGAGCAACGGGGGGAACATCTATGGAGCCACGGCGGCCACCCTGGTGATCATCAGTGTCCAGGCGTACCAGGCGGGGACGTTTGACGTTCGCGTGTCGAACGCGTGCGGGCCGGTCTTCAGTAATCCCGCCCAACTTTGCGTGAACACGGAGTACGGCGCCGGGCGCGGCGACCTCGACTGCAGTGGCAGCGTGAACTTCGGCGACATCAACCCGTTCATCCTGGCCCTGAGCAATGGCGAGACGGCCTACTACAACGCGTACCCCGATTGCCACTATTACAACGGCGATATCAACTGTGACGGCGCCATCAACTTCGGCGACATCAACCCGTTCGTGCAGTGCATCATCGACGGCGGCTGTCCCTAGAACGCCGCGTTACCCGGTGTCACGCGGGCCAGGGACCCGCGGCACGGGTTCTTATCGACCAACCTGGCAGTGAGTGCATAGCTGGGCTTGCGGCCGGCAGACTGCCCGGCCGCAAGCCCGCGTTGTATCGGGCCCAGGCGACCGCCTCGATTTGCCCGGCTCGTCGGCGATTGACTCGCCTATAATTCGCCAGAGGCCGAATCCCGGATGCGATCCGGGCGAGCCGGAACTGGCTTTCATGCAGGAGTAGTGAGATGCGCGCTGGTGAGTCGAAGGGAGTCTGCTTCCGCGGTGTAGTAACCCGTCCGCCGGGCATGTGGCTGGTCGCACTGCTGTGCCTCGCAGCCACCGCCTGGGCCCAGAGCAGGACGGCGACACGCATCAGCGCGCCAGAGATGCCACGCGCCCAGGCGTGGCCGACCTACTTCATCCCCGGGGAACCGGAAGTGAGCACGTTGTACGCCGACGGCAGCCAGATCGTCGTGGAGACGGGGGAGTCCTGGCGGCTGATGTGCAGCTCCAATCCGGCGGGCGTGACCAGCAATGATCTGCGGCAATGGGCGGCCAATCACGAGGTGGCGATGGCCGCGGGGCCTGTGGTGGTGGTGGGCAGCCCCGAGCGGACCAGCACCAGCATCAACGTGGTTTTCAATGTCAGCGGCTCGGTGCCCCCGGGGACGACGGCAGCGCTCCAAACGGTGTCGTCCTACCTCGCGGGGCTGTTCAGCGACCCGATCACTGTGACCATCAACCTGAGTTTCCAGGACATGGGCGGCGGCGGGGTGATCGGGGCCACGTCCTCGAGCTCGGTGTCGAACGTCAGCTATGCGAACTCGCGCAACGGGCTGCTGGCGGGGATGGACAGCGACGACGTCATTCAGAACTGGTTACCGACCGGCACCACGGTTCCGGTGCGCTATAACGGCGGCTCACCGACCATCACGAATGAGGGTTTCGTCGACTGGGCCAAAGCGAATTATCGGGCCACGGTGGGCTCGATCAGCGGGCCGGACGCGTCGATGACGTTCAACACCCAGTTCTCCTTCGATTTCGATCCATCGAACGGCGTGACCGGCATGTCCTTTATCGACGTGGCGCTCCACGAAACCGGGCACGCGCTGGGGTTCATCTCGGGTACCGACGGCTTCGGCTCATTCAGCTTCACCTCGCTGGACCTCTATCGCTTCGAGCGGACCGATGGCAACGGTAACTACAATCCCGACACCTACGCGGATTTTCAGACCACGCCGCGGCTGGTCAGCTACAACAGCCCCGACGACGACCACAACTCCGACACCATCACCAATGAGTACCGCATGTCCGACGGCTCGCCGTACCAGGCCAGCCACTTCCGCGAGCAGGGCAATCCCTGGATCGGCCTGATGGACCCGGCGTTCGCCAACGGCGAGACGCACTTCCCCAACTTCTTCAGCATGGCCGACATCAACATGTTCGACGCGATGGGCTATGACTATCCACCCTGTGTCGTGCCGCAGTTTATCCAGCAACCGCAGGATCAGAATGGGTGCCTGGGCGGTACGGTTCAGATGTGCGTGGCCGTCAACATCCCGTCGCCGACCTATCAGTGGCGGATTGGCACGACTGGCCTCGTGGACGACGGCACGCACATTTTCGGAGCCACGACGTCCTGCCTGACCATCGTCGGCCTGGTGTTGAGCGACGTCAGCGACCTGTATAACTGCCTCGTGTCCAACGCGGCGGACGGGTGCATTGCGGCGTCCAACTATGCGACGGTGGGAGTGGCCTCGCCGCCGGCGATCACCGACCCGCCAGATGACCAGACGATCGAGGAATACACGAATGTCGTCTTCACGGTGGTGGCCTCGGGGACGAGTCCGCTGAGCTATCAGTGGCGGCGGAACGGGGTGAACCTGACGACGGGCGGGAACATCTATGGAGCGACGACCGCGACGCTCGTGCTCTTGTACGTGCCGGCGAATCAGGCGGGCCACTATGACGTGGTGGTGACCAACGGCTGCGGCCCGGTGACCAGCCCCGCGGCCCATCTCGTGGTGAACACCGGCTTCGGCGCCGGTCGTGGGGACCTCAACTGTGACGGGAGCGTGGATTTCGGCGACATCAACCCCTTTGTGCTGGCCCTCAGCAGCGGGGAGACGACGTACTACAACGCGTACCCGGATTGCCACTATTACAACGGCGACATCAATACGGACGGGGACGTCGGCTTCGGCGACATCAACCCGTTTGTGTCGGTCCTCAGCGGATCACCGTAGTGCTCCGGTCAACACCGACCTCTCCATCGGAGAGCGGGTCGGGTGAGGGGCGAACCCGGCGGGGTCCGACCCTGATACCGTCCCCGACGTTATCCACAAGCGGGCGCAGCGGCCTCGACGCCAGCGGAGCCCGCTGGTGGATAACTCGGCGGCGGGCCGGGCCGCGGCTGTCAATAACTTGCCCGTGTTGCCCGCCGCCGGTCCCGTAGCGGATACTGTCCGCGCAGTGGAGCGGAGGTCGGCTGGGCCGCCCTGCGGAAGAAGCTGCAGGCCTTCCCCCAGGTGGGCGTGGCGATCGAGACCCGTTGCGGGCCGGCCGTGGAACGACTGCTGGACGCCGGCTGGAGCGTGTACCCGCTCAACCCCAAAGCGGCAAGAGCGCTACCGCGACCGCAAAGCTCCCAGCGGCGGGAAGAGCGACCGCCTAGACGCCCGCAGCTTTGCGGATGCCCTGCGGACCGACGGACACGGCTGGCGCCAGCTCCAGCCGCAGGATCCGCTTACCCAGGAGTTGCGTCTGCTCTGCCGCGACGAGATCGGGCTGATTGAGCAGCGCACGGCCTTGGTGAATCGCTTGCAGGAAACCCTGCACGAGTATTATCCCACGGCCCTGCAAGCCTTCGACGACTGGACCGCGCCGGGGGCCTGGGCGTTCGTGGCCGCCTTCCCGACGCCACACGAGTTGGTCCGGGCGGGCCAACGCCAGTGGGAGAAGTTCCTCCACACGCACAAACTGTACCGCCCCCAGACGGCTGACCAGCGGTTGGAGCTCTTCGCCCACGCCCGCGAGTTCGTCAGCCCCAGTCCCGCGGTGACGCGGGCCAAGAGCTTCCTGGCCGTGGCCCTGGCCCGGCAACTGCGGCTGCTGGAGAACCAGCTCAACGAGTACCGCCAGCGGATCGCGAAGTTGTTCGCCGACCACCCCGACCACGACGTCTTCGGGTCGCTGCCGGGCGCCGGCGAAAAGCTGGCGCCGCGCTTGTTGGCCGAGCTGGGCCGCAACCGGGAGGAGTTCGACAGCCCCCAGGCCCTGCCCGCCGCGGCGGGCTACGCGGGGTCGGCGCCGGTCAGCTTCCAGTCCGGCAAAGTCCAGCGGGTTCACCTCCGCCGCGCCTGTAACCACTGGCTGCGGGCGACGGTGCACCTGTGGGCGGACCAGAGTCGGCCCTGGTGCGCCTGGGCCCAGGCCTACTACCAGCACAAGAAGCAACAGGGGATGGCGCACGCGGCGGCCCTGCGTTGCCTGGGTCAGCGCTGGCTGAAGATCCTCTGGCGGATGTGGCAGGACGGCGTGCCCTACGATGAGGCCCGGCACCTGCGCAACCCGGTGGCCCACGGCTCCTGGGTCATTGCCCTCGTCCCCCCAACGGTCCCCGATTCAACGATGAGCCAAGACTAAACCGAACCTGACCAGCGGAGTGCTCCACATGTCAACAAAATCTGGCCGACGGCCCTTTACAGCACAGAGAACATCTTTTTCGGCTGTGACTTGTCGCTTGGGAGTGCTGCGGCTAGCCTTACCGCCAATTCGGACGCGGTGATCCATTGAAAGCGCCGGCTCCCTGTGCGAGGCGGTAGCTTATGGCCCGCCCGGACGCCTTCAACGTCTCGACGAAAGGAACGCTTTCCCATGACGACGCAGACCACCGAGCAGACGCCGGAGCAGCGCAAGAGCCCGTTGCGCGAGATTGTTCAGCCGTTTATCGACCTGGTCCACGCACCGCGGGCCCTGTGGGGCATCAACCTCGCTTACCTGATCGAGGGGATGGTCTACTTCGGTATTCTGCTGTACCTCGCGATTTACTTCTCCGACTTCGTCTTTCGCGGGGTGGAGAACGCGGACGACTGGTCCCACAAGATGGTCGGAATACAGACCGCGGGAATCACGCTGGCCATGGTGCTCCTAGGCGGGATCGCGGACAAGTGGGGCGTACGCAAGGCGATCCTGGCTGCCTTTGCGCTGATGTTCGTGGGTCGGGCAGTGATCGCGGGGGCGCCGACCGTGCTCGGGCTCGAGCCGGCCGGGGCCTGGGCGCCCCTGCACCTGGTCACCATGGGCGGCATCCTCCTGGTCATCGTCGGCTACGGGATGTATCAACCGGCGGCGTACGCGGGGGTACGCCATTTCACGACGGCGAAGACGGCGGGGATGGCGTTCGCCATGCTGTACGCCCTGATGAACCTGGGCGGCTGGCTGCCCACCTTTGCTTTCCTGCTGCGCGACCGGAATTACTTGAACCTCGGCATCCCCGGGACTTACTGGGTGTACACCGGGTGCACCCTCCTCGCCCTGATCCTGACAGCCGTTATCCTGTCCAAGCGGACGGTCGAACGGGCCGTTGCCGCGGCGAAGGCGGAGACGGCCAGGCTAAAGGACGCGGAGGGCGCGCAGGACAAAGGGAACCCGGCCGGCGCAGAACCCCGGGCGCCGGACGCGGTGGAGGTTACGCCGGAGGTACGGACCCCGCTGCACCTGTGGGTTCTGGCGCTGGCGCTCGCGGTCGCTCTGTACTTCGCCCTGTCCGGCATTTGGCGGTTCGTCATCGGCGGGGCGCTAATTGTGGCGGCCATCGTCGCGACCGTGGTTCCCCCGGCCCGGCGCTGGGTCAGCCGACATCCCCTGGCCAACCTCAAGTTCTGCTGCTTCATTTTCGCGCTGATCCCTGTGCAGACACTCTTCACCTACAACTGGTTCGTGTTGCCCCAGTACATCTCCCGCGCCTTTGCGGGCTGGATCGGTGAGTACTACGAGGTCTTTTCCAGCCTGAACGCGCTGTTGATCTTCATCATGGCCCCGCTCATCGCCGCCGCGACCCAGAAGTGCAAGGTCTACAATATGATGATTTTGGGAACGTTCATCATGGCGGCGCCGTCCTTCCTGCTGGTGATGGGGCCGACTTTCCTGCCGCTGGCCGGATACATCGTGCTCATGACGATCGGCGAGGCCATGTGGCAGCCGCGTTTTCTGCAATACGCGGCGGAGATCGCCCCGGAGGGCCGGACTGGGCAGTACATGGGCGTGGCCCAATTGCCCTGGTTCCTGACCAAGGTTCTCGTGCCGCTGCTCTATTCCGGCAAGATCATGGCCCGCTATTGCCCGACGGAGGGCCCCAAGAACACGCAAACGATGTGGCTCATCTTCGGTTGCATCGCCATCTGTTCGTGCATCCTGCTGCTGCTCATGCGCCACTGGATCGGCAAGGATTTCATGACCAAGACCGCGTAGCGGGTAGTGATGCCGCGGGCGCCGCGTCCGGCGCGGAGACCGGCGGTGGCGGCGGTCCGGTCGCTTGCGCTTCGCGGCTCCGAGCGGCTAGTCACAAGTGAAAGGGAGCCCCATGCCCGAACCGCAGATCATGACCAAGCTGCCCGACAACGCCTACCGCGAGCTCAAGCCCGGCGAGACGTATGTTCCGATGGTCCCGCCGAACGTAACCGTCCCCGAGGTCACCACGCGGTCGATCATCTTCGGCATCGTGATGAACATCGTTTTCTCGGTGGCAGCGACGTTCCTGGCGCTCAAGGCCGGTTCGGGTATCGAGACGGCGATCCCCATCTCGATCCTGGCGGTCGGCCTCTCGGGCCTGCTGCTGCGGCTGGGTTACCGCCGTAGCTCGCTGCTGGAGAACATCAACATCCTGGCGACGAGCACGACCTCCGGCATCGTGGCCGGCGGGACGTGCTTTACCATGCCGGCGATCTACGTGCTGAAGCTCGACCAGAAGCTGGGGATGGGAAACCTCCAGCTTTTCCTGCTGATTTTCCTGGTGCCGCTGCTGGGCGCGATTCTGGGCGTGCTGTTCCTGGTCCCGTTCCGGCGCTACTTCGTCAAGGAGATGCACGGCAAGTTCCCGTTCCCCGAAGGGACGGCCACGAATGAGATTCTGGCCACCGGAGCGGCCGGCGGCGGCGGGCAGGCCTGGGTGCTGATCTACTCCTTCCTGCTGGCGGTGGTCTACAACTTCCTCGCCGGGGCGCTCAAGCTGTTCACCGGCGTCTTCACGACGGGCGAGGTCGCGATCAAGGCCGGCCAGGAGACGGTCACCACGCTCGCGTTCAACACGCCGTTCTTCGAAACCGTGACCCACAAGATCAAAGCGGTTTTCGCGTTGGGGACCGGGGCCTACTATGTTGGCCTGGGCTTCATCATCGGCCTGCGCTGGGCCGCTATCATCTGCGCCGGGTCGTTCTTATCCTGGTTCGTGATCGTGCCCCTGCTCGCGCCGCTGGGTCTGGACCAGTTGAAGCTGCTCAATCCCCATCCGGGATTCACCGACACCTCCGCCTGGAGCCTCTGGTTTTATGGACCCCGGATCATCGGGATCGGCGGGATCTTCGTGGCCGGCATCATGACCATCCTCAAAATGAGCAAAGTCATCGTGACGGCCTTACGCCAAGCCCTCGGCGGTCTTTTCCAGTCCGGCCGGGTGGAGACGGCACGCGACCGCACCGATGACGACATGAGCTACTCGCTCATCCTGATCGTCGGCGTGGTCACGACGATCGCTCTCGCGCTGTACTTTCGGTTCTTCGTCATGCAGGGTATGCCCAACCCTACCCGGCTGACCATCATCTCGGTGGTGCTGGCCCTGGCGGTGTCGTTCATCTTTACCACGGTCTCCGCCTGGGCCATCGCGGTGATTTCGACCACGCCCATTTCGGGCATGACGGTCACCACGATCATCATCACCGCCGTCGCGCTGCTTTCGGCCGGCCTGCAGCGGGGTGAAGGCGGCATGCTCACCACGCTGCTGGTGGGCGGCGTTGTCTGCACGGCGCTCTCCATGGCGGGCACCTTGGTGACCGAATTCAAGCTGGGCTATTGGCTCGGCGCCAGCCCGAGAAAGATCCAATGGAGCGCGATCATCGCGTCTGTCCTGGCCTCCGCGGTCGTGACCGCGACGATCATGTTTCTGGCGTTCCGTCCGGGCTACGTCAAAACGCCGGACACGCCCGAGCCCTTGTCGGCGCCGCAGGCCAACATGATCGCCAGCGCCCTCGATGCGTTCGTCGGCAAGGAGGGCCAGGTGCCGTGGCTGCTGTATGGCACCGGCGCGGTCATCGCCATCGTGCTCCAGATGGTCAAGGTCAACCCACTGCCGTTCGCGCTGGGCATGTACCTGCCCCTGGAGATCAACACGTCGGTCCTGGTGGGCGCCTTCATCGCCTGGCTGGTGGGCAAGAGTACCCGCGACGAGCGGATCCAGAAGGCCCGCAATGACAAAGGCATTCTGGTGGCCTCCGGCCTCATCGCCGGGGGGGCCATCATCGAGGTGCTGATCGTCGCGCTCACCGTCTTCGACGAAACGTACAACCAGAGCCGGATCATGCCATGGCTGGACTTCGGCCCGCGGCGCATCGCCGCCGGCGTGAGTCCGGAGCTGGTCGCCCAGACGACGAACTGGCTCGGCGCGGCGGCCTTCGTCCTCTTGTGCCTGTTCGTGTACTGGGATTGCCGGCGGGCCAAGCCCGAACGGACCACGATGTAGCGAAGCACGGCGGGTTCCACCCGCTCGGACCGGAGCGGTCATGCGCGAGCACAGCGCCTGGGCGCCCTTCCATCCGCTTGGCCCACATGGTAGGTTCATGCGACTGGTCCCCGCTTGACGGCGCGCGAGCGGCGACGCAGCCGCCCCGGACTTAGAAGCGAAAGGGAGCCCCATGTCTGAACCGCCCAACATCACCAAGTTCCCCGAAAACGCGTATCGCGAGCTCAAGCCCGGCGAGACCTATGTGCCGATGGTCCCGCCGCGCGTGACCGTCCCGGAACTGACGCCCCGCATGTTCATCTTCGGCCTGATCATGAACGTCATCTTCTCCGTCGCGGCGACATTCCTGGCCCTGAAGGCCGGGCAGGGGATCGAGACGGCCATCCCGATCTCGATCCTCGCCGTCGGGTTGTCGGGTTTCCTGGCCAAGGCGGGCGGCCGGGCCAGCTCGATTCTCGAGAACATGTACGTGCTCTCGATCAGCACGACTTCGGGCTACGTCGCCGGGGGCACCTGTTTCACCATGCCGGCGATCTACATCCTCGAGCTGAACAAGCCCGAGCACCTGAACATCGGCAACGTCTCGCTCTTTCTTCAGATCGCCCTGGTGCCCTTCCTGGGCGCGATCCTCGGGGCGCTCTTCCTGATTCCGTTCCGGCGCTACTTCGTCAAGGAGATGCACGGCAAGCTGCCGTTCCCGGAGGCCACGGCGACGAACGAAATCCTGGTGACCGGCGCCTCCGGCAGCACGACCCAGGCCTGGATTCTGATTTACTCCTTCGTGCTTTCGGCCGTGTACACGTTCGTGGCCACGGGGCTCAAGCTGTTCAGTGACAAGTTCACGACGGGCCTGGCCAAGCTCGAGGCCGCCGGCCGGGAAGCGGTCACTTCGCTCGCGTTCGGCAGCACCGGGCTGTTCGCCGACCTGACGACCAAGATCAAGGCCGTCATCTCGATGGGTACGGGACCCTACTACCTGGGTCTGGGCTTCATCATCGGGTTCCGCTACGCCTCGATCATCTGCGCCGGCTCGCTCCTTTCATGCCTGGTAATTATGCCGCTGCTGGGGCAGTTCAGCCTCGAGCAGCTCCAAATCCTGAACCCGGCGCTGAAAAGTACGACCGCCGAGGCGATCTTCGGCGCGATCCCGAAGAACATTGGCATTGGTGCGATCTTCGCGGCGGGCATCCTGTCGATTCTGAAGATGTCGGGCGTCATCGTGACGGCCTTGCGACAGGCGCTGGGGAGCCTGGCCCGCAAACGCGGGGCCGGTGCCGCCGATCGCACCGACGAGGACCTCAGCTATGGCATGGTGTTCCTGCTCGGCATCGTGGTGGTGATCCTGACGACGATCTTCTTCCGCTTCGTTGTGCTGAACACCATGTCGAACGCGGGTTCGCTCTCGCTCATCTCGATCCTCCTGGTGTTGGTGATCACGTTCCTGTTCACGACCGTTTCCGCCTGGGCGATCGCGATGATCTCCGTCACGCCGATCTCGGGCATGACCGTCACCACGATCATCATCACCGCCGTGCTGTTGGCGGCGGCCGGCCTGCCGCGGGGCGATTCGGCCATGCTGGCCGTGCTGCTGGTGGGCGGCGTGGTGTGCACCGGGTTGTCGATGGCCGGCGGGCTGATTACGAACTTCAAGATGGGCTACTGGCTGGGGGCGAGCCCGAAACGGATCACGTGGAATGCCCTGTTTGGCTCGCTGGTGTCAGCGGTCTTCGTGTGTGCGACGATCATGGTCCTCGCCTACAAGCCCGGCTATACCACCGGCCGGCTGGATGCCCCGCAGGCGAACATGATGGCCAGCGCCCTCGAGAGCTTTCTGGGGACCGGGCAGGTGCCATGGCTGCTGTACTGCGTCGGCGTGATGATCTCGCTGGCCATGCAGCTTCTGGGGGTTTCGCCCCTGGCGTTCGGCCTGGGCATGTATCTGCCCATGTATATCAACGTGCCCATCCTGATCGGGGCGTTTGTGGCGGCGCTGGTCAAGAAGAGCACCCGCGACGCCAAGCTCTCCAAGGCCCGCAACAACAAGGGCATTCTCATCGCGTCCGGGTTGATTGCCGGCGGCGCCATCATGGAAGTGCTGGTCAACTTCACTAGCGCACTCGATGACCTGGTCTGGAACAAGACGGTCATGCCGTTCCTCGATGTCAGCCGCCGGATGCTTGATGCCGGCAGTGATCCCGCCCACCTGACCCGTACCGAGAACTGGGTCGGCGGGGTTTTGTTCCTGCTGCTGTGCATCTTCGTTTACTTTGACTGCCGGCGGGCCAAGCCCGAGCTGGGTGAAGGTGAGCTGGGGTAGGCGGGCCGCGAGGAGAGCAACCCGCATGGCGGATGAGACGTTGGCGCATGCGCCTCGACTTACCTGGCGCTTCCCCCGTACGTTCTGGTTCGCCAATGCAGCGGAACTATGTGAACGTGCCGCCTACTACGGCATGTTCATCACGCTGTACCGCTACCTGAACACGACGATCGGCTTTGCCGACCGAGCGACCGGGGCCATCACAGCGTGCTTTGCGGGCGGGCTTTACTTCCTGCCGACGTTCATGGGCATCCTGGCCGATCGCATCGGCTTCAAGCAGGCCTTGCTCATCGCCTTCAGCCTGCTGACCGCCGGCTACGCCCTGCTGGGGCTGTTTCAGCTCAAGAGCACCGCCCTCGTGGCCCTGCTGCTGATCATGGTCGGCGGGGCGGCGATGAAGCCGGTCATCTCGGGCACGGTCGCCAAGTGCAGCGATACGGCCCACCGCGCCCGGGCCATGTCGATCTTCTACATGATCATCAACATCGGCTCGTTCTCGGGCAAAGGCCTGGCGGGCGTGCTGAACGAGCGGCTCGGCTTGCAGTACATCGACTTCTACGCCGCCGCGATGGCAGGGCTGGCCTTGCTGCTGGTGGCGCTGTTTTACCGCAACGTAGACAGCGCGGGCACGGGCAAGACGCTAGCGGAGGCCTGGCGCGGGCTCGCAAAGGTCGTCCGCAACGTCCGCTTCCTCAGCCTGATCCTCATCGTCGCCGGGTTCTGGATCATTCAGGGGCAGCTTTACGGCGCGCTGCCGACCTACATCGAGCGCATGCTCGGTAAAGGCTACAAGCCGGAATGGCTGGCCAACATCAATCCGCTGGTCGTGGTGATTATGGTCGTGCCGATCACGCACCTCGTGCGGCACTTGCGGGCAGAGAGCACGATCGGCATCGCCCTGTTCATCGTCCCCTTCACCGCCCTGCTCGCGGCGCTGGGCACGCTGCTGGCGGCCGCCGTGGGCCACAACCTGGACCTGGGGTGGTTCCGCGTCCACCCCTTCATCCTGGTGGTGATCTTCGGGATCGCCTTGCAGGGACTGGCGGAGTGCTTCCTGTCGCCGAAGTTCTACGAGTACGCCTCCAAGCAGGCCCCGCCGGGCGAGGTGGGGCTGTACATGGGCTACCAGAGCCTCAGCGGTGCGATTGCCTGGCTGACGGGGCTCTTCGCCGCCGGCTTCCTGCTCGACGCGTACTGCCCCGATCCCCGCACGCTGCCGGAGGCGGTGCGGCAGCAGTGGCAGGCGGCGCTGGCCGGTCACGGCCCGCTGCCGGACGCGTATGCACACGCGCACTATCTATGGTATGTTTTCGCCGGCGTGGGCCTGGTCGCGTTTCTCGCGCTGCTAGCGTTCAAGTGCGTGACCGGCGTGGTGGACCGACGGCGGGCGCAGGGGGCCCGCCCCGCGGGCACCGGTTAAGGAGACAACTCATGGAGCGTGTTTGGAAGAACGCGGCTGTGGTTCTCGCTTTTCTGCTGCTGGTACCATTAGCCGGCCGCGCGCAGACGCCGGAGCGTACGCACGAGATCACCGTCGACGATTACCTGACCGTCAACCTGATCACGGACTGCGCCACTTCGCCCGACGGGAAGCACGTGGCGTACACGGAGTTACGCTGGGCCGAGCACGACGAGGCCCGGGCGACGCACCTGTGGGTCGTCAACACCGAGACCCAGCGCCCGCAGCGCCTGACGTTCGAGCAGGTCAGCCACGAATCGCCGCAATGGGCCCCCGACGGCCAGCACCTGTACTTCATGACCAAGCGCAAGCACGGCGACAAGAAGCCGCCGTACGACGGCACGAAGCAGGTGTGGATGATGTCGACGCACCCGGAGGAGCCGTTCCCCGTGACGCGTGTCAAGGGCGGCGTCGAGGCCTATCAGCTCTCCCAGGACGGCCGCACGCTCTATTACGCCAGGGAAGGCGAAGAGGCGGAGCAGGAATGGAAAGAGCTGCGCAAGAAGTACGGGGACATCAAGTTCGGCTACGGGGCGGTCAAGTACACCGAGCTGTGGAAGCTCGACCTGGAGTCCTGGCGGGAAGAGAAGGTCGTTGCCCCTAAGCGCGTGATTCTCGAGTTTCGGGTGTCGCCCGACGAGAGCCGCATCGCGATGATCACGACGCCCGACGACCGCCTCTTCACCCGCGAGGGCCAGTCGCGTGTGGACGTCTTCGACTTCAAGACCCAGGAGACCGCGACCTTGCCTGACCAGCTCTGGCGGGCCGACGCGCCCACGCCGTACGGCTGGCTGGAGAACCTGGCGTGGTCGTCGGACGGCAAAGGGCTGGCGTTCACCGTCGACTTCGACGGCTATCCGGGGGAAATCCTCGCGGCCGAGTGGACGGGCAGCGAGCCCACGGTGTGGAAGCTGAAGCGGCCGGACGAGGTCCACGTGTCCGGGCGACTCCGCTGGCTGCCCGGCACCAGTGACCTCTGTTTCCTGGCCGAGCAGCGCGCCCGGCAGCGCATCTACTACATCGCCGACGTGCGCGGCGGGAAGCAGGGCGCGGCCCGTGTGCTCACGCCGGGTGACGTTGTCGTTCAGCATTACAGCTTCTCCGCCGACGGGAAGTTGCTGGCGTTCCTGCTGGCCGATCCGCAGAACATCGGCGACCTGTACAGCGTCAATCCCGGCCAGCCGGACGGCCCGCGCACGCGGTTGACGACGGCGAACCCGCAGGTCGACACCTGGAAGCTGCCGCAGATGTCGCTCGTGACCTGGAAAGCCCCCGATGGCGTCGAGGTCGAGGGCGTGTTGGAGCTGCCGCCGGACCATACGCCGGACAAGGGCCCGCTGCCGATGGTCGTCGAGCTGCACGGCGGGCCGACGGACGCGACGCTGTTTTACCTCCAGTATTGGATTTACGGACGCACGCTGTTCCCGGCCAAAGGCTACGCGCTGCTGAGCCCGAACTACCGCGGCTCGACCGGGTACGGCGACAAGTTCCTAACCGACCTCGCGGGCTGCGAGAACGACATCGAGGTTCAGGACGTCCTGGCCGGCGTGGATGCGCTGGTCGAACGCGGCATCGCCGACCCGGAGCGCCTGGGCGTCATGGGCTGGAGCAATGGCGGGTTCCTCGTGAACTGCATGATTACGACGACGCAGCGTTTCAAGGCGGCCAGCAGCGGGGCCGGCGTGTTCGATCAGCTCATGCAGTGGGGGCTGGAGGACACGCCGGGGCATGTAATCAACTACATGCGGGGACTGCCGTGGGAGCGCACCGAGGCGTACATCAAGGCCTCGCCGGCGTACAAGCTCGGCAACGTGACGACGGCGACGCTGATTCACGTGGGCGAAAGCGACGATCGCGTCCCGGCGGCACACTCCCGCGCGCTGTATCGCGGGTTGAAGGAGTACACAAACGTCCCGACGGCGTTGGTCGTGTACCCCGGCGCCGGACACGGGCTAAGCATCTCCGACCATCGCAAGGGCAAGATGGAGTGGGACCTGGCGTGGTTTGATCGCTACGTGCTCGGCAAAGGGGAGAAGCAAGCGGAGAAGGACGCGGAGTCGCCGAAGTAGCCGCTCCATGCCTTGAGATATCATGGGTGCCACGGCCGTGTCGGCCGTGAGGCAAT
Organism: uncultured Planctomycetales bacterium; assembly: GCA_964638325.1. Lineage (GTDB taxonomy): Bacteria > Planctomycetota > Phycisphaerae > UBA1845 > Fen-1342 > JALHJL01. The sequence goes on from CAZWYT010000028.1 coordinate 45,614, forward strand.
GAAGATTCTCACGGCCGGCACGGCCGTGCCACCGGCGCTATTCTAATGCTTTACGTCGACCCAGGTTCTCCGCGATCCGCGCCTTGACTAGCTTCCGCACCAGGGCAACCGGCAGGGGCTTGTCCGCTTGAAAGCGGATGGTGCCCTTGCTGGTGTCGAAGGCTTTGAGCTCGTCTTGGTGGGCCTGCACTGTCGTAGAGCTCATGAGGTAGAAGGCGCAGTGATTCGCCGTCGCCCCGAAGGCCACCAGCATTCCGTTTTGACGGAACGCGGGAAGCTGGTAGCTGATGCACTCCTCAGCCTCCGGCGAGGCGGCTCTGATGGTCTTGCGGAGTTTCTCGAGCGCGGCGCGCTTATCGGCACTCAACGCTGCGAGGTATTCGTCGATGGTCTTTGGTCTAGCTGACATGCCTTGGGCCGAGCAACGAGCGGGGCTGGTGTCATTCGTAAGCAACTTCCTCGTACTCCTCGAGCACCGAATCAGAAAGGTGGCCGAGGTGCTTGAGCGCCATGATCTCGTGCAGGTCTTCATAGGCAATGAAAGTGCATCGCTCGGCAAGGGGGTGATGTTCAAGCAGCGAAAAGACAGGGCGGCGAATCTCGTTCAGAACCTTGTCACGCCTCTCCGCTGGCGCCACGATGTGGAGCGCGATGTTCATGTTGGGCTGCAGGGCGAGAAGGTCCGCCATGCGCAGGAGCCCGGAGTAGATCGCGGTTGAATGTTCGACTTCAAATGCCCGCTGGATCGCACGGCCTTTGAGCCACAGCACATCGATCTGCTCGATCGTCTCAAGAGTCGTATCGTCGTAGTTGAGCGGCAATGTGTCCAGCAACACTCCGTCTCCGGGTTGCCAGTGCTGGAGGATTGCGGTGCGATCGTTCCGAGGTAACCAGATCCGGAACCCCATCATCTCCCCGAGCTTTGCCAAGTCGGCCTGATTCTTGATCGAGTCGCGGCCCGCCTTCGTGGGCACAGTCTGGTCGGTCTCTGGTTCTTCCTTCGGAACCGTCACGCCAACAGTGCCATCGGCTCGCTTGACATACTTCGGCCGGAGCCGATCGAGCTGCCCTTGGTCGAGCGGATATTCCGTCGGGGCCTGTGATTGGACGAGAAGGAGCTTCTCTAAGAACTGTCCGTCGGCATGGTCGATGTGTTGAAGGCTCCGCCTCAGTGGCCCCAGCCAATAGGCGTGTTCTTTGCCCTGTGTAAAGCTGAGCGTGCGAAAGACCTCGTCATCGCGAATCGGGATCGCTTGATTCAACGGCAAGGCCGGCGCTGGTTTCACTCGAAATCGGACTACGAAGGGATCGTTTTCCGTCGCGAACAGCGGAGTGCGATCGATGAACGGCCCGTCGATCACCTCGAGAACCGCCGCCCAGCGGGACAACCCTTTGATGTAGACAAGCATCCTGTCGCCGCGCTTCAGTCGCTTGGCCATCCCGGTCTGCGTCTCGCGGAAGCCCGAGATGGTGCGGTCAGATCTGAGAAATGCCTCGTACGTGTCAACCGTGAACAAGTCTGTGAAGTAGGCCATGCGGAGCGCCTCCTACGCGCAGCATAAGCCCGTGAGGGTGTGCCTACAACACACACCGCGGGAGGCCGCAGCACGATAGTGCGTATGCGCAGCACCGGCTGCTCCTGCCGCACCCGTCCTCAGTTCGAGCGGTCTCGTATCTTACGCATCATCGCGTGGTAGATCGTCCACAGTACTTCTGAACGGGCCCTCGCCAAAGCTCGCTTCGCTCGGTTCTGAGCGACGCCACGTAGAGACGCGGCAGCGCCGAGAGACCGGTGGTGCATTTCAGGTTCAACGCGGTCCTACGGACCGAGGAGGTTTGCGATGCAGAACTTAACCCGTGCAAGCGAGGAGCTTTCCCTTGACACGCCGCAGCCCGCGCCGCGGGCTCGATCGCGAAGCGACCGCCGGGCTACGCCCGGAACGCCGCGTCAAGGGCGAGTGCTTCGCGACTTTCGACGCGCTCTGGCAGCACAACGTCGGCCACGGGGGGCCGACGCTACGTCGCGGAAGGCCCGGTCGGTCGAGCGGTGGCAGCCGGCATCCGTCTCGCCACTCCCTTACGGTCGCGGTTCGGATCAGGCGGCTGCGGCACTTGCGGGCAGGATGCCCACGCCACCCGTGGGGCAAAGCGCCCAGCACATGCCGACGCGAATCCCGGCGCGCCGGGACGGTTCGGATCGGGGAGCGGGACCAGCGGGCGGTCTGCCGGCGCGGTTCGATCTATCGCCGCCAAACGCTGCCGCCCACGCCTGGCCACCCGGTAGACCACTGCTTGGCCGCCGGCAGCGCAGGACTCCGCCGCGGCGCATTCGTCTGGACCGACCCGGTCCGGGCGCATAGAATGACTGTTGATGAGGTGTCCGCGTCTTGCCGGCCTGTTCTCACTGTGGGTCATCACGACCTGTCCCGTCCTCTGCGCGGGTGGTGACGTCCTGCGCTGCTGCGATGACGCCGCGTGCACGGAGACGGACCGCGAAAGCCCAGCTCCGGCCAGTCCTTGCTTTTGCTCGCGCACCAGAATGGCAAAAAGCTCTTCGCGCGTCCTCTGCATGTGGCTCGCCTGTGGAGATGCCTGTCCGATAGGATATTCCAGGTCTATGGCCGTTTGGGGACAGGAAATCCGTGTTTTCTGAGGGGGCTGGCGGCGTGGTTCGATCGCTACGTGCTCCGCAAGACGGACGAGGATGGGGAGCACAGGAAGTAGCCGGGCCAGCTCGTCCGCGGCCCGGTTACAACCAAGCGGCGGACCGCCCGGCTCGGCTTAACACGAGTTCTCGGACTCACCGGCCGACCGCGACCGCCCGTGGCGATGGGGGCGCGATGCGCATATCATAATGGAGTCGCGTATCGGTTTTGGAGAAGCGCTGCACACCTGAATTCCGTGTGGCACCGATAGTTAGGTGATGGGGAGACACGCGGCCGGCTGCTCGGTTGCTGCTGGTCGCCGTGCCCTCGCGAAAGGGCTGGCATGGATCCGCCGACTGCGCCTCTGGTCACCACGATCAGGGAGCGCTGCCGCCGGTGCTACACGTGCGTGCGCGAATGCCCGGCCGCGGAAGACCGCCAGATCACCCTGGAGCTGCACGGCAGCGAGCCCGTGCCGATGACGGCCGACCGCGGGGAGATCGAGATCATCTTCAACAACCTGCTGTCGAACGCCGTGGAGTACAACCGGGAGGGCGGGCGCGTGGAGGTCAAGCTCCACTTTGACGACACGCGGGTCACGATCGGCGTCGCGGACACAGGGATCGGGCTGATGCCCGAGGAGGCCGCTAAGCTGTTCAACGACTTCGTCCGCATTCGCAATGACAAGACCCGCGACATCCTTGGCAGCGGCCTGGGGTTGTCGCTGGTCAAGAAGCTGGCCCTGATGTACGGTGGGGAGGTCGCGGGCAGCGGCCAACCCGACGTGGGCAGCACGTTCACGGTGGTTCTGCAGCGGGATTTCAAGCCCGCCACGATGGATGATGGAGCCGCGCGAGATTCTCACCTGGCTGCGCGAGCCTGACGAGCAGCGCCTCGAGCTGCTCTGGTCCCGCGCCGACGCCGCCCGCCGCCAGCACGTGGGCGATGCGGTCCACCTGCGCGGGCTGATCGAGATTTCCAACTTCTGCGTGCGGCACTGTGGCTACTGCGGTCTGCGGGCCCCGAATACCCGGGTCGAACGCTATCGCATGAGCGGCGACGAGATCATGGCGTGCGTCCAGCTCGCCATGAAGCTGGACTACGGGACCGTAGTGCTGCAATCCGGCGAGGACCCGAAGCTCACGCAGGCCGACGTGGCGGAACTGGTGCACCGCATCAAACGCGAGACGCCGCTGGCGGTCACCCTCAGCCTCGGCGAGCGCACGCTGGACGAGCTGGCGGTCTGGCGCGCCGCCGGGGCGGATCGCTACCTTTTGCGTTTCGAGACCTCGAATCCCGCGCTCTATGAGCGGATTCATCCCCCGCGGCGCCGCGGCGCTCCCGACCGCCTCGTCTTGTTGGCGGGCCTGCGGCAGCTCGGCTACGAGGTGGGCAGCGGCGTGATGGTCGGCGTCCCGGGCCAGACGTACGAGGACCTGGTGAACGATCTCGAGCTCTTTGGCGACCTGGACCTGGACATGATCGGCGTGGGGCCGTTCCTGCCGCACCCGGACACGCCGCTGGGGCAAACCGCCAAGGCGGCCGGCGACGGCCAGCAGGTGCCTAATTCGGAGCTGATGACGTACAAGGTGGTTGCGCTGGCGCGGCTGCTGTGTCCGCAGGCGAACATCCCCAGCACCACGGCGCTGGCGACGTTGAATCGCGAAAGCGGCCGCGAGCTGGGCCTGCTGCGCGGCGCGAACGTCGTGATGCCCAACCTGACGCCGCCCGAGTATCGCCGGCGGTACGAGATCTACCCCGACAAGGCGTGCTTGTACGAGACCGCGGACCAGTGTCATGGGGGTCTGACACAGCGCATCCGCGCGCTCGGGCGCAACGTCGGGTCCGGGCGCGGGGATTCCCCGAACCGGCAGGCACGTCAGGCACAGTCGGGCGTCGGGGCGACAAGGAACCCGGATGAGTAGTCTGTGCACCTTGAACCTGAGTCCGGGGGCCGTGGATTTCATTGACGATGGCCGGTTGGAGGACCTCGCGCGGTCGCGGCGGCCGGACGCGGCCCACGTGCGCGACATCATCGCCAAGAGCCTGTCCAAGACGGCCCTGAGCATCGCGGAGACGGCGGCGCTCGTCAGCATTGACGACCCGGCGCTGCTGGAGGAGGTCTTCGCCGCGGCCCGGCTGCTCAAACGCGACGTGTACGGCAACCGCATTGTGCTGTTCGCGCCGCTGTACGTCGGTAACGACTGCGTGAACGATTGCCTCTATTGCGCATTTCGCAGCTCCAACCGCGCGGAAATCCGCCGTTCGCTGGATCAGGACGAGATTCGCTGGCAGGTCGAGGCCCTCGAAAACCGCGGGCACAAGCGGTTGATCCTGGTGTTCGGCGAGCACCCGCGTTACGACGCGAACTTCATCTACGATTGTGTCCAGACCGTCTACGGCGTGAAGGTCGGGCACGGCGAAATCCGCCGCGTGAACATCAACGCCGCGCCCCAGGACGTGGAAGGCTATCGCCGCATCAGGCAGGCGCGGATCGGCACGTTCCAGGTTTTCCAGGAAACGTACCACCACGCGACGTACGCGGCGGTGCATCCGCGTCACACGCGCAAGGGAAACTACCTGTACCGGCTGGACGCGCTGAGTCGGGCGCAGGAGGCCGGCCTCGACGACGTGGGCATCGGCGCGCTCTTCGGCCTGTATGACTGGCGCTTCGAGGTGCTGGGCCTGGTCGCGCACGCGCTGCATCTCCAGGAGCGCTACGGTACCGGGCCGCACACGATCAGCTTTCCGCGGGTCCGGCCCGCAGCCGGCGTGCAGCTCTCCGACCGCTACTTCGTCAGCGATGCGGAGTTCAAGCGCCTCGTGGCCATCCTGCGGTTGGCCGTCCCGTACACCGGCCTGATCCTCACCGCTCGCGAGCCGCCGGAGCTGCGGCGGGAGCTGTTGTCGTTCGGCGTGTCGCAGATCGACGCGGGTACGCGGATCGAGCTGGGCGGCTATACGGAGGCGGGCGACGCGCAGTGCATGGAGCGCGAGCAGTTTGAGCTGGGCGACGTCCGCTCGCTGGACGAGGTGACGCGCGAGCTGATCACGGACGGCTACATCCCGAGCTTCTGCACCGCGTGCTACCGGCTCGGCCGCACCGGCGAGCACTTCATGGAGTTCGCGATCCCCGGCTTCATCAAGCGCTTCTGTACGCCGAACGCGCTGACGACGGCCCTGGAGTATCTCGTGGACTACGCGTCGCCGGAAACGCGCGCCGCCGGCGAGAAGCTCATTGCGGCGGAAGTCGCCCGGCTGGAAGACAGCCCGCTGAAGCAGGAGCTGCTGGATCGTCTGCGGAGCATTCGGGAGACGGAGGAGCGCGACTTGTACTTCTGATGAATGCGCCTTTTGCCACCGAGTCGCAGATACCGAACGAGGGCCGCAGGATGGCCACTACCAGGCTGAGTTCGCTGTGGCTCTGTGCCTCTGTGGCTTCCTGGGGGGAACCGAACCAATCATGACGAGCTGTCGCACGGAGCGTGATCTTCTCGGCGAACGGCAGGTGCCCGCGGACGCGCTTTACGGCATTTACACCGTCCGTGCGCTGGAGAACTTCCCGCTCGCCCGGCGGCCGGTGCATCCGGCGCTGATCCACGCGTACGGGGCGGTGAAGCTCGCCTGCGCGCGGACCAACCGCGAGGTGGGTGTTTGGGGCGCCGCAGCGCATCCGCCGACCCTCCCCCTGCACCCTCCCTATGAGGGAGGGGGGGTGGCCAAAGCCGACGCCATCGAGCGCGCGTGCCGCGAGATGTACGAGGGCTTGCTCGACCAGCACATCGTCGTCGATGCGCTCCAGGGCGGCGCCGGCACCTCGACCAACATGAACGTCAACGAGGTGCTCGCGAACCGGGCGCTGCAAGTGCTCGGCCGGCCGCTGGGCGACTATGCCACGGTCAGTCCGCTAGAAGACGTCAACCGCCATCAATCGACGAACGATACTTATCCGACCGCGCTGCGCGTCGCGGCGATCACGCTGCTCCGCGGCCTGGAGCGCGAGGTCGTCGCACTCCAGGAGGCCTTCCAGCAGAAGGAAAAGCAGTTCGCCCACGTTGTGAAGGTCGGCCGCACGCAGCTCCAGGACGCCGTGCTCACCACGCTCGGCCGCGAAATGGGCGCCTACGCCGAAGCGTTCAATCGCGACCGCTGGCGGATCTACAAATGCGAGGAACGGCTGCGGGTGGTGAATCTCGGCGGGACGGCGATGGGCACGGGCCTGGGCGCGCCGCGGCAGTACATCTTCCACGTCGTCGACCATCTGCGCGAGATCACTGGCCTGGGTCTGGCCCGCGCGGAGAACCTGGTCGAAGCGACGCAGAATGCGGACGTGTTCGTCGAGGTAAGCGGCATTCTGAAAGCGTGCGCCAGCAACCTGCTGAAGGTGGCGACCGACCTCCGGCTCCTTGCCTCGGGACCCGAAAGCGGACTCGGCGAAATCCGGCTTCCTGCGCGCCAGGCCGGCTCCTCCATCATGCCCGGCAAGGTCAACCCGGTCATCCCCGAAGCGGTCTCGCAGGCGGCGATCGTCGTCCTGGCGCACGATCAGGCAATCACGACGGCGTGCTCGCTCGGCAACCTCGAGCTCAACGCGTTCCTGCCACTCGTCGCCGATGCGCTACTGACGAGCCTTGACCTTCTCACGAATGCCTGCTCGATCTTCCGGCGACTGTGTGTCGAGGGCATCGAAGCCGACGAAGCCCGGTGCCGGGCGCACGTGGAAAGCTCGACGGCCACCGTGACCGCATTGGTCGGTCGGATCGGCTACGCAGCCGCCGAGGAAGTGGCAATGGCCGCACAGCGCGACGGCGAGACAGTCCGGCAGGCCGTAGTCGAACGCGGCCTGCTGAGAGCGGACGAGTTCGATGCACTTATCGGACCAGAGGCGACCATGGAGCTGGGGTCTTCGTAGTAGCGGCATCGCGCACGTGGCAGAAATTGGCAATTTACGCCAAAGTATGCTAAGATCATGGTTGGACACGGCGTTGGAGTAGATTGCCATGACAACCATGAACGTTTCGCTTCCCGATGACCTAAAGGCCTTCGTTGATGAACAAGTGGCGACCGGCGGCTACGGGACCACGAGCGAGTTCATCCGCGAATTGATCCGCGAAGCGCGGAAGCAAGCCGCACGTCAGCGCCTCGAAGCGCTGCTCCTTGAAGGCCTGAACAGCGGTCCGGCTACGCCCATGACTAGCGAGGACTGGGATAACTTGAAGCGCGACGCGCGCGAGCGGTGGGAGCGGACACATGGCACGGCTCACCCGTAAGCGCCCGTCCGCCCTGCGCGACATTGCGGAGACGGGCGCGTACATCAGCCGCGACAGTCTTGAGGCCGAAATCCGCTTCTATGACGCGGCGGAGCAGACTTTCGCGCAGCTCCTGGAGATGCCCAGGCTGGGCCGCGTCTGGACCACCCAGGTTGTGCTCCGCACGGAGATACGCGTCCAGCCAGTCCGCGGATTTCCCAATTGGCTTGTATTCTACCGGCCCACTGAGCAAGGCATCGAGGTGATTCGCGTGTTGCACGGGGCCCGTGATGTGGGGGTGATCTTGGCGGACGAAATTGTGGACGGACCCTCCGAAGAACCGACTCAGGGATAGTCGATGAGCTCCACACCCCGCGGCATGCGGCTGCATATCGGCCTCTTCGGCCGGAGGAACGTCGGCAAATCCTCCTTGTTAAATGCGCTTACGCGGCAGGAAGTGTCCATCGTCTCCGAGACCGCCGGCACGACGACCGACCCGGTCGAAAAGCCGATGGAGCTATTGCCACTCGGGCCGCTGCTTTTCATCGATACGGCGGGGATCGACGACGTGGGGGCGCTGGGCGAGCAGCGCGTCGAGCGCACGCGCCGCGTGTTTGACCGGACCGACGTCGCCCTGATCATCGCCGAGGCCGGCCAGTGGCGTGAATTCGAGGACGGGCTGCTTGCGGAGTTCGTGCAGCGCAAGGTGCCCACGATCGCCGCCTTCAACAAGACCGACCTGGGCGAGCCGCCCGCGGACATCCTAAGCAGGCTGGACTCGGAGAAGGTCCAAAGCGTTTGGACGGTCGCCAGCCGGGGCGAAGGGACCCTGGACCCGCGCGAGGCACTGATTCGGGCCGCGCCGGAGGACTTCATCAACACGCCGGCGATCGTCGGCGACCTCGTGCCGCCCGGCGAGCTGGTCGTGCCGCTCGACAAGGAAGCCCCGAAGGGCCGGCTGATCCTGCCGCAGGTGCAGACGATCCGTGATTTGCTGGACAGCGACGCGTGCTGCCTGGTCGTGAAGGAGCGTGAGCTGCGTGACGCATTGGCGCGGCTGAACCGGCCGCCGGCGCTGGTCGTGACCGATTCGCAGGCGTTCCTCAAGGTCGCTGCCGACACACCGCCCGGCGTGCCGCTGACCTCGTTCTCGATTCTCTTCGCGCGCTTCAAGGGCGATCTGTGCGAGTTGGTCCGCGGCGCGCTGGCCATCGAGAAGCTCCGCCCCGGCGACCGCGTGCTCATCGCCGAAGCGTGCTCGCATCACCCGATCGGCGAGGACATCGGTCGGGTGAAGATCCCCCGCTGGCTGACGCAGTACGTGGGCGGCAAGCTCGAAATCAGCGTCACGCAAGGCCACGACTTCCCGCCGGATTTGGCGACGTACAAGCTCGTGGTGCATTGCGGGGCCTGCGTGCAGAACCGTCGCGAGATGTTGTCGCGCATGCTGCACTGCCGCCGGGCCGGCGTGCCGGTCACCAACTACGGTCTGACGATCGCCTACTCGCTGGGCATCTTCGCGCGCGCCTTGGCGCCGTTCCCCGCCGCGCTCGAGGTCTATAGAAACCGCGGCGCTAGCCCGTAGCGGCCGACGGCCCGTCGGCCGATCCGCGCCTAAAGCGCAGGCAAGTTGGCCGGCGAACGACCAGCCCGCGCTTGCGTCTCGGGCTACTCCGCATCCACGCGCAGCACCCACACGTTGAGGCTCCCGCCCTCGGACCAGACGACCGAGAGCCCCGGCACCCGCTGGGGGTCATCGAGCGCCGCGAAGCGCTGGAGCCGCCACCGTGCGGCCTCGCGCGGGTCCGCATGCCCTTCAAAGATCCGGCTGTGCCATACCACATAACGCACGCCACGTTGGCGGCATTCGGCGAGGATGGCAGGCCACTCCGCGGCGCGAATCCGATCGTAGGACACGAAATGCGCCGCCGGCCGGTCCGGGGCATACAGGGCGAACAGCCCGCGCTGGTCGCAGAGCACGGCGTCGTCGGGGCCAGTGTGCCGCGCGATCCAGCGTGCGGCGTCGACCAGGCCCGCCATTTCCCGCCCGGTTCCGAGCAGCGGCACGGTCTCGCGCAGTTGCACGCGCGCCAGCAGCAGCAGCCCCAGCACCAAGCCGAACCGGCCGAACCGCCACAGCCGTATCGCCGCGGGAGCTGCCCACAGGATCACGACCGCCACCATTGCGCGAACGAGCATAGTCGGCACCCAGGCGGGCGGATCGAACGGCGTCGCGGACAGCGACGCCAACTCGCCGAACAGCAGCGGCACGCCGAACACGACGATCGCTGCGACGACCAGGGCTCGGAGTGGTCTCAACGTGGGATGCGTGCCCAGCCAGTGCCACCCCGCGGCCAGTCCGGCGCCTGCGGCGATCAGCAGCAGCGGGGCCAACGGGTAGCCAAACCGCGGGAACTGGTACGGAAAGACCGCATGGACGAGCACATAACCCAGAGCCCCCGCCGCCGCGACGATCGCCGGCCGGTCGCGCCGCACCAGCAGCCAGGCTGCTCCCGCGAGTGCCGCCGCGATGAGCAGTAGGCGCAGGCCCATCCGCAGGGCGGTTGGATCAATGGCCACCCACACAGGCATAATCAGCCGTTCGGGGTTGAAGCAGACATCGAGCACGGTCCGCGCCGCCCCAATCGGATCGAAGCGCGGGTCATAGGCGATCTGCCGCAGATAATGCTCTTCCGAGCGCTCCGTCCAGGTCAGTGCAGTGAAGACTAGCCAGATCGCCAGCGGCACGAGCGCGATGAGCGCCGCCAGGCCAGCCCGCCGCAGGCGCTTGTCGCGCCACCCGTCGACGAGTGCGAGCCCCAGAATCAGGCCCGCCGCGTCGTAGCGCGTCATCGTGGCGATGGCGGCCGCGGCGTACGCCAGCCAGCGGTGCCGGCTGCTGGCCAGCCACACGGTACCCAGGAGGGTGGTGATCAGGAGCGGCTCGAGCAGCAGGTGCGTAGTGGAGTAAACGCCCCAGGGGAGGAAGAAAAACCAGGCCGCCCACCAGCGCGCCGCGTCTCCGCCGCGCGCCCCCGTCAGGAACCAGCGCCGTCCCAGCAGGTACACGAGCACGCCGTTGATCGGGAGCAGTAGCACGTTGAGCCATTCGGCGACCAGCCGTTCCGGTGGGGGATCATGGACGCCGATGGCGCGCAGTGCGGCCCCGCCGACGCCCACCAACAGTGGATAAACCGGTGCCCGTTTGAACGTGGGCGGCATCTGGCCGTGCACGAGCGCCACCCCCACCTCGCAGAGCTCGAGGAAGTCGGTGTGCGGCTTCACGAAATGGCCGCGCAGCGGGACGGCGATCAGCAAGCCGAGCAACGTCAGGGCAGCGAGGTCTACGCACACTACGCGCCGCTGCCGCCGGGGCAATGGCGCAGTTGGCTTCGGGGCGTCGGCGTTCGCCCCGCTGGGAGCCGGGTTCAGACCATCCTGGGTTGACGACGGCACGCCGCACCTCGCGGAAATGACAGAGAGCTTACCGCTCCGGCCGCTGTTGCGTGAATAGCGGGACGTTGCCGGATGCACCGTCTGCGCTGCCTCCGAAACATGTCGGATCTTATAGGGCGCACGGACCTCCATGAATGAGGCCCTTTCCCCGCGGGTGCGCGAGACGGTATAATGGCAGGGAGAGAAGGACCAATGCCCACGGAACTAACGGTCATTTTCGAGCGAGGCGACGACGGCTGGTGGATCGCCACCATCCCGGAAGTCCCCGGCGCCTTTTCCCAGGGACACACGAAGGAGGAGGCCCGCGAGAACGTGATCGCTGCGCTCACCGAACTGATGGCCGCGCGGCGTAAGCTAGCCCTCTAACGGCGGGCAGTGGTGCCGAACAGCCACCCCAACTTTCGACTTCGAATCGATGCCGCGTAGCCCGAGGTCTCGCGCCGCGCGTCGTAGAGCGCTCGCGACCCCTGCAGGTGGTCAGCATGAAAGCGGTACAGGGACAGTTCCAAATCCTGCGCCGGCGCCCGCAGCTTCCCTGCCCAGTATCGAAGTCGAAACAGATATGCGATCCAGTCAGCCACCGTGAAGTTCACGCCGGATGGCGTCTTCCTGACCACGCCGAGCCAGTGCAACGTCTGCCACGCTTGGATGTCGATGACGCCGTACCGCCCAGGATCAAGGGCTGTCAAGGGCGCCGAAGCAACCGGAACACCTACGCCATACAGCTCGCAGAGCTTGGACATTCGGCGTTTCTCGTACTTCGTCTCCAGAACAGCGGACGTAACCGTTCGGACACGAGAAGCGCTGTTGCGCGCATATTGCTTCTTCGGACGTGACGACTTCCACGTGCAGACATCGAGGAACCCGTTCAAATCAAAGTGACCCCGCCTCCGTGCCCTCCGCCCAGCATGGCGCACGTCCCGGAAATAAGGATCGGTCCGGTATGGCGTCCTGTAACGGCGGGCTATCCGCCGAAACAGTACCAGCTTGCGTAGGGGGCGTTTCGTGTCCACTACGTCGTTCCTTTTTTCCACGGAATCTACCTCAGCAGCGCCACAAACCCCGCCTGCTCGAAATGCCGGTCCGCGGTCAACGCTTCGCGAATACCATGCTCCTCCATCGCCGCGAATGAAATGCAGTCCGTCAGCGACCAGTGCTTGTCCGGCCGACTTCGGAACAGGGCGATCCCGCGCCTGAACAACTCCGCTGTCGGCGGAATGACGTGCACCTCGCGATCGGCACAGACGCTGTCAATGAACTCCGCGGTGGCCACCCTGCGCTCGGGGGCGCAGAGGGCATCAGCCACTTCGGTGAGAACCCAGGCCGTCGTGATCAACGGACGATCCAGGGTGGCCGTCATCCGCAAAACGCCCTCATGGGCCTGATCGGATGGATTCAACAGGGCAAGGTAGTAGAACGTGTCGGCGAAATACGGGTTCATCGCTTCGGCGTACCGTACAGGTAGTGATCGTGGTTCCTAGCTAGATCCTCGGGCAAACCGCCGCCCGCCGCACCCGCAAAACGCAGCAGGCGCTCCGCGAGTGATCCCGAGGGCGCCTTCGGTCTGTCGCCCTCGTCCAGCGGTTCGACGCGCACGACCGTCCCGTCTGGCAGCCGCACGCCATTGTCGAGCACGACCACGCCATTCGTCACTTTGCCCTGGTAGCTCACACGGCACCTCAGCATTCACCTTCCACTCTCATTATACTACCAAGCCCCGCTCGGCGGTGCCGCAATCTGCGCTGCGGCGCAACTCGTCCTTCACGCGCGTGGCTTTGCCTGCCCCTGCGGCCGCTGCAGCGGAAACAGGACCACGTCCCGGATGCTCGGCGAGCTGGTCAGGAGCATCACCAGCCGGTCGATGCCGATGCCCAGGCCACCGGCGGGGGGCAGGCCGCATTCCAGCGCCTCGACGAAGTCCTCGTCCATGACGGCCATCGTCTCCTCGCCTTCGCCGCGGAGTTTGCGCCCCAGCGTGGCGCGCTGCACGTCTGGATCGTTCAGCTCGCTGTAGGCGTTGCCGAGCTCCATGCCGTTGATGAACGGCTCGAACCGCAAGGCAAAGCTCGGATCGTTGGGGACACGCTTGGTCAGCGGGCACAGGGCCGCCGGGAAATCGACGACGAACGTCGGGTTGATCAGGTGCGGCTCGACGTAGTGCTCGAACAGCGCGTTGACCACAACCTCGTCGTCCGCTTTCGACTCGTCCAGGCTGAGCTCCTTGCGCGAAAACAGCTCGCGTGCCCGCTGCCGCACGGCGGCGATATCCGTCAACGCGAATCCCACGTGCTCGCGGAACAGGTCCGCGTACTTCAGCCGCGGCCAGGGCGGCGTATAGTCGATGATCGGCTCGGCGGGAGCCTCGCCCTCCCGGGGAGCTTCGCCCTCCCGGCCGGCCTCGCCCTCCCCCTTCGTGGCTTCGTGGCTTCGTGGCTTCGTGGCTATTTTGTATGATCCAATTACCTCGCGGGCCGCGCCGGCGATGATCTCCTCCGTGATCTCCATCATGTCGTGGTAATCGCCGTACGCCTGGTACAGCTCCAGCATGGTGAACTCGGGGTTGTGCCGTGGGCTGATGCCCTCGTTGCGGAAACAGCGGGCGAACTCGAACACCCGCTCCAGGCCGCCGACCAGGCAGCGCTTCAGGTACAGCTCCGGCGAAATCCGCAGGTACAGGTCCAGGTCGAGCGTGTTGTGGTGCGTCGTGAACGGCCGCGCCGCCGCTCCGCCATAGATCGGCTGGAGCACCGGCGTCTCGACCTCCACGAACCCGCGGCGATGGAGCACCTCGCGGGCATAGTCGATGATCCGGGCCCGCAACAGGAACACGCGCTGCGACTCGCGGCTGCTGTACAGGTCAACGTGGCGCTGACGGTAGCGGGCCTCAATGTCCGTTAGTCCGTGCCATTTGCTGGGCGGCGGTCGCAGGGCTTTACTCAAGATGGTGAGTTGGCTGGCCCACAGTGTCAGTTCGCCGGTCTTGGTCCGCCCGAGCTGCCCGTCGACGCCGATGATGTCGCCGAGGTCGAGCAGCTTGGCGACTTTCCACTGCACCTCGCCGGAAACGCGGGAACGGTCCTCTTCGTCGCCACCCTTCGTGGCTTCGTGGCTTCGTGGCTCCGTGGCTCCGCCGAGCATCTTCTTGCTCAGCCCGAATTGCAGCTCGCCGGTCCAGTCGCGGACGGTCAGGAAGATCAGGCTGCCGATGTCGCGATAGAGCACGACCCGCCCGGCGGCGCGAAACCGGGCCGCCTCAGCCTCATTCACCTGCCCGGGCTGGAGCGTGAGCTTCTCGGCGGCAGCACGGATTTCCGCGTTGGGCGTAACGCCGGCAAAGCGTCCGCCAAACGGCTCGACGCCGAGCGCGCGGAGCTTTTCGAGCTTGGCTCTTCGATCGGTGATCTGGTCGCTCATAGGTAGGGGACTATAGCCCATCAGAGTCCCAAGCGCAAGCGATGGGCTCCTCGCTTGCGCTCCAGGAGGCCCTGACTTGCAGCGCGCCGGCAGGACGGGAACGGAACCGGGCCGAGCTGGCCGAGGTGAATGCCTCGGCGGCGGCGAGTCTGGACGAGGGCTTGGAGGAGACGTTGA
>CAZWYT010000029.1:0-59680 GCA_964638325.1 uncultured Planctomycetales bacterium
ACCCGTTCATCGCGTTGCTGACGGGTCTGTAGTCTGTTGCAGCGGGTGCCCCCTCCCGTATCCGCCGCGCGGCTACGGGATGGGGCACCCACGCAGCGCGGGCGACCCACCTTCACGCCTACGAAGGGTAATCCGAATTGTGGTACACGAACCAACGCCAGCCGGAGAGCCCGGGAAATGGATATTCGGTCACTAGGTGGTAGTGGCTGCCGCGCGCGACAATCGCCGGGGGCGGCATGTACGATTGCGACTGATTGTGGATAAGAAACCACTCGGTGCCGCCAGCGGGCCACGAGGCCCGGTCGTAGTAGACTACGCGTTTGTTCCCAATGAGGTAACGTGCATAGAAGTCCACGACCGTGGCGTTGCGAAAATCGAAGTCGCCACCGACAGAGATAACCGGCGTGTGGGTGTGCTCGGATATGTACTGGACGGCAGCGAGGTAGCTTCCCCGGCCATGCTGTAACAGCCGGCTGAGATGGAATCCGTTGCCGCCCAGGAATGTGAGCACTAGAGCCGCATATACGAGCTTACCACTGGCGCCGCGCGTGTAGATGGCTGCAAGCTGCCGGCTGGCCAGCATAAGGAAAAAGACGATCGACACGAGAAAATAGCGCGCGAACAGGGTGGGGGGCCTCTGGAATAACAACAGGACGGTCGGGGTCAGGAGGATCACGACGCCGAAGAAGGCGAATTGATCCCGGTGACTCCACAGCAAGGCGACGAGCGAAATCAGCGACATTGCACCTGCGGTGAGGCCCACGGCGATCGCCACGCGGCCCTCTTCCGGCCCGCCCACGGCCAGCGAGAGCGTGCCGGCGAGCACGTTGACCAGGGAGTACGGCGGTCCGCCGCCGATGTCCATTCGTCGCACGTAACCGAAATAGAGCACGGTCAGGACAGCCAGCGGGATGGTGTGGCAGCGCGCGAGGTCTGCCAGGACGCCGCGCACCCCGGGCCGCCGGACGATCGACTTGTAGACTGACCAGACCAGGACGCCGGCGTAGCAGTCCAGGTAGGTCAGGTGGGACAGCAGCCCGAGAACCGCGGAGAGTGAGAACAGTAACGCCAGTGCCCAACTACTCTGTTGCGCGTAGCGGTCGGCGAGATAGAACGAAAGCAGGGCGAAGAAGACCGCCATTCCATAGCCGCGGGCTTCAGAGCCGTAGAGCACGAGGAGAAACGAGCCAGCGGTCAGGAGCATGGCGGTCAGGGCCGTCAAGCGGCCCGTCCGCCGTCCGATCAGTCCGGCGAGCAAGACGGTACCGATGCCGGCCAGCACGGAAGGAATACGGTAGACTACCCAATTGCGTTGGTCTCCGAGCAAGTACATAAAAAGCGTGTTCAGAATGTGGTTGTTGTCATGCGGGAAACGGGTGAAAACATCAATCGCGGACGAAGCCTGGCGGGCGAACGTCCAGGACCAGATCTCATCGAGCCAGAAATCGCCCCGGCTCGCAGCCAGGCGGAGGATCGCGGCCAATAGCAGGATCAACAGGGCAATCAGTGCTTCGGTCGGGGTAAGCCGCGGAGTCGCTGGGCACTGGCCGGACGTGATGTAAGAACCCGGAGAGCGGCTCTGATGCTCGACTGTCGTGCCGCGAGCCACCATGCGGAACTCTCGTATTGCGGACCCACCGCGCGCCGAGCTAGCCGCCGGGCTTACTCGATCCGCTGTGCCGCGAGCCAGCGTTGGGCTTCCAGTGCCGCCGGGCAGCCCGTGTCGGCGGTGATCGGCTGGCGGCACACGTGATCCGCGGGGTCGCCCGCGGCGAAGAAACCGTCGACGGTTGTATGCGTGCTCCCGGCCCGCGTCCAGAGGGCGACCTTATCATGGGCTCCCCGGAAGCCGGCCGGCAGATTCGCCGTCAGTCGATGCCTATGGTGGCCGCGCCGAGGCGCGCGCTGGTGACGACCTGACCGGTTTGCGGATCGATGACGCTCGGCGCACCGGCGGTCTCAATCGTGATCACGAGCGTCTGCGTGGCACAATCAAGGCCGTCTTCCGCCGGGCGTACGTAGCGCACGAGGGTGAATGTGTCGCCGCTGAACGCCGTCTGGCTGACGCCGGCTCCGCTGAGCACGCAGTTGCCTGGGTCAAAGTAGAGACCGTACGCGTCGTCCGCGTAACTCGTGTAGCCCAGCGACGCCGCATCCACATCGAACGGCACTTTGACGGAGATGCCGAGCACCTCGCCACACTTCAGGTTGCCAGTTGCGGTTCCATTCGAGTCGACCAAGACGCTGCGCGTCGCGACCGGGTAGTAGTCCGTTTCGCCCGAATAGCCGAGGATGGCTGGGGCCGGGGGGGCGAGGCCCGCAGAGATCAGGTATACGTTGGCCACGGCTTCGGTGTGATTGAGGATCCGTACCGACACCTGCGGCCAGTTGTCCGCGTCCTTCAGCCACTCGCTGAGCCTCTGCTGATACGCAGCGGCTTCAACGAGCCAGGGACACCCACATAGCAACGTCAGGGCCCCAGCCCCCATCGCCAGCCCGGCGACCCGAACGGGCATCCACCGGAGTCTGCCCCGCTGCTTCCCGTACGATGTCGACATGTTCTGCTCCTCCGCGATTGACGCGCTTGATCTCGGCCGGCAATGCCCAGCTCGGACGCGGCCGGTCGAGCGACAATGATGGTAACCCATCATTCCCCGTGAGCAAGGTGTCTCATGGCGGCACCCCGGCCGGGTCCCACGGAAGTCCCGGCGGCGCTCCGCCGGCTACTCGATGCCCTGCGCTGCGAGCCAGCGCTCGGCGTCCAGCGCCGCCATGCAGCCGGTGCCGGCGGCGGTGATCGCCTGGCGGTAGATGTGGTCCGCCACGTCGCCGGCCGCGAAGACGCCCTCGACGCTGGTGTAAGTGCTGCCGGGCCGCGTCAGCTTAATGTAGCCCTTGTCGTCGAGTGCCAGAGCACTCCGGAACAGATCCGTATTGGGGGTATGGCCGATCGCCATGAAGAGGCCCTTGCAGGCGAAGTCACGTTCCGCCCCGGTCTGGACGTTCTTCAGGCGCACGCCCGTGATCGTCTGGTCGCCGAGCACATCCACGACGACACTGTCCCAGACGGGTTCCATCCGGCCTTCCTCGACCAGACGGAAGAAGCGTGCCTGCATGGCCTTGCTGGCCCGCAATTCGTGGCGCCGATGGACGAGGAAAACCTTCCTGGCGAACTTGGTGAGGTAACTGCCCTCCTCGACCGCCGAGTCCCCGCCGCCGACTACCACCAGATCCTGATTGCGGTACAAGGGCAGGGCCCCGTCGCAGACCGCGCAGGCCGAGACGCCGCCGCCGCTGTGGGCCAGGCGCTGCTCGTTCTCGAGGTCGAGCCAGTTGGCCCGGGCACCGCTGGCGATGATCACGGCGTGCGCCCCGACGGTCTCGTCCTGGCTGCGGACGACGAACGGCCGCCGGGCGAAGTCGACGGCGATCACATCGTCGCGGATGAAGCGTGTCCCAAAGCGTTCGGCCTGGTCGCGAAAGGCCTTCATCATCGCTGGGCCCACGATGCCTTGTGGGAAGCCGGGGTAGTTCTCGACCTCCGTTGTGAACATCAACTGTCCGCCGGGAATGAGCCCGCCGGCGTTGTACCCCTCAAAGCACAGTGGGTTCAAGTTGGCGCGGGCCGCATAGATCGCGGCGGTCAGCCCGGCCGGTCCAGAACCGATGATGACCACTTTCTCTACAGGCATGACTGCTCCTCCGCGCGAAAAAGGTGTCAGGAACCTTTTCCGGCGATGCGAGCGGCCAAGCGCGGCCTTCCGCGTGGCCGTAAGGTCAGTTCCAGACCTAGGCGCGCCGCCGTGCGGTGAAGCCAGCTCTCCTCGCCATACGGCCGTCCACGCTGCACCGCCTCACGTACCGCCGCCAGCTCGGCCTGTGTCTGGGACTCGTTGACCAGGCGCACCCAGCCGCGTGGCGGTGCGATCGGCCCATCACTGAGCAAGGCCCGTTGCGCGGCGTTGCCGTGCACGCGGCGCCACAGGCTGCCCCAGCGCCAATCTTCGGCGGCTCGGACAAGGCCGGCGCGGAGCGGGTTGCGTTCCACGTAGCGGCAGACGGTGAACAGGTGTTCGTCGTTCTCGACCGGGAAGGACTTGAAGCGCCCCTGATAGACGTGTCCAGTACCGGCCGAGTCGCGATAGGCGTGCCAGCGCTGCGTATGCGTCAGGGTCACCCAGCGGACGAACTCGGACAGCTCGCCCTCGGCCCGCGGCCAGACCACGAGATGCCAGTGATTGGGCATCACACAGTAAGCCAGCAGGCGCGTTCCCGTGCGTTGG
Organism: uncultured Planctomycetales bacterium; assembly: GCA_964638325.1. Classification (GTDB taxonomy): domain Bacteria; phylum Planctomycetota; class Phycisphaerae; order UBA1845; family Fen-1342; genus JALHJL01. The sequence goes on from CAZWYT010000029.1 coordinate 4,284, forward strand.
CGAGCACTGTCGAGAATGTCCTCGAACGCATGGTAGTCGCCCTCGGCACCGAAGATGGTCATCTTCGCATTGGCGCGGTTGAGGACGTGATAGACGATTCCTCCGACCGCAACTCGTGGCGACCGCGGCATGCGGTCAGGTTAGCCGGAGGCCGGCGGTGCGCCAAGAAAAGGTTCCTGACACCTTTTCTTTCCTACTTGAAGAGTTGTGGATAGCGGTGCTCGACCTCGTCCCGACGCTTCTCGTAGTAGTCGGAGATGCGGCGCCGGATGCTCTCCTTTTGCCCGTCCGGGACGCTGTTGATCACCGCCTTGCGGGCCAGGTTCGATTCCCGTCCCACGTGTTCATAGTCGAGGAACTGTAGACGGCCAAACGGCCAGAAGATGGGGATGAGATTCGTCAGGATAAAAAGCCCGCACCGCTGGGACGCCTGCGAGTAGTACTCGTCCGTCGGCAGCGCGCACCACCAACGGTACGGCGAGGGATCGCCAGGTGCCAGCGGAAAGCCGCTGATCGACCCACCCGGCAGATCCGCTGGCGCCCACAGCTCGTCCACACTTGGCCATCGTTCTCCAAAGATGCTCGGCTCGTATCCAGCCAGGGGCGGGTCGCCAGGTGAAACCGCGATGACCACGCCTGCGGTTGGCTCAACACCGAAACGTGTGAACACCCGCTGCAATTGGCCTGACAGGTACGCGCCCATCCACGCGGCGGCGTCAGGGTGCGTGGCGTAGATCAGGCCGTGTGGCGTAGCGTATAGCCGCAGACCACCGCGCTCCGCTGGCCACCCGGGTGGTGCCGGGGGGATTGGATGCGGCCCGCACCCGGCAAGACACAAGAGCGCAGAGAGAAAAGGTGTCAGGAACCTTTTTCTGGCTCGCAGACCCGCGCACCGCGCGTTCCGACCCGTTTTCTCGGCCGACCTGAAAAAGGTTCCTGACACCTTTTTCGCACCTAGCCCTGGGATTCCTTTTCGAGAATTTGCTCGTCGTAGCTCTTCTTGCCGAGCATGCCGGCGGCGCTGGTGCCGCGCAGCTTGGCCTCGATCTTGGTCTGGAATTCGGACGGGCCGCGCGCCCGCTCGAGGCATTCCTCCGCGCTGACGATCCCGGCGTCATAGAGCTGCCAGAGGTGGTCATCCAGCAACTGCATCCCGTACTTCTTCCCGGTCTGGATCGACGAGTCAATCCGGTAGGTCTTGTTCTCGCGGATCAGGTTCGAGATGGCCGGCGTGACCACCAGGAACTCGTACGCGGCGACGCGGCCGCCGGTCCCCATCCGGGGCAAGAGGTTCTGCGACAGCACGGCCAGCAGGTTGGTGCTGAGCTGGACGCGGATCTGTTCCTGCTGGGCCACCGGGAAGGCGTCAATGATACGGTTGATCGTGCCCTGGGCTCCGGTGGTGTGGAGCGTGGCGAACACGAGGTGGCCCGTCTCCGCGGCCCGGATCGCCGACTCCATCGTTTCCAGGTCACGCATCTCGCCCACCAGGACCACGTCGGGGTCCATACGCAGCGAGCGCCGCAGCGCCTCGGCAAAGCTCGGCACGTCCACGCCCACCTCGCGCTGCGAGATGACGCACTTCTGGTGGGTGTGGTAATACTCGATGGGGTCCTCAATGGTGATGATGTGGCGGTCGCCGAGCTGACGGTTGACGTAATCGATCATCGTCGCGAGCGTGGTGGTCTTGCCGGACCCGGTCGGACCGGTAACCAGGAAGAGCCCGCGCGGCCGACGGCACAGCGCCCGCGTAATCACCGGCAGCCCGATCTCCTCGAACGTCAGAATCCGCGACGGGATCAAGCGCAACACCATCGAGACGTTGCCTTTCTGCCGGAACACCGAGACGCGGAACCGCCCCTTGTCACCGAAGGCAAACCCGTAGTCCGTGCCGCCCTCTTCCTGCAGCTCCTGCTGGTTGCGTTCCGGCGTGACCGATTTCATCAGCGCGACGGTGTCGTCCGGCTCAAGGGACTTGGTTTCGAGCGGACGCAAGGAGCCGTCGATGCGCAGCACCGGCGCGCGTCCGACGTGAAGGTGAATGTCCGAACCGCCCACACGAATCACGGTTTCCAACAAGCGGTCGATGTGCACTGTCGCCACGGTTGATCCTCGTTACAAGCTCAGCCAGCGTAAGGCATGGTGGCCGGATCACTGCTCCTCGGCGATGACACCCTCCGCCTGGGTGATCCGCGCAAGTTCGTCCGCGGTGGTGATGCCGCGGATGATCTTCAGTTTCCCGTCTTCCAGCAGGTTGCGCATACCGCTGGCCCGCGCCGCCCGGCGGAGCTCGTTGGTCGGCGCGCGGTGGAACGCCAGCTCGCGCAACTCGTTGTTCATCTCGAGCATCTCGAAAATCCCCTGACGCCCGCGGTAGCCGACGTTGTTGCAGCGGTTGCAGCCGCGTCCGCGGCGCAGGTGGTGCCCGGCCAGGTCGGTGTCCGTGATGCCGAGCGTCTGCAGGGTGAAACGGTCGGGCGCCGGATCGATCTCCTTGCATTCATTGCAGATCGTGCGGATGAGCCGCTGGGCCATGATGGCCTGCACGGAAGAGGCTACCAGGAACGGCTTGATCCCCAAGTCGATCAGACGCGTGATCGCGCTGGGGGCGTCGTTGGTGTGTAGCGTGCTGAACACCAGGTGGCCCGTCAGCGCTGCCTGCACGGCCACTTCGCCCACCTCGCGGTCACGAATCTCGCCCACCAGGATGATGTTCGGCGCCTGCCGCAGCATGGACCGCAGAATCCGCGCAAAGGTCAGGCCAATTTCCTCCTTGACCTGACACTGGTTCATCCCCGTGAAGTTGTACTCCACGGGGTCTTCGGCGGTAATGATCTTCCGGTCCGGGCGGTTCAGCTCCTGCAATGCCGCGTACAGCGTGGTCGTCTTGCCCGACCCGGTCGGCCCGGTCACCAGGAAGATGCCGTTCGGCTGGCGGATGATCCGCTGGAAGCGCTCGTAGTCGTCCTCCTCAAAGCCCAGGCCGGTGATGCCGACCTTCACCGAGTCGGGCCGCAGGATACGCAAAACCACGCTTTCCCCGTGGTACGCCGGCAGCGAGCTGACCCGGAAGTCGATTTGCTGGTTGCCGATCTTCATTTTGATGCGGCCGTCCTGCGGCAAGCGTTTCTCGGCGATGTCGATGCCCGACATGATCTTGAGGCGGGCGATGACCGCGCCCTGCATGCTCTTGGGGATGTTGTCGCGGTTCATGCAGACGCCGTCGACGCGGTAGCGCACCCGGACGCGATTGGCCATGGGCTCGACGTGGATGTCCGAGGCCCGCGTCCGCACGGCCTCGCTGATGAGCAGGTTGATCAGCTTGATGACCGGGGCGTCGGCCTCATCGGCGGCCAGGGCTTTCTTGAAGGCTTCGGCCTCTTTGGCGTGCAGGTCGGCGTCATGGTCGATCGCCTCGATGGCTTCGTCGACGCTCGTGCCGATGCCGCCGAGAAACGTGTCGATGAAGCGCTGGATCTTGCTGCGCGGGGCCAGGGCGCAGTCCAGCTCCATGTTGAGCAGAAAACGCAGCTTGTCCTGCAACTCGAGGTCCAGCGGGTCGGAGATGATGATCTTGAGCCGGTTCCCGTCCTTCTTCATCGGCAGGACTTTTTCGTCCTTGATGATCTTCTCGGGTACGAGGTCGAGGGCCGCCGGGACCTGGACGTTCTTATCGAGGTCCACGTACTCCAGGCCGAACTGCACCGCCAGCGCCTTGGTGACGTCCTCCTCCTTCGCCAGCTCCAGCTCGACCAGCGCTTCCCCGACGCGCTTGCCGTGCTCGGACGCGTAGGCAATGGCCTCCTTCAGGGCTTCCGGCGAAACGACGTCCCAACTGACCAGAATCTCGCCGAGCTTCTTGCGCCGTCGTGCCATCCGTTCTCCCTCGGCGAGCCAGCCGCCACCGTGGCTTGAAACCCAGCCCCCCTCCAAGAGTGCCTTGCCGAGTCGGCTCTGCCAAGTAATTCTATTGTCGATCCCCGGCTGCAAAAAGCAAGTTGGCCCGGGGAGGCCCCACCGCCCGTCACGGGCCTGACCGAACCGAGTTTGCAGGCGGGTGAGATTTCGGGCAAACTGCCCGGCAGCCGGGAGCAGGACAGACCCATGAGCACCCAGCCGGACGCAATTCCACCTTCCAAGGTTTTGATCGCCGACGACAACCCCCAGATTCTCGAGCTGCTGGAAGCCTACCTGGAGCCGCTGGATGTGCGGGTGAGTCTGGCGGCGGACGGGGAGGCGACGTTGGCGGCGATCGAACGCAACGAGCCCGACCTGATCCTGCTGGACATTATGATGCCCAAACGGAGCGGGTTCGAGGTCTGCCGCCTGCTCAAGGACGACCCCCGTTATCGCGACATTCCCATCATCATGATCACCGCCCTGAACGAAGTCGGCGATTGGGAGCGGGCGCGGGAGTGCGGCGCGGACGATTTCCTGAGCAAGCCGGTCAACAAGATCGAGCTGCTCGCCCGTGTCCAGAACCTGCTCAAGCTCCGCCACCTCAAGCGCGCGCTCAGTCGCCGCAGCCCCGAGTCCCCGGGCGAGAAGTAGGGTTTGCCCGCCGCGGCGGGCGAAAACGGAGCGCCTCGTCGGGCACGCCTGCCTCGACCAGGGCCTGCCGCAAGCGCAGCTCATCGCTCCGCAGCGCTCCGTCCACAGTGATTTCCTGCACGTGGGCCGGATCGAGCTGTCGAGACAGGCGCACCAGATCGCCGAGGTCGGTCGCCGAGCAGTACCGACCGTCCACCCACACAGCCCCCCGGAAGTCGACCGTCACCTCGTGCGCCCGCGGCGCGGCCGGACGCAGGACGAGCTGCACCGCGGTGCCTTCCGGCGGGATCGCGGCAGTGTTTGCTTCAACCCACAGCTCGGCCGTACGGCTGGAGTGGCAGCGCGACAAGGCGATCAGGCTGTCCGGGAAGTCCACCAACGCGACCCCGACCCCAGTGACGTCCGCCGAAAGCGCACCGTCCGGTCGCCGGATGGACCCAGCGAAAACCCAGGGCCGCGCCGACGGCGTGCGACCGTATTCCAGATCTCGCAACCACTCGTACGCGTCGGCGGTCTCGGTCCGCCCGTTTTGCTCCCAGCGAAAGGAGATGTCCACCAGGTCACCGGCCGGCTCACCGAAGCTGTCGGTGTCGACGTCCCACGCGGGCGGATGACCGGGCAGCAGCCCGAGCAGCCCGAGCGCCAGGTACACGTGCACCGCCGCGGCTTCGCACCGTACGATGCTCTCGTGCTCCTTTCCGGGCCAGCACGCCAGGAACTCCAGGGCGCCGGCGCGCAGTACGACGCGCGCGGCGACTTGCACCTCGCGCCGCTGCCAGTCGATCCGTACGCCCGGCTGAAAGGCTACCGGCTGCTGGGGTCTGGTCGTGCTGGCAGAGGAAACCGGACGGCTGTCCGCGGGAGGCTGGTCCGGCGGCTTCGTACCGAGGTCACCAGCCAGCGGCACGAGCAGAAACAGCCCGCAGAGCGGAAACACCAGCGGCCCTCCACGGGAACATGTGACCCGCCGCGGCGGGTTGCCGGCGTGGCCGGGAGTCCAGCAGCGTGGAGCGTTAGATGCCAGTCTTCGAGAACGTCGGGAACGCTTCGTCCTCGGCCTCTTTCTGGATGATGATTTTGGCCTTGACGAGGATGAGCAACGTCCGCGTGTCTTTGACCGTGGTCTGATTGGTGAACGCCCGCTTGAGGATCGGGATCTTGCTCAGGATCGGCACGCCGGCTTCCACCTCGACCTCGCCCACTTGCTTGAGCCCGCCCAGCAGCACGGTCCCGCCGTCGGGGATGGAGACCGTGGTCGCCAGTTGGGCGAAGCTCTCGGTCGGCAGCATGATGAAGGCGCCCGGCGAATTGCCGCTGGCCCGTTGGGTCTCGAAGCGGTCCAGCGTGGGCTCGTCACGCTGTTGCAGGTCCAAGGTCAGCGTCACGTAGCGTCGGTCGGCACTGATGGTGCCTTCCACGTACATGCCCACGCCGGCCGCGGCCACGTTCGTGACGGGTGCGAAGCCGACCGCCCCCTCGGCCAGCCGGGGCTCGAGGGTGGCGACGTAGGTGCGCGTTTTGCCGATGTCGATACGCGACGCCTGCCCATTGAAAATGACCAGCCGCGGTGCCTGCACGATGCTCGACCGCGAATTCGCCTGCGTGGCACGAATCAGGAAATCCACCTGCAGGTTGTCGAGGAATGAGCCGGCGATGTTCAAAGCCGGCGTCAGGCCCGCCTGCGAGCCGTACGAGCCCGGAACGCCCGTGCTTACGCCGGGCCGCGCCAACGACATCGAGCCCTGCTGCATCGTGATGGGCGTGAACCGGCCCGATTCCGGGATGATGCCGCCGGGCGCCGGGACCAGCCCGGGCTGCGCATACGGCTGCTGCGGGACCTGGCCGGGCGTCAGCGGCGTGCCGAACGCGGGGGACGCGGGGAGTACGCCGATCTGGGAGTACTGGCGCGGGACCAGCACGATGGCCCCGGTGGCCGGGTCGGTGAGAACGCCCTGTGTCCCTTGCGCCTGGTCAAAACCGGCCGTGCCGGAGTTGAACACGAAATCGAGGTCGACGCCGAACTCTTCGAGGAAGTTCGAGGTCACGCTGAGGAACCGCGACTCGACGCTGATCTGGAGGGCGCGGGTTTCGCGCAGTTGGCTCAGCAGATCGGTGACCTGGCGATGCGCGTCGGAGGTGTTGTAGATGATCAACTGGCCGTTCAGCTCGCGGAGGGAGGCCTCGCCGCCGTTCTCGCGCCAGGAGTCGGGCTCGACCGTCTGCCGGATGATTTCCTGGATCTGCTGCACGAGCTGCTGTTGACCCTGCTGTCCGTACTGGTCGCCGCGCCCGCCTTGCTGCTGCTGCTGCTGCCCCTGGCCTTGGCCGAACATGCCGCCGCCGGCGCCGCTGCCGCCGCCGCCGCCCTGGCCGCCAGCCTGGCCCAGCCCCTGCGTGACGTTGAACGCGCCGATGCGCCCGGCCCGCGGCAAGTTGATGAGCAGGTCGCGGATGTCGTAGATCAGAACCGCCTTGTCCTTGTCCAACTTGTCTTTGGTCGCAATGCGGAGCAGCCCGTCGCCGACCGCGAACGACAACTTGGTCTCCCCCCCCACCTGGGACAGCACTTCCTTCAGCACCGAGCGGAAGGTCACGTTGGTGAGCTGAATGGTGACTGGCTTCTCCCGGTCAATCGCGTTGTCGGTGAGGTCGGTCCAGTCGACCGAGATGTTGGCCTTCGTCATGTCGGTCAGGAACTGGACGACTTGCTCAAAGCCCGTCTCCTCGAAGCGCACGTCCGGCAGCGTGTTGTCGAGCAGGCGATTCAACTCGACGTCGCCGATATCCCGCCCGGCGCTGACGCCCTGCCGGCTCCGCTGCGCCGTCAGCTCCAGCCAGTTCCGGGGATACATCACTTCGACGTCCCAGGGGATCAGGCTTTCGTCCGCGTTCTCCAGGGTCCGCCGCCGTTGCACGTCCACGTCGTGCTGCCAGCGATCCTGCTGATCGAAGGACTCCAGGTCCTCGGCCCAGTTGAGCTGGTAGCGCGCCTCCGCGTTCGACGGGTCAATCCGCAGGATTTCCCGCAGGACCTCGGCCGCCTCCGCAAACCGCCGTTCCCGCCGCAACTGCTCCACCGAGTTGAAGAGCTGAGTAATCTTCTCCTTCTTCTGCTGCTCAATTTGCTGCCGGCGGCGCTCGATCTGGTCGCGGATCTCCTGCCGTTGCCGGTCCGCGGTGACGCGGGCGTACTCCTCCGTGGCCTGTTCCAACGCTTGCTGGAGTTGGAGCACCATGGCCTTGGCACTCTGATACTTCGAGACGGGCTCGGCGTAATGGGCCGCGGCTTCGATCGTCTGAAGTGCCGTCGCCACCTTCGTGCGGGCCGCCGCGAAATCCTTGTTAGCGAGGTCCGCGCGGGCCTCCGTCGCAAGCGACTCGGCGATCGCGACCGCCCGCTGCCACAGCAACTCGTCCCGCATCCGCAGCTCGTCGGTCGGGGTCAGGTGGCGGGCGGTGGTGTCCGCCTCGGCTTCGCCCGGCTCCACTGGAGGGGCCTGGCCCGCAGCAGCCGGCGGCTGGGCCGGCTTTTCTGGTGTTGTCGCGAGCGGCGCCTTGTCGGGGCCGGGCGTCCCTTCCACGGGGCCGGACGGCTTGGCGGCCTCTGCCAGCTTCTTCTTCTCGGCGATGCGCTCGCACTGGGTCGCGGCGCGGGCCCGCGCCGCGGGCGCAGCGAACTTGTTGCCCTCAACGGCGTGGAAGTGCCGTTCCGCGGCCTGCCAGTCCCCGGCCTCAAACGCGGCCTCCCCGTCGGCCAGGTCCTGGGCGGCCTTCTCACTGGCGTTGACCGCCTCTGGCAGCAGCTTGAGCAGCTCATCCAGCTTCGAGCGTTCGGCCTCCGTGAGCGCTTCGCGGTTTACCTTCAGCAGCGCCTCCTGCGCGGCCTTGTACTCCTGTTTCTCATACAGGTTGAGCGCAGTGTGCAACTGCTCGTCCTGGGCGGCCGCTATCGGCACCAGCCCCAAGACGACCAGCCATGTCACCGCGCTCCAGGCTCGCACTACCGACAGCATCCGAGTCTCCTTCGATCTCGACACGCTCAGCCCGCTTGCCAGGCCCAACGTGCCTGCCGCGACGATGCCGGCGTCGGCGCACCGCGCGGCCATCCACACTCACCGAACCACAAACAACGACGGTCGGGATGGATGAAGCTATGAAGCCACGTATAGACGCCGTGGACAACACACGCGCGGCAGTTTAGCCCTCTGCCCCAGCCGACGCAACCGCCATTTGCCGCGGCGGCGGACGCGATCCCGTCGTTGCGGGCCTCAGGTGCGGACGCCCTGCAACGGAAGACGGATTCCCGCCACTCCGGTCTCCGCCGCTGTGCCTATTTCGGCCTATCATTAGGAACGTGTCTGCCTCGGGACTCGCCGAGATGCGCGTCGAGCTCAAGCTGGGTGGTCTGCACTGCGCAAGCTGTGTGGCGACCGTCGAGGGCGCTCTGCGCCGCGTTCCCGGCGTCCTCACCGCGAGCGTCAACCTGGCTACGGAGCGCGCCAGCGTCTCGCTGGCGGCGGGCACGGATGCGCCGCCCGTCTCGGCGCTGATCGCCGCGGTGAAGAACGCCGGCTACGAGGCCCTCCCACCACTTCACGACGGCAGCGAGCGATCAGTCGCAGAAGAACGCGACCTTCGACTGCGCCGCCAGCACCAGCGGCTGATCCTCGCCGTGCTCCTGGGTGTGCCCGTCGTGGTCTGGCACATGGCGTCGTCCGCGGGCGGGGCCACAACCTGGTTCGTGCAAGGGCTGCTCGCGGTGCTGGTGCTGGTAATCGCCGCCGGCCCGATGCTGCTCGGAGCGCTGCGGGCCCTGGTCGCCCGTCGCGCGAACATGGACTTGCTCGTTAGCCTGGGGGTACTGACGGCGCTCAGCAGCAGTCTCGTGGGGGTCGCAACAGCACGGCACGAGCTCATCCTGTTCGACGCCGCGGTAACAATCGTCCTTTTTGTCTCGATCGGAAAGTACCTGGAGGCGCGCGCCCGCGGACGGGCCTCGGCTGCGCTGGAAACCCTGGCGTCACGTCTGCCGCGCACGGCGCTGCGGGTCACCGACGAGGGGACTGAGAGCGTACCCGTCGAGCAGGTGCGGCCGGGCGATCGCCTGCGCGTCGCGGCCCACGTGGTCGTGCCTGTCGACGGCGAAATCCTCTCCGGACACGCAACTTTCAACGAGTCCATGCTGACCGGCGAGTCGCTCCCGGTCGAGCACGGGGTCGGCGACACGATCATGGGCGGTACGGAGGTGACGGACGGCCTGGTGGACATGCGGGCTACCGCGACCGGCAGCGCCAGCGCTGCGGCCCGCATCGCCCGGTTGCTGGAGGAGGCACAAACCAGCAAGCCGCCCTGGCAGCGCTTCGCTGATCGGGCGGCCTCCGTCTTTGTGCCCGTCGTGATTCTGCTGGCGCTCGCGACCTTCGGGGGGTGGGAGTGGCTGGCGGGGGCCCAGACATCCTGGGCGCTGGAGCGGATGATCGCGGTGCTCGTCGTGGCCTGCCCGTGTGCTCTCGGGCTGGCCATCCCCACCGCGGTGCTCGTGGGAACCACGCGCGCCGCCGAGCACGGCATCCTCGTCCGTGACGCCGCCGCTCTCGAGGCGGCCGGACAGGTCCGCGAGGTCCTGCTGGACAAGACCGGCACGCTGACGATCGGGCAGCCGGCGGTGGTACGCGTCCACGCCTTCGCGGGGCACGACGAGACCGCGGTCTTGCGGGCCGCCGCAACCTTGGAGCAGGTGAGCCCCCATCCGCTGGCTCGTGCCGTAGTGCAGGCCGCGCAGGAGCGTGGCATCGCTTCGCTCACGCCGACCGACCTGCGCTCCCAGCCCGGCCGCGGCGTCCTGGGCACAGTGGCTCGGGACAAAGTGGTCCTCGGCAATGCCGCCTGGCTGAACGAGAATGGTATCGAGACCGCCGCGTGTCATGAGCAGGCGGATGCCTGGTCCGCGGCCGGCCTCAGCACCGTCTGGGTTGCCATCAACGGCCGCGTCGCCGGCCTGCTCGGCTTTGCCGACCCGCTGCATCCGGAGTCCGCGGCAGCACTCGCCGCCCTCCACCAACTCGGTGTCCGGTCTCGCATCCTCTCGGGCGACCGACATGCCGCCGTCAGCTTCGTGGCGAATCAACTGCGTGTGGACGATTATGAGGCCCAGCTCAGCCCGGAGCAGAAGCTGGCGCGGGTTCGCCAGCTTGCGGGGCAGGGCCGACGGGTCGCCATGGTCGGCGACGGCATCAATGATGCTCCGGCTCTGGCGGCCGCCGACGTTGGGATTGCGATCGGGACGGGCGCGGATGTGGCCCGCGAGGCGGCCGACATCTGCCTGGTCGGACATTCCCCGCGTCTTATCGCCGAAGCCATCCGCGTGTCCCGCGCCAGCGCACGGGTGATGAAGCAGAACCTCTTCTGGGCGGTGGCTTACAACCTGGTGATGCTGCCCGTTGCGGTGTTTGCCCCCCTGCCGCCGGCCTGGGCCACCGCCGCCATGATGTGCAGCTCGCTGACCGTCGTCGGCAATGCGCTGCGGCTGCGCCGGATCATCTGACTATTCCGTCTCCGGCACAACGATTTGCAGGTTGGCCGGCTCGACCACCACTGGCACCGTAGCGTCGCCGCGACGCAGCTCCGGGGTCGGAATCGTTGCCACACCCGGACGCACCACCGCCAGGAAGTACCGGTGCGTGTACGTACCCGGCCGGAGCGCCGGGACTTTGAACACCAGAGTGCCAGGCTGGTCCGGCTGGCGCGGTCCGAGGGACTGGATCTGGGGGAATTGGCCCGCCGCCGAGTGACACGTCGGCGGGACACGCTGCCACCAGTCCACCTCGGGCGTGGGCTCGCGCAGCGTGAGTTCTTCCGCGACTTCCAGGAATTGGCCGGGCATGAGCCGCGTCTCGGGCAAGAACGGTGCCGAGCTCCAGCGCGGCTCCTTATCCTTCGGCGAGCTGCCGGATCCAGCCACGTCGGGCGGCGGCGTCCACACCAGGAGGGTACGTCGGATACGCAAAACCGCATCGGACGCCACGGCGTCTAGCGGTCGAACCTCATACGGGCAACTGGCCGTTTGGCGCGAGTCGCCGGCGCTTACCGCGGCCCAGGCGCGTCCCGTCCCGACCTGGGTCGCCTCAACGCTCAAGTGCAGCCAGGCCCGGCCCGCGGCCGGCAGGTTGAGCATCACGGGGTCGCCAGTCTTTAGCGGAGCCGCCAGCGCTCGCGTGTCTTCCGCGCGCAGCGTCTCGAGATGCAGCCCGGCGCCGGGGTCGTATTGAACGCGCACTTCGACCGGCTGCGGGCCGGCATTCTCGACCAACACCGCTACCACGGATCGGTCGCCCACCGTCAACCGCGGGGGGGCGTCGACTTCGAGCCGGACGCCGCGACGCGCATCGAGGATCGTCGCGGCACTCGCGGTCTCGCCCGCGGGCGTACGGGCCACGACGACGAGTTTGTACAGACCCGGCTGGGCCGGAATGGGGACCCGCAACTCCGTGCCTTCTCCCTCGGTCGCCAGGCAGGTGCTCCAGAGGGTTACTCCTTCTGACAGCACGGTCGTTATATCCCCCGCCGCGGGGGTGCTCTCAGCGGTCTCCCGCCCGGCATTATCCGTCGTCAGCGGCCCCGTGTCGGACGAGACGATGGTCAAGCGCAATGCGTCCTCTGCGCTCCTCCAACCCTGCGGCCCCGGAGCGCCTTGCACGTACCCGGTGTCTGCGGCGTCAATGAGCCGCGCGACGAGTGTCGTGCCCGAGGGCAACCCGGCAGCTTGCCGGCAGGTGGCACGCACCGCGACGTCAGTTCCGGGCCAAACCTCACGCTGCGGTGTGGCCAACGCGATGTCGATGGTCTGGTTGGCGGCTCGCACAACCGGAACGTGCCGCAGCACCTCGAGTCCTGCGGCACCCTCCCCCAGGATGGCCACGCTCATCTCCGGCGCCGGCTCCGCGTCGAGCGGCAGCAGCACGGTCGCCCGACCTTCCAGAGCCCGGATGGTGCGCGCGGCTTGCGGATCGCCATCTGCCGCCAACACCAGCAACGGCTCGAGGCAGCGCCCCTTCAGCTCGGCTTCCACGGCGGCGTGGTCGCCGTGCGGCGCGAGGTGAGCTGCACAATGCAGCGTCGGCGCGGGACGGGTGTCGGATGCGGGAAGCACCTCGATCGTGCGGCTCACGACGAGCGGCTCCAGCCCCAGCGCGGTCAGGGAACTCGACGCCCCGTACGCGCCCGGCTCGGGGGGTCGCCACGGTTCACTCGTCCACCCCTCCCGGCTGGGATACAAAGGCAGCCGCGCAATCTCCTGGTCGCCGCGACGGACGGTCACTTCCGGCGTACCGTCCAGCGCCAGGCCGGCCGGATCGAACCAACCGACGCGGAAGCGGACTTCCTGGTCCGCCAGGGGTTGCGTCGGCATGCAGACCAACCAGGTATGGGGTTGCCGCGGCCCCACGAGGACTTCGGCCAGACCCACGCCATTGCGGCCGTCCCAGGTGCGTGCATTGGCTTCCACACTGACGGCGAGCGGGCTGCCGGCCGGTCCTAGGTCTGCCAGCGGCAGGGCGAAGGTCATCTGGCCGGTCTCATCGAGGCGGCCCTCACGTTCCACGCTGGCAACCGTCGGGGATGCCAGGCTGGTGTCCGTTGGCAGTGGGATCGCGCGAAACACCAGTTGTACCCGGACGCGCGCCGGCGGCGTGCCCCACGGATACTCGACCCGCACACACCCCGTGAGCAGCGCAGCGTCTCCGGGCAACCATGTTGGCACATCGATCCGTACGCGGTAGCTGGCGGCGTCCGTCGGCGGCACGCGGATCGCCACCCGCCCGAGCAGATTCTCCAGCGTGCGCCCGGCCTGCCGTGCCAGCACCCGCAGATGTTTGCCGACCTGCTCAGCCGCGATCGGCATCTGCACGGTGAATGCCCCCCCTCGGGTCAATGCGGCGGCGCACGCGAATTGGACATCGCCGACCGCGTCGACGACACGCAGCTCGAGCGGAGCGGTTGCGGGGCCTGCCGGGGCGCCGGGCGCGGGCCACAACAGCCCGGAGATGTAGAGCGCCTCGCCCACGCGTGGCGACGGCGGACCGGCCAGCAAGGCCATCTGCGGCCCGGCCTGGACGGACTCTGCCGGCGGCAAGCTCCCCCGGCATACCGCGAGATGCTCTCCGCAACGCACCAGGCATACCCAACCCCGGTCACGCAGCACGCGCGCCTCATTCGGCAATGCGAACCGCCCGACCCCGCCGTCCAATGTGACCTCGGTCGGCACAAACGAACGATTCATCCAGAACTGCGCGGTGGGCTCGCCCGCGGCGGTGCTGCCCTCCGACGTTGAGGGAGGAACTGCCCACACCAGGGCGTGTTGCGATCCGACGAAGCACGTGGCCCGCAGGTCGCTGACCAACAGCAGCCGCTTGACCGCTGTTCCGCCGCTGGCACTCTCCGTTGCCCGGACCACCAGGACATACGCCCCCGGGGCGCCCGCGAATTCGAGCGGCGATTCGAGCTTGTCCGAGTTCCACCAGCCGTAGGGCACCGCGGCCCGGGTGCTCAAGTTGCGCGCCAGCCGGACCGAGCCGGACTCGGGCAGGAACGCTGCGCTGACGCGTGAGCGCGGCGTACTGAGCCACGCGTCCACGTCTACCTGCCGCACCTCCACCTGCGCGGCGTCGAGGCCGCGGACGCGCAGACGGACCCGCACGGTCTGTCCGCTGGGCACACGACCCGGGACGTCCGCGACGATCTGCGGACGGGTGATCTCCTGCGCGCGCTCGCCGGCCCGGCGTGCCTCCTCCCCGTGCCATTCCTGCAGCAGTCGCTGGTACAGCGGCAAGGCCTCCGACCATTGCGCGTTCGATTCGTATTGTTCGGCCAGGAGGAGCGTGGCTGCAGCCGTGGCCCGCGTCAGCCTGGGGGCCGCCGCCAGCTCGACCAGCATCTGGAACCCCTCGCTCGTAGGATCGCCGGCGTCCAAAAAGTGCTGGGCCAGAATCAAGTCTAATTCCGCAAGCGCCGCCTCGTGATCGGGCAAGGCCGCGATGCGCGGACGCAGGGCCGCGATCTGCGCCCGCCGAATCTCGTCAGCCTCGGCTGGACCTTGTGGGCGCCGCACGCCGAACCGCGGCGGCGTGGCTTCCCATTCGCCGTGCCGGGACCAGGCGCGCGCCACCGCGACCAGGGCCTCGGCTTGTCGTGCTGGCAGACCCTGTTGTGCGAAGCCGGTCGCGGCGCGATCCAAGGCGTCCAGGGCGTCGGCGGTCTCGCTCAGCTCGGTCTGTGCGATCCCGTAAGCGAGGTTGCATTCCGGCTCGTCCAGCAGCGTCGGGTCTTCGGCGGCGAGTTGTCTCAACCGCGCCCGGCCGTCCACGCGATCCGAGCGGGCGGGCATCCGCAGCAGACAGAGGGCCTCAACGACCGCTGCGTCGCGCCGGACGCCCGCGTCGCGCGACTGCGACGCAGCTTCGACGCTGAGGCGCTGCGCCGCCGCGAGCTCCCCCACGCGGTAGCTTTCCAGGGCCCCCAGCACCTCGGGTGACCAGGGCCGTGGGGATGAGGCGACTTCGGAAGACTGGGCGAGTGCCCGCCCGCAAAGCACGACGAGGAGCGCGGCGATCAGGCCGGCCCGGCGTGCTGGACAGTGTTGCGGTTCGCAGGCTGGGTTCATCGTGCCCGGACAAAGCTAGCCAGAGGACAGCCGCTGCGGTCCACCAGGGGCGTAATGTCGGCCAGAAAGCGCTTCGCATCCGTGTAGTAGCCGGCCGTGGGTCGCAGGTCCGGAGCCAGGCTCCGCCAGTAGGCGTTGAACCGGTCCATGAGCAACTCACGCACGTACTTGGCCAGCATGCTCGCCAGTGCGACCGGCAAGTGCTGCTGCTCGCCCGCTACGACGAACTCGACCTGCCAGTCGTTTCGCTGAGCGGCGAGGCGGTAGCGGCTGCGCACGTCGCTCACTTCGAGGACGTGCACGTGGCGGGCGGGGAATGCGTGCATCAGGAGCTTGCGGTAGTCGGCCCGCCCGCCCAGCCGATCCACCCACACATGCAGGTCCTGGTCGCCACACCGCCGGCCGGCCCACTGCATCAGCTCCAACACTGCTTCGAGGACCAGGGCGGCCTTGTTCCGTGTTTGCGCCACGCGGCGATTGAAAGCGTCCTCGGTCACGACCCGCGCCTGGAGGCCACAGCACGCCACGCCGCTGGTCGCCATCGTCGCCGCCAGGTGCTGGGCCGCTCCTTCGCAGGCGGAACGGGCCGGATCAGCGGGCAGGCGCAGGGCCAGGTCGCGGTACCAGGGACATTCTGTGGCGGCCGCGGTCGGTCCGGTTCCGAGGGCCCCCAGCCACTCCGCCAGCGTGGCGCCATGCACGCCGATGGCCCGCGCAAAGGCGAGCACGGTGCGTTCGAGCGTCGAAACGCCGCGCTGGCGGTCAAAGAGCCGCTTCGAGTCCCCCACCGGCACGCGCGTATCCTTGCGGTGGCTCGTGTGGCAGACCGCCGCCGCGAGCCGCTGCCAGAAGTCGCCGTGCAGATGCTCCGGCGTTGCGCGCCAGAGCGTGGCTCCGACGACGAGTGGTCCGAGCAGGGGTCCATAGCCGGCTTCGTCGATGCCGAGCACCAGCGGCACGTCACCACCCCAGTACATAGAAGATGGCGGTGAAGATGCAGTCCGCCCCGATCAGGCAGACGATGCTTTTGACGACCGTCGTGGTCGTGGCGCGTCCGACCCCTTCGGCCCCGCCGGTCACGTTCAGTCCCTCGTAGCACGCCAGACCCGCGATGATGGCGCCGAAGACGCCGCCCTTGAACAGGCCGGTGTAGTAATCATGCAGCGAGAGCGCTGCGCGGGTCTGATCGATGTAGGTCGTCGGGTCCAGATCGAGCACCAGCGTGCCAGTCAGGAAGCCGCCGAACACGCCCACCACGTCGGCGATCACGGTAAGCCCGACGAGCATGACGGTGGTGGCGACGACGCGCGGCACGACCAGGAAGCGCACGGGGTCCAGGGCGTGCGCCCGCAGGGCCTTGATCTCCTCGCCCTCGACCATGGCGCCGAGCTCGGCCGCGATTGAGGCCCCGGCAAACCCGCTCAGAATCACCGCGCTGATCAACGGCCCGAGCTCGCGGAAGACCGCGATGGCGACGACGTCGGCGACACGCTCCAGGGACCCGTACAGCTCGAGCGTTGGCGCCAGGTTCAAGGCCAGGATGACGCCGATGAAGACCTGCACCAGCACGATGATGGGGATGCTGCGGACGCCGATGCGCACCGCCTGCCGCACCAGCGCCTCGGCCCGGATCCGATGCGGCCCGCCGCGGACCGCCCGCGCTGCGCGCTGCGCGACCATGAGGAAGAGCCGGACCACTCCGCCGGTGTACACCGCCCCGTGCCGGAGCCCCGCTGCTCCGCGGCGGACGAGCGCCCCCACGGCTTCGACACGTTGCCGAGAAGAAGCGGCCCGGGGCCGCTCGGGGGCGACGCTCATGACCCGGCCACCTCGTCGCGGTGTTGCACGATGGTGAAGAACCGGTCCAGGTGCGTGATCTCGAAGACGCTGCGGACGCGCGGCTGTAGGCCGATTAGCACGATGCGCCGGCCAGCGCGCTCGATCTCGCGCTTGACGTAGACCAGGGTGCCCACGCCCGAGGAGTCCATATAGGGGACCTGCGACAGGTCGATCCGCAGCGTCCCGCTGGAGTGCCTCACCGACTCGAGCAACAGCTCCCGTAATTGCGGCGCGGTACGCAGATTCACCTCGCCCCGCACACGCACCACGCGGCGCGCGTCGGTCCCCGTCGTCTCGACCTTCAGCTTACGCTGCGCACTGCTCACGGCGGCCTGCCCCGTCGCGACTTCGCGGCTCTCGCGGCGCGCTCCGAATTCTGGCACAAAACGCCACATCCTGCCACCGTCGGTAAGCCCACCGTGATCGCGTCGTCTAGCGCGTAGCGCTGCCGGCCGATGCCGAATGCTCGGCGGCATCGACCGGACCGTCCGACACGCCGGAGGGAGACTCGCCTTCCTCTGATACCGCCGACGGGGGCGTCGGTCGCAGTGCCACCTCCCCCGCGCGCAAGGCCTCCCGCCAGCGCTGCACGGCAACCTGCCGGGTGCCGGGGGGCGCAAAATAGCGGTAGCCGAAATCAGCTCCGCACAGGCGGTGCAGCGCCTGGATCGCGTACATGCGCACGGCGATGTCAGAATCGTCGAGCAAGTCCACCAGCTTATGGACGGCCGCCGCATCCCCCGCTTCGCCAATGCGCACGATCGCCTCGGCCCGGTCCAGGGGATTGCCTGCCCCGAGCTGTCGGCGTCGCGCTGCACTCAGGTCACACCCGAGCATGACCGCGATGCCAAAGGTCGCGAGTGCCAGCGGCGCTGCCCGCACAATCCGCTCCCGGAAATGCATCGGGGCAATTATACGGCCTGGGCGGCGAGCAGCACTATGGGCGGCTGGGGTTCGACACGGAGGGTTGCCCGATTGGGCCAAGCGGCCGCGTGGGCGAGTTGGTCTTTACGGGAGCGCTCCCGGACAGAATTCTGAGCCACTTTGCACGTCCGAGTAGGATGATCAAGCTCGTAAATCATTGAAACACATAGTGATGTAAAAAGTGCACAGAAAGAGTTCTATTTCACTTGCATCAATGAGATTCTAGGTTATATTTAATATGGTATCTAATCGATCCTAGATGCCGACAGCGGAGGCGGAGGTTCCAAGGCTCATGGGAAACGCGACCGAACTCCGGCTGCCAGTGCTAACGAAATCAGGACCGATCTAGTGGCGATTTTGAGCGTATCTATCAGTGGGCCCGCCGGCATGGGCGCTACGCCGTGCCTTGGGTGGCCGCGCGGTCCCGGTCGCAACTGACCGGTCACGAGTGCATGGGTGCAACATGAGACACATGGTCAAGCCGGTTTCGACGCCGCGGTTGTCCACGTTTGTCCGCAAGCTGCGGCCGACGGCAAAAGCGCCTTCTCCCAGCGGCCTGCGGCGCTTGACCTCGGACGAGGCCGAGCGTCTCGAGCAGCGACTCCTCGAGCCGGTGGAGTGCGTGTACCACCCGAGTTTCCGCCGCGCCACGTGGCCAAGCTCCGACGTAATCGCGGAGCACGGTTCGCAGCAGCCGGCGGAGCCGGTGCCGCTCGATGGGCCCGGTGAGCCCGCGGTCCGCAAGGCCGCCCACGAGGTTCTCACCGCGACCGAAGAGCGCACGTTGTTCCTGCGATTCAACTATTGCCGCTACCGCGTGCTGCGCCTGCTCGCCCGGTTCCGCGGCCGGCGATTGACGGTCGCCGCGGCGCGCGAGCTGCTGCACTGGGACGAGTTGGCGCAAGAGGTCCGGACCGATATTGTGCGTGCCAACACCTCGCTGGTGTTGGCCATGGCCCGGCGGTCGAAGAACAACGGGGTAGAACTCGGCGAGTTGGTGAGCGAAGGCAATCTGGCCCTGCTGCGATGCGTGGACAAGTTCGACGCGGCGCGCGGCTTCAAGTTCAGCACCTACGCCTGCCGGGCTATCCTAGCGAGTTTCTCGCGGGCGGGCGCCAAGGCGGCTCGCCATCGGGCGCAGTTCCCGACGGCGTTTGAGCCGGCCATGGAGCGGAGCGATTACCTCGAAACCAAACGCGAGCGCGTCGAGCACGAGTGTGTAGACGAGTTGAAGCGGATTCTATTCGAGAACTCGGCCGACCTGAGCCACGTGGAGCGGAAAGTGCTCGCGGCGCGCTTCTCCCTGGAGCAGCTCGGAGCGAAGGTCGGGCCGCGGCGCAAGACCCTGGACCAGGTCGGCGATCTGCTCGGCGTGAGCAAGGAGCGCGTCCGCCAGATTCAGAACCAAGCGATGATCAAGATTCGTGCGGTCCTGGAGGAGCGCCTCCTGGTCGCTTCGTAGCGAAGCCGCCCGCCGGGCCTGACCTCGGACCTAGTTCCTCCCGGCGGCATTGCCCACCCCACCGAAGGGCGCGTGCGCGCCGCACTCCACCGCTGGGGACATCCCGACCAGGCTGCCACACGACGTTGGCATGGTGGCGATGGACACCGGGCCAGAATCGGCCGGCGGGCACCGGCCTGATAATTCCTGGGCGGCGCCGGGCTCCCCTTCTCGATTACTGTATAGAGCGTTTCTGTTAAAGCAGGCCATCGAACGGCCGATCAACAACGCAGGACACCGGCACCGGGCCGGCCCAAGCGCCCGCGGGCAGCGACATGGCAGACGTCCGCCGCAGGCTGTGGGGGCCGGAGCACTGACGATGACCTCGCGTTGGACACTGGGCAAGAAACTGATGGCGGCGTTTCTGGCGGTGACGGGGATCACTCTCATCCTCGGCATCGTCGGCTACTACGGAGCGGTACGCAGCAGCAGCTCGGTCGACGACCTGGGCGTCGAACACCTGCCCACGGTGGGGAGCGTGCTCACCATGAAGGAAGCCGCGACGGCGATCAAGTGCGCGCAGCGGACGCTCCTGGCTCAGGACGCCGACCCGGCCCTGCACCAGCGCCAGTACGAGAACATCAGCAAGGCCCTGGAACGGTCAGATCAGGCGTGGAAAGTCTATGAGGGTCTGGCGCACACGCCCGAGGAAACCCAGCTCTGGAGCGAGTTTGTGCCCAACTGGCAGACCGCCCGGGCCGAAGGCGACCAGTTCCTCGAGCTCGTGAAGGTCGTGGACCAACGCGTTATTCGAGATCCGGGCGCGCTGAGCCGGGAGCTGGAGAAGTTTCGCGGCGACCATTACCGGCTGCGCGCCAACGCGCTGAGCCTGTTGCACTCCAAGGAAATGTTCGAAGGCGGGGACGACCACACGAAATGCGGCTTCGGCAAGTGGGTGGCGAACTTCTCGACGGTGAATCCCAAACTGCAAGCTGCGCTCCAGGCGGTCGCGGAGCCCCACAAACGTTTTCACGAGGCCATTGGCAAGGTCAAGGAGCTCGTCAAGGAAGACCAAATCGACGAGGCCGTTCAGGTTCACACGCGCGAAGTCGAGCCGTTGGCGGAGGAGGTGGTCGCCCAGCTTCAAAACATGCGCAAGGAAGCCGACGATTGCCTGACGCTCGTGGCCCAAGCGACGGAGCAACTGATGGGCAAGTGCCGGACGGCGCAGAACAACGCGAATGCCCTGCTCGACAAGATCGTCGACGTTAACCGCGAGCTGGCGAACGCGGAGGTCGCTCAGGCCCGGAATCAGGCCGCCGTGGTGAAGACGTTGTCGCTGGGCGCGATGATCGCCGGCGTGGTCCTGGCGCTGGGGCTGGGCATCGTCATCACGCGTGGCATCAACCGGACCGTAAGTCGCATCGCGACGCAGCTCGGCGAAGGAGCGGACCAGGTGAACGACGCCTCCGCGCAGGTGGCGGCGGCGGCACAGCAGTTGGCCGAGGGTGCCAGCGAGCAGGCTTCGTCGCTCGAGGAGACCAGCAGCGCACTCGAGCAGATGGCCGCCATGACGCGGACGAACGCCGAGAACTCCCGCACGGCCAACACGCTTGCGGATCAAGCCCGCCAGAACGCCAGCGCGGGCGAGCAGACCATGGGCCAGCTCAACGTCGCCATGAGCGCGATCAACGAATCTGCCAATCAGATCAGCAAAATCATTAAGGTCATCGAGGAGATCGCCTTCCAGACGAACCTGCTGGCGCTCAATGCGGCGGTGGAAGCCGCGCGGGCCGGCGAGCACGGCAAAGGCTTTGCGGTCGTGGCGGAAGAGGTGCGCAACCTCGCCCAGCGCTGCGCCGAGGCGGCCAAGAACACCACGGATCTGATCGAAGGCTCCGTCACGCGGGCGAAGGAGGGCACTGGCGTAGCAGACACGGCCGGGAAGGTGCTCCACGGCATCGCCGGCGACGTTGCGCAGGTGGCCGACCTGCTCGACGGCATCACGCGGGCGTCGAGTGAGCAGGCCCAGGGTGTGGAGCAGATCAACACCGCCGTTTCGCAAATGGACAAAGTGACGCAGCAGAATGCCGCCGGGGCGGAGGAGTCGGCCTCGGCCGCCGAGCAGTTGAGCGCTCAGGCGCAGACCGTGAAGGGTATGGTGGAAGAGCTGACGGCCCTCGTCGGTGGCGGAGCCAGCCGCAAGCCCGCGGAATAGTACGCCCCGTCCGCCGCCCGCTCGCCCAGGCCAGCGCTCTGCCAGACGACGGAATGGGCCCGTCGCTGGCGCGCCGGCCGGGTGGCGTGCCGCGGCTCCGCGCGCTGTGATCTAGGCGTCGAAATCCTCCGGCGCCTCATCAATCGCCAGGATGCTGCACGCCTGGATCGGATCGAGGCCCAAGCCGCGCGCTGCGGCGAGCAGCGCTTCGCTCTCTGCCCCCGGGTTCACGAAGAACTCGGCCGGACGCACGGCGACAATGTCCGGCAGCAGCGCCAGTCCGAGCACCGGCGGAAGGTACAACGAGACACGGTCCAGCTTCACCGGAATCTCGGCCAGCGACGGGTAGACTGGCCGGCCTTCGATTTGGCCACCGCGGGGATTGACCGGGTACACGTCCCAACCTTGCCTCAGATAGGCCCGAACGGCCTTATTGCCGTACTTCGACCGATCGGCTGAGGCCCCGACGATCGCCACGGTCTTCGCCCGGCGGGCGAGGAAGACCAACCGCATGCGGCCCACCGTCCGCTCATCGACGGGGCGCAGGGCCCCCAGCCCCCCTGGCGGCAGCGCCGGGGCCCTCGTCGAGCAACGAAAGACGATGAGCCCGCCCGGCGCCAGGCTCGGCGCCAAACGCTCCAGCAGGTCGAGCACCCGGCGGGGGTCCTGAGCGTCGCGATAGGGCGGATCCACGAAGATGAGGCCGAAGCCCGCAGCGAGCTGCTGTGGGCGCAGCGTCCAGGCGTTATCGGTCAGGAGGGTGCAGACCTCCTGGAGGTCGAGGTGCTGGATGTTCTGGCGCAGGCAGCGCAGCGCCTCGCGATCGCGCTCCACGAACGTGCAGGTCCGCGCGCCACGGGAGAGCGCCTCGATGCCGAGGCTGCCCGGTCCGGCAAACAGGTCCAGGACGTGAACGTCCGGTAATTGACCTGGCACGGCCAGCCGATGTCCGAGGATATTGAACAGCGTTTCCTTGACACGATCCGTGATCGGACGCGTGCCAGCGCCCGGTGGCGCCTCGAGCGAGCGTCCGCGAAAGGTGCCCGCAATCACGCGCATCGTGCGGAAACCTCAGCCGGTCGGCGAGCCAGGGCCGGGCCGCTCGCGACGGCCTCCAGGCTGATGAATGCCGCCCGGCCGGCCGATACGCCTTATGCCATGATACGCGATCTGCGCACGATCCTGGATGGGTGGGACTTCGAGCCCGGCAAGATCTCGGTGCGGAAGATCATCGGGCGCGACGGACGGGAGAAGATTCAGACGCGGATCGACCTCGGCGTGTTGCAGATGGAATGCACCGGCCGTCCCGATGGCGAGCGTCCGCACGGTTGTGACTCACTGCTCGAATACCAGGAGCAACGGTTGCGCACGCACATCGCCGTGTCCGGAAGCGACACGGACTTTCTGCTTTCCCCCGAGGATTGCCGGGAGCTGCGCCACGAGGCGTACCTGTACTACCAGCGGTACCTCTCCCGGTACGTCCTGGAGGAGTTTGACGGTGTGGAGCAGGACACCGCCCGCAACCTGCGGGTGATCGACCTGTGTGGGCGGTACGCGGCGGCGGAGCGGGACCGGAGCCTGCTCCAGGCGCAGCGCGCCTACGTGATGATGATGCACACGCGGGCCCGGGCGCAGCTCGCCCTGGCGCAGGACGGGCCGGAAGAGGCCCTCCAGATTGTCGAGCAGGGCATTGCGGAGCTGGAGCGGCAGAGCGCCGCCGACGAAGAGCGCGATGCCTGGAACCGCGAGACCGACACCCTCCGCGCCCTGCGCCACGAGATTCTGGACCGGCTCCCCGAGGGCGCCACCGCCAAGCTCCAGTCCGAGTTGGAGAAGGCGCTGGCCAGGGAGGACTACGAACGGGCGGCCGAGCTGCGCGATCGTCTGGACAACCGACGGAATTGCGCGCCACGCGCCTGATCCCACCCGGTCCGGAGCAGTCCCCCACACCATTGACGCCGCCCGCCCAGCGGGCTACGGTGACCTCAGTCGCGCCGGCCGGCGCCGCGCCGGCGGGCGAGAGTGACGACCATGGTAAGCAAGCGCTGGGTCTTCGGTGTGTGGGTGGGTTGGCTGCTCTGTGGGTGCGGCGAGTCCCAGGATCTGCCGACGCGCCAGGACCGCACGCTGGGCGGGGTCAAGGAAGGCGCTCCGCTGGGGCGCGCCGTCGCGGACCCCGGCATCCTCGCAGAACCCGGCACCTATCAACCGACCAAAGTGGCGGGCAGTTCCGAGGCTGTGCCGTTCACGCGCCGCACCGGGCCAGCCGCGGCGCAGCGCGGCGAGAGCGGCGGTGGCACGGACGTGCAAGTCAAGGCGGCGGTGCGTGACCTGGTCAACGCCCTGCAGGACGGCGAAGTCGAGTTGGCGCTGCGCTCCTTTGACCCGGAGCAGGTCCAGCGCCTGATGGACAAGGTCGACACGTTGCTGAACACGTTTGAGAAGATCGACCTGCTGCGGCGTTTCCTCGAGAAGAAGCTCCAGGTGGATGAGTCACAGGCCGAGCAGCTTCTGGCAGCCCTGCACGGTGGAGAGGCCGAGCTGAAGTGGGACATCCTCGATGCGGAGCACGCCAGCATTTCCCCCAATTTCAGCGCGCTCCTCTTTGGGCCGAAGGCGACGCCCACGTTGCAGTTGGCGCGCCAGGCGGGCGACTGGCGGTTCCAGCTCGCGGCGCCGCTGTCCGCCGAGGACGTGGACGTGATCGTGGCTTTCCATACACAGTTGCAGAGGGACCTCGACGCGGTGATCGACTGGGTCGCCACGGCCGAGACGGTCGACACCGCGCAACTTTCCACGCTGTTGACCAAGGCGCTGCAAGGGCAGCCCATTGAACCCGGCAGCGAGAAGGCGACGGCGGCCCAGCCCCAAGCCAAGCCCGGGGAGGAGAAGGACGCCGGAGAGAAGAAGGAAGAGCCGCCGCCGCGGCCCAAAGGCAAAGGGCAGCGGGTCCGGCCCGCGGGTCCCTGAGGGGCACAGCGCACGCGTGGGGGCGTGGCAGGATCGCGCAACCCCCCGACGGCTGACACGAACCATGGGACGGGAGAAGGGACTTGTCCCGGCTGGCCCCCGACGAGATTGAGCGGCTGACGCAGGCCTTAGGCGCCCACGACTATCTCGGGCGCATCCTGGGCGAGATTGAGGCGCTGCAGCGCATCGTTTTTCACGCGAACCAGCGTGCGGATTGGAGCCGCGTGCGCCGCTCGGCCGAGCAGATTCTGATGGCCGAGATTGTCTATCGGCACCAGGGGCATCCGGAGAAGGTGTACTTCGCGCTGCGGGCGCTGGAAGATGGTGGCCAGACCTGGCCCGTCGCCATCCGCGAGCTCGCCGCGGCCATGCATTCCTATTTCACGACGCCGTTGGGCCTCGTCATGCGCCAGGACCTGTTTGGCGAGGAGGTCGTCTTCATCACGCCCGACGCTTACGATTGGACCGCCCAACTCAAAGGCCGGGAGTGCCCGGCGGATGGCCAGGGACCATGAGCCAGAGCAAGTCAACCGTCCGCCGACAGGTCGCCGACCTGCAAGCGGGCGAGCGCGTCGACGACCAGGTCTTTCGCGTGGCGCAGAAGGAGCTGCGCACGACGACGAACGGCAGCCTGTACGTGCACGCGGTCATTGCCGACGGCAGCGGCCAGATGGTGGCCCGCATGTGGCAGGCCTCGGACGAGATTTACCAGTCCATGCCCGAGGGCGGACTCCTGCATTTCCGCGGCCGGGTGGAGAGCTACAAAGGCAACCGCCAGTTCATCATTGACGGCGTGCGGCAGGTCGAGCCGGGGACGTTTGACCCGGCCGAGTTCCTGCCGAAGACCGCGCACGACGTGGACGCCCTGTGGAACCAGGTCAAGGAGTTGCTGCGCGGCATCAAGCACCGCGACCTGCTGGCGCTCGTCGGCACGTTCGTCAACGATGCCGAGTTTGTGGCCGGCTTCAAGCGCGCCCCCGCGGCGGTCCAGCTGCACCACGCCCACCTGGGCGGGCTGCTCGAGCACACGCGCAACCTCCTGCGCCTGGCGCAGGCCGTCTGTCCCCTGTATCCCCAGGTGAGCAGCGACCTGCTGCTGGCCGGCATCCTCCTCCACGACGCCGGCAAGGTGCAGGAGCTGGCCTACGACACCAACATCGAGTACACCAGCGACGGCCAGCTCCTCGGGCACATCGTCCAGGGCGTGCTGTGGATGCACGACAAATGCCGCGCGCTGGAGCGGGAGTCCGGCCGCCCGTTCCCGCACGACGTGGAAACGGCGCTCAAGCACCTCATCCTCGCCCATCACGGGAAGTACGAGTTCGGCAGCCCGCGTCTGCCCGCGACGGCCGAGGCCATCATGCTGCACTATCTCGACAACCTCGACGCCAAGCTCGCGATGGTGTTCGAGGCGCTCGCCGGGGACACCGACGCCAGCAGCGAGTGGACCGGCTATGTCCGCGCCCTCGAGTCGCGGATCTACAAGCCCGACGTGATGGGGACGCGCGCCGCGGCGGCCAGCCCCCCGGCGGAGAAATAGCGCGAGCTATCCGTCCGTTGAGAACGGGGACCGGCACCTCGCGCCGGCGCGTTCTGGCGGTCGCCCGGGGCGGTACGGCTCGGAGCCAGTCCCCCTTTTCAACGGACGGCTATCCCGGGCGCGCGCCGCACTCCGCGCAGCGACCGTAGAACACCAGGTCATGGCTCTCGAGGGTGAACCCCTTGGGCACGAGGGCGTCCAGCAGG
Source organism: uncultured Planctomycetales bacterium (assembly GCA_964638325.1). GTDB lineage: Bacteria > Planctomycetota > Phycisphaerae > UBA1845 > Fen-1342 > JALHJL01. The sequence continues at coordinate 30,630 of CAZWYT010000029.1, forward strand.
TTCCCGCTTCCGGGGACCTCGTACACCCGTCCGCACGCCTGGCAATAGAAGTGATGGTGATGGGGTTTGCCGGCCAGCTCATAGCGCGGCGGCTGGCCCGGCAGCTTGACCGTGCACAGCCAGGCTTCCCCGAGCAGCAGCTTGATTGTCCGATACACGGTGGCGATGCCGAGGCCGGGCTTGCGGTGCTGCGCCGCCTGCAGCACCTCCTCGGTGCTCAACGGGCGGGCGGTCTGGCTGAACACGTCGCGAATTGCCGTGCGTTGGTTGGTTTTTCGCCTGAGCACCAGCGACCGCTCCGCAACTGAAGGCCATGACTACTCATTATCATTATGCGGCTCAGCCCTGCGCCGTCCAGTCGGCGCGTACCCGCCAACGTGGGAGCCGTCTCCGACGGCGACCGGGTAGCGGCCGACGCCTCGTCGGACGTTGACAACCGTAAGTGCTCAAAACCCCCGCCGGGAATCCAACAAGATGCAGATCGGCCCGTCGTTGACCGACTCGACGTGCATGTGGGCCGCGAAGCGCCCGGTCTGGACCAGCACGCCATAGCCGCGCACGGCCTCCACCAGCTTCGCGATTAGCGGCTCGGCCACTTCGCCGGACGCGGACGCGTCGAACGATGGCCGGCGACCCTTGCGGGCATCCGCCTGGACCGTAAACGCGCTGACCAGCAGCACGCCGCCGCCAATCTCAATCACCGCGCGGTTCATCTTGCCCTCGGCGTCGCGGAAGATCCGCAGGTGCGCGACCTTCTCGGCGATGTAGGCGATGTCGGCATCGCCGTCATCCGGGGCGGCGGCGGCGTAGACCAGCAGGCCGTCCGCGATCCGTCCGACGACCTCAGCGTCCACCGTCACCTGGGCCTGGCTCACGCGTTGGACTACCGCTTTCACCGAGGTCTCTCCAGTCGGGGCCGAACAGGGCCGTCATCAGCCTATCGGCGCTCGGAGCCATCCGCGGGTTCCACTGCAGCCAATGGCAAACTGGCGGCACGCCACAGGCATCACCACTCACAGCGAGGATCCGTCCCGCACCCCAACTCACCCGGGGGTCCGCGTCGCCAAGCAGCATCAGAAGTTGTTCGCGCGTCGGTATCAGCTCGGCCGCGATCTCTTCTGCGGTGAGCGGCGCGAGCGACTCGGGAATCGGCTGCAGTGCATCCAGCATCAACAGTCGCTGCCGAATCCCCGGTTCGGTCTTCGCACTCCGGAACACCAGGACGTCGGCGCGCGCTCGCCAGTCCATTCCACGCTCGCCCGTTCTGGCCAGCATCCAGCGTAGATCAGCCGGCGTCAGCAGGCCAACCGCCTCACGCTCGCGGGGCGGCAACTCCGCGATCAGCAACGGATAAGGATCGAAATCAAGCCTCTTTTCAGGGCGCACACACGCAAGCCAATGCAAAAACGGGCCGAGCACCGCGCGCGGCGATACACTCGCTGGAGTGCTGGTCTTCGTGCGCAGCAGCGCACTGACCGTCAGCGCCAAACCGCCGTGCTGCGCAACGAGGTCGTCGTCTCCCAGCAGCGACTCAAGAATGAGATTCTGGCTGCCAGGAGCTTGTGCCTCGGTCAGGCGAAACAACACGTGAGCGCGGTTAAGGTTCGCGGCCGATGGCCAGCCGAATAACCAGCGCATCTCGCTAGCCAGTCCGCCGGAGCCGGGCAAGCGGGTGACGCCGCCGCCCGCCGCCGCGAGGATCGTCAGCGTTCCAACCCACGAGATGGTACGGCGGGTTGCGAGCGACATGACCTAATCATACCCGGAAAGAGGGGTGCCCCCTCCGTCGCTGCGCGGCGGATGGGGCACCTGCCTAACTCGCTATTCGCTACTCTTAACTCCTAGAGGTGTTCGTGCCGCGAAGTGCTGGCCAGGTGAATCGTCTTCTTGGTCAGATCGTGGTACGCCTTGACGTACCGCACGGTCCCCGAGCGCGCCCGCATCACGACCGAGTATGTCTCCGCGATCCGTCCATCGATCCGCACGCCGCGGAGCATCGTGTTGTCCGTGATTCCGGTGGCGACGAAGACCACGTCTTCGCCGACGGCTAGGTCGGAGGTCATATAGACGCGTTTCATCATGTCGCCGTAACCGCCCGTCTCAAGCTGCTTGCGCTCGTCCTCGTCGCGCGGCCACATGCGGGCGAGGATCTCGCCGCCCAGGCAACGAATGGCGGCGGCCGCCAGCACGGCTTCCGGCGAGCCGCCGGTACCCATGTAAATATCGACGTTGCTATCGGGCATGCTGGGGACGATCGCCGCGGCGACGTCGCCGTCGCCGATCAGGCGGATGGCGGCCCCGGTCCGGCGGACGTCATGGATGAGCTTCTCATGCCGCGGGCGGTCGAGGAGGCAGACTACCAGGTCGCGGACGCGCTTGCCGAGCTTGAGCGCCACGATCTCCAGGTTCTGCTCGACGGTCGCCCCGAGGCGGACCATGCCGGTGCCTTCCTTGATCTTGGGGCCGACCGCGATCTTTTCCACGTAGTAGCTGGGGATCGCGGCGAGGGTGCGTTGATCGTGGCTGAAGCTCTTGGCGGCCGCGATGACGGTCAGCGCCCCGGCGAGGCCCTTGGAGGTCAGGGTGGTCCCGTCGATGGGATCGACCGCGATGTTGACGACGGGCGAGCCTTCACGCCAGGTGCCCAGCTTCTCCCCGATGAAGATGCCCGGGGCCTGATCCTTGATCCCCTCGCCGATCGAGCACGTGCCGCACATATCGGTGATGTTGAGCATGCCGCGGAGGGCGTCCGTGGCGGCGGCGTCGGCGGCTTCCTTGTCGCCTTTGCCGATCCAGTGGAAGACGTTGAGGGCCGCCGCCTCGCAGGCCCGCAACAGATCCATGCCGATGAGTTCCTCGTCCTGCATCTCCAGCGCGTCCATCGCGCTGTTGGCCATCTCGATCCCTGACATGTTCATACCCCAGTGCCCCCCGTTCCTGGTAACCACAACGACGAAAACCGGTCCTCAAGATACATCATGCTGCATCGCGTTTCCACCGCGGGCGCGCGGTCCGGCCTGCCGGGACCCGCTCGCGTGCTTCCAGACCGGCACGCGCCCGAAGGGATTCGAACCCCTAACCCTCGGTTCCGAAGACCGATGCTCTGTCCAGTTGAGCTACGGGCGCCCAGCCGCACCGCGGTAAACGATGCAGCATCGTGCACACTATACCCGTGCTGGCAAGCACTTACAATGTGGTTGGGGGTGCCACCGCGCCAGGCAAACGCCCGCCCCCTTCGGCCCCGATAATCGAAGCCCAGAACCTGTGGGCCCTGCAACGAGCCCGCGGCAGCTCACGACGATCTCGCCGTCGGGGACGCCCGAATGCCTGACTGCGGGCTGGCTCTGAAAGCACACGAGGTCGAACTCCGACTGCGCGATGAGCGCCCCGAGGATGCGATCGATCCGAGATAGCGACCGCGATCGGAGGACGCCCAGGATCGAGGCGGTTACGCGGTTCTCGCCCTGCCTGTAAGTTGCGAAGATGCTCGTGTCCCTGGCACTCACCAACCTCAGAGTAACTGCGGATGAGCGGCCCGCAGCCAGGCGATTACCTCGTCGTGCAGTCGTTGGGCGAGCGCGAGCATTTCGCCCGCTTCCTGGTCGGATACGGCTCCGGCGCGCTCGTAACCGCCGATGTTCCGCTTCTTGCGAAACTGGTCAATCTGCGCCACCACGGCGGCGCCAGCGCCGATTGTGTGCCGCAGCGATTCGATCACGCGGTAGTGGTGGGCCTCCCGTGCGGCGCGAAAGCCCGCAGCGGCCAGCGCGGCTGTCGCCGCTTGCAGCGCGGCGTTATAGGCGATGTTCAAACGCCAGTCCGGGCTCAGGCCCGCGGCCTGGGCGTCAGCGAGATCGCGGGTGACGATCGCGAGCAGCTCGCCGATTTCCGGCGGGCTGGTCCGATGCGGAACCAGCCAGCCGCTCCTGAGCCAATCCTGCAAACTCACGCTCGTCTCCGATCAGGAAGATCTTCGGGCCGTCGGCGATGGTGGACAGGAAATGGTGGCCCTCGGTCAGTTTGCGGGCGAACTCGGCCGGCGGGTACACCGTCGGATTGACTTCCCGTCCCAGCTTGTCCTGCGCGCCACGGGTGAGCTGGGTGACTTCGGCGAACGTGACCGCGCCGACCACGCACACGTCCACGTCGCTATCGGGATGCGCTTCGCCGCAGGCCACGGAGCCGTAGAGAAACGCCACACGAATCCGGTCGGCCAGCGGGTTGAGCGCCGCCTGCAAGATCCCGGCCACGCCCGCCGTCTTCAGGATGAACCCGCGCAACTCAGCAAACACGGGGCATTCGGCGTTGGCTTGAAAGAACACCTGGGGGCCGCGGCGCCAACGCCGGACTATCCCGGCTTGCTCCAGCCGTTTCAGTTCGCGCTGCACGGCCCCGCGGCCGGTGCCGACGGCCCGCAGTACCTCGCGCACATAGAAGGACTCATCCGGGTGACCGAAGAGCAAAGCGAGCACGGCGCGGCGCGTGCGACCGAACAGGGCTGCCGAAAGCGGGTCGTGTACGAAGTGCGCACCCATTCTGGGGACGATCGTACCCGTTTTGGTCCCGCTCGGCAAGCTGACGGCCTATCCCAGCGCGCCCAATACGCCCGGCCCCCGGACCCTGTGCCCCGCGCGCAGACGGTGCGCCTTGTCGCCAAGGGCCGGCCGCTCTAGACTGCCTGGACTGGGGCGGCGACGCAACCCCCGGGGAACGGGTTGGGCGCGCCGGCGATGAACTATCACGCACAGGAGACGCGTTTATGGCGACCATGAAAGCAGTGGTCAAGACCAAGCCCGAGCTGGGTGGCGAGCTGCAGGACAAGCCGGTCCCCAACCCCAAATCCGACTGGGTCGTGGTCAAGGTGCGCGCGACCAGCATCTGCGGCACCGACGTCCACATCTACAAGTGGGACAACTGGGCCAACGGACGCATCGGCGCCAAGGCCCTGCCCCAGATCCTCGGCCACGAAGTCGCCGGCGAGGTCGTCGAGGTCGGCGAGCACTGCCAGCGGATCAAGGTCGGCGACTACATCTCCGCCGAGACGCACATTTTCGATCCCGGCGACCTGACCAGCATGCTTGGCCAGGCCCATGTCGGCCTGCACATGAAGATCCTCGGCGTGGACTTCGACGGCTGCTTCGCCGAGTACTTCGCGCTGCCCGAGTCGATCTGCTGGCCGAACGACAAGTCGATTCCGCCAGAGATCGCCACCATCCAGGAGCCGCTGGGCAATGCGACCTACGCGGTGCTGGGCGAGGACGCCGACGTGGCCGGCAAGACCATGCTCATCACCGGCGATGGGCCGATCAGCCTGTTTGCGATCGGCGTGGCCCGGGCGGTCGGCGTGGCGAAGATCATCCACTTCGGCAAGTACGACCGGAACATGGAGATCGGCCGGAAGATGGGCGCTGATTTCCAGATGTATACGAACAAGACCACCGGCAAGCAGCGGCTCGAGGCGGTGCTCGAGCACACGGGCGGCAACGGCGTGGACATCGCGCTGGAGATGGTCGGCTCGCAGGACTCGGTGGACGACTCCTTCGCCTGCGTCCGCAAGGCCGGCCGCGTGACCGCTTTCGGCGTGGCCTCGGAGAACACGCTGCCGATCCCGTACAACAACGGCATCGTCTTCAAGGGCTGCCAGATTCACGGCATCAACGGCCGCAAGATTTTCGATACGTGGTACCGCAACCGGAACCTGCTGGCCAACGGGCGGCTTGATCCGACGCCGGTCATTACCGACATCTTCCCGCTGTCCGAGTACGCGATCGGTTTCAGCAAGATGATGGAACGGCCGCGGACCAGCGCGAAGATCGTGCTGTTCCCGGAGCGCAAGGAATACGAGGCGGCCCTGAAGCGCCGGAAGTAGCGTCGGCCCCCCGTGGCCGACGTCGGACTCAAGTGACCTGACCGGTTGAAAACCGGTCCCACAGGGGTAGCGGCCGGCGGCTCGCCGGCCGTGGTGAGTGGATGATGTTGCGTAGCCTACGGCCTGCGAGGCGCAGGCCGCTACGTCGTTTGCACAACCGTTGACAAGTCGGAGCAACACATGTTCGGCAAGATGAAAGAGGCCCTGCAAAAGGAACTGGCCGGGATTCGCGACGCCGGCCTGTTCAAGGAAGAGCGCTACATTCTGACACCCCAGGCGGCCGATGTCCGCGTCGAGTATCCGCCCGGGGCCAAGCCCAAGGACGTGGTCAACTTCTGCGCGAACAACTACCTCGGGTTGTCGTCGCACCCGAAGGTCATCGCGGCGGCCCGCGACGCGCTGGAGACCCACGGGTACGGGATGAGCAGCGTCCGCTTCATCTGCGGCACCCAGGACATCCACAAGATCCTCGAGAAGAAGCTCGCCGACTTCTTCCACACCGAGGATACGATCCTCTATTCGTCCTGCTTCGACGCCAACGGCGGCGTGTTCGAGCCGCTGTTCGGCAAGGATGACGCGATCATCACCGACGCCCTCAACCACGCCTCGATCATCGACGGCATCCGCCTGTGCAAGGCGACGCGCTACATCTACAAGAACAACGACATGGCGGACCTGGAGGCCAAGCTCCAGGAGACCAAGGGCGCCCGCTACCGCGTCATCGCCACCGACGGCGCGTTCTCCATGGACGGCACCATCGCCCAGCTCGACAAGGTCGTCGCCCTGGCCGAGAAGTACGACGCGCTGGTCATGGTCGACGACGCGCACTGCACCGGCGTCATCGGCAAGACCGGCCGCGGGGCGACCGAGTACTGCGGGGTGATGGGCAAGGTGGACATCGTCACCGGCACACTCGGCAAAGCGATGGGCGGTGCGTCGGGCGGCTTCACCACCGGCCGCAAGGAGATCATCGAGCTACTGCGGCAGCGCAGTCGGCCGTATTTGTTCAGCAACACGGTCTCGTCGATCGTGGTGAAGGCATCGATCGCGGTCGTGGACATGCTGACGGCGACGACCGAGCTGCGCGACAAGGTCGAGGCGAACACCAAGCGTTTCCGCAAAGGCATGACCGAAGCCGGCTTCGACATCAAGCCCGGCGATCATCCGATTGTCCCGATCATGCTGTACAACGCGAAGCTGAGCCAGGACATCGCCCGCGACATGTACGCCGAGGGCATTTTCGTGATCGGGTTCTTCTACCCGGTGGTTGGCAAAGGCCTGGCCCGCATCCGCTGCCAGATGTCGGCGGGGCACGAGTTCAAGCACATCGACAAGGCGATCGCGGCCTTCACGAAGATCGGCAAGAAGTACGACATCCTGGGCAAGACGAAGGAGCAGATCATCGCGAAGTACGCCGAGTAACTGCAAGGAAACTGAAGACGGCTTTATCCCCAGCCCGTGCCGCGAAACGGGGTGGGGCACGTGTGTCTATGCCTGAGCTCTGTCGCTTCTACGGCATCATCGTTCGGATGTTCTACGCGGATCATCCGCCGCCGCACTTTCATGCGGTCTATCAGGGTGAACAAGTGGAAGTGAGCATCGACGCGCTGGAAATCATCGCCGGTCAGATGCGCCGGCGGGCGTTAGCGCTGGTCCTGGAATGGGCTGCCCTGCACCGCGACGAATTGCGCCGCGCCTGGGACCTGGCCAGCCGGAACCAGGAGCCTGCCAAAATCGACCCGTTGGATTAGAATTACGCTATGACTCGCGTGGTTGAGGCTAAACCGCTGCCGGGCCAGCGCCTGTGGGTGCGCTTCGACGACGGCCTGGAAGGCACGTATGCTGTCCAGCCGGAGCGCCGTGGCGGCGTCTTTCAGCGACTCTGCGACCCCGCGGTCTTCAACGCCGTGAAGATCAACGTGGATTTTGGCTGCGTCGAATGGCCGGGCGGGATTGACCTTTGCCCGAACGCGATGCACGCGGAAATGGCCCAGGCGAGTGCCGCATGACCGGGCAGACCCTCAAGATCGGCCAGCGCGAATTCGTGCTCCTTTCCAAGCGCGACTTCGAGCGCATCGCCGCCCAGGCCCGCCGGCAGATCGAGCAGGATCGCCAGGACGCCGGCGACGTGGCCGAAAGCCGCCGCCGCAGGAAGGAGCCCGGCGGGATCGCCTTAGCCGAAATGCGCAAGAAGCTGCGGCGGAAGCCGGTCGGGAATTGAGTATGGTGTCCCCGGAATCAGAATCGCGGCCAAGAATCGAACCTGTCCCGTTTTCTCTCTCATCGCGCTTCGTTCTTTTGCTCGCTGGAAGAGTGCTCCACAAGCAGATCACCCTTGCCGATGTTGCAGTCGCTGCAGGCCGTCTGCAGATTCTCAAGAGCCGTCCCACCGCCGCGGGTCCAGGGCACGATATGGTCTACATGCAGGCAGACAGACGGATCGGTCGCACGACTGCGGCCGCAGAACACACATGCGAAGTGATCCCTCATGAACACGCGAAAACGCAGCCGCGGTGCGGGCACGCGTCCCTTGGACGCCCGAGGTTCACATGCGATCCTGCGCGCGGCTCGGCTCTTGCTCGCGGGTTTCGGCGCGGCTTCATCGGGCAGTGACCGTTGAGTCCCCGGGTCTGGCTGGTTTACCCAATTCAGGAAGCAAAGCAAGGCCTTCCTCCACGAGCCGAACCGCTGATAGTACGCTTCAGCCGTGATCGATGACGTCGCAGAACTCATTTCCCTGTAGAGGGGCCTTCGCCCAAGGTGCTCCCACACCTCCAGCAAGTTCTTGAAGTAATCCTCTTGAGAGTACCGACGGCTGTGGATTGAGCCCTCAAGGCCAGCCGCGGCCAGGGAGCGAGGCCACGAACCGAAGCGCTTTCTGAACGTGCGCGGGTCGATGTTTGAGTGAGCGATGACATCGTCCTGAGTCACCGCGGTCCGGCCGACGATCGCTGCAACGCGTTTCAGCTCACCGGCGAGTTCTTCCTGCGTCGATGAGATCGTCAAGGCGCGTGAATTGATGGAGAAGTCCGTTACTCCGCGCGCACGCGCCTGCCCCAGCCTTGTCTCGGACCGCTGAACCCACGCGGAGAAGGCACGCAGTGCCGTAGAGTAGCTTCGCCACAGCCTCTCGTAGGCCTTGGGCCCGATCACGGACGGGGGTTTCTGGATGTCGGCGTAAGAAGGCTGGCGCCGAAGTGACACCCACACCTCGAACAGGTTGTTCAAACACGCGTCCTTACTGTACCCCCCGATCGGAGTCGATGGCCCCCCGAGCCCCGCGTGTCCCAGTGCAGCCGACCACGACCCGAAGAACCGGCGAACTACCTTCGATGACACACCCATTGCCTGGCCATCAAACTCACTCAACGTCACGCTGCGTTTGCCGAGCTTACGCGCCGCCGACTGTAGGAGCCGTGTGTAGCAGTCTGCTCGCTTGCGCCTGTTCGCAGCGCGCCACGACAGAATTCCGGCCGTTTCTAGCCCCTTTTCCCATGAGCCAAATCGACCTCGTATGGCACTTGCGCTTATCGGCGAATGCTCGTTGAAGTACGAAGCCGTCAGGGACGCTGTACCTAGTCGCGCTGCAACCCGTCGAAGCTCGGCAAGAAGGTCGGTATTACTGTAGCGCTTTGCATCCTGCGATCGCATCTTCTGGGTAGCTAAACGCCCGGACCAGCGGTCCAGAAGCCCGGCCTGCTGCAGGGCACGTTTCCATCCGCCGAACCGCCTGCTAACCGTGCATGGTGACACCCGGCCGAGTCTCTGAAGCATACCGTAGGTGAAAGGAGCGCGCGGTTCGAGCGCGGCAACGCGCTGCAGCTCCCGGATTATGCTCTCATCAGAGAAGTCGAGAAGGAAATCCTGTTCAAAAGCCGGCATCTTCGCAGCCCTTCGACGGCCGGTGCGGAGCCCGGCCGCTACGTTCTCTTCGCCGCACCGCCGCTCGGGCGACCACGGCTGAGGCACGCCCACAACCGGGTCAGCACCCGTGCCTCATCCTCAGCGCACCGGCAGATGGCGGATACGGATGGCGCCGTCGCTCAGCACTACGAGCGCGCCCTCGCGCAGGGCGGTCTGGATGCGCTCCAGATTGTCCAGGATCGCCCGCGCATGCGATTCCGCTCGGGCGTCGCGCAGACGCAGGCGAATGACCGATGGGGAACCGTGAGAAATCCGGGGACACCATACTCATTTGAAATCCGGAAATCCGGGGACACCATACTCATTTCACGTTGTGCTCCCGGCTTCTGAGCCCGCGGCGCTCGGGTTCATACGACGAAGAAGCCGGCGAAGAACATGCGATAGGTCCGTTCACGCCGTTTGACGCATCACCTTTTCGCGGCCGGCCGCGGGGTCCCGGCGCGCCGGCAGAGGACTCCAAGCCCTAATTCCGTGGACACCATACTTAACTCGCCATCGTCGACGGTCTCTTCTGCGGACCGCGCCGGCACGGTCCCAGCGCTCGGCCCAGCGCGGCGGGTCCGCCGCGCGTTCCACCCCCGGCTAACGACCTCCGCCGCTCTGCGGCGAGGACGCGGGGCTCAGCGCTTCGCGGCCGACCGGCGCCGTGGCGCGGGAGCGCCTTCGAGCAATCCCTGCGTGCTCAGGTCCTCGTCGATGTCTGGCCAATGAATCCCGAAGCCGGCGCCACATACTTCCCAGTGTCGGCGCTGCTCGGGCGTGGCATCCAGCAGGCGCGGGTACCACGCCAAGGGGACGGTAATCGTCCGCCCGTCGGCGAGATCGACGCTCAGCGTGTCGTCGTCGAAACGCACGTCCGCGACGCGCTCGCCGGGCTTAGGCGCCGAAGTTGTCATTCCAGGCCTCCAGGAACTCGTGCGCGTGCTCGTTCACGAGCCGTTGAACATCGCGCAGCTCCTTCGCGCGAAAGCCGAGGTTGTGCGCCAGCGTCACCGGCGTCAGCCAGAACTTTGCCGTCCGGTCATCGCGGTCCACGTGAACGTGCGCCGGCTCGCCCCGGTCGTGGCTATAGAAGTATATGCGATACGGGCCAATTCGGGCCAGGGTCGGCATCGGTGCTTCTCATCGTAATTCGGCTTTGCCGCGCGGCACGTGGTCGCGCGCGATGAGCGAGATCGGTTTATGTCAAGTTTATTGTCCCCCGCTGGTGGGCCGTGTCAACCGCCTCAAATCCGGGGACCATACTCATTTCACGTTGTGCTGCCGACTTGCGAGCCCGCAGCCCTCTCGCCCACACGACGAACAAAACAGCGAAGAGCACGGGGCAGGTTCGTCTACGCCGCGGGGGGCGTCATTTTTCGCGATCGGCCACGGGCCGGGGCGCGCCGGGACGAGCCGAGCCGTCCCAGTCATGGGGCGGTTCAATCCGCTGCGGCGGACCGTAATCCCGGCGCGCCGGGACCCGGCGCGGCGAACTCGGACCAGCGACCGGGCACCAAGCCCGTGCAGCAGCCTCAACAGGCCATGGTCGCGAATCGCCATCAAGAATCCTGATTCCCGTGCATCGGGTCCGACGATGCGCTTACAATACTCCATGGAACCGGGCGCGTGGGGCGCGCAGCACGCCTTCCACCGTGCGAAAGGGGCGAGCGGTATGGACACGGTCGTGTGTCCGAACTGCCAGACACGATACCGGGTGGCTGACGCCGCGGCGGGGAAGCGAGCCACCTGCAAGAAATGCGGCCGGGAGTTTCTTATTCCGGCGGCGCCGGCGGATCCTCCCGACTTCCTGATCGAGTTGGAGCCTCTTCCCACTGGGCTGAAGGCCGACGTGACGTCGCCTGCGCCGGACGCGACCGCCGACCCCGAGCAGTACGCGGAAGAGTCACGCGGCCGGTCAGGCATGGGTGCATTCCGCCGGGTACTGCGAACGCCCGTGGACCCCGGCGTCGTTTCCTGCATTCTCTTTTTGTGCGCGTTTTCCCTGAACCTTATCTGCGTGGATTTGGGGTGCAGGCAGAATGACAAGCTATACGCTAAGGGTGTCCAATATCCAGGACCACCGGACGCGATGACGACGGGCGTGTGTGGCGCGCTGATCTTACACCTGGCCGGCCTGGTCCTGGGGGGCATTGTGCTCGCGGGCCCTGAGGAAAGACGGGGGATTGCAGCGACCGGGTGCGCCCTAAACGCGCTCGGGCTGGCACTCGTCATCTGCCTGGGACTGCTGCAGCTCTTTACCTATTCCAGGTATCCTTGATTTGTCCCCGCGCGCGGTCGTTCTACCGCGGCGCGGAAGGCGCGAAAAGGAGACCGTTTCGCTTATGGCGTTTGGAACACGATCATTCGCGGTCGGCCGCCGGAGTGCACCGGAACCGAGTTGCCCCAGTCATGGGGCGGTTCAATCCGCCGCGGCAAGCTCGGATCAGCGGCTGGGTCGTGTCCAGGCCGCGGCGCCGAGCGGGCGACCACGGCCGACAGGCGCTCGCATCCGGGCCAACTCTTCCTCTGTCTCGGCGACGCTCACGCGCGATACGCAGTCACGCGGCGGATCCGCCGGACAGCGAGCGATCTCTTGCCACCCTCGTTTGCCACGGCAATTATGTGTCGGCACCATCGAAGAGTAAGGAGTGGGTGTTGCCGCGTGAAGCACGGTCCATCGCCGAAGCGCCGCCGGGTGCCCAATCGCCCTGGGTCCAACTGCGCTCCGCCATGCTCCATCCGTTCGTGTATCGCAAGATGGTCCGGGCCGCGGACCCGGCCGCCCGGCCGGGCGACGTTGTGAACCTGTATGACAAGACGGGCGTCTTTTTTGGCCGCGGGCTGTACAACCCACGCTCGCAGATCGTCGTCCGCGTCCTGACCCACGACGATGTGCCCGTCGACGTTACCTTCTGGCGGTCGCGACTGGAGCAGGCCGTCGCGCTGCGGCGACAACTCCGGCTGGCTGAGGTGACGGACGCGTATCGGGTGGTCCACGCGGAAGGCGACGGCCTCAGCGGCCTGATTGCCGAGCGCTACGCCGATTGCCTGGTTTTTGAGCTATTTTCGCTGGGGATGTTCCAGCGCTGCGCAGAGTTAGGCCGGATCTTGGCCGACCTGCTTGGGCCGCCGACCTGTCTCGATCGGCCCGGCCCAATCGGCCTGCCGAGCGTGAGAAAAAAACGGGTACAGGCACCGCGGGAAGGCACTTCGTGCCAACCAGACGCCGGTGGCGCGGAGCCAGTCCCCGTTTTTCTCTCACGCCCGGCGTGGCGTACGTTCGTGCGGGCCGATCCGCGCATCGAGCGACTGGAGGGCTTCCAGGTGCCGCCCGGGCCAAACCCCGCCGGCGACTCGGCGCGCATCACGATCCGCGAGCACGGCGTGCGCTACCGTGTCGATGTCAAGACAGGCCACAAGACCGGCTTCTTCTGCGACCAGCGCGAGAACCGCCGGCGGCTGGCCCAACTTTGCGGCGGCGCGACCCTGCTCGACCTGTTCTGCTACACGGGCGGGTTCTCGCTCTGCGCGATGAAGCTCGCCGAAGCGCGCGCCGCGACCGGCGTAGACCTGGACGAGGCGGCCGTCGCGATCGCCCGCGAGAACGCGAACCTCAACCAGCTTCGCGTCGATTTCGTTTACGCCGATGCCTTCACGTACCTGCGGCAGATGATCGCCAATGGGCGGCAGTTCGACGTGGTCGTGCTCGATCCGCCGAAGCTGGCGACGTACCGCGAGGAGCACGAGGAGGCCCTCCGCAAGTACTTCGACATGAACCACCTGGCGGCCCAGGTCGTGCGGCCAGGCGGCATTCTCCTGACGTGCAGTTGCAGTGGGCTGGTCTCGCTGGCCGCGTTCACTGAGACGGTGCAGCGGGCGGCCCAGCGCGCCGGCCGCAACCTGCAGCTTTTCGACCAGACCGGTGCCGGCCCCGATCACCCCATCCTGCTGGAGTGCCCGGAGTCCGCGTACCTGAAGGCGCTCTGGTTCCGCGTCCTGTAGCGGCCGGGCTCGGCCCCGGACGTCGCTGCGTCGCCCGCCACATCAGAACCACCACGCCGCGCCGGCTTTCTCCTTGATGATCACCGACCGCAGGTACGCGACGGCCTTTTCGAAGCCCTCCTGCACGCTCATCAGCGAGTCTTCGTGCTCGATGCTGATGACGCCGTCGTAGCCCTTCAGCTTGAGCATACTGACGAAGCGCTTCCAGAACTCGTCGCCGTGACCGTAGCCGCAGGTACGGAACACCCAGCTCCGCTTGCCGACGTCGGCGTAGCTCTTGGTGTCGAGCGTCCCGTTGCGGGCGGTGTTGTGCGGGTCAATGCCGGTGTCCTTGCCGTGGACGTGGAAGATGCACTTCGCGTCGCCGAGCACGCGGGCGGCCTCGACGGGATCGATGCCCTGCCAGAAGAAGTGCGACGGATCGAGGTTGGCGCCGAGCTGCTTGCCGCACGCGTCCCGCAGCCGCAGCAGCGTCTCGGGGTTGTACACGCAAAACCCCGGGTGGGCCTCGAACGCGATCTTCACGCCGGCGCGGGCCGCCTCCTTGTTCTTCTTCGTCCAGTACGGGATGAGCACCTTCTCCCACTGGTACTTCAGGATCGTCTCGAAGTCCGGCGGCCAGGCACAGGTGACCCAGTTCGGCGTGGTGTCCTTCGGGCTGCCGCCGGGACAACCGGAGAAATTGATCACGACGTCAGTGCCCAGCTTGGGGGCCAGCCGGACCGCCGTGTCATGCGCCCGCTGGTGCGCCTTGGCGATCTTCGGGTTGGGGTGTAATGGGTTGCCGTGGACCGCCAGGCCGATGATCTCGAGGCCCCGCGCCCGGCAGTCGGCGATGATCTTCTTCTGGGCCGTCTTGTCTTTCAGCACCGCCTCCGGGTCGAAGAACGGCGTGCCCGGGTAGCACCCCACGGGCAATTCGATTGCGTCGAGCCCGACTCGCTCGCAATAGTCCAACGCTTTCTTCCAGCCCATCGCCCCCAGACCGGCTCCCATTACGCCGAGCTTCATGGCCGTCACTCCTTGCTGTGAAAACACGGTACGCCGCGGGACCGCGCGGCGAATCTAGCGGCCGATGGTCCACTGGACAAGCGCGGGGGAGCCGCCGGGCGTGGCGGTCTCTGGGGTGGTAGCGCGGCGGTCACCCCGGGGCGTACCGCACGCCGTCCTTTACTCGCGCAACGTAGAAGTGGCGAGCGACGGTCGACCGCCAGCCCGAGCGCTCTGGGTTGCGCTGGCGGTCGTAGACCCGCCACCAGCGCCAGTCGGTACGCCGAGCTCGTTGGCCACGCGGTCAATCAGCAGCGGCGTGACTGCGTCGAAGAAACCGTTGATAAGGGACTGCTCCGCTGTGGTCAGGCAGGGACCGGTGGCCAGCAGCGGCAGCGCGAGCGTGCAAGCCGCCAAGCCACGGAGAAGCTCTTTGTTCCTGAGACGCATCGTCATGGTCTCGTCCATCGCGCGGGCCAGAGCGGTTTCACTTTTTCTCCCTCGGGTGCCACTGGCAGTTTGCTGCCAGTGCGGCCTGAAACACGGGCGGACAAGCCGCCCGTGGCACCCGAGCGGAAGTGATGACGCTCTAGCGTCCTGCGCGCGGATTCTACGTCGGCCCGTGGAGCCGGTCGAGCGCGGCGCGCCAGGGCCGGTTCGCGCCGGGCCCGTGCCGCCGTAGAATACGCGTGGCATGGGGCCATTCCCGCGCCGCCTGCGGGCCCATAGCTCAGTTGGTTAGAGCAGCGGACTCATAATCCGCCGGTCGCAGGTTCGAATCCTGCTGGGCCCATTCTCCGGTGCGGCTGTCCGCGTGGGCGGGCCCCGAGGAATCAGTCCTGATCGGCGGGCCGGAAGCCAATACGCCGTTTCTTCGGCGCCGCCGGCGGTTCCATCAGCTCGCGGATCGCCGCAATGACCGCGACAAACTGCCGGTCGTGCCCGCCCACGCGCTCCTCGAGCTCGTCGAGCCGCCGCGACAGCTCCGCGTTGACGGCGAGAATCCGCCGCAGCCGGACGAAGGCCCGCATGATCTCGATGTTGACGCGGACGGCGCGCGGGCTGCGGAGCACGCTCGACAACATCGCGACGCCCTCTTGCGTGAAGGCGTAGGGCAAGTACTTTCGATGCCGCCCGCGTCTTGAGGTGCCGATTTGTGATCTTGGTGCCGGCGCCCCGTTTAAGATCACAGATTGTGATCTTAGAGGCCGCGCTTCGTCCCAGGTCAGTTGGAACATGAAGTCGTCCGGGAAGCGCTCGGCGTTCCGCTTGACGGCCTGAACCAACGCGCGGGTCTCGACGCCGTAGAGCGCCGCCAGGTCGGCATCCAGCAGCACCTTCTGTCCGCGAATGAGCAGAATCGCTGCCTCGACGCGCTCGGCCGGCATGATCGAACGTAACTCTACCACGATCTCGGCTCCGTCACAGAATGGCGCCGCCAGACTCGTTGTCGGTCCGCGGGTGTCGCACAAGCGGCAAATGTGCCACATAGTGCATGCGCCGGGCAGCGCGCGGACAGCCCGCACGTCCAAAACCTCCGCATTGACAGCCGGTTGCGGCTCCGGCCCGACGGTACGCCCGTCGGCAGTGGTAGTCGGCGTAAGCATCGCCGATACTCCGGTTCGGGTCCGCCGACGCGCCCCAGCGTCGCGCTGTGGTCCACGCACGTCAGCCGCGTACCGCAAACTGGAAGGGGCGGAAGCGGCGGATTTCCGCCCCGCGCCATAATGAGAACGCCCCCGGCGGTCAGCCAAGGGCGATGAGTGCCAAGGGCGGAAATCTGAGATTTCCGGTTTTCTTCCGGGGTCCGCCCGCTATTCCCGAACGCCCACGATCCACAACAGACGCATGAATCTAGCGCAACCCTATTCTTATAAATGACTTACACGAAATAGCCCGTCTCGCCAGCTCTCTCCAGAATCACTTGACTCGGCCCGGCGTGTGTACGATACTTATCAATGAGGTTTCGGTGTTAGCTCTTCATTGGGCTAGCCGAGGGCCGAAAGGCCGCCGGACCTCATTTTTCTTGCGCTCAAGTCGTCGTGGTTGCAGCATCCTTGAAAACGCGAAGCGTGCTCACGGAAACGGTGCCGAGGGTGAACCGGTAAAGCGATTTCCGCAGCTCGTTAAAGAGCGGACTTATTTCGCGCCGCCCTTGAAACCGTATGCCGTAGATCGTGGTAACGACATCGGCTAGCTGCAAGCCCACGTTCTGTGATTGCGAAACCGCAAAGAACGGCGTGCGAATGATCGTATCGTACCCGCGGCCGACATTCGTTCGGTTGAAGAAATTCGTGATGCTCTCCGCCCGTGCCTTGTTGGTGCCGTAGTCCACGTCGTCAAAAACGAGCTTCGCCCGTCTACTGGGCAGTTCGTTGCGCATGTATCCGTCGATTCGCTCAAAAAGAGCCCGATACGTCACGTCAAGTCGGTGCGGGTCATCGCACCGAAATGAGCGAAAGCGCGCATCGAAGCAGACGACACCGAAGGTCACGAGCTTTTGCCGGTTAATGTACCGGACCAAGTCCTCAACAAAGCACAGGTCGGCCTTCGAAGTGGGCAAGTCCGGGCGGCTGAAGTTGCGGTTCTTCAGCAACTGCGATCCTTTTAGCTCACCTTCCTTCGCGAATTGCTCACCCAAGCTGTTCCACTTCATCGAGAAAACATCAGCAACGACCTTCCCGAATAGGTCTTCGGGTATTCCAATCCCGCAAATCGCCCCCAGCTCGTGGCCCCGATGCGACTTTCTGAACGTCTCGTCGATAAATACGAGCATTGGCGCAGCCCCGTCGTGTGTCGCGCGTTCGCACTTATTTTCGTTCCCGACGCCAATATGCTCAAGAGCGCTGGTGGTCGTCCCCACTATTCATCAACGCCCCTCGGCCGAACGCGAGTCGGCCAGTGCTCGGGTTCAATCTGGTCAGCCCGAGCCAACCCCTGCGCACCTCGTTCCCGCCCAGCCCGCGGCTTGTTTTTCTGCTGGCCGGTGAGCTGCCGGTACGTCCTCAGATTCCGTTGCCAGGTTTCCAACGCCGGGAGTGCATCCGCTTCGCCCGCTTGTTCGTGAGCCTTGACGAGCTGGTCATACGCTTCGCGGTCGGCTGGCTCGACAACGCCGAGCGCTTCGGCAGCTTGCTGGTACTGCTTGCCGGCTTTTTGGGCGCGGTCGGGGATCTTCACTTCCGCTGGCGTGACGGCCGCGGCTTCGGTCGGTGTCTCTGGTGTAGTACCTTGCGGCGCCTCAATCAGTTCGATTTCGCTGGCGCCGGCCAGTTGTCGAGCGTCTGAAACAAGTTCGCTGTGCGGACCCCTGGCGCTGTCGCGTGCCAACGCGAACGCCCGGATCACGTCGTCCCCGTACTCTTCGACGTGTGTGACCAAGTCCACCCCGCGGCGGTCCCATTTCGGCCGCAGCATCCGGCACAGCTTCTGCCCCGCATCTTCGCCGGCAACACAGACGACGAAAAGCTCGCCGCTACAGTCGTGCGCCCAGCTTCGTGGGTGGAACGCCCACACCGCGCAGCGCTTGGTTCCACTCGACATGTTGCACTACCTTTCTCGGGGCGATCCCCGGCGGTCCGCCGGTGGTGCGAAGCGAATCCGCGGGGCAGCGCTTGGCGAGGCCTCGCCCGCCGTCCCGATGTCCGTACTGTACCGCGTCGCCGCGCGGAATGCCCCCGCGGGCAGCTTTGATCCGCGCCGCGTTTACGGTGCCAACCACTTCACGTTGCCGGTGGCGTCGAACAGGAGTATTGATGACTCGGGATACGTAACGACCTTGCCGTCGGGTGTGGTGGTCTGCGTTACGCCCAGAGCCGTACGGGCCTGTCCATTCTCGTCGCTCAGGTAGAGCCGCGGCCCGTCCTTGTACGCGGTCAACGCGGCTCGGACCTTGCCATTCTCGTCGATCAGAGACAGCCAGGACCCGTCCTTGCGAGCCCACAACCCGGCTTGGGGCTCCCCATTCTCGTCCTGGAGACTCAGGCCCGGCCCGTCCTTGTCCGTGACCAACCCGGCTCGGACCTTGCCATTCTCGTCCGATAGATGAAGCCCCACCCCGTCCTTGTCAGCGAACAGCACGGCTTGGGGCTTCTCATTCTCGTCCCGAAGATGCAGGCGCAGCCCATCCCCGGTCGCGTACAGCTCCACCCGGGCCTTTCCGTTCTCGTCGTGCAGTTGAAGTCCCGGCCCCTCCTTGATCGTGCCCAACGTGGCTCGGAGCTCGTCATTCTCGTCGAACACTTGCAGCGACGACCTGTCCTTGCCAGCGGCGAGCAGGATGCGCAGCTCGCCATTCTCGTCGCTCAGAGAGAGCCACGACCGGTCCTTGCGAGCCCACAACCCGGCTTGGGTCTCCCCATTCTCGTTTAGCAGCCTCAGTACCGGGCCGTCCGTCGTGGCTAGCAGATCGGCACGCACTGCTCCGGCTTCATCCACGAGGACAAAGCGCCTGGCCCGAACCTCTTCAGGCGCGGCCGCCGGCTTGCTCGGCAACAAGTCCGCAAGGTTGACCGCACGACGACGGTCCCGAACGTCGTCAGCCACCGCCGCGGGCTTGTTCTGCTGCTCCCCGCGCCTGTTGAGTTCAAGCGCCAGCGCAGTCGCCGCACCGGCCACAACGCACACGCTGAGGGCGACCGCCAAGCCTAGGTTGAGCCGCCTGCCACGGACGAGCGCCCTTTCCAGCCTTTCGATCCGTTCTTCGGTGGTCATTCTGAGACTCCCGTGCCTTGAACCAGCTCCCGCGTGTTACTCGCCGAGACTGCCCCGTGTCCGTCACGATACCACCGCCGGCCGGATCCACACAGCACGATCCGTGCACGACCTTGGGAACGGACCTATCTCGCGCGTCATCCCGGCGGTCCAGGCCAGCGTGCACAGTGCGTCTAATGGCGCATTCGAACGTGCGTCTTATGTGCAAGTGCGGATCATATAAAACGCAAGAAAGGACAGAAAAGGCAAGAAAAAGACAGGAAACGCAAAGGAGGTCCGGCCCAGTCAGTTTTTTGAGAGTTAGGTCACGGGGGGGCTCGAATCCTGCTGGGCCCATTTCCCCGCCGAGCGGCGTGCCAGGAAGGAGGCGGGGCGCTCCACAATGACGGTCGATCACCGGCCGTGGCCTGCCAGCCATTCCGTCCATTGTCGTATCGCCGCCGCGCGCTGCTCCTCCGCGCCCTCCGAGGAGAAGGGCTCGGGCAGCCCGGTGATCTGCGCCAGCACCGCCGCCGCACGCTCGGCGACCGTGTGCGGACGCGCGCCGGTCGTCGGCCACGAAGCCGGTCCCACGGGATAACCCGCCGCTTCCATACCTTGCAGCGCGCGCTGCGCCGCTTCCTCCGAGCGCGGCGGCAGGTCGCACACGCGCTGATCCGTGAGCAGCCGCAGGAGCGCGGGGCCGCACGCCGTTGTTCCAATCCCCGCCAGCGCATCGATCAGCGCCGCGCGGTGCCCCACATCGGCCGGCTCCAGCGTCAATTCGTCCAAAGCTGCAATCGCGGCGGAAGTCCCCAGGCGCTCCAGGGCCAGGCAGGCCGCTGTGGCGGAGGATGGATCGCCCACCTGATACAACCATTTCAGGGCCGGAATCACGCTCTCGTCGCCGTGGATCGCCAGGCCGACCGCCGCGAGACGCCGCACGGTGACATCTGGGTCGGCCAGCGCATCCAGCAGCCGCCGGCGTGCCCACTCCGTCTTTACGTGCTGGAGCGCGAGGACGCCATACTGCCGCACGCTCGCATCTGCATGTCCGAGCAGGGCTTCGATGCCCCAGCGGCCCTGATCCGCGGCGTTGCACAAGGCCCCGAGGTACAGGGCGCGCGACGCCGGCGTGGGCGCGGTCTCCAGCCGCCACGCCCAGTACCGTGCGCGCAGCGGCGTGCGACACACGAGCGCGGCAACACACGCGAGCGCCGTAAGTGCAATGCCGACAAGCGCGAGCCGCGGGCGGCGCGGTCTTGATCGTGGTGCCGAAATGTTCTCGGACATTGCGACGATTCTACTCGTCGCCGGCCGCTGACGCTCGTGACCGTGCGCGGTTCAGCGGCGCGCCGTGAGCGCGTGTCAGTCTGATAAACCGCGACGTGTGTTTTGTGCTCGCATTTGGCCGGGAAAAAATGCTATGATCGGCAGTGAACCCGGTCGTGGGTCCAGTGCTGAATCGCAAGGGGAGAGAAGTGACACGGCACGCTTTCGACCTGCTCATGGAGCTCAAGACGGACCAGATTCGGCTGGACTGTGCCGCGCTCCATCTGGCCCGTGACGTCTATCCCGCGCTGAGCGTCGGCCGCTATCTCGATGTCCTTGACACTCTGGCCGGTGACGTCGCCGCGCTGCGCCCCGGACTCGGCGCGACGTTGCGCTATGCAGCGCTACGCCGCGTGCTGGTGGAGGGCTACGGCCTGAACGGCAACCAGGACGACTACTACCATCCGGACAACCTCTATCTGAATCGCGTGCTCGATACACGCCGCGGGATTCCGATCAGTCTGTCCATCATCTGGCTCGAGGTGGCGCGGCGGCTGAAGTGGCCGGCGGGCGGGGCCGCGCTGCCGGGGCATTTCATCGTGCGCCTCGATGACCCGGAGCGCTTCGTGCTGGTCGATCCGTTTCACGGCGGGCGGACGCTGTCGCTGCGCGATTGCCGGAATCTCGTCGAGCAGGGGTACAACGGCAAGGTGCCCTTTACCACGGAGTACCTCAAGCCGGTGAGCACCCGCAGCATTCTGCTGCGGCTGCTCGGCAACCTGCGGAACATCTACCTGACCACCAACAACCTGATCCGCGTCGCCGAAATCCTCCTGCGCATGAGCGCCGCCGACCCCGCAAACGGCCGGTACTTGCAGGAGCTGGCGGCGGTGTGCTGCCGGCGCGGCGACGTGCGCGGGGCGTGTACTCATCTCAAGCGCTACTTGCATCGCCTGCCCAACGGCCGCGATTCGAAGCTCGTGCGCCACAACCTGCGGCAACTACAGGCCGCCCTGCTCGCGCTGAATTAGTACCGCATGACGCACGGTCATAGAGGCTACCAGCGCAAATCAACCAGTAGCTCTTGACCCGCCTCCAAGAGCACCGGCTGCTCCAGCGTTACCTGACAGCGGTCGTCGCGTTGGACGAAGTGTGCCGCAAGAGGATGGGAGTCTCGCGGAGTACTTTCAAGACTGGCGAGCTGCACATCCGCACCGCTGACCGTTACGCCGGCGGGGACTTCCGCTTGCAGGTGCGCCAGGCGGAGTTGGCCCCACTGAAGCTGTACGGCAGCGTGTTGCGCCCGCGCGATCCGCCGTTGCACGAGGTTGCCCCAGCCCGTGCCGGCACAGAAGAAGCACGCGAAATCGTCCTGCTCGACCCGCGGGGCCAGGCTGAGCTGGCCCGCTGGGCCGTCGAACGTGAAGCCGGCTAGCGCGTGCAGCACGCCCCAGGATGCCAGCGCGCGGGCGTAATGATCGCCACATTCGACCTCATTCCACGGGTTGTGCTTCGCCCCGTCATAACGCTGGTCGATGCCGTGCAGGATTAGCAGGGCCTCATCGGCCATCCCTTCCCAGAGCAGACCGGCCGCGACCTGGTACTCAATCCCGGTCCAGACTTCGTCGCGGTAACGCACGGGCTGCTCGGGGCGCCCGCCCCGCGGCCAGGTGCACACGAACAGGCCCGGTTCACCGGGCCGGGTGAACCAGCGCTCGGGCGGATAGGCCGCGTTCAGCAATCCGACATCGGGCGCCCAGTTGTACCTAAATACCGCGGCTAGCGCGCTGCGGACCTGCTCCGGCGGATACACGTAGCCGAGGTCCAGCAGATGAGCCCACGTCTGCCCAAACACCTGATCGCTTAGGCAGCCTGCCCCGTACTGCCAGGGCGGCGGGGCCGCGGCCGGCAGACGCTGCTCGAAGTATTCGCCGTTGAACAGGTTCGCGACGGTCCACGACCGGCCGCGGTCGAACAATTCGCCGTAGCGCCGCGCGGTCTCATAGTCCCCCAGGTGCTTGGCCATCTCCTCGCCGGCACGCAGCGCCGCCAGATAGAGCGCGCCCACAAACGTGTTCGGGCCGGCGAAGTTGATGTCGTACGTATTGTGCTGCCGGTCGCTCTCGATGATCCCGTTGTCGTCGGGGTCCTCGCTGATCAAGTATTCGAGGGCGGCCTTGATGCGCGACCAGTGCTGGCGGAGGAACTCGTCGTCCGCCGACGTCAGGTGCTCGCGGTAGCACTTGAGCACGGTGCCGGCCTGTCCATCGGCGGCGAACGTGCGGTCGGAGCGGAAGCCGACCAGCCCGCTCGTCTCCTCAAAGCCCTCACCGAGGTCCTGCATGCTGCGCACCGTGCGGGCGAGCTCGGGGAAAAGCCACGCGTCAGCCTGGGCGTAGTTCCAGACGTGCGTGCACGTGCCCTCGCAGCAATAGGCCCCCTCCCAGCCCCAGAAGCGTCCGTTCTTCCACCACTGCGCCGTCCCCGTGGCCAGGTTGGCGGCCGGCATCATGAGCCGGCTGGCGAGCCACCACGGCAGCGTCGTGCGGCGGTAGTAACTGTCGCAGAAACGGTGCGTTTGCTCCCGCAGACGGTCGAGGTCCTTGGCCAACTGGCCGGCCACGTCCCGGGCGTCCTGAAACCAGTTCGTGTACATCCGGCCGTGGCCCGTATGCAGGTTCGGGAAGTACCACGAGACGATGAACGTCACGTCCCGCGACTCCCCCGGCGCCAGCGAAAACAGGCTCATCACGGTTCCAACCAGCGGCTGGCCGAAGCCCGGCTCCAGCACGGCCCCCCCGACCGAGATAATCCTGGTACCCAACAGGCTCGCGACGAAGGCCTCTTGATGGACCCAGTTCAAGCCCGTCACGCCGTCGCCGATCAGGCTCAGCGCCATATTGCCGAAGCCCAGGGCCGCCTCGTCGTATTCGTGGAACTCGTCGGTGAGCGTGTTGGTGAGCGCGATGTCATCGACGTTGACGTGACCCCAGCCGCCCGTCTCGTCGTCGACGATTTCTAGGTGCGCCTCCCGGCTGGCGAACTCGCTGACCTCCCACACCCGCGGCTCGAGCGGCTCCTTATTTCGCCCCGTGGCGGTGCGCACGACCTGGTTGTCGACCACCAGATGCACGCACGTCTTGCCCTCGTGCCGGCCGCCGCCAATGCGAAACGTCAGGTACGGCAAGTCGATCATGAACGGGGTGCTGACCAGCTTGCCGATGGTGCCGTCACCGCCGACAAAGCTGTTGGCCAGGTACTGGCCGCCAAAACCCGTGACCGGACCCTGGTTCGGCAGCGCGCCGGCCGCCGGCGTCTCGCCGAAAGCTGTGCCCGTCACGGTCCAGCCTGCATACGTGCCGGACTCGAAGTCCGCCAGGACGCGTGTGACCGGGGCGGGCGGGACCGGCGGCTGCCGCTCGACCACATCCATCAGGATGGTCGTCAGTCCGTTGCCGGTGACGGCCTGGTTGCGGCGTCGAATGGTGATGGTGCTGGTGCGCTCGCGGCAGACCATGTTCTCGAGCCAGCCCCCGAGCGCGACGTCGAGCTCCTGATCCGTGGGATTGGCCACCGTGAAGCGCAGCACGGTCGCCGGCCAGGCCGAATCCTTCGCACTCAGTGGAACAAACGGGCTGAACACCTCCAGGTCGACGTGCACGGGCGGTCGCGTGCCCTTCTCGAGCCCTTGATCTCTTGATCCCGTGGTCCCTTCCGCGGCGCGATAACGAACCAGCGCCCGCGGATACTCGCCGACGAACTCGATCGCGTCGTAGCCCGCGTCGTCCAGGGTGGCACGCGTCACCCGACCATCGCGCTCCCGCACCGCCAGCGCGAACCCCTGCGCGATTGGCTGTGGGGGGCGATACGTGCGGTAGCTCGTTGGGCCGGTGCCGCTGAAATACCGGCTGCCGTCGATCTCCCAGCCCCCCAGCGTCCCGTCGCCCAGCACGTAGAGCTGCCCGGCGCAGATGCCGCCACACGGCATGCCGATGGTCGTGCGGGCCGCGCCGACGTACACACGTTGCTCGCCGCGCGCGCGCAGCCCGGCGAGCTGCGCGGGGGAGAACCCCTTGTCCGTGGGGACCAGTGGTTGAGCAGACTGCGTGGTCATGGCAGGCTCCTGGGCAACGGACGGCTGCACAAGACACAGGATGACCAAACTGGCCGTGAGAGCCGATCGCGTTGGACACCTGCGACATGTCGACACGTGCGACACTCCTCGACCGCGAGACCGAGGGCTGCGCTGCCTTCGGTCCGCAAGAATGAAGACCCTACCGAACCGACGCTGGAACTGTACCCGATTCACGCGCCCTGTTGAAACAGGAGGTGGCGCGCCGCGAACCTCCCGCCGCCGGGGCCCGAGCGGCTATCATGCGTATGTCGTAGTACACAAACCGTCCGACTGGCGCGCAGGAAACGAGCCGGGAGACCTGGAAAATACCGATGGGTCAGCGCAGCAGGGCGAACCCCCGTTCTGCCCGACGTGAATCTGAACCAGCGACCGCCGCGCAACACGCGGCCGAGGTCCGACCGCGCCCCGCGGGCAGCCCCGCGTCGGGTCGGGTTCCCGCCTTCGTGCGGTGGATGAGTTACGTGTGCCTTGCGGCCGCTGTGCTCGGCTTCCTTGCCCACGCAGCGTACTTCTGGCACTACGTGAACGACGACGCGTATATCACCTTCCGCTACAGCCGGTTCCTTGCCCTGGGGCGCGGCCCGTACTACAACGTCGGCGAGCACGTCGAGGGGTACACCAACTTCCTGCTCATGCTGCTGCTCGCGCCGGTCTACGCGCTCGGCGGCGAGGCCGCGGTCGCGCCGTTTGCCAAGGGCTTGGGCGTCTTCTGCGGCGCGCTGAACGTGGTGCTATGCTTCGCTCTCACGCGGCGCCTCGATCAAGGCTCCGCTCCGAATTCGCCGCGACCTTACGTCTGTGCGGTTGTGGCGGCCGGCCTGGTCGCCCTCGCGCCTGGCTACGCCCTCAACAGCACCAGCGGTCTGGAGACCCTGCTCTACAGTTGTTGTTTGATCACCGGCGTATACCTGGGCATTCTGAGTACTGCGCAGGGCCGGTGGCTCGGATCAGGCGTGCTCTTCGCGGCGGCGGCGCTGACCCGCCCGGAAGGTGCATTGCTGTTTGCGATCTACTGGTGCAGCCAGGCCGTCTTCGGCGAACCCGGTCTGTTCCAGCTCCTGCGAGACCTCGCGCGCCGCGGCCTGGCCGTGCTCTGGCAGACACCCAAGTTCCGCCGCCACCTGTGGCCGGATGCCGTGATCGTCGTCGCCGCGGTCGCTGGTCAGCTCATCTTCCGGCTCATCGCTTATGACGGGCAGTGGGTGCCGAACACGTACCTCGCGAAGTCCGGCGGCTTTTGGGCGGTGGACGGCTGGACGTATGTCATGAAGGGGATCTCCGGCCCCTTCCTGGGTCTCTTCGGGATCTCGGTCGGCATCCTGGGATGGTTGCTGGCCAGCGGCTCACGGCGAAGAAGCCTGCCCGCGGTGGTCATCGGCGTCGCCGGCACGCTGCTTCCCCTCGTTACCGGCACCGACTGGATGCTTGGGTTCCGCATGCTGGTGCCCTACCTGCCGCTGGTCGCGGTGCTCGCTGCGCTGGGCTGGGGCCGGCTGCCGGACCTGGCGGCGCGCCGCATTACACGTTACGGCGCGGCCGTCGTGCTGCTGACGCTCCCGCTCTGCGCCGTGCAATCCAGCAACCTGCGGCGGTTCTTCCACGACTTCACCGTGATGCGGGCGCGTGGCTACGGCAGCGGACACCGTGCCCTGGCGGAGTGGCTCCGCGCCGGCGCCGCTCAGCCCGGCGACACGGTGGCGTTGATGGACGTCGGCATTGTCGGCTACCTGTGCATTGACCAGCACATCCTCGACCTGACTGGCCTCACGGATCGCTTCATCGCCTCCAGCCCCGGCGAGTTCCTCGACAAGCGGTACGATCCGAGCTACGTGTTTGACAAGCATCCCGCGTACATCGTGCTCGTCTTCCAGGCCCAGGGGGACCCCGACGTCCCACCCCAGCCCGGCGCACGGCTTACCGAGTGGACGGACATCGAGGGCAGTCTTCGCGCGCACCCGGAGTTCGCCGCGCGCTACGTCCGGCAACGCGCGCCACAACCCGCGGAGCCGTGGACCGAACGACTCGCCGCCGAGCTCGGCGCCGAGCGCATCTTCGAGCACAAACATCCGCGAGAATACTACCTTCTGGCCGTGTTCAAGCGCCAGTCGTGACCCGGTGGCCCGCAGTTATGGGACCGTCACTGGTCCGGCCGAAGCGCGGTTTCGCTTGGACCTGCCTGCCGACCCGAGCTACGATGGCGCTGGCTGCTCAGTCCAGGCTACGAAGTCTAGGAAACCGACCGGGCCCATCGTCGCAGAGACGAACGGTTACCGCGTCACGGAGGCCACCACATGCATCGTTTACACGAGGGTCGAGTCTGCTTTGTCGTCCTGGTCATCGGCGCGCTGGCTTGCACCACCGCAGCGGCACGCAGTCCGTTCGAAGCCGGCGACCATATCGCGATCCAGATCGACACGCCGCAGGACTACAAAGGAGCCGCCCCCGGCCAGCCCGAGATCGAGTGGAGCTATCGGCTCCATCATCCGGGCGCGACGTACGTCGCGCTCCACTTCGTGGATTTTGATTTGGGGCCCGGCGACTACCTGATCGTCTCCGACGCCGCGGGGGAGCAGATTTACACGATGCGGGCTCGCGGCAAGATGAACGCGGGCACGTTCTGGGCCCAGCACATCAACGGAGATACCGTCCTGCTCGACCTGGTCAAGGTCGGCTGCGAGGGCGGCCACGGCTTCAGCATCGACGAGTATGTGGCCGGCTTCCTCGATCTGCGGGCACCCGCCCGCGACCGCGCCATCTGCGGCGCCGACGACAAACAGAATGCCAAGTGCTACGAGACCTCGTACCCGACCGAGTACGACCGCGGCCGGGCCGTGTGCCGCCTCCTGACCGACGGCAGCGCGTTTTGCACCGGCTGGCTGGCCTCAACCCAGAATCACGTCATCACCAACCAGCACTGCATCGGAACGCCGTCAGAAGCGCTGAACACCGACTTCGACTTCATGGCCGAAGCCCCGACGTGCAGCACGCCGAATTGCCCCAACTGCTTCCCGGGCACCATCTTCTCCGGCGCGACCCTCATCCAAGTCAGCTACAACCTGGACTACTGCCTGGTGCAGATCGGCAGCGGTAACCCCGCCGCCAGCTTCGGTTATCTGGAGCTGGACAATCGCGTCGCCGTCCCGGGCGAGCAGATTTACATCATCGGGCACCCCAACGGCGAGGCCAAGGAATTCACCATCTACAGCACTGATCCCCACGATCCCGGCGGCATCGCCACCGTGTACTCCATCACCGAGCCCGCGTGCCAGGGCAGCGGCTACAGCGACGTCGGCTACTTCGCCGACACCGAGCCCGGCTCCTCCGGCTCCCCCGTGCTGGCCCGCTCCAGCCACAAGGTCATCGCCCTGCACCACTGCGCCGATTGCCCGAACCGCGGCGTTCCCATCAACCTGGTCTACGCCGAGGTGGCCCAGTACCTCACGCCCGGGCCGGCGGGAACGGTGACCCTCGACAAGAACATGTACGGCTGCAGCGACACCGTCGCCATTGAGCTGCGCGACGGGGACCTGCTCGGGGCCGGAACGTACGCGGTGACCGTCACGACGGGCGACGGAGACTCGGAGACCGTGACCCTGACCGAGACCGGCTCCGGCACCGGCGTGTTCCAAGGCTCGCTCGCGACCGCGACGGGCAGCGCCAGCCCCGGCGACGGCACGCTTCAGGTCGCGCACGGGCAGACCATCACGGTGACCTACATCGACGCCGACAACGGCCAGGGCCAGCAGGTCACGGTCACTGACACGGCGTTGGTGGATTGCCTGCCGCCGCAGATTCTGAGCGTCCAGGCCACCAACATCGCGCCCCGGAGTGCCACGATCACGATCATGGCCAACGAACCCGTGCGAGGCACCGTCCATTATGGCCTGGCTTGTGGCTCGCTGGTTTGGACGACCCAGGGCACCGGTTTCTCGGCCGTCGCCACGGTTGACCTCACCGGCCTGCACGACAACACTACGTACTTCTACACGGTTGAAGCGGCCGACGAAGCCGGCAACTCCGCCAGCGACAACAACAACGGGAATTGCTTCAGCTTCACCACCCCCGAGGTGCCGGACTTCTTCACCCAGCTCTTCAGCGCCGACAACGACCTGGACAATCTCAGCCTGACCTTCAACCCGAACAACTCGAACGACTTCTATTTCGCGTGCGCTGAGAGCATCACAC
>CAZWYT010000030.1:0-24667 GCA_964638325.1 uncultured Planctomycetales bacterium
CCCTTGCCGTGACGAGGACTATAGCGTCAGGAACGGTTATGGGATAGGCTCTAAGTCGGAATCACGACCGATACTGTCGGCCGGCCGATAGCCATCAACGGAATTCCTGTCTGTCCGTCCAAGCGACCGCACGGCTGCGGCGTCGTCCTTCTTGACTACCGCCGAAACGCCTCGGTGTGGTCGTTCTCAGCACCGGTTCCGGGCAGCAACGCGCGAACCGCGTCTATCGAGTCCGCGGCGAATGCTCGCACTACCCGCTCGGCCGAATCTATGTCGGCGCGCACCCGTGCGGCGATCTGGACCTGTGCCACGTACCGTCCGGCATCGTGACCGAGGTTCGGGTCGCGCCAAGTCACACCCCAGAAACTGTTCTCATCGACCGTGGGCACGCCGTTGAGCACGTAGTAATTCAGCACGACTACCCGCGCCGCGCTCGCCGCGCCGGGTTTCACGAACGTATGGGCGAGCACGCGCAGCGCCCCGCGGGCCGGTGTCGCCGTCGCAGCCCGGACGCCGGTGCCCTCGTCAAAGACCGTCAGATCTGGGGCGGGTTCGTGCCGAGCCAGGCCACCAACCACGGCGTAGCAGAGCGCGGAGACGCCGAGATTCCCGGTGTCCGGGGCGGCACCGAAGAGACACAGCCGCAGTGGACTAACGCTGGTCACGTCAGGGGCCCACGGCAATGCGGGCCGCGCTCTTGCGCAGCGTTACGTGCTTGTGGCGCGTACGGGAAGACGGAGGCACAGTGCGAGCTTTGCCCGTAACCCATTTTGGATTTGGGATTTTGGATTTTGGATTGAACCCGAGCAAAGCCCGTCCGAAATCCTCGCGGCTGGCGCTTAACCCGGAAAACTCACCACAGAGACACAGAGAGCACAGAGAAGAGGGCTAAAGAGAACTACTTCGATCGATGTAATTCACCAGAAAGACACGGAGAGCACCAAGAAGGATGAAATGAGCAGGTTGGCCTCCCCCTGACCTGGGGAGGGTTTCGGCTACGGCCGGCGAGCCGCCGGCCGCTACACGGACAGCGACACCCAACAGCGGCGCGGAGAACACAGCCGAGGGCGGCTGTGCCACATACCTCGGCCGACGGGACGGCGGCCGCTACAGCGACGGCGGGCGGGGACGCCCACCCCACCCTGACGGGCCCGGCAGCCGGGCCGGGCCGGACTTGCCGGATGTGCGAACCCACGCGAACATGCGCTGGTGAACCCAACGATGCAGCCTATGGGCGGCTGGCCGCCATGGTTGGTCGAGGCGGTCCGCGCGATTAAGAATGTCGAGGCGCTGTTCTCGCAGCATACGCTGTGCGGGGTGGCACTCGACTGGCCGCTGCGATTCATCGTGCTGGGTGGGCTCTATCTGATCCTGCAGCGGCGGCTGAGCCGCCGACAGTCCGCGGCGGTATGCATCGTGGTTCTGCTACTGAAGGAGACGTTCGACTGCTTCGTGGTGCTCCAGCCCTGGCACCCACGCCCGCCAGATCTGGGAGACCTTGCCGATGTCGTGTCTGGCCTGCTCGGCTTGGTCTGCGCGGAGCTCGGTCGGCGCATAATTCACCACAGAGACATCCCGGCGCGCCGGGACACCGAGAAGAGGGCCAAACGCAGGTGATTCGATCGATTCCTGGCTCCCCCTGACAGGGGGAGGAGTTTTGGCTGCGGCCGGTGGGGACGGCGGAAAAACCAACCCTCTCCCGGCCCTCCCCCTATGAGGGGGAGGAATTTTCGCTACGGCCGGCGGGGGCGCAGAAAACACAGCCGAGGGCGGCTGTGCCACACACCTCGGCCGGCGGGCCGCCGGCCGCTACACCGACGGCCGACAGGGGCGCAGAAAACACAGCCGAGGACGGCTGTGCCACATACCTCGGCCGGTGGGGACGGCGGAGAAACCAACCCTCTCCCTGCTCTCCCCCTATGAGGGGGAGGAATTTTCGCTACGGCCAGCGGGGACGGCGGAAAAACCAACCCTCTCCCTGCCCTCCCCCTATGAGGGGGAGGAATTTTCGCTACGGCCGGCGGGCCGCCGGCCGCTACACCGACGGCGCCGATACCCGACCCTCTCCCTAGCAGGCACACATCAAGGACCCGGTGAAGGCTCGGCTGAGTTCCCTGGACCGGGCAGGAGCGCGAGGATCGCGCCAGCCGCATCCGCCGCGAACGCCTGGGCCATTCGTTCGGCCGCCTCAGTTCCGGACAAGGCCGGCACCGCGATCTGCACCTGGGCAACGTACCTCCCGGCATCCTGACCGAGGTTCGGGTCGCGCCACTGGAGCCCCCAGAAACTGTTCTCGTCCACCGTCACGCGGCCGCTCAGGACGTAGTAGTTCAACACCACGGTCCGCAGCTCGTCAGCGCCCGATCTCATGAACGTGTGAAGCAGCGCGGGCAGCGAGGAACGACTGCCGGAAGACGACGGCGGGGTCCCGCGCAGCGGAATCTCAACTGCGTGGGTCCCGAGATGCGACCAGCCGGCGCTCGGATAGCACACGGTCGGGCGGTGCCGCAGCATCGTGCGCGGCCGGGCCGTGTAGCCGATGTACAGGTTGACCGCCGCGCCCGTCTCCGCGTTGCGATAATGACGATTCACGTAGTCGTCATTCAGCGCGATCTTCTGCACGCTCTCGCGAATCGGCACGTCCGCGCCCTGCCACGACCCGAGCACCAGCGGCAGCGACGACAGCGGCGGGTCGAGCCGGATCGGCGCCTCCAGCTCAGCGTTGATGGCGGCCGCGGTCAGACGATAGCCCCAGCCGCCCGCCAGCAGGACCACGCCGGCCAGCACGCACCCCCACCAGCGCTGCACGACGCTGCTCATACCCGACCGCGCCCTTGCAGAAGCCGCGGCAACCACTGCCACAGCGCCGGTCGGCACCATGACAACACGCCGGCTTCGGGAACCGAGCGCGGGCCCCGGTCCGCCCGCGCCGGCCGCGGGCGATGTCTGTTCCCATTGGCACGGCGAGGCGGCACGCGCGCGGCCGGCGGCGACGGCGCACGCTGGTCCGCACTCAGCCAGCCGAGGAACTTCAGCAGCCCGAGCGACAGCAGCAGCCCTAACGGCATCATCGCCAGGCCCGCTCCGTCGTGAAACGCCTCGCTCAGGGCAGGGTTCTGTGCGTAGTACACGACCAGCGCCGTCAGCACGCTCCGGATCGCGTTGGAAAGCACGGCGATCGGAATGCTCGCGGCGAGCAGCACCCCCTTGTGCCAGCGCGGACGGTGGATGAGAAACGCCAGCACTGCGGCCACGAAGGTGAACGCCGTCAGCATGCGCAGGCCGCTGCAGGCCTCGGCAATACCGATGCTCGTCTGCTCGTCGAGGCGCAGCACATGTCCTTCGCGGACGACGAAAAAGCCCAGTAGTTCCAGCGCCACCACGGCGGCCATCGTCGCCAACCGCTGCAGCGGCAGGGCAATGGCCTCGTGGATGCGGGACGGCAGGGGCACCATCAGCAGCAAGAACACGAGAATCCACCCCACGTGCCCGAGCACGCGCCAGCCGGCGGCCAGCAGCACAACGCCGGCGACCGACAGGATGATGGCGTAGCGCTCCCCGGAGGCGACACCATAGTACAGCGCCACTTGCCGCATAAGCTCGGCCCAGATCAGCACCGCCAGGCCCCACCCACAAGGCTGCGCCGGCTCGGCGAGCAGCCCCCGCCGCTGGCGCCACACGAGGTACAGCGCCACGAGCGGCACCAGCGCCCCGACGGAGTAGTCCTGATTTCCGGCCCAGAAGGCCCGGAGCTCCGTGAGCGTGGGCCAGTAGCTCCAGACCAGGCACCCGAGCAAAGCGGTCAGCGCGACATAAACCGCCAGTACATGACCCTGCGACCGGGCAACTGGAACAGGTTTATTCATGTCGCTTCGAGTTCGTGTTCAGGACCGTGTGTTGCTCCTCACATGGCAGCGCGGCGTGGTTTGAACCGCACATGCGCGCCTCTGCAAATACTCGCGGAGCAGCGCCCGCCAGGGGCGAGATGGCGCGACGCCGATTTCGTCGAGCCGAGCACTGCGCAGGGCCGACATCAGCGGCCGGCGGGCACGCGTCAGGTACTGGTCGGACGACACGGCCCGAAGGTCGACCTCGGCCCCGTCTTCCGCAAAGATCGCCGCCGCGAACTCGTACCAAGTGCAACTGTCGGAAGCGGCCACGTGATAGATTCCGACTGCCGCGCGCTCGAGCAGCGCAACGATCTTGCCAGCGCACTCCACCGTGGAGGTGGGTGAGAGCCGCTGGTCGCTGACAACACGAATGGGCTTGCGCTCACGGGCCAGCCGCAACATGGTATTGACGAAGTTACCGCCCTTGCCGCGCGCGCCTGCGTGTCCATAGAGCCCACAAGTTCGTACGACCAGCGCACGCTGGTTGTAGGCCAGCGTAAGGTGTTCGCCGGCCAGCTTGCTGGCCCCGTACACGTTGATCGGTCCGGGCACGTCGCTTTCTGTATAGGCCGCCGCGCGGGCACCCGCAGCGCCAAAGACATAGTCGGTGCTGATGTAGACCACGGCCGCGCCGACCTCTTGCGCACATTTCGCGACATTCAGTGCACCGACTGCGTTTACGGAGAAGGCCAGGCTGGGCTCGTCCTCGCATGCGTCGACATTGGTCTGGGCAGCACAATTGAGGACAACGTCTGGCGTATATGCAGCCATGGCCGCACGCACCTGTGTTTCGTTCTGTACGTCGAGTTCCGGCCAGTCGAGCCCGGTACAATCACCGGGAAGGAGGCGCTGCAGCTCCGTTCCAAGCTGCCCGTTCGCGCCAATCAGTAGGATACGCATACTTACACTGGGGCGTTTACGCCGCCCGCACCATACTGCCGTTCGTAGTAGTGCCGGTACTCTCCGCTCTTGATCGCCCGCCACCAGCTTTCGTGCTCACGATACCAGCGCACGGTGTCGTGAATGCCGTCCGCAAAGCGGATCTGCGGCGTCCAGCCGAGCTGCCGCGTGATCTTGCTGAAGTCCACCGCGTAACGGCGATCATGGGCCGGGCGGTCCTTCACCGGTCGGATCATGGACTCATCGCGGTCCAACTCACTCAGAATCGCATGGGTGAGCTTCAGGTTCGTGAGCTCGTTGTTGCCGCCGATGTTGTAGACCTCGCCGGGCTCGCCGCGCTCAAGGGCGGCCAAGAGCGCGTCGCAATGATCCCATACATGAATCCAGTCGCGCACATTGAGCCCGTCGCCGTAGAGCGGCACAGGCTGGTCTTCTATCAGGTTTGTGATGAAGAGCGGAATCACCTTCTCGGGGAACTGGTATGGGCCGTAGTTGTTCGAGCAGCGCGTGACAATGACGGGCAAACCGTAGGTCCGGTGATACGCGCGGGCAAACAGGTCGGCGCTGGCCTTGGAGGCGCTGTACGGACTGTTAGGCGCCAGGGGCGACGTCTCAATGAACTTCCCCTTTGGCCCGAGCGAGCCATAGACCTCGTCCGTCGAGACTTGGAGGAACCTCTCCACGCCAGCCTGCCGCGCCTCGTCAAGCAGGACCTGTGTGCCCAGCACGTTCGTACGCACGAAATCCGCTCCGCCGTGAATGCTTCGATCTACATGGCTCTCGGCGGCGAAGTGCACCAAGGCCCAGACTCCGTCAGCAAGCACGGCCCGCACGGCCTCCGCATCGCAGATGTCGGCCCGGACGAACTTGAATCGCCGGGTATCCTCCAGACCGCGCAGGTTCTCCAGGTTTCCGGCGTACGTCAGCGCGTCGAACGCGACGACGTGCCAGTCCGCCTTGAGGCGTAGTGTGCGCCGGACGAAGTTCGAGCCGATGAACCCGGCCGCTCCCGTGACCAGGACGCGCTTCATGCGGCGCTCCCGGCGGCAGCGGCAGACAAGGCGCTCTGCGGCAGGCATTCATGGTTCGCCCCACCATTCGCGACCAGGTTCGTTGCCCGCAGCAAGGACTCAAACGTACCCGCGTCGGTCCACCAGCCTTCCAAAACCTCGTAGTCTAGCGTGCCCTGCTCCAGGTAGAAGTTGTTAACGTCCGTGATCTCGAGCTCGCCGCGGGCCGATGGCTTGAGCGAGCGGATGAATTCGAATACCTGGGCGTCGTACATGTAGATGCCGATGACGGCGTAGTTGCTGGCTGGGACGCGCGGCTTTTCCGCGATCCGCACGATCCGGCCGTCCTTGAACACCGGGACGCCGAACCGCTCCGGGTCGGGAACCTCCTTCAGAAACACGCGCGCCCCGCACGGCTGGCGGCTGAAATTGATCACGCCCTGCCGAATACTGCCCTCGATGATGTTATCCCCCAGCACGACCACGATCCGGTCGCCGTCGGCAAAGTCGTCGGCCAGCCGCAGCGCATCGGCGATTCCACCCTCGCCTTCCTGGTAGGTGTAGTGGAGTTCCTTGAGGCCGAGCTCTTTCCCATTCCCGAGCAGCCGCAGAAAATCCCCGGCATCATTGCCGCCGGTCACCAGCAGGATGTCGCGAATGCCCGCCTTGACCAGGCACTGCAGCGGATAGAAGACCATTGGCTTGTCATACACCGGCAGGAGGTGCTTATTGGTGATCTTCGTCAACGGCCAGAGCCGTTTGCCCAACCCGCCCGCCAGAATCACGCCTTTCATCACGACCTTCCTTTCCCCATAGAATTGCCCCGCGGCGGCCCGAATCGGTTCACGATGGGTTGTACGCAGCTCGACCGGGTTTGCAGGCCATCCTCGAGAAACGCTCTGCCGTCAATGGACACCGGCCGCGCTGACCCGTGCCGCCCCCGCCAGGCGGCTTTCCGGGTATCGAATCGTGGGCCACGAGTGCGCTGGAAACTTGAGGCTTGGCTGCGCCGCCTGTGGCTTCTGGCCGGGAATCATCCAGTTCAGGGGCACGCTCCAGCGGCCACCGAGCGTGAGCAGGGTAGCCCCGAGAATCCGCAAGTCGAGCCCAAGGGACCAGTGCCGCACGTAAAGCACGTCGAAGTAAATCCACTGGTGAAAATCGCCCGCGGAGCGCTCGCGCCGGCAGATTTGCCAGAGCCCGGTGATACCCGGCCGCACGGCGAGCCGCGCGCTGCGCCACGGCACGCAGATCTGGTTCTCACGAAATGGCGACGGGCGCGGGCCAATCAGGCTCATCTCGCCCCGCAGTACGTTGTAGAGTTGCGGCAACTCGTCGATGTTTGTCGTGCGTAGCCGGCGGCCCGGCCAGGTTACTCGGGGGTCGCGCGAGAGCTTGAACTGCGGCCCGTCAACTAGATTCTCGCGGTACAGCGCGCGCTGTAGGGCGTGAGCCCCATGAACCATCGTGCGGAACTTCCAGCAGCGGAAGACCCGGCCGCCGCGGCCCTCCCGTTCGTCGCTGAAAAACACCGGACCGGGTGAAGTCAGCTTGATGAGCACCGCGACGACCAGCAGGAGCGGCGACAGGAGGAGGAGCCCAAACAGGGCCAGCAGGAAATCGAACGCCCGTTTTCCCAGCGCGGCTAGGCTGCGACTGGCGCCTGCGTGTCGCGGCGGTACGGCGCCCTCCGCCTCAGGGACCGCCGGGAACGGCGAACCGGGCCGCGAACGGGCCGTGGATTCTTCTGAGAGGGTCACGCCGCCCGTGGAGTCCATGAGGACGCGGCGTGCGGCGGTCGTGCCCGAACGGACACGGACCCCGCGGCCGATCAGGCTCTGTGAGATGAGGCCCTGCCGCTCGACACGCGCTCCGGGTCCGAGCACCGTCGGCCCGATCACAACCGCCTCGGCATCGACGACGACGTCGTCGTGGAGGATCGCCGGCCCATAGATGCGGCTGCCGGGATGGATGCGGCAGTGCGAACCGGTCCAGATGCCCGGGGCCCGCTCGGTGAATCCGCGACGCACGGCGCCACGCGTCGTCGCGGACGTAATACAATCGTTCAGGGCCAGCAGGTCCTCGGGCTGCAGAAGGTCCATCGTCGGACGGGTCGCGGTGAGGTCGTGGCTCGGCACACCGCAGGCGGCCAAACGCGTGCGCAGCAGCGGCAAGCGGAAGAGGTCGGACCGCTGCAAGTGCTGCGCCATCGCGACCGAAATCAACGAGCAACTCACACCGGCAGTCTCAACGTCCGTCACGCCCTCGTAGAGACGTTGGATGACCCGGACACGATTGTGCTCATCGCAGAGCACCCGCTCCCGCGTACCTTCGTCGCTCCGTTGCAGATGCACCAAGTGCGTGGCTGCGGGACCGGCCGTCTCGCCCCCACGGGGCAGCACGCGATGTAGCTCGCCGCGCGGGAAATGCCGCGCGTCCACGAAGAGCAGCCAATCCGCAGGCTCCAGTGCCTCAAGGAACTTGCCAAACGCAGACGACTCCACAACGGTCGCCTCTGGGACGAGGTCACGGATCGCACGGATGTAGTCCGGTCCGCACGGCCCGTTGGGCGCAACGACCCACCCGTGGATGTCGGCCGCCGTCAGCTCCTGGCGCAGGTGTTCCGCGACCGTGCTGGGCCCGAGCGGCAGCCCCAGCAGTGAGGCGGACGTCGAGACCGGCTGTACGGAACGGGGACGCCAATCGACCAGAATCGCCAGCGTGGCCATTACGCGGACCTCGGGGCGTCTGAATCGGGGGCCGAATTGGCCGGAGCGGGCTCAGGCCGCGGGGGTGCTTCGGGCCGGGGCTCGTAGCTGTACCCGTGGCTGTAGGCGTAACCATAGCCATAGCCACCGAGCCGCCCCGACCCGACAAATACCGTCCCGAGCAGTTTCCCACCGGCGGCCCCCAGCATCGCCAGCGCCTCGAGCACGGCTTCCCGCCGGCAATGGTGCTCCCGAACAACCAGGACGGTTCCATCGACGCGCCCCGCGACAATCGCGGCATCGGCCAACCCAAGCAGCGGTGCGCTGTCCAGCACTACCATGTCGTACTCGCCACGCCACTTGTTGAGCAGCGAAGAGAAAGCCCCGTCCGCCATTAGCTCGCGATCCTCATAGCACGCCAGCGACCCGGCCGGCAACACACTGAGCCCCGGGACTCTTGCGACGCGCTGGATACCGGGCGTGGCGTCACGACCCGCTAGCACGTCTCGCAAGCCCGGGACCGGATCGATCGCGAACCGCTCGGCGAGCGTTGGTCGCCGCATATCGGTGTCGACCAGCAGCACGCGCAGCCCGCCCTGCGCCAGACTGCGCGCCAGCAGCACGGCCAGCGTGCTTTTGCCGGAGCCGATGGTCGCGCCCGTAATCTGCACGATCACGCCGTGTGCACCGCCCAAGCGGTTCAACAGGGCGGTGCGGATCATACGGATGGATTCCATATGGGCCGGCGATTGCTCCAGGGAGAGCGTCTGGCCCGGGCGCCGCAGGGGCAGATGGCCCAGGAAAACGCCCTGCACCGGACGCGCGATTTCCAAGACTTGATCCACGGTCGGGCTTAGCTTGATCCGCAGAAACGCAAGCCCGACGCTCACGGCCAGCGCGCCGACCAGCGCCGCCACCGTCAGCTTCCAGCGCTTGTCGTTGTCCGGCTCGGCCGGTTCGGTCGCCGGGAAGGTGCGCACCAGACCGGCCACCTCACGGTTCATCCGCATTTCTTCGAGGCGCCGTTCGAGCTGCTGCCGCATCTCCTCGGTCTTGGTGCGCGCGGCGGTCTTCTGCGCTAGCTTCTCGGCATCGGTAAAGACCGATTTGGCCGTCTGCCGCTCTTCCTCGAGTTGGCGGGTCAGCAGTTCGAGCCGAACCGTCATCTGGTCCACGGACTCGCGCAGCGCCCCCGGACTGCTGTCGATCGGTCCGCGGATGCCGACCCGATCCAACTGGGATTCCCACGCCCGCAAGTCGGCTTCCGCGGTGTCCCGCTCCCGGCGCAGGTCAGTCAAACGCGGGTCGGATTCGCCGAAGCGTCCTTCCCTGCGCTCTACCTCCCGGCGCGCCGCGGTCAGCCGCTCATCAAGTTGTTGCCAGCGCGTATCGAGGATGTAGCGCGCCGCGCGGCTGGGCTGCGTACTTGCTGGAGATGCGCTCTGTGACGTCGCGACCATCTCGCCGGCATCGGATGTCGGGACTGCTTCGACCGCCGATTCTGTCGCGGCCTTTGGTTCGTTAGGCGGCACCGAGTCGAGCGTCCGCCGCGCGACCTCGAGATCCGTCTTCAGCGAATTAACGGTCGCCTCGAGCCGGAGCATGCCGAGGGCACGCTCCCGCACTAGCTCCTCCGGGGCCCCGGTGCCGAGCTGCTGACGGAGCTGCGCCGCGGTCGCTTCGAGTCCGCTGAGTTCGATCTTGCGATCCTCAATCTCCTTGCGGAGCTTCCCCATCAGTTCATTCTCACTTGTCGAGGCGCGCTCGTTTGTGAAGCGGACGTATTGCTCCAGCACCTTGTCGACGATCAGCTTGGCCTCGCCCGGCGTCGCGCTGGCCATGGACACGACGATGAGCTGCTTGCCCTTCGGCACCTCCGCCTTCAAATCCTTGCTCAGGCGATCCATCGGGGGGCTGGCGCTGCGCAGATGCACGCGGTCAAGCAACGCCTCCGGTAGGGAAGCGGGTGCGGCGCGGTACCAGCGCGTCTGCCGCACCTTCGCGTCGTCGAGCAGTCCATTGAGGACCACCGGGTTCGTGATGAAATCCGCCTGGCTGCCGCGGTAGCTTTCATACAGCGGCACCATGTCGCTCTTGCCAACCAGGAGCTGCGGGATGACCGGTGAAACCTCGATGATCGCGGTTGCCTTGTACCGCGGCACGAGCAGTACCCAGATCCCGCTCACGGCCAGCGCCGCGGCCAGCACGAACACGCCGAGAATGCTCCACTTGTACCGGAGCAGCAGCCGTGGCGAGAACTGTCGCGGGGTCGGGGGCGCCGAGGGACCCGCTACAAGCGCCTCGGACTCCAGTGGCACGGGGAAGTCCGCAGACGGGCCGTTTGCCGTGACGAGTTTCCCCAGGCCGGGGCGCGAAAGCGGCTGTGATGGATCTGCGTTGGGGTTCAAGCTCCAGTCTCTTCCGATGGCTGCCGGACCGGCGCACCCGCTGCATCGGCTGAACAGGTCGCGCAGTGCCGCACCTCACCCGGCGCCAGGGCGGCACCGGTCGTCACCAGGCAGTGGTCCGCCACGGCGTGGTCGCTGACCACACACCGGTCCCACAACACCGAGCGTGTGACGGCCGACTTGCGGTTGAGCACGCAGTGGCACCCAATCACGGTGGGACCAATCACGACGGCATCGTCTTCCACGCGGCTTTGGGGACCGATCATCACCGACCCGACGATTCTGGCACGGGGCGCGACCCAGGCACTGCGATGCAGGCAGGCGCCGTCCCGCCAACCATACCCTTCAACGCTCAACTCCCGTGTGTACAACCGTTCGAGCATCCACGCCTGCACGTCGAAGTACGAAGCCAATCCGCGCACACGCGGCGAGGCGCGCTCCTCCGGGAACGCGACCACCGGTGCGCCCTCGCGATGCAGTCTGGGAAGAAGCGATTCCTTGATGTCCTGGAAACCCGTAGCAGGCACATCCTGCAGCGCGCGGCCCGCAAACACGTAGATTCCGACCGGACTCAACCATGTCTCGGTTTCTCCCGCCTTCCGAGCCCGGCGGTGGACGACGACACTGGCGGCCACATCACACTGTTCGTGCCACTGCAGGAGCGCGCGGAGATCAACGGCCGGGATGATGGATCCGTCGACGACCACGAATTGGTCCGCTTCCGCCAACAGAGCCGCGTCGCGAAGGCAGCCCGCCGGCCCACGTGGGATCCGATCCTCGTAGTAATACAGGTCGATCGCTTCCGACTCGCCGTCCAGCAAATAGGCCTGCAAGGCGCGGTTGCCGTGGTTGGCACAAACCACCATGGTCGTGATCCCCGCCTCCCGCAGCCACGCCAGCGTGTAGGCGACCAACGGCGCGTTCGCGATCGGCAGAAGCAAGCGTGGGCACACGGCCTCGAACGCGTCGTCCCGCCAGATGTGCGAACCCGCAAGAATGATGCCCGCGATCATTGCGCCGCAGCCGGCGCCGCGCCAGACGCGGACGCCGCGTCGGTGACTGCCGTCTGACCGTCCCGCTGCCCCTGGTTCACGTGCTCATCGCCCCGGCCGGCTCGATCCAGCCTGCGGCGCCGCGCGGCGATCCTTCTGCGGGTAATCCCGGCGGCCAGCAAACAGAGGACGCCGACGGCCGTCATGACCTGTTGTTTCCAGCCGATCCCTGGCCCGCGCGTCAGGCCAAACCAGTCAGCGCCGAGGGAGGCTGCCAGGAGAAACGC
The DNA here is from genome assembly GCA_964638325.1 of uncultured Planctomycetales bacterium. Taxonomy (GTDB): domain Bacteria; phylum Planctomycetota; class Phycisphaerae; order UBA1845; family Fen-1342; genus JALHJL01. The sequence goes on from CAZWYT010000030.1 coordinate 12,196, forward strand.
ACCCCCCAGCGCGATGACTTCCGTCCGCAGCAGCAGTCCGACCACGAGCAGCAGCGCACCGGCAAAAACGCCCAATTGCTGGTGCCAGCCGAATCCGGCGTGAGGGGGGGGAATCAGGAAGTCGCCGAACAGCCCCACCACACACAGCGCTAACCCGACCAGCGCGACCAAGACATGTAGCCGGACCCGGGTCCGCTCACCGAACACCCCAGCGTCCGCGGGCGCGGCCTCGGCGGCGCACTTCAGGCAGAAGCGCCGCAGAACCGGCTGGCCGTTGGCATATCCTTCCAGGACCAGCACGCGTGCAACCTCGCCGCAGACCTCGCACGCGGCCCGCTTCGTGGTGGCCGCGCGCCGGTGGCCGTCGCCGCTCTGGGATCGCGCCGGCACCGCCTCACTCGCCGGGCCAACGCGAGCGCGACGGACAGGGTCCGGCCGGACGCGGGACTGCGGTGTCAGCGGGTCAACTTGAATGCTCATGGGCACCCCCATCCGATGCTCCCGTGCCTTGAATCAGAGTGCGCAACGCTTTTGCCGTCCCCAATACAGCGGCAGTCGGCGTGCGGGTCAGTCGATGACCTCGAGCAACGCCGCATCGACCTCGACCAGCGCGGACTGCCCGAGCGTGGACACGCTCAGATACATCCGGCAGCGGCCCCCATGCCGCAGCACCACACCTTCCACACCTTGCAGCGCCCCGCGCGTGATGCGGCACCGTTGGCCCGCCTGCAGAGCTGGAAACAGCTCCACCGCCTTGCCGCCCTCGACGACCCGGTAGATGTGCCGCAGCTCCGCGCGCAGCCGCTCCTGGTCTTCGACGTGCAGAATGCTTGCGATCCGGTTGGTTCTGCGGGCCTTGTCACAGTCGTTGTGGTTGCCGCACAAGAACACGTATCCGGGAAACAGCGGCACGTCAAACGTCGCCTTGCCCTTGGCGTAGGTGTGATGTACCGTCACCAGTGGCAGATAGTGGCGTACCTGCTGCTCGGCCAACATGCCCGCGACGCGCTTTTCGTTCCGCGCGCGGGTGTGCAGAACCCACCAATGTCCCGCACCCGGCACGATCCATTCGCCTGGCGCGACCGCGGCCGGCGCTACGCGACGCGGGGGCACGTACGGCGTAGCGAACGGCACGACCGCCATGCCCTGCGCTCCATCGCGCGGCGGAGGCAGCGGCGCGCGCAGCAGCGCCGCCGGCCCCAGCGGTGGCGGAGAACCGCGCTCGGGCCAAGACCACCCTCGTCGTGCGTCGATTGCCAAGCCCTCGTTGTCCGTGAGGCCTGTTCTTTCCACTGCTGGAATCCCCTTACTGTATACTCTGCATTACGCGCGCGAGCTCAACAGCATTCCGTACGCGCATTTTTCTGTTGATTTGCGAGCGGTAGATCTCTACGGTCTTTTCGCGAATCCCCAGTTGTCTCGCGATCCCGCTGCTCGTCGCCCCTTCAATCACCAGCAGCAACACCTCGCGCTCGCGCGGCGTCAGTTGCGCGTAGCGAAGCTGGACATCGGCGCGCTGCAGATGCCGCCAGCGCTGGCCTAGGTCCGCGGCAATCGCCCGCAGGATCGCTGGAACCATGTGCTGATTCAGAAACGGCGCCTCAATCACGTCCAGCGCCCCGGCCTTGAGCGCGGTCACCGCGGTGGATACGTCGGCATGCGCGGCCGCCAAGATGACCGGAATGTGCGCGCCGCGCGCGGCGAGCTCCCCCTGGAGTTCGGACGCGCTCATCGAGCGCGTTTGCGCTCCGATCACGAGGCAGCCGGGACTGTCCAGCGACAGCTCGGCAAGAAATGCGGCCGCATCCGCGTAGGTGCGCACCTTCAGACCGGCTGCTTCGGCCAGGGCACGGATGTGGTCGCATGTCTCTGTGTCGTCGTGCACGACGAAAACGACTGGGGCTAATGTGGCCGGGCCCCCCTCGCATGGGGCCCGGCGCGCGAACGGAAAGGCGGCATCGCGGACTGCGGCTTGGGAGGTGCCTGGCGGGGCAGCCACGCAGGTGGCACCTTGAGCGAGGCTCGCTGCCGGCCCGCGCGCGTGCGACATAGATTGCCCAACGACGTGTGGAAGTTCTTGCATTACGTGCATCCCGCGGCGCGCCGCGCGCAAACCCGGTGCGTCGGCTCCGCGTGCCACAACGCGACTGCTGCTCCCCGTCCGCTCATGTCCTGGTCGTTTCTCACGTCAGCGTCCCACACGCGTGACGTACCTTCCGCGGTCCCCGCAGGGGCTCGCTGCCTGTGCCCAACCGGAACGTCCCTCGTGCGCTCGGCATCCACCTTCCTCTGGGAACTCTGTCTCACGCGGGGCTGCTGATGCGGCTCATCAGCCGAACCAGGTCCGCCGCGTTGCGCGCCCGCATGATGCTCTTGATGCGCGAACGATACACCTCGATGGTCTTCTGGCGGAGCCCCAGGTGCGACGCGATCCCCTTGCTTGTCATGCCAGCCGTCACGAGTTCCAGCACTTGGCGCTCGCGCGGGGTCAGCTTGGCGTACCGACGCCGGACCTCTTGGGATTCAGCCTGGACTTGACGCAACTCAAGGTGCTGGGCGATGGCCCGGCGGACGGCTGTGACCAGGCGCTGGCCGACAAATGGCTTCTCGATGACATCGAAAGCGCCGGCCTTCATTGCGTCAATTGCTACCGCCAGATCGGCGTAGCCGCCGGTCGTGATGATCACCGGAATCGAGATCTTGCGCGCCGCAAGCTCCCTTTGGAGTTCCAACCCACTCATGCCCTGCATCCATGCGTCGAGGACCAAGCAGCCACAGCGACCCGGCTCAAAGGTGCTCAGAAACGCCGCCGCATCCGCGTAAACCTCGGCCGGGAACCCGGCTGACGCGGCGAGGGCGCGCAGTACGTCCCGAGTTTCGGCGTCGTCGTCAACGACAAAAACAGTGGGCTCTTCGTCCGACCCTTCAGAGCACACTAGTTGCTCGGACGGGAGGTCGTGGCCTACCTCGGGCGACCCCGGGTCGAGTTCATCAAAGGCGCACACGCGGGTGGCGTCCCTCGTCGGACACGGCATCGCGTCCGCCTCCCGCGCCTCCTATCCGGCGACAAAGTCTGCGCAGACTCCGTCCCCGTCGCTTGGGCGTTCGCCTATGCCGGCTGCCGGTCGTGTGGGCACGGCAACATCCGCGCCGCGCGCACCTCCGGCCGCTCCCTGCTTCCGTGCAGTTACCCCGGACCTCCCTGCCTCGCGCGGCACCAGTCCCGAACAGCACCGTTTCCCTGATTGGCCGTCCTTCTCAGCGGCCCGAGAAGAGTTCTGGTGTCGCGGATTGATCAGTTATACGCCACGTCTGCGTTGGCCACGGCGCGCCCCTACAAATCCTTCGGTCAGCAGAGAAGAACATACCCCGCAGATATGACCGGGCGCCTACCGAGCCGCACTTACCCTGCATCTTCCACCTCGAGGGCTTCCACTCTGACCCCGTAATGCCGGCACTGCCCGCCCTCGGAGGCACACGCCGGCTATGGACATTACCCACCTCAGGCGACTCAATAGCTATAGTATAACCTAGGCGCTGCCCCGATGCAAACCCAGTATCAGATTTCTTCGGACCTCAGGATAACACTTAGGTACAGTGTCGGGGAGCCACGAATCGGATGCCACACGCTCCGACGAGCCTGCGTGATACGTAACCCCAGGTGCTTTCAATCTTTGGAGTCTCACTCGGTGGCTCCTAGGGGCGCCGCTGCCTTCCCGTTATACGGGCCAGTGGACCTGAATACCCATACGGGAAATCCCTTAGGCCCGTCTGCCGGAAACCAGAACGCTGGGCCGGCACTGATCCCGAAGAAGCCGCGCTCGAGTCGATCGTCACACTGCCTCGGCGGGCGACGGTCTAGCGTTCACCTAACTCAACGGCGCGCCTGTTCCGGCGATGACGTGCACCTGCCCGGTACGCGCGCCGACGATGCTGATGCAACCCACCGCCGGTCGCCTGCATCGGCCGACCTTGTCTCGACCGCACAGCGCTGATGTCGGCCCTCGTCCCGCGTCGCGTCCTTTCAAACTAATGAAACTCCGGGGCCCACGAGAAGGGGAACTTGTTCCACTCTTCGCGTTGCTCGTCCGGGTCGTGCGGATCGTACTTGCGGGTCACGTAGTACAGCAGCAAGGCAGCTTGCCCGCCCGCCGCGAACCCGCCGTGCCAGAGGCGGGCGGGAATTCGCAGCACGCCCGGTCGGTGCTCGCCTAGATACACGGCCTTGCCGGCGCCCGTCGGCACCTCGATGCGCATGGTGAGGTCCGCGCCCGGCAGCATGCCCGCCAGCCGCAGTTCGGCCGTGATCGGCGTGCTCTCCGTGTTGAAGAGCCCGACCTTCAGGTCGCCCGCCAGAACTGCCCAGTAATCGTCCTGTTGCGCATGTCGATGCCACGCCTTCACCACGCCGGCGTACATCCGCGAAGCGTTGAACTGACCCGGTAGCTCCGCCAGATGGTCAAACAGCGACAGAACGGAAAAACCACGATCATCGCAGTACGTGTGCATCGGCAGCTCCGGTTGGTGCGTGCTCGGGTTCGGGACGACCGTGGCCATGTGCCGCACGCTGCCCGCCTATTGTGCACGCGCAGCATGCGCTTGGAAAGGCAACCTCAGCCGGTTCTCGACGTTCTGCCAAGCGACCTGTGTGGTCTGCTGCACAGGCTCCGCGCACGAGAGTGCTGCAAGTTTGACCACGAGTTTCCTTGTACCACGGGTGTTTCCTTGAACACACCCGGGGTACGGCAGCCCCGTTCTTGCTTACCCAGGCCCGCGGAAACCGCTGCGAAAAGTGCGAAAGTCGAACTCAGAGCCGATAAGACATCACATCTGACCGTGCCGCTCTCTGCCCCGCATTATACAATTTGCCCCACACATCAAGCACGTGCCGCGGATGCCCGAATGCTTCAGAGGAGGCTCGTAAGTCTCTTCCCTCGGCGGTCGTCCGTGGGCGGCGTGGGGTTGCGCGGGTTAGGCCACGTGACTATCCGTAGCAGACAATTCGTCCTCGTCGTGCTGGGCCAGGCGGTCTGCGTCGCGGTCGGCCTGTTCATGCAGCGGCAGTTGTTCCGTTCCGCTGTCCGCGATGCCGCCGAACGCGAAGTCTGGGCGACCCTTGAGGCCGCAGCCGGGCAGTTAAGGGGCGCGCTGGCTCATTCGGGACCCGACCAGGTTCACGCCGCGGTCGAACAGCTCGGCCCCGTTCGCTTCGAAGTCGTGCTCGTCGATGAGGGCTGGCAGCCGCAGCCGGGCGGTGGCGCACAAGCCCCCTTGCAGTTCACGCCGTTATCGGAATCCGCGCCGTCGCCCCGCGCGAATCCGAGCGCTGCGACGGCCAACGAGAGCGAACCTGTGCGCGGGATGCTCGCAGGCCCCGACGGGCCGCACTTCGCGGTGGTCCTCGCGCGGCCCGATAGCGGCCAGCGCCTGCTCGTGCACGAGCCGCGCACGGATGTGGACGCCGCCACGGCCGCCGCGCTCCGCGGGCTGCTACCCGTCGATCTGGTCACCTTCCTGTGGACGATCGCGCTGTTAAGCATGACCGTCTACCTGCTCACGACGCGCCACCAGGAGGTGTTGGAGCACGAGCGGGCACGGTCCACGTCCGACGTGCTGCGGCAGACCCAGGAGATTATCCGCACGCGCGACGCGGTCATTTTCGCGCTGGCCAAGCTCGCCGGCTCACGCGACCACGAGACCGGCGGCCACCTCGAGCGCATCTCTGCGTACTCCACGCTGTTGGCAACCGCCCTCCGCGACCACCCGGTATACGGCCCGCACGTCACTCCCACTTTCGTGCGCCTCATCGAAATCAGCTCCGTGCTGCACGACATCGGCAAGGTCGGCATCGAGGACTCCGTGCTGCGCAAGCCCGGCCGGCTCACACCCGCCGAACACGAGCGCATGCAGCACCACACGGTGATCGCCGGTCAATGCCTGGCCGAGATCACCCAACGGCTGGGCAATTCGAACTTCCTGGAGATGGCCCGCGAAATCGCGCTCGCCCACCACGAGCACTGGGACGGCGGCGGCTATCCCCACGGCCTGAAAGGTAAACAGATTCCGCTCGCCGCACGCATCGTCGCGATTGCTGACGTCTACGACGCTCTGGCGGCGCCGCGCGTCTACAAGGCCGCGCTGCCGCACGAGGACTGCTTCGCGATCATCGCGGCGGGCGCCGGCCAGCAGTTTGATCCGGACCTCGTCGCGGTCGCGCTGACGCTGCGCCGCGAGTTTCGCGAGATTCTCCAACGCCACCTGCGTCCGGGGCTCGCGGGGGAATCCAGCCGGTTTGTGCCCCAACCCGGAACCGTTGACGCTGCGCGCAACAGCGCTTCGTCCACCCAAGAATCGACGGCCGAGCCGAGTTCCGGCGCTGCGTCGCCGGCGGTCGTTCGCACCCCGGCGCCCGCCGAGCCCGTGTCGCCACCGACGACCTGAAGGGAGCATGCGCATGGATCGCAAGGCCGCAAAAGACCGAAGCATTCTCGAGATCTTCCTGATCATCGTCACGCTGGGCACGGCGGTGTTGTTCGCCCAGATGGGGGTCTACAAGGTCGTCGTGCTCAATCTTTTCTACCTGCCGATCATTCTCAGCGGCTACTTCCTCGGGCGCACGAGTGCCGGCGTGCTCGCGCTGCTCTGCGTGCTCACGGTGACCATCGCGACGACGCTGGTCTCGTCCGGCTTCGGCGCCTTCGATACGCCGCTGACGATCGGACTCATGCTGACCATCTGGGGCGCGGTGCTCGGCCTGTCCGCGATCCTGGTGGGCACGCTGTGCGACCAGCGTGCCGCCACGGTTCACGAGCTGCACCGGGCGTACGTCGGCGTCGTCGAGGTGCTCTCGAAGTACCTTCAGGGCGGGAACCCGCGGGTCAAAACCCGCTCCGTGCGGGTCGCCGAGCTGAGCCAGATGGTCGCCGAGCAATTGCACCTCTTGGACAAGCAGGTCGACGACATCCGCGTGGCGGCCTTGTTGCACGACCTGGGGAACGTGGAGGTCACGACCCAGGTGCTCAGCAAGGCGTTCGACACGCTCGAAAGCGACCCGCCCAAGCACACGTTCCTCGGCACTGAGCTGGTCCACTCATTGGCCTCGGTGCTCGACGGGGCGCTCCCGCTACTCGCCGGACAGGACGAGGCGGTGCACGACTATCTGGCGCGCGGCGACCGGGTGCAGGGCCACCCCACGCCGATCGGGGCCCACATCATCCGCACGGTGCGCGCGTATGACGATCTGATGATGGGCGCCATCGGCGGGCTCCGCGAGACGCCCAGCAGTGCGGTGCAGCGCCTGCGCTGCGACGCGGGCGCTGCGTACGACCCCGACGTCCTCGACGCCCTGGAGCACGCGCTCGCAACTTCACGAACCCCCAACTTGCCCGCGCCGGTGCGCGTGTAGACCTGCGGGCGGAGGGGTGTCGCGCACGCATCCCAGCTACTGGGGTGAAGCGGGGAGCTGCGGTGCGCCGCCCGTGACTGCTTCCGGCTCGACGATTACGACGAGCGACCGATCGCGGCCGTAGTACTTCGCAAACGTCTCCCGAACCTGGTCCGCGGTGAGCGCCTGATACGCCGCGGGCGCGCTTACCACGTCGTCGAGGTTCACGCCGCGAAACGTCATCTGAGACATCCGTCCAAGCCAGAACGCGGGCTCGCGCATCTGCTCGTCGAGCGTGTTGGCCATCTGCTTCTTGGCGACTTCCAGCTCCTCGGCCGTGACGCCGTCCTTGGCCAGCGCGGCATACATCGCGGCGATCTTCTCGACCAGCGCCGGGACCTTCGCGGGTTCGGTGGGCGAGGCTGCGGAAACCACGCCGAAGCCGGGGTAGGTCAGGCCCGGGCGTGAGCCGGCCGAGATGCTGTAGACGAGTTGCGCGTCTTCGCGGATCTCCTGGACCATCCGGGTCGAGAGGATACGCGTGGCGACTGTGAGAACTCGCACGTCGGCGACGTCGGTCTCGTCTGCTCCGTAGAAGCCCGACATGACGAACGCCTGCGGCGTCGTGGTCGGGACGGTGCGCGTGATCTCGCGCGGCCCCGCCGGACGCGTCAGCTTGCGGAGGTCGGCATACAGATTCGGGTTGACGCGCTCCCGCGGCGGCAGCGCGCCGATGTACTGCGCGATTTGCTGCATCGCCCGCTCGCGCGGCAGGTCGCCCACGACGATGACCTCGATCGGTGAAGTCGTGATCAACCTGTCCAGCCACGCCTGGGCCGCCTCCTCAGTGAGCCGGTCGAGTTGCTCCAGCGTCAGCGGCTGCGTGCGTGCGTCATCTGGTGGGTACGGAGCCCCCATCGCCGTGCGCATCCCCAGCAGGTTCGGGTTCCGCTGCGACTCCTCGATCGACTGCCACGTCCGCGTCACGAACTGCGTGAACGCCGCCGACTCGATCTTCGGCTCGGTGAGGAGCAGGTACGCCAACTGCAAGCCGGCCTCGAGATCCTCGGGGCTCCCGGACACGGTGAGCGTGATGGCGTCGGAGCTGTCGCCGCCACCGCCGCCGCCACGGCCGCGCCGTCCACCCCCGCCCATTCCGCCGCCGCGCACCGCCACCTTCTTGTCGGTCATCAGATCGCGGATGTCCGAGGACGAGAGGTGCCGGGTGGCCGGGCGGCTCCACGCGACCTGCGCAGCCTGCGTGACGCCGCGGTTCTCGGCGGTTTCCAACAGCTCGCCGCCGAGCAGCGCAATGCTCACGGTGACCTCGTTCTTCTGCGTGTCCATGAAACGGTGATGGACGCGGACGTTGTTCGCCAGCCAGGCGGACCCCACGCCACTCGCGGCGTGAGCTGAGCTTTCGGCGACCTGCCCGGGCGCCGGGAGCTCGGCCAGGAGCTGTGTCGGCCGCGCGGTCTCCTCCATCGGCTTGGGCATGACGGCCAGGGCCACCGTCCCGATTTCGAGCAACTCGGCCTCGCTGGGCACCTGCCCGGCGGAGGGCAGCACGGCGACAAACGCCACCGCCTGCGGGTCGAATTCCCTGGCGAAACGCTGCGCTACCTCCTCACCCGTAATGCCCGGCAGGAGCTGACTGATCAGGTCGAGGTCCTGCTGCGCTGACAGGACCGGCTCATGCGCCGTCACCGCCCCATTGATCCGCGACATGAAGGCGCTGGCCAGCCGCGTCGGTTCGGTCTCCACCGCCCGCTGGGCGCCGGTGATGATCTGCGTCCGGGTGTCCTCGATCTCACGCGCTGAGAACCCGAAGACACGGGCGCGCTGCAATTCCAGCGCCAGTTCCTCGAGCGCCTCCCGCCACTTCCCCGGCGCCGCCCGCCCGTTCAGATCGGCACTGTAGAGGACCCCAGCCTCGTTGCCCAGCGAGGCGCTGCCGTCGAGGTAGTGGGTCCCGCCCGCGGCCACCTTCGCCTCGATTCGTCGGTTGAAGGCGCGCTGCGCGATCCGCGCCACCAGGTCGTCACGGTACTGCGGCACGGTGGTGGTCGGCGGCCGCGCCGGCTCCAGCCGGCTGATCCGCACCTGCTCGGACTGCACCTCCGGATCGCTGGCGACGATCGCGAAACTCTTCTCGTAGGCCTTGATCGCTGCGTCTTGCGGCGTTGGCCGCGGCTGCTTGGCTGCGCTGCCGAACTGCTCCTTGATCGCCGCAATCACGTCCGCCGGGTCCGTGTCCGCGACGGCGGTGACCGTCGCGTTCGAGGCCACATACCACTTCCCGTAGTAGTCGCGGAAGTCGGCCTCCTGCACGCTGTTGATCGTCTCCTCGGTCCCGATGGTGATGCGCTGGCCGTAGATGGAGCCCGGCGCGATGTGCTCCAACACGTAGTACATCGTACGCTGCCGCCCCGAAAGACTGCGCCGCCGCTCCTCCTGGATGATCTGGCGCTCGTTGTCGATCTCCTTGGGCAGCAGCGCGAGCCGGTGCAGCACGTCCGCGAGGTACGTTAGGCCCTTGCGCAGTGTCTCCGGCTGGGCGTCCGGCAAGGAGAGCTGATACGTGGTTTGCTCGAAGCTCGTGAATGCGTTCTGGTCGCGCCCGAAGGTCATGCCCAACGACTGGAAGAACGGTACCACGGATCCAGGCGGGAAGTTCTCCGACCCGTTGAACGCCATGTGCTCCAGGTAGTGGGCCAACCCCCGCTGCCGGTCCGTTTCATTCAGCGAGCCGGTGTGCAAGTGGATCCAGATGATGGCGCGGCCCGGCGGATTGGCATGTTGTCGGATGATGTAGGTCAACCCGTTGTCGAGCTGGCCGGTGACGAGCGCTGGGTCCGTGGGAAGCGGTTGTCCGGAAACCTGCGCCGTGCTCAACGGGATAAGCAAGGCGCCCAGCAGAACTCGCGGTACGCAGCGCATGACTTTACTCCGGTTGCGCCGCGCTCGCCGAGGCACGAGGCATCGCCAGCCGGCCCGCGGCCCGGGCGCGTGGGGCGGCGGATGCGCCAGTCTACCAAAGCGCCGCTGAAGCGGAAGCGTGCAGCGCGACCGTGTCGCTCCAGAGACTCCGCCCGCGCTGACACCTCACTAACCGTCCTCGCCCGCTTGCTCCCCCACCTCGGTACCGGTCTTCGCGCGCGTGCGGCTCGGGCGGCCGAGCACCTGGCCCTCCCCCAGTGGCCGGCCGTCTTGCGCCGATCGGGACATCCTTGGGTGCGGCGCCGGCGATCGCCCGCGCCATCTTCTCCAGGCGGTCCTGCAATTCGCGTTGGTCGAGTAGTAATGTCATGCCGGATAGGGTAGCCGCGGGGGCAGGGCGAAAAAAGGGGCGTCGTGCGGCGTGGCGCGGTTCAGGTGGGGCTCGACGCGCGCACGGCGGCGACCGGCCCGATCTTGGAATCGCCATCGGCGTGGATGCTGGCAAGGCAAATCCAGATCGTGCCTTGACAGCGGACGGGCCTGTGCTACGCTATCGAATGCGGCTGCGGGGTAGAGCAGTTGGTAGCTCGTCGGGCTCATAACCCAGAGGTCGCAGGTTCGAGTCCTGCCCCCGCTAATCACGTAACTGACGCAGGATCAGGAAGTCGCGTTCCGGTCCTGCGTTTTGTTTTGCGCAGGGGGTGGCTGAAAGTGAGCCCCCGCAGGTAGCGTGGTGCCCTCCGGATGAGCCAGCACACCGCTCAAAGCCGCTCCTTTTCGGACAAGCCGGGCGGATCCCCTGCGCCCCGCGGGGGAAACGGGGCGTTCCTGGAGCAGTCGGGCGCTTCCTATCCCTGCCACAAGGGCCTCGCCGGCCTCGTTCCGGCCCCGACGCCCGGGAAAGAGCCTGAAAAACGTGGGCGCAGGAGGGCGGGGCGCTGTACAATAGGCCTGCACCGCCCGGCAGCGGAGCCGGGCGAAGTCATCTGGGAAATGTCGGCTGAGTACCGTCTAGCGCGGCAAGCGTCGCAGCCCCAGCAGGACCAACCCAAGAACGGCCAATACGCCGCTCGCCGGCTCGGGAATCACCACCGGGGTCACCTCGAACCACTGCTCGGCCGGCGGCGGCAGATCGCCGTCCCACGTGAACGTCACGGTCCCGCTCAGAATGAAGCCGCCCACCAGCGGCAGGTCCGTCTCCACGAGCAGGTAGTCCGTCTCCGGGGCCGAGGCCACGTCGCCGACCGGGTACATCAGAAAGCCGGGCAGAGTGATGATCAGGTTTTGGAGCACAACGCTGCGGCCGGCGCCGAGCGCCTCGGCCGTCACCAGCAACCCGTTTGTATCCGGACTGATCGTCACCGGCTCGGTGATCGTGTACAAATCATCGATGCTCAGTCCCGCGATGCCCCCCGCGTTGTACACCACCTTGAACGCATGCGGGACCCCATTGTTCCACAGGTCGAACGGCATCTCCGCCACTTCCGGCGGGTCTACACGCGTGATCCGCAGCCTTTCCGTATCGCCGCGCGCCACGAACTCCATCCCGCCGATAATGTGCGCTTCAACCTCCGCCAGAGTGCTGAAGTGCTCGGTCGCAATCACCCCGGCGAAGACCGGCGTCGCCAAGGCTCCGCACAGGACCCACGCTACCACCCATCTCATGACCCGCTCCTATTCCTCTCCCCCGCCATACGGATCGACCGACGTGTCGTACACCGCGAAGCAGAACTCCGTGTTCACGCGGTTCAGCCACACATCCCGGAACTCCACCAGGAAGCCGAAGCCGACCTCGGGGTCGTAGTACGTGACGATGTTCTGCTGCGCGATCGCGTCCGGCGTGACGAGGATCACCAGGTCAGCGGGATCGAAGTCGGCGGGAAAGTCGTAGCCAATGAGCGCCACAGCGTACACGCCGTTCTCACCCTCGACCTTGGTCGCGTTGTAGCCATAGCCGTTGATGCGCACACCGGCGTGGCTGACACAGCCCAGGGCGACGGCGAGAAAGTCCTGGCCGTCCTCACCGGCGGGACCCTGCTCGCCCTGCGCGCCTTGTTCACCCTGCGCGCCTTGTTCGCCCTGCGCGCCTTGTTCACCCTGCGCGCCTTGTTCGCCCTGCGCGCCTTGTTCACCCTGCGCGCCTTGTTC
>CAZWYT010000030.1:24767-58806 GCA_964638325.1 uncultured Planctomycetales bacterium
CCCTGCGCGCCTTGTTCACCCTGCGCGCCTTGCTCGCCCTGCGCTCCCTGCTCACCCTGGGGGCCTTGTTCGCCCTGCTCCCCCGGAACGCCAGGCTGGCGCAGGCCGGACTGCAGGTCGTTGTACAGATCGTTATACAGCCCGGAACGCAGGTCATCGGCCCGAAGCAGGAGGTTCGTCCCCTGCGCCTGGTCGATCAATTCCGCGATGATCACCGCGGCCGGAATGCTGAGCAGGTCACGGCCCCAATCCTCGAGACCGAACAACCCTGCGCCGGGGCCCCCGAAGAGCGGCGAGCAGCCGCCGGCCGACAACGTACCGACGATGACGCCGGCCAGTACACACCATCGAGCTACTCTGGACATGATTCTCTCCCTTCCACACAACACCCTTCGTGCGGGCACGTTGAGACAATAGACTCAATCAGGCTCGTGTCGGCCCCGCCGACGCCGTTCCCGTACCCTGTGATCCAGGGTCCGTTGTCCCACAGTGTCATGGACAGCGCTGGGGCCGCCAGCGCAGGCACCACCATAAACAACAACAGTTTTCTCATTTCCGACTCCTCCTCGACTAAACGATCGACTCGCGGGCCCGGCGCAGGACCATCCTCCACCCGAACTCACCCGCTACATCTTCCTTCTTACCGACCGCGACAGTCGGTTTTACGCCGGTTCAGGGCCCGAAAATCCTGGGAGATACGTGGTCTGCCCCTGCCAAGCTTCGCACAAGTCGAATTCGAGATTCTCGCTGCTTGACGAGAGCAGTACCGGTCCGCGAATTGGACTTCTTCCCTTTATCTCCTCAAAGGCTCAGTCTAGCGAGACAGGGGCCCTCAGTCAATAGAATCGTGCAAACGTCGCGCCGGAGCGCCGGCGGGCGCCTTCTGTCCACATAGGTTCCCGCGGCGGCGGTCGCGGATATGGGACGAGAAAGGACCCATGTCGCCGTGGCAGCCTCCGGGCTCACCACGCGAGCGCCCGATAAACAAAGAAAGGCGTCTTAGTGGCACGAAGCGGGCCATGCGGAGCCGGCTGGAGCCCGTCAAGAAGGTGGCCCGCAGCATCCGGACCCATCAGACGTTGATCCTGATTTAATGCCGTGAGAGCCGCTTCCATGCCAAGGGATGCAGGACAAATAGTCACGACGTTCGGTTGGAGAAATGGAGAGTGTGGAGTTAACGCGTGAATCCACCGCGCCGGTGATGCGCCTGTCCGCTCTCACCCGCTAACCCAGAGGTCAGTCCTGCCCGTGTGCGTCCGGTTTCCGAGAAAACATTCCCTCCCGTTTACTGATGGAGAGATGCCGGTGCGCGTGTTGGCGGTGTCGTCGCCGCGGCCGCAGAAGACGAAGTCCATGCCCTTGCCGGAGTCGATCGTGTCGTTATCGGGGCCACCGAAGATCAGATCTCCGAAGTCCACGGCGAACGCGCCGCTGCCGGCGATAACGACGATGTAGGAACCGATCCCGCCGTCGATGGTGTCGTCGTCTCCAGCTCCGAAGATGAGGTCGATGCCGTCCGGAGGATTGTTCGGGTCGGGGTTCTGGTAGCCGCCCTTAATGATGTCCGCGCCGCTCTCGCCGAACATCAGGTTGCCAAAGGTGAAGCCCGCGCTGGTCCCGATGGTAACCAGGCCGCCACCGTCGCCGTACAGCTCGTCGTCGCCCGGGCCGCCGAACATCAGGTCGATGCCGTCGGCGGCATTGCTTGAAGGCTGATTCGGGTCGTTGGCGTTCATGACGTCGTTGCCGCCCTGGCCGAACATCAAGTCGCCGAACTCGATATAAAGCGAGGTGTCGTAAATGATCGTCGAACCGGTGCCGCAGCGGATCACGTCGTCATCCGGGCCGCCGAAGGCCAGATCGATGCCCTTGCCGCTGGTGAGCGTGTCGTTGCCTTCGCCGCCAAACAGCAGGTTGCCGAAGTCCATCTGGAAGCTGCTGCTGAAGACGATCAGGCCACCGTCGTAGGCATTGAGCGTGTCGTCCCCGGTATAGCCGAAGAGGAAATCGATGTCGTGAACCGCGTTCGGGTCGGCATCGTCGCCTTCGAGCGTGTCGTTGCCAGGACCGCCGAAGAGAAAATCGCCGAACGCCATCTGAAAGTTGCTGTTGGGAAACGTGACGTTGTAGCCTTCGTCGGCGGAGATGGTGTCGTCGTCATCGCCACCGAAGAGCACGTCGATGCCTTTCTTGCTCTCGATGGTGTCGTTGCCGGCGCCGCCGAAGGCGACGTTACCCAGCTTGAGCGTGAAGTTGTTGATTACGAGATCGCAGCCATCGGCGAGGTAGATCTTGTCGGCGCCGTCGCCGCCGAACGCCACGTCCACGCCGGTGCCATCCTTGCTCAGTTGGTCGCCGTAGATGGTGTCGGCGCCGTCGCCGCCGAAGAGCAGATCGCCTAGATCGAGCGAGACGCCACTCAGGCTCACGACCTGGCCGGGCCCGCCGATCAGCGTGTCATCCCCCGCCCCGCCGATGAGCAGGTCGCTGCAATGCCCCCCGTCGAGCATGTCGATGCCGTCGCCGCCGACGAGGATGTCGATCCCGTCGCGGCCCCAGGCCGAATCGTCCCCGTCCCCCGCGATGATCACGTCCACGTTGGCGCCCCCGTCCAGCTCGTCGTTGCCCTTACGGCCGAGGATCAGATCGATCCCGTCCTCGCCGTAGATGCAGTCGACCTGACCGCCGCCGATCAGGATGTCGATTCCGTCACCGCCGTGAATCTCATTGGTCCCCCCGTTCCCCAGGATCAGGTCGGCGCCGTCATCGCCGTAGAGCTTGTCGTCCCCCGGCCCGCCGATGATCAGGTCGCTGCCGCCGAAGCCGTGAATGAGATCGTTGCCCGATGTGCCGAGCAGGATGTTCGGCCCGGGACCGCCACTGATGGTGTTGGTGGTCGAGATGTTCGCGCACGCGCTGGCCCGCGGCCCCGGGGCCGCGCCGCCGCCGAGCAGCACGCTGGCCGCCTGGATGATCGCCTCGGCGTCCAACTCGATTTGATCCGCCTGCTGCTGAATCTGGTCCGCCTTCGCGCGGACCGCCATGTCCATGGCAGCCATGTACGCGTCCCCCATCTGCACGAATTCCGTTTGCGCCCGCTGGTCAAACGTGTTACCGGTGGCACCCAGACTTGCCTCCCAGCCGGCGACCAGGGCCTCGGCGGCGGCCTCAAAGCCCTCCGCCACGCCGACGAAGTTGGGGTCGGCCAGACCCTCGAAGTCTTCCAGGTTCTGCTCATAGCCGTCCGCGTACTGCTCCAGACCGTCGCCGGAGGCCTCTAACGAGTCGCCCTCCGCCTCCAGGTTGTCGCCGTCGCTCTCGCAAATATCCGCGACTTGCTCGAAATCCTCGATCTCCTTTTCGATGCAGTCGATGAGCTCCTGCACTTGCGGACAGACGCCGGCTGCCTCCGGCGGCTCATTCGGCTCGTCCGGGCAGCTATCCACAATCGCCACGATCTGGTTCACCAAGCCGACCAGCGTGTTCTGGAAGGCGGTCACGTCTGAGCTGGAGAGCTGCCCGCCGCAGGCGGCGACGTCGTTCGCATCGACTAGAAGCTGGTTCTGGGCGATGTCGAGCAGGTTCAAAGCGGGTGTCTTGATGTTCACGTCAGCGTCGTTTACGAGCGCCTGGCCGGCCAGGGCCAGGTCGTTGTATGCCTGCTGAATCAGGGGCAGACCGACCGCGATGATCTGGTCGTGGGCACCGACCACCGCCTGCGTCGCTGGCTCGATGAGCTGCACCTCCAGGTCCTGCACGTACACGCTGGCGGGCGTGATGAAGTCCTGCTCGACGTCCGTCAATAGACTGAAGGCGTTGGATAGTGTGTCGCTCCCGGCCGGGAAATTCGGCACCGCGCCGGCGAGCTGGCGGATCGTGTCGGCCTGCTGCGTGAGATTGCGCAAGGTGTCGATCTGGTTGACCAGAGTCAGCACCTGGGCCAGCGGCAGGCCGCCCGTGCGGGTGAGGATGATGTCCTGCCCATCGCCGGCGTCGATGTTGAACGGCTTCAGCGGCCCGACTTCACCGTTCACGTCGTCAAAGACGATCAGGTCGTCGCCATCGCCGAGCTGGACCGCAATCGACACGAAGCTCGCTAAGGCGAACGGGAAGAACTGCCCAGATCCATCCTCCGGCGAATAAACGTTTAACTGCGAAGGGTCGTTCGGGTCCAAGACCAGGCGGATGCTCTCGGCCGTCGGCGTGCCGATGATTTGCAGGACTTGGTTCGAGTCGATGTACGCCAGAATGGAGCGGGCCCCCCGCGCCGCCGGAGAAACCGCCACGTTGGAGAGAGAGGGCGCGCCCTCCCAGACGGCGTCCGCGGCGAAGTTGAACGACGGAATGCACGTATTCGGATCGCAGGTCGAGTTGGCGCCCCACGTGCCCCCGACCGCGTTGCAGCAGTCCTGCGTAGTGACGATGCAATCGTCGTTGAACATGCAGGTGGCGACGTTGGAGCAGTCGCCGTTCGCGTCGAACGTGCCGCCGGCCGTCGCGCAGGAGCTCGAATCGGTCTCCAGGCAGGAACCGTCGGGCAGGCAGCACGCGCCATTCGCCCGCGCGCCAGCCGCCAGACGCGTGCTCAGCACGCCGGCCATCGGGAGGGGCGAATCACCGGCGCGGCGGTCCCGCAGCGGGGGCCCGGTCAGCAGGGCGCTCATCGTGGCGAGGATGAGGCCCAGCGTCGCGAGCAGGGCTTGGTCGATCAGGGCGGACGGGCGGATGCGGGTGGGCATGACAAGTCATCTTTATCCTGGCTCGATGGGCACGCAACGGACCTGGTTGCCGACCGCGCGGAAGCGCACGACCGGAGCGCGGGGCGGAGCAGCGTTATCCTGTACCCGAATGCGTCGAAAGTCGTCCCATGGGACCGCGGAGCACAGTGCCCGAACAACAACGGATTCTATGAGCGCTGGCGTCGGCGTCCAATTACTCTTTTATTTTCTTGGCCGCCGGGTGGCGTAGTCCTGCGTGCGCGATTGTCGTGGCGGTCAAGAACCGGGGCGTGCTTTCTGGTGGTATACACTGGAAAAAGTCCCCCCGGGCGGCTCGAATGCTGGCCGGCCGCGAAAGAAATCGTTACCCCACAGGCGGTGCAGTACGGGCGGTGGCGGCTGAAAGATCAGGAAGAGGACACGGCCGGCGGAGAGTTCGCTGCTCAGGCGGGCGGAGCCGCGTCGGACAATTTCTGGGCCAGAACCCACTGGACCGCCTCCCGGAGCGAGCGTGCATCCAACGGTTTCTCAATGAACAGGTCGGCATCCAGGGCGACCGGGCACACCTCCCGCGCGTATTCGGCCTCGGAGGTTTGGGCCATGGCCGACATGAAGACGATCGGAATGCCCTTGAGGCGCGCGTCCTGGCGCATCTGACAGGCCACCTGTAACCCCTCGGCGGGCTGCGTGAGCATGATGTCCAGGAGCACCAGATCGGGGCGCTGACGCCGCATGGCCTCCAGGCCGGCCGTACCGGTGGAGCAGCACGTCAGCTCGCACCCGAGCGGCGCGAGGATCAGCTCCACGGCCAGGTGCATGTCCCGGTCGTCGTCAATCAGCAGGATTCGCGCTTGTCTCTGGACGTCCATGACACCTGGATCGGACGGCGCCTCTGTGCCCGATCGACCGACGCGTCGAATGCCGCTCGACGCGCAGCCGCGCCTCCTCGTGGTTCCTAGCCGCCCGCCGCCAACTGAACGAGGGCACCTCGCAGGCGACGGCTGAGCGTCCCAGCCAATTCCTTCAGCAGATGATACCCGAGCGTGTGGTCCCGCTCACACAGATTGCGGATGCCCGCGGCCTCAATCCGCACGGCCCGGCCGGCCTGACGCGGAACCGCCGTCGCCGTGCAGCGGTACGGCTCGACCAGCGACGACCAACCGATCAAATCGCCCGTGACGACCGTGTCGACCACGCGGCCCCCGCCGACGTGGACGTGATACACGATATCGACCTGGCCTTCGCGGAGGATGTACAGGGCCCGCGCGGGGTCGCCCTCCGTAAATAGCGGTTCACCCGTCTTGAACGCCCGGTCTTCGGTGATCTCCGCGACGGCCTTGAGACTCTCGCTGCTGACGCCGGCGAAGTACGGGAACGAACGGAGGACCTCAATGGAGACCATGGCTATTACCTCCAAGCTTCCAGGAGCGTTAGAACCGCGTCGGCGGCGCGCGGGACGCCGGCGGCGACCGCCGGGGTGCAGTCCTCGCAGAACGTTTCAATGTCGGCCGCTTCGACTGCGACGATGCGGATGTTCCGCGCGGCCGGCAGGGCGGCACCGGCTTGCCGCCCGAGCGCCAGGGCCGTGAGCAAGTCCACGTCGTGCGCGGACGCCGTGTGCCGGGTTGGCCCGGCGTCCGCCGAAAGGACTTGCACGGCGCCGGGCGTTGCGCCGCTGCACACCGCGTCGATGATGATGGCGCGGTCATAGCCGACCAGTCGCTCCATCAGGCGCAAGCCGCCCCAATAATCCTCAGCCAACTCGAGGCCCGGTATGCCGGCCAACTGCGGACGCAGGTGTTCGACCACGCGCAGACCGACGGCGTCGTCGGTCAGGATCGGGTTACCCAGACCGAGCACGAGTGTGCGCGACGGACGTCGCGCGCGGTTGGCTCCTTGCCGCCGGGCTTCGCGAACCGGGCTGTGGGCCGTTGACAACATGCGCGTCCGACCGCACCTCCTGTGCAATGGGCGATTACTCGCGGCTCAGCGTTTGAAGGATCTGACCATCGGGCGCACGCAAGTTGACCGTGAGCGGCATTTGGCCAGGAAGGTAGTGCGTGGCGCAGCCGAAGCACGGATCGTACGCCCGAAACGCCATCTCGATCTTGTTCAGCAGACCCTCGGTGACGGTGGTCCCTTTGCCGATCAACGTCTGCGCGGCCCGCTTGATGGACAGGTTGATCGGGGCATTGTTGTTCGTGGTGCCCACGATCAGGTTCACGCGGGTGAGCAGGCCCCGCTCGTCGGTCCAGTAGTGATGGGTGAGCGTACCCCGCGGCGCTTCGACGGAGCCCACGCCCTCGTCCGGCGTGGCGGTCGGCAAGACGCGGTACTCCGAACCGGTGATCTCGGGGTCGGTCGCGAGCTCGACCCACCGCTCGGCGGCATAGAGCAGCTCGACCAGCCGCGCCCAGTGGGTGGCCAACGTGTGGTTGACCGGCTTGCCCCCGAGCGTGTCGTACATGCGCTCGTATTCCCTTTGCGCCAGCGGTGTGGCCATGCCGTCGGCGGCGTTGAGCCGGGCGAGCGGGGTGGCCTTGTAAAGACCGGAATCCTCCCCGTCGACGAAGCCTTTCCAGCCGATCTTCTTCAGGAACGGGAACTTCAGGTAAGACCACGGCTCGACGTGCTCGGCGACGTAATCGCGGTAGTCCTTGGCCCGGTATTTCGCATGCTCGCGCCCGTCCGGGCCGACGACGCGAATCAGGCCATCATAGAAGTTTACGCGGTTGCTGGCATCGACCGTGCCCATGTTATATGTGCGGTGGGTGTACGCATCGCTCGTGATGAGCTTTACGTATTCGCGGTTGCCGAGCACGATCTGACCGAAGAGCTGGATCGAGAACTGGGCGAACTCGATCGCGTCCCGTCCCAGGCGCTCGATTTCCTGCCGCTGCTCCTCGTTGATGCCGCGGCTGACGCCGCCCGGCAGACCCCAATTCGGATGCACTTGGCGCCCGCCGATCATCTCGATCAGGTGGTGCCCGTCGCGGCGCATCTTGAGGACTTTGCCGGCGATCTCCAGCCCGACCTTCTTGATGATTCCCAGAATGTTTCGCTCTTCCTTGGGGGCCTCGGGGCCCATGACGAAGTCCGGACCGCCCAGCGCGTAGAAGTGGGTCGTGTGGTCCGTCGCGTAGAAGATGCAGTAGAACATCTCGCGCAGCTTCTTCGCCGTCGGCGGCGGATCGACATGGAAGAGCGCGTCGAGGGCCTTGGTGGCGGCCATGTGATGCGCTTCCGGGCAGACGCCGCAGATGCGCGACGTCAGATTGGGCATGTCCTCGGCCGGCCGGCCGACGCAGAACCGCTCAAACCCGCGCAGCTCGGGAATCTGGAGGTACGTCTCGGCGACCTCCCCCTCCGGGGTCAGGAAGATGTCGATCTTGCCGTGCCCTTCGAGGCGCGTGATCGGGTCAATGCTGATGCGCTGCGTTGTCATCGGCGGATACTCCTTCCAGGCAAGCGCTGCGGGGCCTAGGCCTGCGCGATGGCCTTCGGCCGCGGCAATTCATGGCGTTCGGCGTCGGGCACAAGCGCCGCCCGCCTCAGAAGGCTGCCAGCCAGGCTGAATCGATAGAATGTGCCCAGGGGATCGGGGAGACCCTCGTGAATGATCCGCTCGATCTCGTCCGGGTCCTGGGCGTCGATGACCGAAGCCAGGGCGGTCATCAGGCGCGCCCCGAAGTCCTCGACGTCGGCATTCGGGCCGTAACAGCCGATGCAGGGCGAGTTCACCTGGGGGCACCGCGCGCCGCAGCCGGCCCGCGTGGCCGGCCCGCAGCAGAGCAGCCCTTGTTCCAGCAGGCAGGTGTCCGCATCCGGAATGACCTGCCACGTCCGTTTGAACGCCTTGATCTTTTTTTCGTTGCGCGTGCGTGTACATTCGTCGCAGCACGTCGTCGTCGCTCCGATCACGGACCCGGCCGCCGGTAATTTGCCCTCCAGTATCGCTACAACTGCGTCCCAGATTCGCGGGGCCTCCGGCGGGCAGCCCGGCAGGGAGTAGTCGACCGGCACGGTCTGTCCGAGCGTCCGCACCGTGTCGTAGAAAACGGGCAGCGACAGATGGTGCCCGTTGGACTGCGTCTCCGGCAGCGGAATCACGCGCCCGGGGTTATCCGTCGAGGCGCTCTCGAGGTAGACCGTCTCGAAAATCTCCTGCCGGTTGGTCAGGTTCGCCAGACCTGGGATGCAGCCTTCGATGGCACACGAACCGAACGCCACCAGGACCTTGGACTTCCGCCGCAGCAGCTTCGCCATGTACTCCTGTTCGCTCGTGCGGATGCTGCCATTGAATAAGCAGACGTCGACGTATTGGTCGGGCCAGTTTTCCACGTCGCGCACCTTGGTGTCCATGATGCACGGACACAAGACGATGTCGAACGCATTGGCGACATCGAGAATTTTCTCGTTCAGCGCGAGAATGGAAATCTCGCAGCCCCCGCACGACGCCGCCCAGTAGATGGCCAGTTTGCCCTTGTCGCTCATTGCCCGACCTCCATGGCCTCCTGGTGCTCCAGCAGGATTTTTTCGACCGCGTCTATATGCCGGTTGTCTTCGGCCCAGTTCGTGGACCAGCGCAGCGGCCCGAGCGTGCGGACATCCTCGACCATCTCGTTGATCGCTTCGGCGAGGTGGGCGGCCTCCGCGGCCGACGCCCAGACCAGTCGCACGCGCCGCTCGCTGATGCCCAGGGCCCGGAGCGTGTGCCTGAGCATGGCGAAGCGCCGCATGGTCTTGTAGTTCTGCTCGATGTAGTGGCACTCGCCGGGATGGCAGCCGGCGATCAGCACGCCGTCTGCGCCGAGCGCCAGGGCCTTCAGCACAAACGACGGATCGACGCGACCGCTGCACATCAGGCGAATGACGCGCACGTTCGGCGAATGCTTGATTCGCGCCGTGCCGGCCCCATCGGCGGCCCGATAGGAACACCAGTTACAGAAGAAGCCGACGATCTTCGGTTCGTAGATTTCGCGCTGCATCCTGTCACTCCTACGACGCCGCGGGTTCCAAGCTGGGTTCGTCTTCCTCGATCGCCGGCTGCCCGTCGCCTTGGGCATCCCACAGGAGCCCTTCGATCTCGGCGCCGACCTGGTCGTTGGCGAAATGCGCCCCCGCGATCGCACCGGCGGGGCAGGCGGCGACGCACGTGCCACAGCCTTTGCACAACGCCGGATTGACCTTGCTGACCTTGTCCTCCGTCAGGAATTCGATCGCGTTGAACGGACACAGGTTGTTGCAGATGCGGCAGCCGGAGCAATAGTCCGCGTTGATCGAGGCGACGACCGGCTCGATCATGACGGTGCCCTTGGTGATCATGCCTTGGACGCGGGCGGCGGCCGCGGCCCCCTGCGAGACCGAGTCGGGAATGTCCTTGGGACCGTGGCAGGCGCCGGCGATGAAAATGCCTTCGGTCATCGTGGCCACCGGATCGAGTTTCACGTGACGCTCGATGAACCAGCCGGCCATGCTGCACGAGATCCCCACCTTGAGCCCGGTTTCGCGGGCGTCGCGGCGCGGCTCGATCGCGCCCATCAGCACGGCCATGTCCACGGGAATCCGCCGCTGCTTGCCGAGCAGCGTATCCTCGACCTGAATGACGAGCTTGCCCTCCTCCTGGGGCAGGCGGGCGAAATCGGTGATCTCGGCCACCTTGCCGCGCACGAACAACATGCCTTCGTCCAGCAGCCGCTGGTAGAACTCCTCGTAATCCTTCTTGTTCGGCCGCATGTCGATGTAGCAGGCGTACACCTTGGCGCCGGTCTTCTCCATAACCAGGTGCCCGAGTTTGAGCGACAGCATGCAGCAGATGCCGGAGCAGTAGTTGTTGTAGTGCGCGTCGCGGCTGCCAACGCAGTGGACGATGCACACCGACTGCGGCGCAGTCACGCCGTCGCGCAGGACAATCCGCCCGCCCGTGGGCCCCGAGGCGTTGCACATGCGCTCGAACTCGAGGCTGGTGAAGACGTTGGCGAGGCGGCCATAGCCGTACTGCGGAATCCGCCGGCAGTCGAACAGATCCCAGCCGGTGGCCAGAATGATGTTGCCCACGTCGACCTCGAGGATCTCATCCTTCTGGTCGAAGTCCACCGCGCCCGTCGGACACAGCTTCTCGCAAGCCCGGCAGCGCTGCCGCTCGAACCAGATGCACGACTGGGTGTCGATGGCCGGGATCTTGGGGACGGCCTGCGGGAACGGAGTGTAGATCGCCTTCCGATAGCCCATGCCGGCCTCAAACACCTCGTCGACCACCTTGCGCGGGCACTTCTCGATGCACAGGCCGCAGCCGGTGCACTTGTCCTCGCGCACGTAGCGGGCCTTCCGGCGTAGCCGCGCGTGGAAGTTCCCGATCGAGCCGCTGACTTCCTCCAGCTCCGTGTACGTCAGCAGCGTGATCTTGTCGTGCTGGCCGACCTCGGACATCTTGGGCGTCAGGATGCAGGCCGCGCAGTCGAGCGTCGGGAACGTCTTGTCGTACTGCGCCATGTGGCCGCCGATGCTGGGCTCGCGCTCGACGAGGTACACCGGATAGCCGGCATCGCCGAGTTCCAGCGCGGCTTGGATGCCCGCGATGCCCGCGCCCAGCACCAGCGTGTGCGGGTTGACCTCCACGGGCATCGGATCGAGCGGGCGGTGATGCTTGACGCGGGCCACGGCCCCGGCCACGAGGGCCTTCACCTTGTCCGTGGCCGCCTGCTTCTCCTTGGTGACCCACGAGACGTGCTCACGAATGTTGGCCATCTGGAGCAGGTACGGGTTCAGGCCCGCGTTCGCACACGCCCGTCGAAACGTCTTCTCATGCAGATGCGGCGAGCACGCGGCCACGACCACCCGCGTCAAGCCCAGCGTCTTGACATCCTCCCCTATCATCGCCTGGCCCAGCGAAGAACACAGGAATTTGTACTCGCGCGCAACGGCCACGCCGTCAAGCGTGGCGGACCAGCGCGCGATTTCTTCGACATCCACCGTACCGGCGATGTTGCTGCCGCAGTGGCAAACGTAAACGCCAACTCTGTCAGCCATCGGCTGGCCTCCTGGGACTCCGGCTGTCAACCGGCACTACTGCTTGACGTCATCGCATCGCTCGTGACGGCCTGGGGCGCCGCCACCTCGACGTCTGCGCGCGTCGCTTCGTCCACCAACTCGATCAGGTCCTTGACCACGAACCGGCCTTCGAGCCCGGCCGTCTTCACCGCGTCGCGGTACATGGTCAGGTCCTTCGGACAAGCCACCACGAAGTACTGCACGCCGCCCAGCGCCGCCGCTTCGCGCACGCGGCTCTCGCTGGGGCGCTCCTTGACCTGGCCTTCTTCCATCCAGATGCGCCCACCGCCGGCGCCACAGCACAGGGCGCGGTCACGATGGCGCGGCATTTCCACGAGCCGGCAGCCGAGTGCCTGCAGCACGCGGCGCGGCGCTTCGTAGACCTCGTTGTAGCGACCCAGATAACACGGATCGTGGTAGGTCACCCTGGCACGGCCTGCGGCCCTGCCGTGGCCGGCGGTGCAACCCAGTCCCCGCCGCAGGACCAACTGCCCGTCACGGATCAGCCGGTCCAGCAGTTCCGTGTAGTGGTAGACCGGGAACTTCGCGCGTAGTGGCTGCGTTTGGCCATTGGTCCACACATACTCGTTCTTCAACGTGTTGTACGTGTGCGGGTCGGTCGTGACGATGTCCTCGAACTGGCATTTCTCCAGCGCCGCCCGGTTCTTCTGGGCCAGTAGCTCGAACAGGCCTTCCTCGCCGGTGCGGCGCACGTCGTTGCCCGCGTGTCGCTCGGCGTCGTAGAGCAGGCCAAAGTCCAGGCCGGCCCGCTGAAAGACGCGGGCGGTCGCCTGGGTGACGTCTGTGACCGTGGGGCTGTACGAGGCGTAGTCGCCGACGAACCACAGCGTTCGGGCGGGTTGTTTGCGGAGGTCCTTGATCTTGAAGTCCAGCCCGGTGGTCCAGCGGGCCCGTTGCTTGTCGGACTTGCCGAAGGAGTTTCCGTAACGGCGCAAATTGTTCAGGGCAGTGGTCAACTGGCTGTCGGCCCGCTGCTGGGCAAGCAGGTAGCGGCGCATGTCCACGAGGGTGTCGACGTGGTCGATGAGCACCGGGCATTCTTGGGCGCAGGCCCGACAGGTTGTGCAGGACCAGACCACCGCGTCAGGAATGGCCGGACCGGTGAACTCGGGCGCCAGCTTCCCGTTGCCGTTGCCGCGGCGCGCCTGACCCGCGGCGGCCAGGTGTTCTTTGATGCCCAGGATGAGCTTCTTGGGCGAAAGGGGCTGGCCGGATGCGTACGCCGGGCAGGCATCCTGGCAGCGGCCGCACTCCGTGCAGGCATCGCCCTGCATCAATTGCTTCCAGGTGAAATCGCTGAGCCGTCCGACTCCGACGGAATCGCCGTTGCGGGCCACGGCGGCGGCCAGGCGGCCGACCGGGCGCTCCAGGTCGGAGAAGAAGATGTTCAGCGGCGCGGTCACCACGTGCAGTAACGGGCCGAACGGGATCGTGATGAACAAGGCCCCTACCAGCACGATGTGCACGAGCCACAGCACTAGGTGCGCGTCCACCATGGCCGGCGCGGTTAGCCCCATGCCCAACCAGAGCCGAGCGATGGTCCAACCCGCCGGCGTCCACCAGCCGAGCCCGGAATGCCAGCCCGGCTGCAAGGCCGGGTTTCGCTCAATTGCTCCCAGGCGCAGCGACTCGGCGAGCAGCCCGGTGAGCACGGTGAGGAAGATGATGCCCAGCGCGCTGGTGAACCATCCATTGCGGGTCAGCCGCTCGGGCTGCTGCACGAAGCGCCGGTAGGCGGCGATGGCCACGCCGACTAACGCGGCGACGGTGAAGACATCCAACACCAGCTTGTAGACCAGGTAGATCGGCCCGCGGAGGAACTTCAGAAACGTAAGGTCGGCGTCGATCGTGGCCAGGGCGGTCCCCAGGAAGAACACAAAGAAGCCCCACGCGATGGCCACATGCATCAGGCCTGGGTACGGCTGCCGCAGGACCTTCACCTGCGCGACGGCGTACTTGACGACTCGACTCAGCCGACGGCCAGGCTGGTCCCAGCGGCGCTCCGGCCGACCGACCTGCCACCACAGCCGCACGCGGGCGTACAGCCGCCAGAGCATGACCGCCGCGCAGAGCAGCGGTATGACGTACGCAATGGGCCGGGCGGCCGGCGGGATTCCCCAGGCGTTGATGCGCTCGATCATCAGGGCACCCTAGCCACCCTTGGCCTGCTTGAGCTTTTCGGTCAGGACCGGGAGGAACTCCAGGGCATCGACCGCGGCCCCAAAGTGAGCGAAACCGTATATCGGGGCCTTTTCATCCCGATTGATCGCGACGATGAGCTCGGCGTCGCGCATGCCCTCGGCATGCTCCGGGGCGCCGCTGATCCCGAGGGCCAGATACAACTTGGGCTTGACCTGCTTCCCGGACTTGCCGACCAGCCGCGTGGTCGGCAGCCAGGCCTGGTCCACGACGGGCCGTGACCCGGAGACCACTCCACCCAGCGCCTGGGCGAGTTGCTCGGCCATCGCGATGTTGTCCTGGTTCTGAATGCCCCGCCCCACCGAGACCAAGATCGGCTCCTTAGCGATGTCCACGTCGCCGGCCGGCGGCTCGATATACTGCTTGAAGCGCGTCCGAACCTCGTCCAGCCCGGCGGGGGCAGCCACCGTCTCCACCGTCGGCGTCTTGCCGATCCGACCCTCATCGGTCTTGTACCCACCGGGCATCACCGTGACCAGGCAGGCCGGTTCCGGCAGCGATCCGGTCGCGATCAGCTTCCCGCCGCACGTCAACGCCGAGTACTGAACCGTCCCGCCGTTCACGGCGAACGTCCGGCACGAGGTGGCGACGGGTAGCTTTAGACGCTGGGCCACGCCACACGCCAGATCGGTCCCCATCGCGGTGTGCCCGAGCAGCACGAGCCGCGGCGTGTGTTGCTCCAAGACCGCGGTCACGACGCGCAGATAAGCCTCGGGGTTGAACTCGGCGAGACATGCGTGTTCCACGCAGACGACCCGATCGGCCGCGCCCAGTTGGTCCGCCAACTTCTGGACCTCGTGGCCGATCAGCAGGGCCGACAGCTTCGTCTTCAGAGCCGCAGCCAGTTGGCGTCCGGCGGCGAACATCGTGTAAGTGATATCCTTGACTTCGCCGCGCAGCGTTTCCACAACGACGCACACTTCACCGCACATGGTTTATCCTCGGACGGGCCTCGCGCCCGCGTCTCCTTACCCGGCTAGGCCAAGACACCCCGCTCACGCAGCAGCGCGGCCAGCCGCTCGGCCACTTGCTGCACGTTACCCTCGAGCATCTCGGCATGGCTTCCGGACTCCGGAAGCGACATGGCGGAAACCGTGATTTCGTTTTCTGCAGTTATGTCATCCACCGCGAGCTCGTCCAGCTTCGCCGCTTTCATCGCCTCCATGACCTTGCTCGTAACGACGTACCGCGGCGGCTTCTCGGCCGCCTGGATGCCGAGCACCGCCGGCCCGGCGATATCGATCTCGGCATTCAGCCCCCCGGGATACTCTTTCTGAGCCACAAACCGCCCGTCACCGGCGACCACCTTGGTCACATAGCCCACGTACGGCAGCCCGAGGCGCGCCGCCAGCGCCGCGCCCACGAAACCATCCAGGTCGTCGACGGCTTGCGTCCCGGTGAGGATCAAGTCAAACCGAATGTCGCTCAGCGCCCAGTGCAGAATAGCGGCGATCCGTTGATTCCCCAGGCCCTGGTCGAAGCCCTCGCCGGTGATTTTGATCACGCGATCCGCCCCCTTCGCGACCGCCGTGTAGAGGGTTTCGTCCACATCGCCCGTATCGAGCGTGAGCACGGTCACCCGGCCCCCGTGCCGTTCCTTGAGCAGCAGGGCCTCCTCCAGCGCATGATCGTCCAACTCGTTTGGCATCAGCCGCAGGAAGCTGCGGTCGAGCAGGCCGGTGCCGGCGTCGATTTCCAGGTCCTCCACCAGATCCGGCACGAACTTGATCAGGACGACAATGTCCATTGCGGGCTCTCCTTGCGGACGCGGGTGCCGCGTTGCGGCCGACGGGCCTACGCGAACATCGACTCCGCCAGCAGCTCGACCACATCCTTCACTGCCAACTTGCCCTCATTGCCGGTGCTCTTGACGGCATCCTCGAAGCGCGGGGTTTCGTACGGGCAGGCCACCGCGAGGACCTGGGCTCCGACGGCGACCGCTTCCTTTACGCGCCATTCCGACGTGCGCGTGTGGGTTTTCTCCCACGAGAAGCCGTCGAGCCACATGCCGCCGCCGCCCCCGCCGCAACAGAGGCTCAGGGCTCGGTTGTGCGACATCTCCACGAGTTCCAATCCCGGGATGGCCGCGAGAAGCTGCCGCGGTTCCTCATAGATGTCGTTCTCGTTGGCCCGGCCGAGGTAGCAAGGGTCGTGGTACGTCACACGCCGCTCGAGGGGGTTCCGCAGCAGCGGCCGAAGTTGCTCCAGACGCTCAACCAGGAACTGCGTGTGGTGCTGGACGGTCCGGTCGAAGCCGAGGCGCGGGTACTCGTGCCGGAGGGCGTTGTAGGCGTGCGGGTCGGTGGTGACGACCAGGTCAAAATCGTACTTCTCCATGGCTTTGACGTTTTTGCGCGCCAACAGCTCAAACAAGCCCCACTCGCCCGTGAATGCCTGCGTGTCGCCGTCGCTGTTCTCTTCCGGGCCAAGAATGCCGAAGCGGACTCCCAGGGCGTGCAACACTTTGGCCATCGCCTTGCTGACCTGCTGCACCCGCGGGTGGTAGGACGCGTAGTCCCCCACGAACCACAGGGCCTCCACCGGCTCCTTGTGCCCGGCCAGGATGGGCACCGGCACCGTGAAGTCCTTCGTCCAGTCGGCCCGCTTCTTCGGCGATTCGCCCAGGGCGTTGCCGTAGCGGCGCGAATTGCCGAGCGCGGCTTGCAGCTCTTGCGGGATGCTGCCGCCGATCAGCATCTCCGTCTTGAGGGTCGCCAGCAGGCCGCGCGTGAGCGGTATTTTCGCCGGGCAGACACTCGCGCAGGCGAAGCAGGACACGCAGAGCCAGATCGTGTCGCTGTCGAGCACGCCATGAAAGTCGTCGGCCCGCAGGGCCGCGATCAGCGCGCGCGGCGGGTATTCCATGGCAAAGCCGTAGGGGCAGATGCCGCTGCAGGTTCCGCATTGAAGGCACTTACGGATCTTTTCGCCATCCGGCGTGGCCTGCATCACCTTGTTGAGGAATTCGTAGGAAGTGGCGACCGACATGACTCGGCACCTCACGAGGTTGGGTGACCGGTGCCCGATACCGCGCACACCCAGTGATCGCGCCATGGCCGGCATGTTGCGGCCGGCCGGTTTCGGGCGGCGGACACGACGTCAACTTATGAAAACTCGCCGGCCGCTACTGCTCTTCCGGCGTCTTTGCGGCGACAAAACCATAAACCTTGCACTCAATCGTACATCGCGACAGGAATCAGACGGCTCGTCGACAACGTCGGCTTGTCGTCTCCTCGATGAGCAGTGGGCAACGCCGTTCACAGCGCACGCCCCCCCTTCCTCATGCTGGACCCGCTGGTCAACCGTCGAAGGCGGTACCTGCTCGAACGAGGTCGGAGGATGATCCGCATGGCCGACGGGCGTCAACTGTCTGGGAATTCCGGGAAGAGCGCTCTCCCCCTTGCGCCGGCGAGGACGTGCGCCGCAGCATCGATCCGAAGCCACCATCGTCAGGTCCCCGGTGCCAGGATCAGCCAGAACTGCACTGGTCCCGGGAGAGACCGCATCCCCGAATCTGCAGGCTACACGCCTCGCAGCAGACGAGCCAGACTGCTCCTCTAATCTCCATTAGAGCGTTCGCTCGACATGAAAGCAAGCACCCCGGCGAGCGTTTTTGCACCGCCTTGCCCGAAAGGCCAGGGCCGTCAACAGCGCGAACACCGCCCATACGGCGATGCTGCCCGGCCATCCGATCAAACTCGGGAGGCATTGCGGCGTCGCTGCATAGAAGACCATTCCCAGGAGCCAACCGGCCATCGTGGCTCGACTTGCGTACAACCGTGGCAACACCACGGGTCACGGCACTAGCGTTACCCACCTAACTACAGCGACAATGGCCAGAATTACGCCGCCATCAGCGCCCCCGACGCGAGGGTCGCGCGGGCCGTTCTCACCGTACCCGGCGTCATTGGGGACTGAATATGGCTACTTTCCATAGGAGGCTGCACTCCAGATGGGTGGAGTATGTCCCGATACGGGGGAAGCTGCCCAGAGGGTGTCTGGTTGCGGTACGCCGGCATGCGTTCCCGTGAGGCGGCATCTCCACGGAGACGCTCGCGAACCTCTGGTCAACGGACAGCCAGCTGCAACTGGAAGTGGACCAAGTGCCCCCCATTCGGGGGTACATCGAATTGCGCTGCATCGTCTCCAACGCCTGCGGCAGCGTGACCAGCGACACCCGGAGCCTCACGACGTCGCGCGTGCCGGTGAGCGACACTCAGCCGCAGCCGGCCACGGCTTGCGCGGGAAGCGACGCGACCTTCAGCGTCGTCGTCGACTTCGGTGCGCTCGAGACGCTGGAGTGGCAGTGGCGCGAGGCGGGCGAGCCCGACTTCCGCGCCGTGGCGGTCGGACCCAACTTCAACCTTAACGGGGATGTCCGTTTCAGCACCGACGCCGCCGATCTGCCGACGCTGAACGTACAGGAAGTCACGTCGGGCAGCCGGCCACGTTCAGCGTCTCGGCGGACGGCACGTCGCCGCTGAGCTACCAGTGGCGCAAGGACGCCGTCAACATCGGCGGTACGACGAGCAGTTCGTATACGATTGCAGCGGTCGCGCTGAGCGACGTCGGGGATTACGACTGTGTGGTCACGAACGCCTGCGGTTCGGCGACCAGTAGTGCGGCGCATCTGAGCGTGTATCTCCCCGGCGACCTGAACTGTGACGGTCATGTGACCTTCGCTGACATCAACCCGTTCGTGCAATACCTGTCGGACAACGCACTGTGGCAGGTGACCTATCCGAACTGCGACCCGCGCGTCGGCGACATCAACGGCGACGGGAGCTATCCGTCATTCGCCGACATCAATCCGTTTGTCGCGCTGCTCACGGGCGGCGGGTAGGGACTACGGGGGTCGGTCTCCGGTCGGTGGCCGATTATCACGCGTGGTAGCGCCCGCTCAGGCCACCGGGCGAATGACGGCAAACTGATTAAGCCGCGCTGCCGGCTACCGACCCGGTCGCGCTGGCCGCCGGCGAGGTCGATGGCGACGGCAAGGGCGATCTGATCGCGATTGGCGGGGCGGCCGCCCGGATTGACCAGCGCTCCCGCGACGAGGTCATTCGGCTGAATAGCCCGGTCACGATCCGGCCTGATGACTTGAACTGCGACGGGCATGTGAACTTCGGGGACATCGGCCGGCTTGCTGCTCCGCCGGCGGAATTCTGGTCCGCGCGGCTTGTCGCGGAGAGGCGGCGCGGTGGGCGACTTCTCGCGCCCGGCGCGTGTAAACTCTCGGCACCATGAAAAACTTCCACACCCTCAGTGAGCGTGAGATCCTCGCTCTGGCCATCGGACTGGAGGAGGAGGACGCCCGCGTCTACGCCGACTTTGCCGACGGACTGCAGGCCGACTACCCCGCCACCGCTACGCTGCTAGAGCACATGCGGCAGGAAGAGGTCGAGCACCGCCGGCGACTGTTCGAGCTGTATCGCCAGCGCTTTGGCGAGCACATTCCGCTCCTTCGCCGCCAAGATGTCAAAGGCTTCGTCGCACGTCGGCCGGTGTGGCTGATGAAGCCGCTCGGATTGGAGACGGTCCGCAAGCAGGCTCTGGGGATGGAGGCCGAGACACGGCGGTTCTATGCCAGTGCTGCCCGGCAGGTCACCGACGTTGGAATTCGCGCGCTGCTCGATGAGCTGGCCGACGCCGAGCGGGACCATCAGCGGGCGGCGGAGCAGTTTGAGAAAGAGGCCCTGACGGCGGCCGCGCGCCGGAGCGAGGATGAGGCGCAGCGCCGTCTCTTCCTGTTGCAGGTCATTCAGCCCGGGCTGGCCGGACTGATGGACGGCTCGGTCTCGACGCTTGCGCCGCTGTTCGCCGCCGCCTTTGCCACGCGCAACAGCGGGGATGCGTTTCTCGTCGGTCTGGCCGCGTCGGTCGGGGCTGGCATCAGCATGGGTTTCGCCGAGGCGCTCAGTGACGACGGCAGCCTGACCGGACGGGGGCATCCCGCGTTGCGCGGCCTGATCTGCGGTCTGATGACGACGCTCGGCGGGCTTGGCCACACCCTGCCTTACTTGATCCCGCGCTTTGGGATCGCGACGGCGGCGGCGGTGGGGGTGGTGACGGTCGAGTTGGCGATCATCTCGTGGGTGCGGCACCGGTACATGGACACGCCGCTAATGTCGGCGGCGTTCCAGGTCGTCGTGGGCGGTGTGCTGGTGTTCCTCGCGGGCATCCTGATTGGGAACTCGTGAGACGGTGTTTCCTGCCAGAACGCCTGCACGCAGCGACGCCAATTGCCCGACCGTACGGCCGTTAGGAGCCAAGCGGGCCAGAGCGAAGACGAAAGCTCATGCGGCGTGAACAAGCGGGATGGATGTCCCGGCGTAAATTCGAACACGATTCGGCACGGGCTCGAGACTGGTATTTGCTTGATCTTAACATCCTGAACGGGCTATACTGCGGCTTGGTGGCGGGTGCGACTGCCCGCGACAGCATGACGCCAGGTCCACGTGGTGTACATGTGCGGTTGGGGCGTGCATATGGTCCGGGTTCGGCTGAGCAGGGAATACCTCTGTCTGGGGCGATCACATCGCGAAGTTCAGTTGAGGAGGAGGTGCTGAATGGCGCACGAGAAGCGACGAAGAGGACACACTCCGCGGCGGAGAGTCCGCGTCGTGACGAAACGGGCCGCCCAGGCGATGGCGGCTGGTGCCGCCCTTGCGGCCGGCACGCAGGCCTATGCCAGCCCGATTCGGTTTGATAACCCGCCGCCGGGCGCGCCCGGGCATTTCGCCTGGGGCACGGGGATGCAGTATTTCAACGCGCTGTATATTCAACTGCCGCCCGCGCAGCAAGGGACGGCGATGTATTTTGACTATTACGGCTTCCCGCAGCGTGGGCCGCGGTCGTTCAACCGGACCGCGGAGTGGTACTACTACGGCTGGCACCCCGCGTTTGTCTTTGCCGGCTGGATGATTAACACCCACGACGCAAATATCCAGAGCGACAACGGAAACTACGGGAACGCGTGGAGCTTCGCCCCGGGCCAGACGATTCCGGACCCCTTGGCGTTCTGGGACCAGACCTACTACGGCTGGTCAGCGGGGAAGGTCCGCGACCCGAACACGGGCTTCTCGCTGATTCCGGAAGGCGTGCCGGCGTATCTCGGCGTGCGGATCGCCGACCTCGGCGGCGGCCCGGGCTTCCAGTACGGCTGGATCGGCGTGCTGCGCACCGCGGGCAACTTGCAGGCCTTCGCCTGGGGTTATGAAACCCAGCCCGGTGTTCCGGTGGCGGCCGGCATCCCCGAGCCGGGAACGCTGGCGCTACTGGCTTTCGGCGCGGCCGCGGCGTTGCGGCGTCGCTGAACAGACGCCCGCCGCAAGACACGTCGGACTGCGGAATCCGACAGCGCGGGTGCCTTTTGATGATTGTCGCGCAGCGACCCGGATCGGTGTGCGCGGCGCGTATAGGGGTTGCGCGCGGCTCGTGACGCGAGCTTGCGGTTGGCCGGCAGGTGTCAATAGGCAATCTCGCCGCGGCGGGACCTCGCCGGAATCACCCGCATAGCGCCAATGAGCGTGTATGCACACCCGGCCGGCGGACATGGCGCTGAGACCCTACTAACAACGGCGATACGCGATGTTGAGGCCGCTGCCGCGACTGCAACGCGTTGTAAATATTAAACTTACAGAGGTGCGCCACCGCGCGTGGTCAATTAGCTTGATTTCAACATCGATAATCCGCTACACTGAAACTTGACAGCGGCTGTGACCCCCCAGTGCGGCCGGATAGGGAATATCCCTGCCCCGGGCGATCACAGCGCGAAGCGCGGCCTTGAGGAGGAGGTGCTGAATGGCTCACGAGAAGCGACGAAGAGGACACACTCTGCGGCGGAGAACTCGCGTCGTGACGAAACGGGCCGCCCAGGCGATGGCGGCTGGTGCCGCTCTGGCGGCCGGCACGCAGGCTTATGCCGCCCCGGTCCGGTTTGACAACCCCCCGCCGGGCGAACCGGGACACTTCGATTGGGGGACCGGGTACCAGTTCTGGAACTCGCTGTACATCCAATTACCGCCAGAGCAACAGGGTAATCAGAACTACCCTAACTATTACGGCGGCTTCCAGCGTGGGCCGCGGTCGTTCAACCGGACCGCCGAATGGTTCTATTACGGCTGGCACCCGGGGTTTGTGTCGGCGGGCTGGTTCTGGAACGGCCTACCCAATGCGGACATCCAAACGGACACGGGCTCGTACGGCTTCGCGTGGGGCTTTGCTTCCGGCGAAACGATCCCCAGTCCGCAAGCCCTGTGGGATCATACGTACTACGGCGGCTCGATGGGAAAGGTCCGCGATCCGGTCAGCGGTTTCTCCCTGATCCCGGAAGGCGTTCCGGCGTATCTGGGTGCGCGCATCAGCGACCTTGCCGGCGGCGCCGGTTGGCACTATGGCTGGATCGGTGTGATTCGGACCGAAGGCAACCTGGCGGCCTTCGCCTGGGGCTACGAGACGGCGCTGAACACGCCGATAGCGGCCGGTATTCCTGAGCCGGGAACGCTGGCGCTGCTGGCCTTCGGAGCGGCCGCGGCGTTGCGGCGGCGCTAGCCGGACGCCCGCCAGACGCTTTGGACAGCGGATCCACTCGGCCGGTTGCGGTTCGGTGGCCGTCGCGCAGCGACAGGGAGGTGTGTGCGCGGGGCGAAGGGGGGTTGCGCGGGGTTCGCATCGCGCCCCTGCGCCTGGCCCGCAGGCGGCCATAAGCAATCTGGCCCCGGCAGTTGACGGGAATGTCGACCGCCGGGCTTTCCCGGGTGCTGTCGCGTGGCAGATCGCCTTGCTCAACGCGTGATGCTGATCGGTTGGGATGGCGCCGACTGGCGAATGATCACTCCGCTGCTGGAAAAGGGGGTGATGCCCAACCTGGAGCGATTCGTCAACGAAGGCATGATGGGCAACGTCGCCAGCCTCACGCCCATGATCTCCCCCATCCTGTGGACGTCCATTGCGACGGGCAAGTACGGCGACAAGCACCAGATTCTCGGCTTCGCGGAGCCGGACGGCACGAGCGGCAAGGTGCGCCCGGTCAGCAGCTCCTCGCGTAAGTGCAAGGCCGTTTGGAACATTCTCTCGGAGGCGGGCCTCAAGGTGGGCGTCGTCAGTTGGCTGGGCAGCCACCCGGCGGAGAACGTCAACGGGGTGGTTGTCACCGACCGCTTCGCCCGCCCGACCAACGAGCCCGACAAACCGTGGCTGCCGGTGGACCACGCGGTGCATCCGCCGGAGCTGCTGGAGGAACTCTGCAAGCTGCGGGTGCATCCGGCGCAGACCACGCCGCTGCAAGTCGCCCCGTTCATCCCGAAACTGGCGGAGTTTGACGCGCTCAACGATCGGAAGGTGCAGGAACTGCGGATGCTGCTGGCCGAGTGTGCGACGACGCAGGCGGCGGCCACCTGGCTGATGCAGACGCAGGCGTGGGACTTTCTGGCGGTCTACTACGAGGCGCTCGACCGCTTTGCGCACGCGTTCATGGAGTTCCACCCGCCGAAGGCCGCCCACCTGACCGAAGAGGAATTCGAGCGCTACAAGGACGTGATGACCGGCAGCTACCGCTTCCACGACATGCTGCTCGGGCGGCTGATGCAACTGGCCGGTGATGAAACCACGGTCATGATCGTCAGTGACCACGGGTTTCACAGCGATCACCTGCGGCCGGAGGGCTCCAGCAAGATTGAAGGCGGCCGGCCCGTGGCCTGGCATCGGCGCTACGGCGTACTGGCGATCCGCGGGCCGCAGATCAAGAAAGACCAGCGTATCTACGGGGCCTCGCTGCTGGATATCGCGCCGACGGTGCTGGTCATGCTGGGCTGTCCGGCGGCCGGGGACATGGACGGCAAGCCGCTGCGACAGATCTTCGAGCTGGAGAACCTGGAGGTTTCTGAGATCGCCACCTACGAGAGCCACGCGGGTGACGGCGACTCCGTCAGTGTGCAGGAAGATCCGTGGGTCGCGCGGCAGGTGCTGGCGCGGCTGGTGGACCTGGGCTACCTCGAGAACGACTCGACCGAGGGGGTGGCGCTCGATCGGGCCAGGAACCTGGGGCAGATCTACGCGAGCACCCGCCGGCCCAAGCTGGCGATCGAGCAGTTCGAGCAGGTCCTGGCGAAGAAGCCCGACGACAAGGGCTGCAAGGTACTGATCGCGGGTTGCCGGCTCCAGATGGGGCAGTTGGATGAAGTGGAGCGGCTGGTCAAGGAGGTACTGACCGACGACGCTGACGCGCCCCTCGCGAACTACTACGTGGGCGTAGTCCGTTTTCGGCGGGGCGACAGCGGGGCCGCGCTCAAGCATCTGTCGAAGGCGCTTGAGTTCGAGCCGGGGTGGGTTGAGCTGCACTGCCAGATTGGTTTGGTTTACCTGCGTCGTGGGTACTGGCGGAAGGCGGCGCAGGCCTTCGAGAAAGCGCTGGAAATCGATCCGGACAGCGCCGAGGCCCATGATGGGCTGGGTGTGGCGTACCGCGCGCAGAAGCGGCCCGCCGAGGCGGTGCACGAGCACATGCAGTCGATTGCACTGTTGCACTACCGGCCGCAGACGCACATTCACCTGGGCTTGGCGCTGGCCGAGACAGGGCAGTTTGACTGGGCGATCCGGGCGTTTGAGGTAGCGGTCGAGCAGAACCCGCACAACCCGTTTCCGCACCGCTGCCTCGCCCGACTCTATCGACAGATCAAGAAAGACCCTCAGAAGGCCGCCCAGCACCGCGCCCAGGCCATGGAACTGATCGCGGCCCGCCGTCGCGCGCTGGCGGATGGGGCAGAGGACGATACGACGCCCCCTACCCGACAAGTTTGACCAACGGACCAAGAGGAATCGCACCATGTTCGTCCTGACTGATAAGCCTGTGCGGCGGTTGGCGGTTAAAAGCCGGCGTGGATGGATGGCGGTGGTTGTTCTTCTGGGCGCGAGTATGTGCACCGCGTGGGGCACCCGCCCCGCGCCGGACCGAGCGGTCAGCCAGGGTTGGATTCCGTGGCGCACCGGGGGTCTGGCCACCGCGCGCCGTGCGCCGGCCGACGTGGCTGCGTCCATCAGCGCGCTGCGGAAGTCTGGGGTCCGGCATCTGGTGCTGCAGTTTGACGAGCCGCTGGCGCCGGCACTGCGCCGGCAAGTCGAAGCGGCCGGGCCGCGGCTCCTGGCGTATGTTGGCGACAACGCGTTCTTTGTGTCTGTGGCCGGCGGCGAGTTCGATCCCGCGCGGCTGGGCGGCGTGCCGACGCTGAGCAATGCGCAGGCCATTCAGACGGTCTGGAAGCTGCACCCGGCCTTTGTCAACAACGAACTGCCGGAATGGGCAGTGGTCGCGCAGCCGAAAGCGGCCCGCGGACCGGACGCCGCCGTGCAGACCGTCGTGGCGGCGTACCTGCTCTTTCATCGCGACGTGGGCCTTGAGCCCGACGGGGTCAGTCTGTGCTTGCAGCATGGCGCGACGATTCGGTCCTGCCTGCGCTCGGTGAACGGTCTGGTTATTGAGTTGCCGCTCGCGAACGTCCAGGCTCTCGCTGCCGAAGACGCGGTCCAATGGCTCGAGCCCCCGCTGCCGAAGATGAGCGTCGTGAACAACGACAACCGCCTGCGCACCGGAGCGGACATCGTGCAGGCTCCGCCGTACAACCTGACGGGCTCCGGCGTGACGGTGCTGGTTTACGACGCGGGCACGGCCGATCCGACGCATCCCGATCTGGCGGGGCGGGTCAACGTGCGGGACGCAAGCGGGCTGATCAGCCACGCGACGCATGTTTCCGGCACGGTGGGCGGGACCGGGGAGGCCAGTGGGGGTGCGTACCGGGGCATGGCACCTGGCGTAATCATCGAGTCCTATGGGTTCGAGCAGGAGGGCGGGCTGCACGCCGGCTTCCTGTATACCGACCCGGGCGACATCGAGCACGATTATGCCGAGGCGATCAGCGTCTACGGTGCGGATATCGCGACCAATTCGATCGGCAGCAATGTGGAGGTCAACGGTTTCGACTGCGCCTGGCAGGGTGACTACGGCGTGACGGATACGGTGATTGACACGGTCGTGCGCGGCGATGGGAGCAACCCGCTGTTTTCCGCCCCGTTCCGAGTCGTATGGGCCAACGGGAATGAACGGCAGGCTGACCGCTGCGACGTCGAAGGTTACGGTGACTATTACAGCATTGCGCCGCCGGCCGGGGCGAAGAACCACATCACGATCGGAGCCGTGAACTCGAATGACGACTCGGTGACCTGGTTCACCAGTTGGGGGCCGACGGATGACGGCCGGATCAAGCCCGACGTTTCTGCCCCTGGGTGCCAAACCAGTGACGATTTGGGCATTACCTCGTGTGTGCCCGGCGGAGGCTATGCGACCTACTGCGGCACCTCGATGGCCACGCCCACGGTGTGCGGCCTGAGCGCCTTGCTGCTGGAGGACTTCCGCAACCAATTCCCCGGCCAGCCGGACCTCCGCAACTCGACGCTCAAGATTCTGCTGGCGCACACCACCATCGACATCGGCAACGTGGGCCCCGACTATCAAACCGGCTACGGCTCGGTCCGCGTCCGGCCCGCCATTGACTTCATGCGGACCGGCCAGTTTCTCGAGGCCGACGTCGACCAAAGCGCTGTCGTGCTGGGACTGGTTGTGGTCGACCCGGGCGACTCACAACTCAAGGTGACGCTGGCCTGGGACGATGTGCCGGGAACGCCGAACGTCAGTCCCGCGTTGGTGAACGACCTGGACCTGCGCGTCTACGATTCCGCAAATACACAGTATTTCCCCTGGACCCTGAATCCCGCCGACCCCGCCGCACCGGCGGTCCGCAGCCAGGCCGACCATGTCAACAACATTGAACAGGTCGTGATCGACAATCCGGCTCCGGCCGCGTACCGCGTGGAAGTCTATGGCTACAGCGTGCCCGATGGCCCGCAGCCTTTCTCGCTGTGCGCTTCGCCCACGCTGGTGACCTGCTCATCCCAGGGCGTGGTCACCCTGAATCGCGTTGCGTACGCTTGTGAAGCCACCGCCACGATTCAGGTGGTTGATTGCGACCTGAATACGGACTCCCTGGTTGTCGAATCCGTAACGGTTACCATTGCGTCGGATTCCGAACCGGCCGGTGAGACCGTCGTCCTTACGGAAACCGGTCCTGCGACCGCCGTATTTCGCGGGAGCATACCGCTCAGCGCGACGAACGCTTCCGGGGTGCTTCGGGTCAGTCACGGAGACACCGTCGGCGCAACCTACATCGACGCGGACAATGGCCTGGGCGGCACCAACGTGGTCGTCACGGATACCGCCGTCGTCGACTGCCAGTTCCCGGTTATCTCCAATGTGCAGACTGCCGAGGTCCTGCCGCGCGCGGCGACAGTCACGTTCGACACGAACGAGGCTGCGCTTGGCCGAGTCCGGTACGGGGTCAGTTGTGGTGATCTCATCGCCGAAGCGGCCGGAGGTGGATATAAGACCAGCCACACCGTGAAGCTTATGGGGCTGCAGGACGACACCGTGTACTATTATGCGGTCGTCGTTGAGGACCAGGCTGGCAATGTGACCTTCGCGGACAACAACGGGGCTTGCTATAGTTTCGCCACCCCGGACGTGCCGGACTTTCTTACGGAGCAGTTCGGCACCGACAATGATCTGGACAATCTCTCCATACTGTGGACTCCCAACGGTTCGATTGATTTTT
Organism: uncultured Planctomycetales bacterium; assembly: GCA_964638325.1. Lineage (GTDB taxonomy): Bacteria > Planctomycetota > Phycisphaerae > UBA1845 > Fen-1342 > JALHJL01. The sequence goes on from CAZWYT010000030.1 coordinate 52,417, forward strand.
ACGCCGCCTGCGGGAGCCCCATTGGCCTGCTGCCGGTCGACCCGGTGGGCGGTACGGAATTGACGCTGGCGGACGACGACTATGAGCAGGTCATGCTCAGCGGCGGGGCGCTTGTCTCCCTTTATGGCGTGGCCTACGGCACCTTCTACGTCGGCAGCAATGGATATATCACCTTTGGCAGCGGCGATACCGACCAACTGGAGACGCTGGCAAAGCACTTCGCGAAGCCGCGCGTGGCAGCGCTGTATGACGACCTGGTCCCGGAGGGAGGCCGCGTGAGCTGGAAACAGCTTGCCGACTGCGCCGTAGTTACCTGGCAGGACGTACCCCAGTACGCCACGGGTGACTACAACACCTTCCAGATCGAGCTCTTCTTCGACGGGCGCATCCGCGTCAGTTACCTGAGGATCGATGCCCCGGATGGCATCGCCGGGCTGTCGGACGGGGCCGGATTATCGCCCGACTTTGGCGAAACGGACCTCTCGGCCGTGGCTGGCTGCGGGCCGCGGCCGCCGCACGTCCAGGGTGGCGAACTCGAGACGCTGCCCGACACGCCGCTCTTGATCACCTTGCTGGGGGATGACGACGGTCTGCCCAATCCGCCGGGTGCGCTTGCCTACATCGTGACATCGTTGCCGGCCTATGAGCTCCGTGACGCTGGCAACGACCACACCATCGCGCCGGGCGACTTGCCGTACACGCTCGTCGGGGGCGGAAACGAGGTCTTCTATACTCCGACCGGCGGGTTCGTCGGGCAGGATAGTTTCCAGTTCAAAGCCAACGACGGCGGAGCCGCACCGGAGGGTGGCGACTCTGGTGCGGGACTGGTCCTGGTCCATGTGCGCGAGCCCATCCCGGACTATTTTACGCACGAGTATGGTTGGATGGAATACTTTGACGTGATGTACCGGAGCATCACGTATCAGCCCAACGGCTCGCCGAATTTCTATACCGTGTGCGTCGCGCCCATCAACAGCCTGCCGGTGGATCCGGAAGGCAGCACGCCGATATTGCTCGGGGACGAGGACTACAAGCAGGTCAACATTGGCGGCGGCAAGTGGGTGTGGCTATACGGCGTGAGCTATAACACATTCTTTGTCTCGAGTAACGGCTACGTGAGCTTCACCGGCAGTGACTGGAACGCCTGGGCATCGCTCCAAAACCACTTCAGCCTGCCGCGCATCACTGGCGTGAGCGATGATCTTGAACCGGACATCGTCAACCCCAACATCAGTTGGCGGCAGCTTGACGATCGCGTCGTCGTCACTTACGACCGCGTCTACGAGTGGTGGTTCTTTGGCGGCGGTCACAGCACATTCCAGATCGAGATGTTCTTTGACGGCCGCATTCGCGTCAGCTTTCTCGAGATTGGCGCGTCGTGGGGTATCGTGGGTCTCTCGGCTGGCGCGGGGCTGCCGCCGGACTTCGAGGAAACCAACTTTGCCCGCCTGGGGTGCCAGCCAGCGCCGCCACGCGCATACGACGTCAGCGTCGCAACGGCGTTGAACACGCCCGTGACGCTCACGCTGCATGGGGAGGACGACGGGCTGCCCGACCCGCCCGCCGCGCTGGAGTACGTGATTCTGTCTCTGCCGTTCGGCGGAACTATCTATGACCCTGCCGGCGGCGCCATCGACAGTGTGCCCTACAGTCTGCTGAACTACGGTAACCAGGTCGACTACGCACCGAACGCGGGCTTCGGCGGCGCCGATCGGTTCGACTACAAAGTCAACGACGGCGGCGTGCCGTTCGAGGGCGGCGATTCGAATGTCGCCACGGCGACGGTTTATGTCAGCGAGCCGCGCCTTATCTACAGCTTCCCGCTGAACGAGGATCCCGGCTGGACCACCGAAGGCCTGTGGCAATTGGGCCAGCCGCTCGGTCAGGGCAGCCACAATCACGACCCGGCCAGCGGGTACACGGGTGTCAATGTCTACGGTTACAACCTGGCGGGCGACTATGAGAACAATCTGCCGCCCACGTACTTGACGACCACGGCGATTGACTGCTCGGAGCTGGGAGCCACGGAGCTGCGCTTCCACCGCTGGTTGGGGCTGGATACCGCCTGGTTCGACCACGCCAGCATCGAGGTATCCAATGACGGGGTGAACTGGACTACGGTGTGGCAGCACACCGGTATTACGATCAGCGAGACGTCTTGGTCATTGCAGAGCCACGACATCTCGGCAGTGGCCGACGGGCGGCCGACGGTATATGTCCGCTGGGCGATGGGACCCACCAACGTATCAGTTACCTATCCCGGCTGGAACATCGATGACATCGAGATTTGGGCCTTGGCACCATCGCCGGCTGGGGACCTGGACGGCGATGGGGATGTGGATGCCGACGACTTGGCTGTGTTTGCCGGGTGCATGAGCGGCCCGGGGGTACAGTTCCCACAGGGCTGCAACAGCGCCGATCTGAATGACGACGGGGACGCGGACCTGGTCGACTTCGCCGCGCTCCAGGCGGCACTCACTGGCGGCGGCGGGACATGACTGACCGACGGCTACGGTCGTGACGCCGCGAGCGGGGCCGAGCTGGCCCAGGCGCTGGTGCTCAAGCGGGTGTTTTGAGATGGCCAACCGGCCCACCGATCACCGGTGTCTCGACCTGGAACAGCTCCACCTCGACGTCGTCTTTGGCCGGGCGGGCGGCCAGGTGATCTGGCAGCCGCGGATTCTCGAATGGTACGACCACAAGCTGTTCACGGGTGAAGGCCTGCCGCCGCCGTACAGGGGGATGTCACACGCGGATCTGTATCGCGCCCTGGGATGCTCCGACCGCCTGTACGACTACAACGCGTGCTTCACGTGTCACGAGGACCCGCGCGTGCACATCCGGACGCGCGACCTCAACGACACGGATTACGAGGTTGCGTGGGAAACGCCGGTCGGCGCGCACCACGCCGTCTATCACCGCAGTCCGAGCACCACGTGGCATCGGCCCCTCAAGTGGCCGATCGCCAGCGAAGCCGACATGCGCGTGGCGCTGTGGCGTTGCGACCGGTGCACCTTCTCGTTTAGCCAAGCCACGTACGACGAGCTGCACACGCGCTATCGTGACCTCGGTGCGCCGACGCTCTTCATGGCGCGGACCACGATCCAACACCTCTTGGTGAGCGAGATGGGCGTCGAGGGGACGATTCTGGCGCTGCGGCGCTACCCCGATACGTGTGACGCCTACTTCGAAGCGCTCAATCGCTCGCAGGATCGCCTGGTGGACCTGATCAACGCCTGCCCGATTCAGATCGTCAATCTCGGCGACAACATTCACGCGGCGGTTCTGTCGCCGAAGCTCTTTGTCCGCTACGTGCTGCCAACCTATCAGCAGCGTAGCGCGAAGTTGCGGGCCGCCGGCAAGTTCGTGCACGCCCATTTCGACGGCAACGTGAAGCCGCTGTTGCCGTACCTGAAGGACACGGGCCTGAACGGCATTGAGGCGATCACCCCGCGGCCGCAGGGGGACGTGACCCTGGAAGAAACGAAAGCCGCGCTGGGCGACATGTTTCTGCTGGACGGCCTCCCGGCGGTGTACTTCGATGATACGTACGATGAGCAGACGCTGGTGGATTGTGCGCGGCGCTGCATCGAGCTGTTCGCTCCCCACTTGGTGCTGGGCATCAGCGATGAAATATCCGCGACGGGCGACATCGAGCGGGTCCGTCTCATCGGCCGGGTGGTCGATGACTACAACGCCTCGTTGCGCTGACCCACGACCCGCACGACCTCGAACGGCCGGGCCGGCGGCCACACGGTCGCTCCCCTGGCCTGCCGGCTGAAGCGCTGCGGCCGCTCGAAAACGCCGTGGTCCCCGTGGTGGCGCGTTACGGCCTCCGGCTCGCGCGCTTGCGCTCATGCTCGTTCAGCAGACGCTTGCGCACGCGCAGCGCGTCGGGGGTCACCTCAACCAGCTCATCGTCCTCGATGAATTCCAAGGCCAACTCGAGCGTGAGCACGCGCGGCGGCTTGAGCACCACCGTCTTGTCCGCCGCCGCCGCCCGGATGTTGGTGAGCCTCTTCGCCCGGCAGACGTTGACGAGAATGTCGTTGTCGCGGCAGTGCTCGCCGACCACCTGGCCGGCGTACACGGACTCTCCGGGCGCCACGAAGAACACCCCGCGGTCGGCCAGGGCCTGCAGCGCGTAGGGCGTCACCGGCCCGCTCTCGCTGGCGATCAGCACGCCTGCGGTCCGGCCGGGGATGCTGCCGCGGAAGTGCTCGTATTCGTAGAAGTTGTGGTGCATGTTGATGGTGCCGTTGGTCGCGGTCAGCAGGCGGCTGCGCACGCCGATCAGCCCGCGGGCGGGCACCGTGAGCTCCAGCAACGTGCGACCCTCGTAGGTCTCCATGCGGGTGCAGATGGCGCGCCGCGCCCCCATGACGTCCATAACCGCGCCGACGTGCTCGGACGGCACATCCGCCACGCACAGCTCGATCGGCTCGGTCTTCCGGCCGTTGAGCTCGCGGTAGATCACCTTCGGTTTGCCGATGGCCAGCTCGTGCCCCTCGCGCCGCATGTTCTCGATCAGCACCGACAGGTGCAGCACGCCCCGGCCGGAGACCAGAAACTCCTCGGGCCGCGCGCCCGGCTCCACGCGCAACGCCACGTTGCGCTGCAGCTCCTTCGCGAGCCGGTCGCCGAGGTGGCGGCTGGTCACGTAGCGCCCGGAGCGTCCGGCGAAGGGCGAGTCGTTGACCCGAAAGGTCATGTGCAGCGTCGGCTCGTCGATACGGATGAGCGGCAGCGGTTCGGGGTTTTCCGCGTCGGCAATCGTGTCCCCGATGTCGATCGGGTCCAGCCCGATCACCGCGCCGATGTCCCCCGCCGGCACCGCGTCGACCTTCTGCCGCCCCAGGCCCACGAAGGTGTGCAGTTCCCTGATCTGTTCCGCCGCGTGGGTGCCGTCGCGGCGGATCACGATGACGCGCTGCCCCGCCCGCAGCGTGCCGGCGAACACCCGTCCGATCGCGATGCGGCCCACGTAGTCGCTGTAGTCCAGGGTGGTCACCAGCATCTGCACCGGCCGGTCGAGCGCGACCTGCGGCGGCGAGACGTGCGCCAGAATGGTCTCGAAGAGCGGAAAGATGTCCTTCCCCGGCTGATCAGGCTGGAGCGAGGCCCAGCCCTGTGTGGCCGAGGTGTAGACGGTCGGGAACTCCAGCACATGCTCGTCGGCGCCCAGCTCGATGAACAGGTCGAGCACCTCGTCGTGCACCTCGGCCGGCCGGGCGTCCTGACGGTCCATCTTGCTGATGACCACGATCGGCTGCAGGCGATATTCGAAGGCCTTGCGTAGGACGAAGCGCGTTTGCGGCATCGGCCCCTCGAACGCGTCCACCAGCAGCAAGCAGCCGTCGGCCATCTTCAGCACGCGCTCCACCTCGCCGCCGAAGTCGGCGTGCCCGGGCGTGTCGATGAGGTTGATCTTTGTGTCCCGATACTGAAGCGCGATGTTCTTGGCGAGGATGGTGATGCCGCGCTCGCGCTCCAGGTCATTGGAGTCCAGGATGCGGTCCCCGCGCAGTTGGGTGTCGCGGAACTGGCCGCACTGCCGCAGCAACTGGTCCACCAGCGTGGTCTTGCCGTGATCCACGTGGGCGATGATGGCGACGTTGCGAAGGTCGGACATTGCAGGACCCGTCCGCTGGCTGCAGCACTCTCCACGCCAACGAACAAGCGTCCGTCTGCGGGCGGCAGCCGGTCATTAGCGGCCGAAGGCCAGCCACGGAAGATACTGGCAGCGCTGCCGGCCGTCGAGCGCGCGTGAGGGCCGCCCTTACGCCGGCCTGGCGGAGCTTGGCGAACATCTGTTCCGGCGTGTGCCGCGGCGCAGTACTACGGGGTGGCGCGTGGACAACGCCTTGCGCGCCACCCCGATTGGAGAAGAGAGCTCGCGGCATAATGCTCGAGATTTCCTCACTAGTCGCTCGCGTCGACCGGTGTTACAGGAACAAGATTGTGCAGTCTTCTCGACTCAGAAGCCGTGGCCGCCGGGCAGCCTGGGTGCATCAAGCCCGGAACGGCGGCCGCGCAAACGGAGCCACCCACTCCTCACACGCTCATTATGTCGCACCGAGCTGGTCCGCACCCCTTGTGAGGATCAGCCCCCAAAGATGCGGGAGCATACGTACCTGATGGCACCCGATGTGTCAAGACGCCGCCCGAAAAAGTTACTCACGGACCGGGCACGCGCTGACCGCGCGCCAACGACAAAGAACCACTGAAAGCGCTCCCGCACACTGCCGGCGAATGTCGGCTGCGGAGGCCGCAACGCTCTGGCGACGAACGCCGACTGACCCCAGGCTGGGCGGAACGACTCAGATCCACCGCCGGGGTCAATGCCATTCGTAGTTGAAATTGCGAACGGCTCCGCACGTTACGCTACCT
>CAZWYT010000031.1:0-58000 GCA_964638325.1 uncultured Planctomycetales bacterium
CCCGCCCCTTGGCCCGCGCGGCGTAAACCTACCCCTTTTCGTGACGCCGACCCCACTTCCACCCGCCGGGTTGCGCCCCGTGGAAATGCCCGCCCGGATCGGAGAGAATGCGGGCACTATGATGCGGATCATCCCGGTGCGGACCCTGGTCATCGACGATGACGACGCCGTCTGCCGGAAGGTGGCCGGCTGGCTGCGGGAAGCCGCCTGTGACGTCGTCACGTTCACGAGCCCGGCCCAGGGCCTGGAGCACGTCGCCCGGGCCCCTTGCCAGATCGGCCTGGTCGATCTGCGCCTGGCCGGGGCGGACGGCGTCGAGGTAATCGCCGCCCTGCGTGCGGCTGCCCCGGAGATGCGCGTGGTCGCGATGAGTGCGTTCCCGGAGGCCCGCCAGGTCGTCGCGGCCATGCGGGCCGGCGCCCGCGACCTGCTCGAAAAACCGATTCAGCGCGAGCAGTTGCTTGAAGCCGTGGAGCGCCAACTGGCCGAGGTGGGGGTGAGTGTGCGCTCGGAACAGGAATTCAACCGGCGGCTCGGGGCACGGATCCGCGCCGTCCGCACCCAGGCCGAACGCACGCTGGCCGACGTCGCCGCCGAGTGTGGCCTGACCGTCGCCCAGCTTTCCCAGATTGAGCTCGGCAAGAGCGCGACTTCCACGTGGGGCCTGGCGCGGATCGGCAGCGCGCTGAAAACACCCTTGGACAGACTGCTCGCCGGTCTGTAGCGCCGGCAACGTAGCGCGGCGGCCCGTCACGACGCCACACCGCAGCGCTCCGTCCGACGCCGGGTAGAGGCAACCATGTCCCACAGCACGCTCATCGCTGTCCCGCTCGTCTCGGCCGACCCGCCCCTGGACGCACAGCTTCGCGCCGCCCAGGCCGCTGGCGCCGACCTCGTCGAGTTGCGCGTCGACTGTATCGCGAACGTGCCGGCCGTGCGGGCTCTGCTCGCCCAGCCCCGTGGACTGCCCGTCCTCGTCACGATCCGGTCCGCGGCCGAAGGCGGCGCGTGGACCGGCGACGAGAGCGAGCGCATCGCGCTGCTCGAGCAGCTCGCCGCGCTGCGCCCCGAATACCTGGATGTCGAGTACGCCACGTGGCAACGCTCCAGCTCGCTGCGAAGACGAGTTGGACAGGTCCTTCGGCCGACCGCGACCGCCGCGCGGCGCACCCAGTTGATCCTGTCGCACCACAATCTCCAAGAAACGCCGGCGGACTTGGCCCCGATCTTCGACGAGCTTACGGCAACGCCCGCCGACGTGATCAAGGCCGTGTTCACGGCTCGCGATGCCACCGACGCCAGCCGCGTGCTCACGCAGTTGCGGGCCCGCGCGGCACGCCGGGCGATGATTGCCCTGGCGATGGGCGAAGCCGGCCTGGCGACGCGCGTGCTAGCGCGGAAGTTCGGCGCGCTGTTGACCTTCGCGAGCCTCACGCCCGAGCACCCATCCGCATCCGGCCAACCGACCATCCACGACCTGCGCAGTATTTACCGTTGGGACTGCCTCGGCCCCGACACGCGCGTGTACGGCGTAGCGGGCTGGCCGGTGAGCCACTCGCTGAGCCCGGCGGTCCACAACGCGGCGCTGGCCGCCACGAACATCGACGCGGTCTACGTGCCGTTTCCGGTACAGCCTGAGTTCGTCGCTTGGGCTGCCTTCATGGATCACGTGCATCACGAACGCGGGCTTGACGTCGGAGGGCTGAGCGTCACTTTGCCGCACAAGGAGAACGCGCTACGTTGGCTCGAGACGCACGGATTCGCCGTTGGGCCGCTGGCTCGCCGCTGTGGCGCGGTCAACACGCTCCTTCGTTGTGCGGACGGAACGTGGACGGGAGAGAACACCGACGGGCCGGCGGCGGTGAGCGCGCTGCAAACCGCGGTACGCTGCCGGGAGAGCGGGCTTCGCGGTCTGCGCGTGGACGTGCTGGGCGCCGGCGGCGTGGCGCGGGCGATCATATCGGCCCTCCAGAATGAAGGGGGCCGCGTCACCGTGTGCAGCCGGTCGGCACCGCGGGCGCAGCGGCTCGCGCAGGACTTGCGTTGCGATGACAAGCCGTGGGAGGCCCGTCTGGACTGCACCGGCGACGTCCTGATCAACTGCACGCCGCTCGGGATGTGGCCCGCCGTCGCCGACACGCCCGTGCCCGACGAGGCCCTGCGTCCAGGCATGGTCGTCTTCGACACGGTCTACCGCCCCGCGGAGACTCGACTCCTGCACGCCGCTCGCGAGCGTGGCTGCGAAGTGATAAGCGGGCTCGCGATGTTTATTGCGCAGGCCGCCGCGCAGTTTGAGCTCTGGCACGCCCGGCCCGCACCGGCCGAAGTGATGGCGGCCGCTGTGCGGAGCGGAGAAGCCTGAGACCGGGACAGGGCCGCGGGGTCGTGGCTAACTTGCGGCGGGGCGGAGACTTGCGGCAAGTCCTGGCGCCACATCGACGGCCCCCGCAAGATTTGCCGTTTTTTTCGCATTTCCGTTTGCCTGCCGTGCCCACGTTTTGGATGTTTAGAGTGCCGCGCTTCCGGAGATTTCAGCCGAGAGCGAGGCGGATTGATCGCGGGGGGTCACGGACGGCAGCTTCCAGAGGGCAACGTACTCGGCACGGCTGGGCAACGGCCCGTGCTGTCCGGAGCGGAATTGGTTTTGGAGTCGGAAAGGGTTGCACGGAGGCATCGGCATCGTGCCGCGGCCGCTGGTCGCGGAAAACGTGAAAGCAAGCGAAAGGAAGAATCATGAACGCGTTGGTTAATCGTGTTAAGGCTTTCTTTGTGAGCGAAGACGGGCCCACCGCGACTGAGTATGCGGTGATGCTTGCGCTCATTATCGTGGCGTGCATCGCGGCCATTACGGCCCTTGGCAGCGCCCTGAAGGGCACGTTCGAGAACTTGTCCGGCAACTTGCCGGACGGCAACCCGGCGTAATTATCGGCGGCGGCGCAGCCGCCGTGGCGGAAGGCTACTTGGCGGCGGCACCGCAGGTTGCGGTCGCCGCCGCTCGTCTTTCTCGCCTGCATCATTGGAACGTCCGATGTTAATTAGGGCCGCAGCAACGGCGGCCAAACGCTGTCCAGCGACCATGATGGTGTAGTGCGGAACGAACATGGGTCTCTTCGCAAGTCATTACTGGCTAATCACTTTCGCGATCCTCGGGCCCGGGATCTTGTACGCCTCGTGGATCGATTATGCGCAGCGCCGCGTCCCCAACTGGTTGAATGCGAGCCTGGCCTTATTCGGCCTGACGGCGCAAGCGCTTTCGTTCGGCTGGTACACGTCGGGCGATGGCGCGCTGCCCGGCGGCCTGGCGTGGGGGCTGCTTGGCCTGTTGGTCGGATTCGGCGTTCTTATCGTACCTTGGGCGATGCACGGGATGGGGGCCGGCGACGTCAAGCTAATGGCCGCGATCGGCTGTTGGCTCGGCCCGTGGCTGACCCTGTTGAGCTTCGCCGTGGGGGCGATTCTCGGCGGAATCGTCGCGGTGGTCATGATCTACACCAGCGGCCGGACGGTGCATGCGATCACGAACCTGCAGACCATATTCACCAAGGTGCGCCGCCTGGAAACCGCCTTCGGTGAGTTTGGCGGAGCCAAGGCGTTCGGAGACACGAGCCAGCTTTTACCGTATGGCGTGCCGCTCACCCTCGGCACGCTTGGGGTCCTGTTGACCTATTACTTCGGAGGTTGGCTAACGTGAGAAGCAAGCTGGGAAAGAAGTGGAGACGAGCGGCGGCCGCGGTCGAGTTGGCCGTGGTGACGCCGGTGCTGCTGACGATGCTCTTTGGGATCATCGAGTTTGGGTGGATTTTTACAGTCCGACAGGCACTGGTCACCGCGGCGCGCGAAGGCGCCCGCACGGCGGTGCTGCCGGGCTCGACGGTGGCCGATGTGGAGGGTCGTATCGCCGAGTATACGCAGCCGCTGGGTCTGACGAGTTGCACGGTCGACGTGAGCTGCGATGAAGGCGGCGACCCCGACGGAACGGTGACGGTCTCGATTCCTTACGCGAACGTGACGCTGGTCGGGGATTACTTCGGCTGCGTGGACGGCGACCTGACGGCGACGTGCTCGATGCGGAAAGAGACGGTGGACTAGAGGAGCGAGCCATGAACGCGAAAGCCCTGATCCCGCTGCTGGCCGGGCTGGGTATTGGCGGGCTGGCGCTGGTGTTAGGGATCAACACCCTAAAGAGCGCTCGGGCCGCGCAACCGACGGCCGCCAAGGTCAAGATCTGGGCGGCCAAAGAGGACATCCCGCGCGGCACGGAGGTGCGGGAGGAGATGCTCCAGGAAGTCTCTTATCCGGCGGACCTGCTGCCCAAAGGCGCGTTCAAGAAAAAGGAGGAGCTGGTCGGACGGGTGCCGCGCCTGGTGGCGCCGGGGGGCCTGCCAGTTTTGGAGACGATGTTGTCGCCGCCGGGCACGAAGCCCGGCATCTTCGTCAAGCCCGGGTACCGGGCGGTGGCGGTGAAGATCGACGCCGGCTCCGGGGTGGACTATCACCTGGAGCCCGGCTGCTTTGTGGACGTGGTGGGCTCGTTCAAGATCAACCGCAACGGCCGCGCGGAGACGATCGCCCGTACGATCGTGGAGAACGCGGAAGTGGCGGCGGTGGGCCCGCGGGTGAGTCCCCCGAGCGGGACGGAGGGGGGTCCCGGCGCGGCGGGGAAGGAAAAGGATCGCACTCAGGCGATCCGCGCCGTCACGCTGTTCGTCAAGCCCGAGGACGTGCCGAAGCTACTGCTGACCGAACAACAAGGCCGGATCAAGCTCAGTATGCGCGGCAATCAGGACGAGGTGGTGTTCGCCACCGAGCACTGGGCCAGCGACGCCGAGCTGACGGGCGAATCGCCGCCTGCCAAGGCGGAGGCCGAGCCCGCGCCGGCCGCTGGTTCTCCGCTGGACTGGCTGCAGGGCCTGTTCGGCCAGCCGGCCGCGGAGCCGCCCGTGGCGGTGGCCGCCGCCCCCGTCAAGCCGCACCCCGCGCTCCCGCTCGAGCGCTGGATCTTGAGAATCTATCGCGGCAACAAGGCGGAAATCGTGCAGTTCAAGAGCGCGGATTCGTGTGAGCGCGTCGACGCCGCGTCAGACGGCACCGCGCCGCCGCCGGCCCACCTGCCGGCCCAGTCACCGGAACCGGCCGCGGCCGAAGACCCGGAAGATCGCCAGAGCCCCGTGGAGTCACAGGAGCCCTCCGAATGAACCCACACCTCCAAGTCGCCGAAGCGTGGGGACTAGGGCGCAGCACCGGTCGCAGCCTCTGCGTCCTGCTGCTCGCCGCGCTGGTCCCCAACGCCAGCACCCAGAATGTTACCACAAGGCCCGCCTCCGCGCCGACGGAGGTGCAGATCACGGTCCGCCAAACGCAGCCCCAGGCTCAGATGATCAACGTGGCCGTGAATCAGGGCGCGCTGGTGGATTTCAACGTCCCGGTCCGCGAGGTCCGGGTGGCCAATCCCGAGATCGCCGACGTGACGGCCACGGCCCCGCGGCAGATCCTGGTCAACGGCAAGTCCTTCGGCACCACGCAGCTCGTGGTGCAAGTGGACGGCGGTGTACAGCAGGTGTTCACCGTGGCCGTCGATGTGGACTTCGAGCGCCTCGAAGCCAGCATCCGGTTGCTGGTGCCGCGCGCGCAGGTCAAGGTGTCCGCGCTGCTCGATGCCATCGTCCTCACCGGCACGGTGCCGGACACCGAGTCGGCCGAGCGCATCGTGCAAATCGCCAACATCTACTCGCCCCAGGTGATCAACCACATGCGCGTCGCCGGCGTATATCAGGTCCTGCTGCGCTGCACGGTGGCCGAGGTCAACCGCTCCGCGACCCGCGAGCTGGGGTTCAACGGCTGGATGGCCGGCGACAACTTCAAGGACGCGTTCGCCGTGAGCAACATCGCGGGGATCAACCCGGTGGACATCAGCGCGGCCGCGGGCTACTCGGTCACGAGTCCGATCCCGTTCGGGACGGTAAAAATGGGGGTCGGCTCGGCCCCCACGTTGACCCTCGGTTTCCCACGCGTGCAAATGCAGGTCTTCATCCAGGCCTTGCGCGAGAACGGTCTGCTGCAGGTGCTCGCCGAACCGAACCTAGTCACCGTCAGCGGCCAGGAAGCGGCCTTCCTGGCCGGCGGCGAGTTCCCGATCCCCGTGCCGCAAGGCGGGCAAAACAACGCGATCACGATCCAGTTTCGCGAGTTCGGCGTGCGGCTCCGCTTCACGCCGACCGTTCTGAGCGAAGACGCGATCCGCGTGCACGTCGCCCCGGAGGTGAGCGAGCCGGATTTCAGCACGGCTATCACCATCAGTGGTTTCGCCGTGCCGGGTCTGACGCAGCGCCGCGTCGACACGGTCGTGGAGCTGGGCCCGGGGCAGACCTTTGCCATCGGCGGCCTGCTGAGCGAGAAGGCGCGGGCAACCGCGAGCAAGGTTCCGGGGCTGGGCGAGCTGCCGGTCCTCGGAGCGCTGTTCAGCTCGGTACGGTACCAATCGAACGAAACCGAGCTCGTGGTGCTGGTTACGCCCGAGCTCGTCGCCCCGCTTAACCCCGACCAGGTGACGCACGTTCCCGGCGCGGGGCACATCCCGCCGAATGACTGGGAGCTGTTTGGCCTGGGCCAGCTCGAAGGGGAGGGGCGCCCGGGACAGCGCGCGGCGACCGATCCTGAAGGAGCGGCACCGCCCGGTGCGCCGCACCGCGTCGGGCCGCCCACGGCACTGCGCTTACGCGGGCCCGTCGGCCCGGCCGGAGGAGACGAGGGGACATGAGCGGGCAGACTCGCCGGGGCGCACGTGCGTTCCGCGTGGACCCGGCCAGACGTGGAACGTGTCGGAGGTAGAAAGTTGCAGCCCGCGCGTTGGCACTCGCGAAGATCCGTTCGGCTTGCCGACGCGGCGGTGTACAGCACGGTGTGCGCCCTGGTCCTCCGCGGCCCGGGCGCGCTGCGATTGGTTCGTTGAGGAGGTTGGAGCAACGTGAAGTCGCGGTCTCAAGCGCGTGTGGTGCAACAGGCCTGTTCGGGCCAGCCGCGCGCAACGCGGGTCCCGCGTCTTCGCGCGTGTTGGAGCTTGCGGGATAGCGACCCGCGAAAGGAGGAGTAAGATGGGAAGCACTCGTTATCGGGAGCAGCGCCACCGGCGGCGCGGGGCCGTTGTGGCCCAGGTTGCGGTGTGTTCGACGGTCATTCTGGGGCTGGGGGCCCTCGTCGTGGACATGGGCGCCGCGTACACCACGCAGACGGAATTGCAGGTGGCGGCGGATGCCGGGGCGCTCGCCGCCGCCGCCGAGCTCGGCGGCACCTCGGAAGGTGATCCGCAGGCCGCAGCCATCGCCGCGGCCAATCAGTATGCCAGCCTCAACGAAGTGCGCGGCGAGTCGCCTGCCGTGCTGGATTCTGACGTCGAGTTTGGGCGCGCATTGCTCGATCCCGTTACTGGAAAGTTCACGTTTCAGCCCGGCGGCACGAACTTCGACTCGGTCCGCATCACGGTGCGGCGGCTGGGCGCGGGTGACGGCACGAACCTTGTGCAGGTGCCGTTCCTATTCGGCCCGATCTTCGGCAAGAGCGGCACGCAGCTCGAGGCCAAGGCGGCCGCCGTCCTGGTCCCGCGCGACATCGCCGTAGTCATCGACCTCTCGGGCTCGATGAATGACGATAGCGAGCTGCGGCACTACAAGGCCTATGAGGGTGAAGAAGGCGACTGGCGGCCGGGTGTCCAGGTCAATCTGCGCGACATCTGGTGTGCGCTGGACGGTCCGGAGCCGTCGCGACCGTACGTCCCGGCACCGGAAGACGAGTCCGAGTACGCCAGCGATACCGGCCCGACCATCGGCGCCATGAACACGTGGGGCAACCCAGTCGTCCCGGAAACGTATGACCCGACGGCCGATCCAGGGCTCTGGTACCTGAAGAAGAACGTCGCTTGCACCTCGCCGGCGGTCCAGGCCAGCCTGGCCGCGCGCGGCTACTCGGCCGACGAAATCTCGTGTCTGATGAGCGCCGCCAACGACGGCAGCGGCAATCAGTGGCGCAACCGCACGGAAGTGATCCTCGGAATGGCCACGTGGAAGAGCGGTCGCCCCGAGGGCAAGCCGGGCGGCAACGGCGACGCAATCGTGCAGGACGGGGAACGCACCGTGGCGGCGTACCCCGCCTGGCGCAGCGGCGGATGGACGTGGGATCACTACGTCTCGTCGTACATGCTGAGTACTACTACTCGGATGTACACCGCCAACCATGACTTTCTGAACCGCTACGGCCTCAAGACCTTCGTGAATTACCTGCTGGAGAGTTACTCGGCGCACAACCAGACCAATATCCTCTGGCAAACGCCGGAACAGCCGGTGCGGGCCGTCAAGGACGCCGTCCAGGCGATGACGGACGTGGTCGTCGGGCTCGATGGCATGGACCACATGTCGTTGGAAATTTTCGCCACGACGGCGCACCACGAGGTGAACCTGTCGGACGAACTCCAGGCGGTGCCCGACCGCCTCTATGTCATGCAGTCCGCTCATTATGACAGCACGACGAACATGGGCGCCGGCCTGCTGAAGGGCATCGCGGAGCTGACCTCGGAGCGGGCGCGCAACTCGTCCGCCAAGGTGATCATGCTCATGTCGGACGGCAAGCCCAACGTGAATGAGTATGGGAATAGCGTGCCGGAAGGCGACCCCGCAACCCTCGAATGGATCGAGGAGCTTGCCCAACAGGCCGCGGACCAGAACATCCGCGTCTACACGATCAGCGTCGGCGGCGACGCCGACTCCGAGATGATGGCGGAGATAGCGACCATCGGCGGTGGCCAGCACTTCCACGCGGAAGGGACCCCGGAGGAATACTCGGACCAGTTGGACATGATTTTCCGGTCGCTGGGTGGCAAGCGCCCAGTCGCCCTGATCGAGTGACAACGTGGGAACGTGAGCACGTGAGAACGTGGGGATGGTGCAGCTTCCGAACGTGGGAACGGCGTGATGCAAACCGCCGTTCCCACGTTGGCGCCTTCCCGCGTTTGCACGGTTTGTGGGACACGAGGCCGTGAGCAAGCCGGTGCGGGTCATCGTCGTCAATACCGACGAAGAGGCCGCGCCGGAGCTGCGCGCCCTGCTCCTGAGCGTGGAGGGGGTCAAGATCGTCGCCGAGGTCGACGAACCGGCCCTGCTGAACCAAGCGGTCAGCCAGTTCCCGGCGGAGCTGCTGCTCATCCACCTCGATCCCACCCCGGCTGCGACCATGGAGGCCGTCGCCCCACTCATCACTGAGCACAAAGACCGGCTGGCCAGCATTGCCATGACTGAGGATCGCGATGCCCAACTGGTCATGCGCGCCATGCGGGCCGGGATGCGCGAGCTGTTGTGGAAGCCGTTCCCACCGGAACAGCTCACCGACATTCTCCGGCGGCTCAGCCACGAGGCGCCCACGCCCGGCCAGCACGCCGGGCGGCTGATTCCGGTCGTGGGTTGCTGCGGCGGGGTGGGTGCGACCACGATCGCCACCAACCTGGCGGTCGAGCTGGCCCAGCTCGACACCTGGGCGGGCGGCCAGGGCAGGCCCAAGGTCGCCGTGGTCGATCTGGATTTCCGGTTCGGGCAGGTGGCGATGTTCCTCGACGCGCAGCCGAGCTACACCCTGGCCGACCTGTGTGAGACGCCCGAGCACATCGAAGCCCAGATGATCGACCGGGTGATGGTTAAGCACCCCTCCGGGGTCCATGTGCTGGCGCACCCGAACGAGATCGAGCAGGCGGAGCGCATCAGTGCCGGCCAATCGGCCGGCGTGCTCGCATCCCTGCTTGAGCACTACGACTTCGTCGTCGTCGATGGTCCGATTCGCTTTGATCCCACCGCGCGGGCCGTGTTCGACATGACCGACATCTACCTGGTCGTGCTCCAGCTCCTCGTCCCGCCGGTGCGCAACGCCGACCGGCTGCTCAATGAGCTGCGCCGCGGCGGGTACAACCTGGACTTGGTCCGGCTGGTGTGCAACCGCCACGGGCGCGACTCCGGGTACCTCCAGCCGGGGGACGTGGAAACGACGCTGAACCGCAAGCTGCATTGGATGCTGCCCGACGACTGGAAGACCGCCGCCACGGCCCTGAACGTCGGGTCGCCGCTGGCGGACTTCGCGCCCAAGTCCAAGCTGCGGGCCGCCTTTCAGCAAATGGCCCAGGACCTCGGCAACCATCAGCCAGACGCCCTGGCCGAGGCCGAGGCCAAAGCCGTGGGCGAGCCGCAAAAAAAAAGGAAATTGTTCTCAGTCTTCAGCAGTTAGCCGCCATCGACGCGCCGTCGGTGGCCGCACCGAAAAAGGTGAACACAGGAGTCAGCGATGGGCTTGTTTACGAAAAAACCGAGCGCAGCGGCGACGGCGACGGCAGCGCCGCCGCCACCGCAAGCGGCCCCGACGGCAGAACGCTCCGCCGAGCGCCCTCCCGCTCCCGCGTCCCCGCCCGCCCCCCCGCGGAATCCGGCTCCCGCCGCGGCGAAGCCGCGTCCGGATCCGCTCACTGACGAGCGCGTGCGGAAGTTCCACGAGCTCAAAGCGGAGATCCACCACAAGCTGGTCGACCAGCTCGACCTGACCAAGCTCTCGCAAAACGCGAGCGAGGAGATCCGCACCGAGGTGCGCCAGATCGTGGGCGATCTGTGCGAGGAGTCGGACTCGCTCCTGAACTTCAACGAGCGGCAGCGTCTAGTGCAGGAGGTCCTGGACGAGACCTTCGGGCTGGGGCCGCTGGAGCAGCTCCTCGCCGACGCGCAAATCTCCGACATCCTGATCAACGGCCCCCAGCACGTCTACGTCGAGAAGGCCGGCCGGCTGATGCTCACCGAGGTCAAGTTCAAGGACAACGGACACCTGCTGCACGTGATCGACAAGATCGTCTCGCCCCTGGGACGCCGGTGCGACGAAGTCTCCCCCATGGTGGACGCCCGCCTGAAGGACGGGAGCCGCGTCAACGCCATCATCCCGCCGCTGGCGATCGACGGGCCGTCCATCTCCATTCGGCGTTTCGGCAAAGACCCGATCACCTGGGACCACTACATCCGCTTCCGGTCCTGTACGCCGCAGATCGTGGAGTTTTTCAAGGCGTGCGTCGTGTCGGGCCTGAACATCCTCATTCTGGGCGGGACGGGGTCCGGCAAAACCACCCTGCTCAACAACCTGTCGAGCTTTATTCCGGACGACGAACGCATCGTCACCATCGAGGACGCCGCCGAGCTCCAGTTGCGACAGCCACACGTCGTCCGCCTCGAGACCCGCCCACCGAACATCGAGGGCAAGGGCCGGATCACCATCCGCGACCTGCTGATCAACGCCCTGCGCATGCGGCCCGATCGAATCGTGGTCGGCGAGTGCCGTGGCGCGGAGACGCTGGACATGCTCCAGGCGATGAACACCGGCCACGAAGGCTCGCTGACGACCATCCACGCCAACAGCACCCGCGACGCCGTCCAGCGCGTCGAGACCATGGTCATGATGGCCGGGTTCGAGCTGCCGACGCGGGCCATCCGCCAGCAGTTCGCCTCGGCGATCAACCTGATCGTGCAGGCCGCCCGCCTGACCGGCGGGCCCCGCAAGATCGTCGCGGTCACCGAGGTACAGGGCATGGAAGGCGACGTGGTCACGATGCAGGACATTTTTCGCTTCGAGCAGGACGGCGTCAACCGCGAGGGCCGGGCTTTCGGCCGCATCATTTCCACCGGCGTGCGCCCGGGATTTCTGGACCGCTTACGAGCGGCGGGAGCGGTCGTCGACAACGACTGGTTCTCGCCGCGGGACCTGATGACCGATGAGCGCTAATGCGATGACAACCACCCTCCTCGCCTTGCAGGCCGGCTCGATTGTGCAGACGGCCATGCTGATCGTGTTGCCGCTGCTGGGCTCGGTGCTGCTGGCGTACGGGGTATTCCACGTCACGGTCGACTTGCGCTCCGCGGACCACAAGCGTGTCGTCAACCGCCTGAAAGGCGGAACGGCGCGGGACCGCGGACGCGACGACCGCCTGGACCTCGAGAGCTTCCGCAAGCAGACGGCCGAAGCCACCGGGGCCCTGGCCCGGGCCTTCACGAAGCTCAGGTTCACCGCGCGTTTCCAGCGCACCCTGGAGCAGGCCAACGTCCACTGGTCCGCGCCCCAGACGCTGGTCAACCTCACCGCCATCGCCTGCGTGCTGCTCGCCGGGCTCCTGGCCTTCCGCATCGCGCCGCTGGTCGCGCTCGGGGCCGCACTCGCCACGTTCGTCGTCCCGATCCTCTACCTGACGCGCCGCCGCAACAAGCGGCTCAAGAAGCTCGCCCTGCAATTGCCGGACGTCTTTGAGCTGCTGGGCCAGGCGCTGCGCGCCGGGAACTCGCTGGCCACCGCCATGCAGCTCGTGGCCAAGGAGTTGCCCGACCCGGCGGGGACGGAATTCGGACGCGTGTTCCACGAGCAGAACCTGGGACTGAAAATCGAGGACGCGCTGAAGAACATGGCCGACCGCACCGGGGTGCTCGACGTGCGTTTCTTCGTCACGGCGGTGCTCATCCAGCGGCAGGTGGGCGGCGACCTGGCCGAGGTGCTGGACAAGATCGGCGCAGTGATCCGCGAGCGCTTGCAGCTCTTCGGCACCGTGCAGGCCCTGACGGCTGAAGGGCGTCTGTCCGGCTACGTCCTGTTGGGATTGCCGGTCCTCGTCTTCTTCATCCTGATGTACGTCAACCCCCAGTACATGAGCCTCTTGTACACCGACGCCACCGGAAAAACGATGCTTACCGTGGCCATCGTGATGCAGCTCATGGGCTGGGCCCTGATCAAGAAGATTGTCAACATCAAGGTGTAGCGGTATGAACGCCAATCTGCTCACGCTCGTCTTCCTGGCGGTGCTCGCCCTGGGACTCATCGCCTACAGCCTGCTTCCCCGCAAACGGGAGGAGCGCGACGTCGTGAAACGCCGGCTGTGGGGACGCCGCGGCACTGACGAAGAAGTACAGATCCGCGCTCGCGCGCACGAGTCGGCAACGGGCGAGTTCATGCGCAAGGCGGCCCCCATGCTGTCCAGGCTCGCGATGCCCAGCTCGGACCAGGCCCAGAACAACATGCGCCTCAAGCTGGCCAACGCCGGCTTCCGCCGCCCGCAGGCCCAGACGCTGTTTCTGGCCAGTAAATCCACGCTCGCCGTCGTCGGCCTCATCGTGGGCGTCGCGGTTGGACTCGCGATGCAGATGCAGTGGACCTCGCTGGCCGGGCTGGCCGCCTTCTGCGCCGGGACCGGGCTCGTATTACCGGACCTCTGGCTGAGCGTCGCCACCAGCGGCCGCAAACAGAAAATCCGCTACGGCCTGCCCGACACGCTCGACCTCCTCGTGGTGTCGGTCGAGTCCGGGCTGGCACTCGACGCCGCGTTGAAGCGCGTCGGCGAGGAAATGGCCCCGGTCCATGCCGAGCTTTCCGAGGAGCTGCGCATCGCCACCATGGAAACCCAGATGGGCCTGCGCCGGAACGAAGCCCTCGAAAACATGGCCAAGCGCACGGCCCTGGACGAGATGCGCAGCCTGGTCTCCGTCATCGTCCAGGCGGAGAAGTTCGGCACGAGCATCGCCAAGGCCCTGCGAAACCAAGCCGACTCGATGCGGATCAAACGCCGGCAGGCCGCTGAAGAAAAAGCCCAGAAGACCGCGGTCAAGCTCATGCTGCCCCTCGTGCTGTTCATCTTTCCCGCGATCGCCGTGGTGGTCGCCGGCCCCGCCGCCATCAGCGCGATGCGCGCCTGGCAATCCAACCCCACCCTCGGCGGTGGGTAGCAAGTCTTTGTAAATGCGGGCCTTACGGTTAGTTCTGGAATTCGCGTTTTTTTCTTGACTCTGCACAATGGGGGGGGGTTGAATACCCCACGTCGCTGGGTGCTGACCCTCGGCCTGGGGTGTAAAGCCGAGCCAGGTGCCCACCGGGCCGAAATAAGGGGCGCGCAGTGGCGGGTGCCCAGGAAAAAGTCGAAGTGCGATCGAGCGCGCGCCGACAGGCGTTGGGGCTGCGGCTGTTGGCGTTCGTTGTGATCACCGCCGGAGTCGCGGGAGCCTACGTTTACGGTCGTTTCCGTGGCGCCAACCGCGCGAGCGCTCAGCCGGAACCGGGGGGTTACATCGGGTTTGAGCCGAAGCAGATCGACCTCGGCGACCAGTTGTGGGCGCAGGTAGTTCCAGTCACTCTCACCTTCGTAAATCGGGGCGCCTCGGGGCTCACCATCGAATCGGCGCAGTCCTCCTGCGATTGCACAGTGATCGAGGATGGCGCCTTCCACGGTCGCGCGGTGGCGCCGGGTGAGTCGCTGCCGGTCGATGTCAAGCTCGACACGCAGAAGAGTCCCGGACTGAAAGCGCGGCGCATCGACCTCACCGCAGCGTCGGGCGTCCGTTACTCGGCCGTCATTCGCGTCAACGTCGTGGGCACGTGGAACATCACGCCGGACGCGTTGGACTTTGGGGAGGTCGTCCTCGACGATGGTGAGGACGATCCGCGTGCTACCGTTCTATATGAGTCTGACACGGACAACCTTCTCGACATATCAACGTCTGGAGCCGCGTGGATAGAAGTGCAGCCGAATCCGGCCGACCAAGGGCGCACCGAGATCCTCGTGCGACTTATCAAGGCGCGACTCGCGGCGGGGCAGAACAGCGCATCGCTCGTCGTAGGCACCGACTGCGCGATCAAGCCAAGCGCCGTTGTCTTTCTCAAAGCGCGCGGTGCCCACGAGCTGGCCATATCGCCGCCTCAGGTATTGCTCGTTGGTACCAAACCCCTGCGGGTCGAATGCTTCGATCGAACAGGAGCGCGGGTGCGGCTGGTGTCGGCAGATGCGGCCTCCGGGGCCATTCGGGTGGAAGTTCTACCGAACGGCGCCATCGAGATTCTCAATTCGACAACCGGACCTCTCCCCGAGCCAATTGCGGTCCGCGTTGTGGACGACAGAGGAAGATCACGTGTTTTTTCCGTGTCGGCGTCCTGATAGCGAAAGGAGATTGCGATGGAGCGGTACTTTGTCCTAGGTGCGTTGTGCATCTTGGTGGCCTACGGCCTCGGGGTGCGCGAAGCGGGAGGCGCGTGGGTCCCGGGGGACGGCAAGTGCTACACCTCTACGCAGGGTGGGTACGGATGTTCGTGTAGTGAGAGCTCGTGCGGAGACTGCATCCAGGGGACACCGAACAGGTGCCAAAATGGTGCATACGGCACGACCTGCCAGCACCAGCAGGACCTGACTGAAGTAACCTGTGGCGGGAACAAATACGAGCAACGATCGCGCTTCTGCGGCGAGGTGTGGAGGTGCGATACGAATCCATGCCCCAACGCATGTATCAACGGTACTTGGGACCACGATGCTCCCGGGACCTTTATGCAGCTCTATGCGACCGAGGGATGTCCGCCCTGCGAGCCCCACGGCGGTTAATTGGGGTCACACAGCTTGCCGGCGCTTCACGGCACGGATTCCCGCACGGCGTCTGAGTTGCTGCGCGCTACAGCGATATGCCTAGCTTTCGGAGAGCGCCAATGTCCTCCATGCGGCTGTCGATGTTCGTCTGCATCGGGATGTGCGGCACCGTCGTTGCTCTGGGGCAAGTTCGCCCCGCCGCATTAGAAAAGGCGCAGCATCAGCGCGAAGCGCTCCGCACTGGCGTTGTCAACCTCTCGCGCGAGTATCCGCGCGAGGGTAGGCCGCCCATGCTTTGTAGCGCGCAGTTTGGCGAGCAAGGCGATGCCCTGACGTACCGCGGGGATGAGTCGGGAAAGTTCTATTATCCCGATGGAACTGTAGACCCGCACTTAGCTCGGGCGGCCTTGAGGGCCAATGACCAAGTGTGGGTTTACTACAACGACGGTCTGCAGGTGGATCTGTACGATCGGGGCGCGCAGCAGGAAGCCATCTACAACATGCGGTCCTTGGGGCTTTCACCCCGCAGCGGCTCCGGCGACCTGCACGATGTCCTGTGGCGCGACGCAACCACGCAACCTGCTGCGCGAACATACAGCGAGAGCGTCGAGGACGGCCTGCACGTGGTCCGCGCCGCGGCGGAATACGGGACGATCACCTGGTACCTCGACCCGCAGCGGGGCTGGAACCCCGTACGCGTGACGTTCGAGCAAGGCGGTCGCGTGACCCACGAATCGCGCAGCACGCTTAGACAATACGAGGGCGTCTGGTACCCGGCTACGGTCGCGTTCTTCGAGGCCGGCGTGGCTGAGCCGACCCTGGTCCTGACGGTGACCGCGGCGACGTTCAATCAACCCGGCCAGCCGCGCGTGCTCAAGCCCGCCGACATCGGCGTCGAGGCCGGCATGTTGGTCAGCGTCACCAAGCCGGGTGACAAGCACGAGTTCCTCATGTTCGATGGAGAGAAACCGGTTTCCACGGACGAGTTTTTCAAGCGTATAGGCACCGGAGAAATCAAGCGCGGCCCCAGCAACCTGCGGGCCATTGCTGAAATGGAAGCCGACTCGGCGCGCTCAGAGGTGGAGGGCGCACCGGAGGCGGGCAAAGCGACCGCCGACCCGACCTCGGCCCGCCGGCGCCGTGAGTCCGCGTGGGGAGCCTACACGCGGGAGTTCATCGCGAAGTACCACCTGGACGACGGTCAATCGCAGAAGGCTCTGAGCATCCTCCGCGAGTGCCAGGAGGAGGCCAACCAATACCTGCTCCGACATAAGAGCGATTTCGAGCAGCTTCAGCAGAAGCTCGAGAAGGTCGCCAACGCGGATACCCCGAAAGAGGAGGAGCGTTACGCGCGGTCGCAACAGGCGGCCAAGCTCCGCGCCCCGCTCAACGAGATTTTCGAGCGGCAGCTCAAGCCGCGCCTGGAAAAGCTGCCGACGCGCGCCCAGCGGGCCGCGGCCGAGCGCGACCAGCCGGCTGCGACCCAAGCCGCCCAAACGCCGTAGTGTCGCCCCCCTGCGGGCGACGGGGAAGACCGCGCAGCGCCCGACGTTGGCCACGGGGGGCCAGCGCTACTAATGTAGCGGCCGACCTCCCGGTCGGCCGTGGGAGTCCGCCGGCATCAGCGCCCTGCGGGCCTGGCAATCTAACCCAACCCTCGGCGGCGGCTAAGCGACCGTGCGCAAGCACACGGCGCCAAGACGAGCCCGGAGCGCCAGCGCGGGGCGCCGGGCCCGTCGCTAGCGCTCCGGGCTCGTCCGATTCGGCGCGGCGTCGGCCAACCGCGCGTCGGCCACGCCCTGGCCGCCGTGAACCACGTCCCCCTGGCATCGTACGCGCCGGCAGCTACACTCTAAGAGTTGCGGCGCTGGTGCGTGGGTAACCACCCGTGCCGCTGGGAACGGAGCGCAGAAGCGATGAAACACCGGTTTGGTCTCGCGGGTCTGCTATGCGTCATGTTGGGTAGCGCTGCCGCCCGGGCCCAGGACGCCCCGGCGCCGCGCATCGTTCTGTCGCAGGACTCCTGGAACTTCGGCGACGTGTGGCATCCGCAGAGCGCCGCCCTCACGCTCGTCGTCAAAAACGAGGGCAACGCCGACCTCGAGCTCAAGGACGTGCGGTCCACTTGCGGCTGCACGGTCGCCGAGCCGGGCCGCAAGCTGATCCCGCCGGGCGAGAGCACTGAGGTCAAGGTACGCTTCAACTCAGAGGGCAAGCAGGGGCACGTCACGTCAAAGGTGATCATTGACAGCAACGACTCCACGCGACCGACGGTCGAGATGCCGATCCAAGGCGACGTCAAGCGGGCCGTCAAGCGCACACCGATCGGCGGACTCGTGATCCGCACGCTCGACACGCAGCCCGGCCAGGCGAGCACACTGCGGCTGGAGAATCAGATGCCCGAGCCGATGCGTTTACGGCTCTCGGCGTCGAACCTGCAGGACGTGATCGACGTGGAGATCAGGGAAATCACGCCCGGCCTGGTGTATGACGTCATTGGCCGGACCAAGCAGGCCCTGCCGCCGGGCGGCATCGTGCGTGGGACCCTGGTGTTCGACACGGGCCTCTCCCAGGAAGAGAAGCTCACGGTTCACGCGCGCGTGCAGGTGCTCTCGCGCGTCGAGCCGAGCCCGCCGATTATCTACCTCGACCCGAAGACGGCCACGACGCCCAGTGAGCGCATCGTCAGCCTCCAGTACTACGGCGCGGATCCGTTCCGCGTCACCGAGGCAGACTGCAAGGACCCCGACGTCAAGATCAAGCTCGGACTGACCGAATCGCTGGGCAACGGCCTGGAGAAACTGACCCCCAAGATGACGGCGCTGGTGCGCACGACCGTGTCGCTGCCGCCCGCCAGCGCCATCCCGCCCGAGGGCGTCGTCATCGAGTTTACGACCAACGATCCGGCGTTCTCCAAGGTGCAGGTGCTGGTGACCGCGGATGCGCGGGTCTGGCAGTCGAAAATCCAGGGGCCGCCTGAGACCCCGGTGAAGCCCCTCTAGCCGCAGACAGAAGAAGGACCATCATGCCTCGTTGCTGGAAGACCGGTCTCATCGTCCTGGCCTGTCTGGACTTCGTCGGCGCGGCGCCTGCCCAGGATCAGCCGCCCGCGGAAGCCCCGCCCGCGCCGCGCATCGAGTTGAGCATGCCGGAGTGGAACTTCGGTGTCGCCTGGCAAGGGCAGCCGCTCCGGCAGGAGTTCACCGTGAAAAACGTCGGCACGGCCCCGCTCGAAATCACCGAGGTCAGCAGTTCGTGCGGTTGCACCGTACCGACCAAGCCGAACAGCCCGCTGGCTCCCGGCGAGTCGAGCGCGATGACCATTTCCTATGACTCGGCTAAACGCGTCGGACAGGCCAGCCAGACCGTCACGCTCGTGACGAATGACCCCGCGCAGCCCAGAGTGGCCATCAAGCTCACTGGCGAAGTCAAGCCACTGTACGACCTGGATCCGAAGGAGGGCCTGATCTTCGGGCAACTCACACAGAGTTCCGACGCGACTCGCCGCGTGACGATCGTGAACAAATACACCGAACCGTTGCGTCTCACCCTGAAGGAGGGGCAGGATTCCGGACCGTTCGTAATCGAGCTGCAGGAGATCGAGCAGGGCACGCGCTACGCCCTGACGGCCACGACCAAGCCCCCGCTGCGCGTCGACCGCTTTCAGAACGTCCTGATACTGGCCACCGGTCTCGAGCTGGTTCCGGAGATCCGGGTGCCGCTCTACGGGTTTGTGCAGCCGCCGGTGATGGTCCGCCCCACGAAGCTCTTCCTGCCGAAGAACTCGGTGAGCGAGATGCGGCGTGTGCTGCAACTTTCATTTGCGCCGGACTATCCGCTCGAGGTCACGAGCGTGAAGGCGACGCACGACGCGATCAAGGTAGCGGCGCAGAAAGTCGAGCCCGGGGCGGATGGCAAGCCGGTGGACGCGTATCAGATCACGGTCACACTGCCCCCCGGCGAGATGATCCCCGAGGGGGCTGAGCCCGCAGTGGAGATCACGACGAGTGCCAAGGACCCCGGGTATCAGCGGTTCGTGGTCCCCATTCAGATCGTCATGCCTCCGTCAGTGCGCCCGGGTGCAGCCACGCAGCCAGCAGCACCCGGCGGACTGCTTGGGGAAAGAGCGGCTACGCAACCCACGCCGCAGGGCACAAAGCCGTAGGGCGCCTCGTCACGATCAACGCGTATTATGGGGTCCACGGCCGTGGCGCCCACTCCTCGGGGACCGGCGCCTGTGGCTAGGCCTGCGCCCCAGGAAGAGGCGGAGAAGGGCGGGGTTTGGGCCGCAGACAACCACTCGGCTCGCGGATATTGGATATTCTTAGACCGCGCATTTCCTTGCCCAGTACGCCGTTAACATGCTGATTCTCAACGTGTTATCGCCCGTCGGCCCGGATGCGTGATCTTTGCGCAACTTTTCCTTGCCGCACACTTGGTTGTTGGGTATACTACCCGTGGCTCCCCAAAGTTGCCGTGCCCGGTTTGTTCTGACGGCTCCCCCTGCCGGGCTTTCGGCTCCGTGTTTCTAGCAATTGGGACGTTGTGTGTACGCGCTGGTGTAGCGCGGTGCGTTCCGATTGAGTTCGGCGTCGCGGGCAGGTTAGCACGCAGGCGCTGTTCATGGGCACAAGCCGGATGGGAGAAGCGATGCTTCCGAGTGAGCCACAGGACACCACCTCGAAAGTAGTGAAGTGCAAGCCGCAGGCCAAGCTGCCCGCCGCGGCCGTCCTCGAGACCTTGTCGCCGGCCGAGTTGAAGCTGTTGCGCCATGTCCTGGTCAGCCCGGCGGAGTATGTCCCCAACGAGCTCATCCAGCGGCCGGAAGCGGAGGCGTTGCTCCGGCGACCGCTGTACGCCTGGGAAGACGAGCCGCTGGCCAGTGACGACAGCGGGATTTACGGGCTGGACGGGGCCTTGGACGCAGTCCGGGCCCTGGAACGCGAGCCGTTTCTTTTCCTGCGCTTGAACTACTGCCGCCGGCACATCCTCGAGCTCCTGCGCGAGCATGCTGGTCGACGCCTCAGCGCGGCGGCGACGGCGACGCTCTTGCGGTGGCAACGGGCGACGGCCGAGACGCGGGGCGAGATTGTACGGGAGAATATCCCGCTGGTGCTGGCGATGGCGAAGCGGACACGCATCACGGGGATTGATCTGACGGACCTGATCAGCGAGGGCAACCTGGCGCTCTTGCGCGCGGTCAACAAGTTCGATTGCGCGCGCGGGTACAAGTTCAGCACGTACGCATGTCGGGCGATCCTCAAGAGCTTCTCGCGGGTCGCAACGCGGTCGGGGCGGCACCGCGGTGTGTTTCCGACCGAGTTTGACCCGGCCCTCGAGCGCAGCGACTTCGTCGAACGGAGCCGCGCCAGCAAGGAAGGCGAATGCGTGCATGAGCTCAAGTCGATTCTTCTGGACAACGGCGCTCACCTAAGCGACGTGGAGCGGCAGGTCATCCTGGCGCGCTTCGCCATCGACCCCGCAGACAGCGACCCGGCGGTCAAAGCCAAGACCCTGGAGCAGGTCGGCGAGATGATCGGGGTCACGAAGGAGCGCGTACGCCAGATTCAGAACAAAGCGTTGGACAAGCTGCGTACCGCCCTCGAACAGACAGTGCTCGCGCACTAAAGTGCCAAACTCCGTAGACAGGCCAGCGGCCTGACCACCATGAGTCGGGCTAGGCGCTCTTGGGTCCGCATAGCAGTCGCCGGCTGGTCGCCATGATCGTCTCCTCCACGGGTGGGTTTCGGACATTGTTTTTCTTCTTCTCCGGGGCCGCACCACGTGCCAGGCTTTATTTGACCCTCATCAATCCGTGGCCTAGGATTCGATGCGATGCGACTTCCGCGTCCCATCGCAACGTGTGGTGTCGGCCAATCCCCAGGCGCGGGGGTTCATGGGATCGGGGATGGGCGTGATGCACCGTGGGTGACCGGCTGCGAGTTCTTTGATGGAAGCGGTGGCAGGGTGACATTTGACGCCACGATCGACCGGATTATCGATCGCGTCGAGCCCGGCCTGCACGTCGATCGATGCACTCTGGACGCCCTGATGCGCGCCAAGCCGACACCAGAGGCCCTCGTCTCGCTGCTGGCCGCTGCCGATCCCGCAACCGTGCGTGCGGCGGTATTGTACCTCGGTCTTTATGGGACCATCCGCGAATCCGCAGTCCTCGCCTTGTGCCTGCACCACGAGGACGTCGGCGTCGTCCGTCTGGCGGAACACTGCCTTTGGTCCCTGTGGATGCAGGGCGGATCGGAAGACGGGAATCATCGCCTCGCCGAGGCCATTAGTTGCATCAAGTCCGGAGCGTACAAAAAGGCGATCGACGTCCTGAATGCCGTGTTGTCTCAAGAGCCGGCCTTCGCCGAGGCCCACTTTCAGCGCGGCCTGGCGTTGTACTCGGCCGACCTGCCCGCGGAGGCGGCTCAGGAGTACCGTCAGACCCTGCGGTTAAATCCGTACCACTTCGGTGCCGCGAGCGCTCTCGGACACGCGTGCGTTGAGCAGGGCAATCTGCGCGGGGCGCTGCATTACTACCGCCAGGCACTGCGGATTCACCCGCTTCTCGACGACGTTCCGGACGCGATCCACGAGTTGGAGTCGGTCCTCAGCACACACCGCCACCGTCACGCGTAAGGAGCGTCAGCGGGGAAGGATACCCGTGGACAAGATCTTGCTCTTCGGCGGTTCGTTCGATCCCATTCACCTCGGCCACCTGATCGTCAGCCGACACGTCGCCGAGCAACTGTCCATCCCTCGCGTCGTTTTGATCCCTGGCGCCCGACCGCCGCATAAGCCGGACCACGTGCTGGCTTCCGCCGCCGACCGGCTGGCCATGTGCCGACTGGGCGTGGCCGATGAACCGCGATTTGAGATCAGCGACTGGGAGCTCGGCCGTCCGGGGCCGAACTACACTCTGCACACGGTCGAGCATTTCCGTTCCGTCGCCCCGCCGCACGCCGCACTCTATTGGCTGATCGGGGTGGACAGCCTGAGCGAGCTGGGGACGTGGTATCACGCCGGGGAGCTGGTACAGGCCTGCACGATCGTCACCGCCGCCCGACCGGGGTTTGCGGCTCCCGATACCGTCGCGCTGGCCCGCTCGTTCGCGCCGCCGCAGGTGGAGCATTTGCGCCGTCACATCGTCGAAGGCCCGCGCATCGACATCTCGGGCACGGACATTCGGGCTCGCGTGCGTGCCGGGCGGAGTATCCGCTACCTCGTGCCGGAGCCGGTCCGGCAGTACATCGAAGAGCGCAGTCTCTACCGCGCCGCCGCGCAGGAAGGAACGCCTGCCGGCTGAGGCATGGGGCTCGCCCCGGGGCGGGTTTGGCGCTGGCGCGCGTTTCGGGCTACACTTCGGCGTCGCACGGCCCCGCCTGGGCAGCGCGACGTTATCAACGGAGCCCCGGAAATGAAGGTCCATGAGTACCAGGCGCGTGCGCTGCTCGCCACCGCAGGCATCCCCGTCCCGCCGAGCCAGGTGATCGACGCCCCCGAGCAGGCTGCCAAGGCGTTTCGCCAGCTTGGCGCGGAGACGGTGGTGATCAAGGCGCAGGTGCACGCCGGCGGGCGCGGCAAGGCGGGGTACGTCAAGCTGGTCGGCTCGGCCAACGAGGCCAAGCAGCACGCGACGCACATGTTCGCCCACCCCATGGTCTCCGCGCAGACCGGGCCGGCCGGCGTAAAGGTGCGCAAGATCCTGA
The DNA here is from genome assembly GCA_964638325.1 of uncultured Planctomycetales bacterium. Lineage (GTDB taxonomy): Bacteria > Planctomycetota > Phycisphaerae > UBA1845 > Fen-1342 > JALHJL01. The sequence goes on from CAZWYT010000031.1 coordinate 23,101, forward strand.
TGGCCGCCGCCGTGGACATCGCCAAGGAGTACTACCTCGGCGTCGTCGTCGACCGCGCCCGGCGCACGCCGGTCATCATGGCCAGCAGCGAGGGCGGCGTGGAGATTGAGGAGGTGGCGGCCCGCAATCCGGGAGCGATCAAGAAGGCCTGGTTTCACCCGCACCTGGGGCTGCAGCCCTTTCAGGCGCGGGCGCTGGTGGAGGCCATCGGGCTGAAACGGCTGCAGGCCAAGACGGCGACCGACGTCATGCTCAAGCTGGCCCGGCTGTTCGTCGAGAAGGACTGCTCGCTGGCGGAGATCAACCCGCTGGTTCAGACGGCGACGGGCGAGATTCTGGCGATCGACGCGAAGATCAACTTCGACGACAACGCGCTCTTCCGCCAGGCCAACATCGCCGAGCTGGTCGAGGAGAGCGAGGAGAACCCGGCGGAGCTGCGGGCCAAGGAGCACAACCTCAGCTACATCGCCCTCGATGGGAACATCGGGTGCCTGGTCAACGGCGCCGGGCTGGCGATGGCCACCATGGACATCATCAAGCTGCACGGCGGGGAGCCGGCCAACTTCCTCGACGTGGGGGGCAGCGTCACCTGCGAGGGCGCGGTCGAGGCGTTCAAGATCATACTGGCCGACAAGAAGGTGAAAGCGGTCCTGGTGAACATCTTCGGCGGCATTGCCCGTTGTGACGTAATCGCCGACGCGCTCATTCGGGCGGCCCAGGAAGTCGGCTTCCCGGTGCCCGTGGTAGTGCGCCTGGAGGGGACCCGCGTGGACGTGGCCCGCAAGCTGCTGCAGGAGGCGAACATCCCGCAGCTCCGGCCGGCGACGGATCTGACCGACGCGGCGCGGCAGGTGTGCGCGGCGGTATGAGGAAGCAGCACGTGGGCGCTGCTGGAAGAGACTCATCGCTCGATCCCACCGCTATACTACCTGTCGAAAGGTGCACGCGAATCATGCACAGCGAGCTGTTCGCCATCGTCGATCGCTTCCCCGGCCGCCGCATCCTGCTGGTCGGCGACTTCATGCTCGACCGCTACGTCTTCGGCGATGCCGAACGGATCAGCCCCGAGGCCCCGGTCCCCGTGCTGCGGGTGATCGAGCGCCAGGACCGCGTCGGCGGCGCGGGGTCCGTGGCGCTAAACGTCCTGGCACTCGGAGCACGGGTGGCCTGCTGCGGACTGCTCGGTAAGGACGCCTTCGGCGACCGCGTCGAGAAGGCCCTCCGCGACGACGGCGCCGACGTGCGCGGCCTGGTCCGGGCGGAAGACCGGCCCACCATCACGAAGACCCGCCTGGTCGGCTTGGCCGAGCATCGCCACCGCCAGCAGATTCTGCGGGTCGACGACGAGGTCGTGCGTCCGCCGACGCACGTGGACGAGCAGCGGCTGCTGGCCGTCGCGCGGGCCACGTTGCCCGAGGTGGACGCGGTCTGCCTCGAGGACTACTCGAAGGGCGTCCTGTCGCCGGCCATCTGCGGCGCCCTCATCGCGGAGGCCCGGCAGCAACGCCGGCCCGTGCTCGTCGATCCGGCCCGTTCGCCCGCCTGGGAGCACTACCGCGGCGCGACCTTGCTGACCCCGAACCGGGCCGAGCTCGAGATCGCCTGCGGTCGCGGCGTCACGGACGAGGAGTTGCCCGCGGCCGGGATGGAACTGCTCGGCCGCCTGAAGCTGGATGCCCTGCTCATTACGCTGGGCCGGGATGGGGCCCTGCTGCTGCGCCGCGATCATCCGCCGCAGTGCTTCCGGACCACCCCGCGGGCCGTGTACGACAATACGGGCGCCGGCGACGCGGTGCTCGCGATGGCCGCGGTCGCCGTCGCGGCGGGCGCGACCCTCGAGCAGGCGACGGTGCTCGCCAACATTGCCGGCGGTCTGGAGGTCAGCAAGTTCGGCTGCGTGCCGATCGCGCAGGACGAGGTGCGCCATGAGCTGCTGCACGGCGCGCAGCGCGGCCGCGGCAAGGTCCGCGCGATCGTCGAGCTAAAGCCCGAGCTCGACGCCCGGCGGCAGCAGGGCGAGACGGTCGTGTTCACCAACGGCTGCTTCGACCTTCTGCATCCGGGGCACGTCGAGCTGCTCGAGAAAGCCAAGGTGCTCGGCAGCGTGCTCGTGGTCGGGCTGAACAGCGACGGCTCCGTGCAATCGCTCGCCAAGGGCGACGGCCGGCCATTCCGCACTCAGCAGGACCGGGCGCGGATGCTCGCGGCCCTGGAGACCGTGGACTACGTGGTGATCTTCGACGAGCCCGATCCGGCGCGGCTCATCGAGCAGGTCTGCCCGGACGTGCTGGTGAAGGGGTCCGACTGGACCGGCCGCGTGGTGGGCCAAGCATTCGTCGAATCCCGCGGCGGCCGCGTCGTGCTCGTCGACCTCGTCGCCGGCTACAGTACGACACGCGAGATGGAGCGTATCAGCGCTGCCGCAGCGGCTGCGGCGCGGGGCACACGATGACTCGTGATTGGCCAACGGTGTGGCGCGAGCATCGGCAGGTCGTCGAGGCCCTGGCCGACCAGGCCGCCGTACTGGACCGGATCGCCAACGTCATCGCCGAGTGCCTGCGCAGCGGGCGACGCGTATACACGCTCGGCAACGGCGGTAGTGCGGCGGACGCGCAGCACATCGCCTGCGAGCTACTGGGGCGCTTCAAGCGCGAGCGGGCGGCGCTGCCCGCTCTCGCGCTCAGCACGGACACCTCGACGCTGACTGCCATCGCGAACGACCTCGGCTACGAGCGCGTGTTCGCCCGCCAGATTGAGGGCCTCGTGCAGCCCGGGGACGTCGTCTGGGCACTCAGCACGAGCGGCGACTCGCCCAACGTGCTCGAAGCGGTCCGTGCGGCGGCCGCCCGCGGCGCGACGGTTATCGGGTTTACGGGCCAGACCGGCGGCAAGCTCGCCGCGCTGTGTACGCACGTCTTTCAGGCGCCGCACACGTCGAGCGACCGCATTCAAGAAGCCCACGTGCTGGCGTATCACTACATCTGCGAGCGCGTCGAGGCCATCGCCGGCGGCTAGCGCTGCTTGTTCACGCCAAGGCCGCCAGGGCTCCCAGACGAGTGCGGCGTCGAACCTTGCGCGAGCGCCCAGCCGTTGACGACTGCCCGCGCTCGAAGTAGCGTAAAAGTGCTTATTCGGATCGTCTTGTGACCTGCGGGTCCCCGGCAGGTTCGGTGCGTGGAATGAGCCAGCCTGGATTGCCAGAGTTGGTGCGCAGGTACGCGCAGACTCCCCGAGACCAACTGGCGGCGTCGCTGGCCGGCCGGTTGGCGGTCGAGCCGCGCTGCGCCGTCACACGCTACCTGCTGGGCTGTTACTGCTTTGAGCGCGGGCAGGCGGCAACCGCCGTCCGCCACATGATGGTCGCCCACCATGCCGAGCCGCAGCTCCAGTCGGCGGCCCTGCTGGTGTTTGCCGGCCTCAACTGGGTCGGGCGGCGCGGGGCGCGCCTGCTGCCGGTCCTGTTGGAAACGTGGGAGGAGTTCCGGCGCCCCGAGTTCGACCGCTCGGTCCGCGAGCGGTTGCTGCTGGATGCCTTCGCCGCGCCGGACCCCGGGTCGGAGCACCTGCCGCCGTTGGCGCGCCGCTTGTGGCGGCTGCCGATTCAGGCGCTGCGGGCGCAGATTCGCCAGGCCGTCGTGTCGCGCGATGCCGGCCTGTATCCGCTGCTGGCGACCCCGGCGTGAGCGTGCGCCGGCGCGGCGGATCATCCCGACCCAGACGGCCGATCGTGGCCGCCGCGGGCGAGAAAGGACTGCCGGTCGCTGATGATGCTCTCCATCGTGATCCCGGTGTACAACGAGCGGGACACGCTGTTGGAGCTGCTGCGGCGGGTGAGCGCGGCACCGGTCGAGGTCGAGCGCGAGATCGTGCTCGTGGATGATGCGTCGACCGACGGGACCCACGAGTTGTACCCCCGGCTCGCGGAGCAATTCCCGAACGTCAACATCCGGCTGTTCAAGCAGGCGGTGAACCAGGGGAAGGGGGCGGCCATTCGGCGCGGCTTCGCCGAAGCGCGGGGCGACATCGTCGTCGTGCAGGACGCGGACCTGGAGTACGACCCGCGGGACTACCCCAAGCTTCTGAGGCCCATTCTGGACGGGCGCGCCGACGTCGTGTACGGGTCGCGCTTCGTCGTCGGCGACGAGCATCGCGTGCTGTATTTCTGGCATTACCTCGGCAACAAGTTCCTGACGCTGTTTTCGAACCTCTTCACCAACCTCAACCTCACGGACATGGAGACCTGCTACAAGACGTTCCGGGCGGAGGTGCTGCGAAATATGCGGCTGCGCTCCAACCGGTTTGGGATCGAGCCCGAGCTGACGGCCAAGGTCGCCCGCGGCGGCTGGCGGGTCTACGAGGTCGGCATCAGCTACTCCGGGCGGTCGTACGAAGAGGGCAAAAAGATCACCTGGCGCGACGGGCTGAAGGCGGTGTACTTCATCCTGCGGTTCGCGCTTGCGGACTGATCAGCCGTCAGCCTTCAGCCCTCAGCTTTCAGCTCCCGCAGCGGCCGGCGCCCTGGCGGGCGGGTTCCGATCCGTGGTCCGGTAATTTGCGGGTGCAACGCACGCGGGCCGAAGGTGGCCAAGATGCTCATGTTTGCACACCCCCCTGTTGGCAGCCTTTGTTATTGGGACCAGACATCAGGCATCCCTTACGAGCTGTCAGCCGTCAGCCCTCAGCCGTCAGCCCGGGGCGGAGGTCCGCACTCCTTCCCAGGTAAGTATGCACCGCGGAGGACGCCGCGGGGCGCAGAGTTTTGAGTTTGTCGCGATTTGGCGGGGTTTGGCGGGATTGGGCGTGGGAATGCGGGAAGGTGGGAACGGGGTCAGGCAGAGCGGATCAGGGCGCAGAATGTCGCGGCCGGGCGAACGCCGGTCGCGTATCGATGCGACCGATTCTGCTCTTCGAAGGGAGACAGCGGTTCGCAGTTTCCCTCTAGTTTCAGTAGGTTTCCGTACGGCGGTAGACGCTGGCCATGGTGGCGGCTCACGGAGGATCGTCGGTAACGAAACCGATCCGGCCCTTCTTTGGGCTGGGCGGTTCCGTCAGCTTGCGAATTGCTTGAAACAGGGCCGCGAACTGCTGATCGCACTTTCGCTCTAGTTCGTCCAGCCGGGGCAGGTCGCCACCGCCGTCGATGAGGCGTTGAATGTCGGACGCGCGCCAGCGAACAAAACGCCCGATCGGCACCGGGCGGGGGAAGCCTTCGGTTCGGCTGAGCTTCCAGACTTGCCGAACACTCAGTTTCGGGAGGGCTGCAACCTCACGGGCGGTCAGAAGTTCCATCGCTCGAATCGTTTCGGGTCTGTGCCGTGGGCGAATCCGTTCGCTCCGTCTGCCCGAAGTATCCGCGCGTTTTCGGACGGAAAAACCCGGACAAATTCGGCGCGCGAATTGATCCGGCGCGCGGCATCGGAAACTATGGTGTTGCAGGGTTTTACAGCGGATACTGTCGGTTCAACCCCTATCGAAAGAGCTCGGCCTGGATCGCGGGGGTGATGTGCCTGACACGTGGAACGGAGCCAGCCTCAATCTCGGCGAGGGTTGCATGAATGGACGGAAGGTCGCTGTTCTCCAGAAATCGCACCACGGAGAGTGCGGCGTACCCAGCGTCCACGTCGACGCTCAGCCACTTTCTGCCGAGTTCCTCTGCTACTGCGCCCGTCACGTTGGACCCCGAGAAAATGTCGACTACGAGGTCACCAGGGTCAGTCAGAAACTTGATGAAGAAGCGCGGAAGGTCCGGCGGAAAGCGAGCGGGATGGGATTCGCGACCAAGTGCCTTGCAGGTGCGGAGGTAATGCGAGTTGCTGTCGGTGTTCGGGATCTGAAGGAGGTTTGAGGGAATCGCGCCACCGTTATCGCGGCCAAAGGCTTCCGCGATGTCGTGGCCGGAGGGCCTTTCCTTCGGTGAATAGAACTTGGCGGGGTCCTTGAGGAGCGTCTTCATTCGCTCCGAGTACGCGGTTAAAACGCGAGTCACGTCCGCTTTTGGGTTGTCGGTCTTTGAGAACCACCAGACGGTGTTGACGGCGTCCTTCGCGCGGAGTTTCCGCTTGTTCACCCACTCAATCGGCGAAGGTAGTTTGGCGGGGTTGTGCCAAAAGAACTCCTCGGCGAGGCGATAGCCGAGCTGGTCACACCATTCGATGAGGACACGATAGCTGTAAAGCGAGCGCACCGGGCGACCGCGTTGATAGGCACCTCCCAGATCCAAGACGAAACTGCCCGTTCGCTTCAAAGGTCGCACGGCCGCGCGGCCGAACTCCGTCAGCCAGCCGACGTAGTTCGCCTGGTCCTCGTTGCCGTAGCTCTTCTGGCGAAGCAAAGCAAAGGGCGGACTCGTCACGACGAGGTCGACGCTTTCCTCTGGAAGCATCGGCAGCACTTTGCGACTGTCGGCGCACACTTGAAGGCCAAGCTTGGTTCGATAGACCTGAATGTGCTTGGGAATGTCAAACACGACGCGATGCCTCCGAGCGCGGAAGCGGAGCGTACTCCCACCGGCGAGCGATCCAGCTTTCAACAAACGACCATAGCACGGAGACTGCGTAGTGCAAGTGCGGAGCCGATCTCTGAAGATCCGCTATTGCAGTTGCGACGCGCTCGCGCGGCAGGTGGGCGACAAGCCAAGTTACCCACGGACCAGCCGACCCCGAACGGAAGTCACGCACGATCGCGGCAAGGGCATCATTTGGAAGGTCGCGCCGGTGCCGAAGTGACTCCGCGCAGCCCGCCGCGATGTCCAACTCAGGACCACGAAGCCCGGCAATCAGAAGCGGCACGGCCGGACCTCCAACCGAGATGATGCCTTCGAGAGCTTCGTCTCGTATGTCGCGATCCACGTCGGCAAAGGCTCGAATGAGCCGCGAGAGGGCCTCCGGCTGGTGGACGTGGCTTAGTGACGAAGCCGCCGCGCTGCGAAGAAAGTACGGGCGATGCTCATCGTCGAGAATGGCCGACAAGAGTGCGACGGCCCCCGGGGTGCCCGCCTCGCCGAGAGCGATGACGGATTCGAGTTGCGTCTGCGCGTCGTTGCTGTTGCAGTACGGTTCAAACAGGGCATCAGCAGGTGAGCCGCAAACAGAAGTGAGGTATGACGCGGCCTCAAGGCGGACGTACACGTCCTCATCGGCGTCAGTTGCGAGGGCGGACACTTCGTCGCAAAGTGAAGCGTTTCGCCGCAAGCGAGCGAGCTTGACGCCGGTGAAGCGCAACGTGCGTTCGCGCGACCGTAGGAGCTGTGGAACGTGCCCGTCGGGAAACACACCGGGACAGCGCAGCTCTGACATCGGAAGCGGTGGAACAGCCGAGGCGATGACTTGGTTTTCATGCACTTCACTGCCGGACGCGACGGCGGTGGCCTGATCAGGCGGAACCTTCCACGTGTATCGGTGACCGTCGGACGTTCGCCGAATCGTCATCCGGTCGCATGAAGCGGCCTCAACGACGCCGGTACGCGATGAAAAGGTGGCGTTCCACGCAATCGATGTTTCGGAGCCCTCGGTCACACCCTTCGTGCTGGACCGTGGCGGCGGCGTGGAGCGGAACGCCTGTACGGTGAAGTAGTTCACGAATGTCTTGGGCTGCCACCTGACGCAGTTTCGTTCGTGCCAATAGGACAGCTCAGCGCGGAGCTGCCCGCTGCTCCAGTACGATTCCTCGACGGCCTCGCATACGGGGAAGGCGATCACGTCCCGGTCAACCATGCCGAAGTCCCACGCGCGTGCCTCCTCGGAAGGGCTGTGTGACATCGAAAGATCGGGAGCAGCCTTGGCACGGCTTTCGACGCGCAATCCGCACTTAACGCAAACGAGGTCGGGGATTCGGACCCGTTTCCGCTTCACGTCCTTCCAGAGCTTCGTATCCGTGGAGCCACGTTCCAGCTCCACCATCTCGTGGTCGTGCCGCGCGAGATCGGCACAGACGGCACGGCTGCCGACCGCGCCGATAGCGATCTTTCGAAAGAAGCTGGAGTCAGGCTTGAATGCGAGACGGGCCATGTCGCCTTCGCTGCAGCAGCCGGTGCCGCTGGGGTCGCGGGCCGGGGGGGTCAGATTGACGCGAGCCTACGCAGCTCGCCGTTGCGGCTGCGATTGTAACTCAGGAGGTATGCGCGTACACACGTGCGGCATGATCGCCGGCGCAGAGGGGGCGATCGCGGACGTGGTCCGCTGGCCGAGATAGCGGGAACATGATCAGTAATTCGCGAAGAATGACGCGGATTTCTCAGGATCGTAGCCGCGGCGGACGGCGCCGATACGGCCGTTTTCACGCCACCAAGACAGAAGTGAGGCGACGGGGTCTATCTGTAGGTGAACCGGAGGTGCGTCGGATCGGCGGCGACCGTGTGACGCACCGCCCGGGGCCGCGGGTGCAGCAGCGGACGCCTGGTGCGTGCTCGCCCGCCTATAAGCGAAAGGAGGCCTGTCATGCTCTCCTCCAAGATCGAAGCCGAAGACGTAATCGACATCGTTGATCTGCCAGAGCCGGAACCCGACCTGTCCGAGATGCACGGGGCGATCGCCGCCCTGTTTTTCGAGGATCCGCGCGCGCTGGACGCGCGGCACTTGTGGACGCAGGGTCGGCGCAGCTACTTCCGCGTGAACTGGTGGACCACCACGGCCGGTGAGGGATCGCGTGTACGCCGCTCGAGCTTCGTCGTGGTCGAGCGCGAAGCCCACGGCTATCGTGTGCGCGACGTGACCCGCCGTGAGGCCGCGTAACGAGCCTTTTCTGCCTTCTCCTCCTCTTGTCCCAGGCCGGATGGCGGTGATTCCGCCGTCCGGCCTGGGCGTTAAAAAACGGGTACAGGCACCGCGGGAGGGCCTGTCGTGGGAACCAGACGTAGGCGGCGCGGTCCGCCGCGGCGGACAGTCCCCGTTTTCTTCGCGCGCGGGGGCGGGCCGCGACAACCCGGCGCTGACGCTTCGGGCTCGGATTCCGGCTACACTCTGCCTTCATGGCGCAGAGCGCGGTGCGCGTGACCGTCGTGGTTCCCACCTACAACGAACGCGACAACCTTGCGCCGCTGGCCCGGCGAGTGCTCGCGGTGCTCGACCCGCAGGACTCCGAGCTACTGATCATCGACGACGATTCGCCGGACCGCACCGGCGAGGTCGCGGCGGAGCTCGCGGCCACCCTGCCGGTGCGCTGCATCGTCCGCCACGCGGAGCGGGGACTGGCGACCGCGGTAATCGCGGGCTTGCGCGCGGCGCGCGGCGCGCTGGTGGTCGTAATGGATGCCGACCTCTCGCACCCGCCGGAGAGCATCCCGGCACTGCTGGCCGCCATGCGCGACCCGCAGGTGCAGATGGCGATCGGCAGCCGGTTTGTGCGCGGCGGGAAGGTGGACTTGCACTGGCCGCTGCATCGGCGGCTCAACAGCCTGCTCGGGCGCCTGCTGGCCCGGCCGCTGACCCCCGTGCGCGACATGATGTCGGGGTTCTTTTGCGTCCGGCGGCGTGACGTGGAATTGGACCGCTTGCATCCGGTGGGCTACAAGATCGCATTGGAGCTGATCGTGCGGCACCGCTGGAAGAACGTGGTTGAGATTCCGATCACGTTCTCCGACCGGGCCGCCGGCCGGACGAAGCTGAATATCGCGGAACAGATGCGGTACGTAAGGCATCTCGCGCGGTTGTACGCTTTTGTCATCGGCGGCGGCGGAGCACAGCGGCCATGATGCGCTGGTTTAGCCCAAGTCAACATGCGGCGCCGCGCCGCGATTGGTGGGCGTTGGCCGGCTTCGCCGTAGTCTACACCATTGCGATCGGGATCACCGCCGCGCTCCGCGCGGAGAGCACGAGCGACTTCCGCGACTTCTGGGAGAACGCGGTCCACTTCCGGCAGACGGGCGAGATCGCGGCCGATCTGGGGGTCCACAACTACCTGCCCTTCTTCACGATCTTCATGTTGCCGTGGGGGCTGCTGCCGTTGCGGGTCGCCATGGTCTCCTTCGTGGTGCTCTCGCTGGCGTTGTTCGCGATCACGGTAGTGCTCGCGGAAAACCTGCTCAGCGACCGCGCGCGAGCCGGACGCCGGACCACCCTCCTGATCGCACTCGCCCTCATGCTGCCCTATGTCCAGTCCTGCGCGGTGTTGGGTAACGTGGGGTTACTGGTCCTGTTTCTGGTCATGACGGCCTGGTTTCTGGTCGAGCACCAGCGCGAATGGGAGGCGGGTGCGGCCCTCGGCCTGGCCACGCTCGTGAAGCTGATGCCCGCCCTGTTGATCGTCTTCTTCCTCCTCAAGCGCCGCTGGCGGGTGGCGGGCGCCGCGGCCGCCGTCATGATCGTGCTGGGCCTGGGCCTGCCCGCGCTGACCATCGGGTGGAAGCAGACCGTGACGCTGCATCACGACTTCTACAAACGGGCATTCCAGGAAGGGTCGGCCTCCGCGGCCATCACCAGCGATAAGCCGATCAAGGCACTCTACAGCAACAACGCGCTGCCGATCGTCCTGCGGCGTCTACTGTCCCACGTCGACGGAGCGCGGGGCGACCACAAGGCACTATATGTAGACTTCGCCGATCTGCCGCGCGGGACGATCCTGGCGATCTACATGGCGCTGATGGCGGTATTCCTAGGCACAAGTGTTGGATTGACATTCGCCAGGACGCATCCCTGGCCGCCGGACAGCGTCGAGGCCGGGCGCACGGTCCGCGCTCAGTTCGGCCTGTGGTGTTGCCTGATGCTCCTGGCGTCGCCGCTGGTCTGGACGCACTACCTGCCGCTGGTGTACTGGCCGCTCGCTTTGCTCGCCGATCGCCTGCAGCGCTCATGGCGCAGCGGCCGCGTCTGTCGTGCCAGCGCCGCGGCTTTGGGCCTTTGGTTGTTGGGCGCACTGTGCCTGGCGTGGCCCGCCGCACGTGCCGCCGGCGCGCAGCTCGCCGCCGTAGTTGCACTCTGGTTGGCGCTGGCCTACGTGAGCTCCACCCGCACGCCATAACGCGACTGCCCGACCAAGGCGTTGGGGGGGGTCTATTTCGCTGGCCGGTCGGCTGGCACGGGGGCGATCGCCGCCGCCTGCTCCCGGCCGACGCGAACGGCGTCTGCGGCCGCAAGTTGTGGGGCGCTGCCCGCCGCCGGTGTCGCCGCGCCGCCGGCCGGCCCGCGCGCCGCCGGTGTGACGCTGCCGAATTCGACACCCAAGCGCCGCGCCAGCCGGACCACGTCCACGAGCAGCCGGTGCCGCTCCTGCAGCTCGCTGCCCCAGTCCGGGCACTCGTGGAAGCAGTACAGCGTGATCTCGACCGCCGTCGCCATCAGGGCGCTCACGCTGACGTGGTAGTTTTCCTTCCGCGTGTGCGGGTGCCGGCGGATCAGCTCGCGGATCCCCTCGCAGAAGGCCTCCAGTTGCTCGGGCGTGGCGGCGTGACTCACGGTCAGCGTAGCGTGGGTGCGCCGATAGCGCCGCCGGCCCAGGTTGTCGATCGCCGCGGTCATGAGCTCGGCATTGGGGATGGTGAGCTGCGAATCGTGGAAGGTGCGCAGCCGGGAGCTGCGCAGCCCGACGGACTCGACGGTCCCTTCGTGGTTGCCGATCTTGACGTAGTCGCCCACCTGGAACGGCCGGTCGAGCACGACGTTGACCGAGCCGAAGAAGTTGGCGATCGTGTCCTTGGCGGCAAAGGAGAAGGCCAGACCGCCCAGCCCGAGGCCGGCCAGCAGCGGACCGACCTCGAACCCGACGGCGGTCAGCACCATCGTCGCACCCACCGCCACGATCACGACCTTGAGCGTCTTGCGCACGAGCGGCACGAGCACGTCGTTGAGGCGTGTTTCGCCGCGGCGCGGGCGGGCCACGGAATACCCGCTCAGCAGATCGATCAGCCGGTACAGCGCCCACGCCCCGAGGACGATCAGCACCAGCCGCAGCGCGGGCCAGAGGACGCCGGTCGCCTTCGCGCCCAGGTCGAGAAGCTGGATGCCGCCCCACCACGTGGCCACCAGTGCCAGGAGCGTGATCGGCCGCAGCAGGTTCGGGTCCAGCGTGAACTCCCGGGCCGGCAGCAGCCGCCGCGCCACCCACGGCAGGATCACGCGGGCGATCCGCTGCACCAGGACGCCGACCATGAGCACGAGCGCTGCCCCGAGCCACTGCCAGTACTGCAATCCCAGGGCCGCGCGCTTCAGGTACGGCGGGATGATGTGTTCGCGCAGCCACAGCGCGGGCAGCGTGAAAAAAGAAAGCCCGGGGGCGTCCCGCAACTCCGGCAGAACAGGGCGCGTCTCCCAGCCCTTGTAGAGCCGTTCGATGGAGCTCACCGTCGTCGCGCTGAACAGCCATTCGCCGTCACGGTCGCCCGCGACTTGCCGCTCCAGCTCGATGCGTCCGTAGCGGCTGATGAGGTACTTGTAGGGGCCTTCGAGCTCGGGTTCGTCCGGGATCCGCTGCAACACCACGACCTCGTATCGCCGCATGACCAGCAGGAGCTTGCCGGCCAGCAAGTGCGCGTTGGCGTCGCGCTCCGCCGGCTTGAGGTCCGACAGGTCGAGGCAGCGGGCCGCCGTCCGCAGATCGTTCTCGCTCATCGCCCGCAGGAACGTCTCCATCGCGGCGCGCGGCGAGCGGAACTCGGCAGGGACGCCCGCCGGCGGCACGGGAGCCGCGACCGGCTTGGCGGCACCGGGCTCCTCCGTCGCCGGGGCGGACTCGGCAACGGCCTTGAGCCGCGCGTGCATGACGGGAATCTGCGCGACCGTCCGGGAGGCGAACAGCCAACGTCCCGCCTCGTCCCGCGTCAGGATGACCAGCAGCGGGTCCTGGCCGAGCGTTTGCGGCTCGGCGTCGGGCGCGTCGGGCAGGTCCTCCAGTCGGAACCGCCCTTCGTCGAGGAGTCGTTGGAGAATCTCGCCGAGATTCTCCGCGTACTCGGGACCGCGCTCCTCCGCGGTCTGGGGCCCGACGGCGGCGAAATTCAGGCACGCCAGGACGTCCGCGTAGCGCTCCGGGTCGTCCCGCGCCTCGCGCAGCGCCACCAGGAATTGCGTGACCAGCGCCCGGGGCGAGCGCAAGCCGTCGGGCACGGCCGGGTTGACCGGCGCCGGCGCCGGCTCGGGCTCAGCCGCGGCGCTCGTGGCCTGGGTCGTCGCGGGCGCCAGCAGCGCATGAAGCCGCGGAACCTCCGCCACGGTCGAGGGCGAGAACTGCCACACGCGGCCCGCACGCCGTTCCAGCACGAGCAGCAACGGATCGTGCCCGATGACCTGGGTTTCGGCGGCGGGGTCGTCCGGCAGCGCCTCCGGACTCAGCCGCCCCGCCTTAATGAGGTACTCCAGGATTTCGCCGAGCTGGCGGGCCAGATCGGGCGCTTGCTCCCGAGCCACCTCGGCGTCCACCTGCGAGAAATCCAGGAAGAGCAGGGCGCCGGCAATGCGCTCGGGCGCCTCGCGCGCGGCGCGGGCCGCGGACAAGAAGTGCTCCATCGTGCTCCGCGGCGAGCGCAGCGGGTTCAGCGACTCGGCCGTCGGCGGTTGACTGGCCGGGGCGGTCGCCAGTGGGCGGCCGGGTTGAGTGGCGGTGGGTGCGTCGGGTCCAGATGCTGGCTGAGCACAGGTCGGGGCCGACCACAGGCCGCCGAGGAGCGCAGCCAGGATGTAGGCCATCGTCTTGTGCATCGATACGCCCGGGTTGCCGCGGACGGAAGCACCGACACCCGGTGACGCTTCCGCCCACGCGGCGTCCTAATCTACTGCCGCGAGCGTGGCCCCTCAACCAAGCCGCGGCACGCGAAGGGACGCGATGGCGATCGACGTCACTCGGAAAAAGGGACTGGCACCGCGCTGGACATGCGGGCACGCGGTCGAAAACCGGCTGCGGCTCGGTCCGCCGCGGCGGACAGTCCCTTTTTCAACGGACAGCTTGCTCCCGCTGTCGCGGACACCGAAACTGTGTCTCGGCGAGTTCCCGCATCGCGGGGCCCACGCGCTGAGGCCCAGGGATGGCGTGCATGGGGGACGCAAGCGCGTGCACTGGCCAGCTTGAACAACGTCCTCCAATCCACGAAGATGCGCGTGCGACGGGACGTAAGAGCGCAGGCAGAGATTCGGCGGGTTCTTGAGCAGGAGGCCGCTCGCTGTGCCACCTGCGTTGACTAAGCGGGCCGGAACTTGCCGACGCGCGGTTGTGCGAACGGGCGACAGACTGGCCTACGCGCCGGCCGCGGCTGGCCGGGCGACCAACGAGTGAGGACGTGTCATGCGCGACCCCAATCAAGACCTCCTCCTGAAGACCAAGGTCATTGCCACGCTGGGACCGTCCAGCGCGAACCGCGCGCAGCTCGCGCAGATGTTCGACCTCGGCCTCGACGTCTGTCGCCTGAACTTCAGCCACGGCGACCTGGACGAGCACCGCCGGGCGCTCGAGCTCGTGCGGTCGATCGCCGCCGAGCGGGACCTGCCCGTGTGCGTCGTCGGCGACCTGTGCGGGCCGAAGATCCGCCTCGGACGGTTCCCCGCCGGCCCGGTCGAGGTCCAGCCAGGCAGCGTCGTGCGGTTCGTGCGCGACGGCGGCGAGTGCAGCGGAACACGCCTGACCACGAATCTCCCGGCGCTGATCGACGAAGCCGCGCCCGGCCACCGCATCATCATTGACGACGGGCTGGTGCGGCTGGCGGTGAAGGAGCGTCGCGCGGACGAGCTGGTCTGTGAGTGCCAGGTCGGCGGGCGGCTCGACAGCCGCAAGGGAGTGAACCTGCCGGACACGTCCCTGACCCTGCCCGCGCTGACGGAGAAGGACCGCCACGACCTGGACTGGGCGATCGAGAATGATCTGGATTACGTTGCGCTGTCGTTCGTGCGACAGCCCGAAGACCTGTACGAGCTGAAGCGCGTGCTCAAGCAGCGCGGCAGCGCGGCGCGCGTGATCGTGAAGATCGAAAAGACCGAGGCGCTGTGGCACCTGGACGAGCTCGTCGCCCACGCCGACGCCGTGTTGGTCGCACGCGGCGACCTGGGGGTCGAGACGGACCTGTGGCGTGTGCCGCTGATCCAGAAGGACGTTGTAGCGGAGTGTCGGCAAGCCGGCGTGCCGGTGATCGTCGCTACGCAGATGCTGCAAAGCATGATCGAGAGCCCGCTGCCGACGCGGGCCGAGGTGAGTGACGTGGCCAACGCCATCTTCGATCGGGCGGACGCCGTCATGCTGTCCGGTGAAACGGCCGTCGGCCGCTACCCGATCCAGGCCGTGGACATGATGTGCCGGGTGGCGGCGGCGACCGAGGCGTACTTGAGCAAGCGTCCGCCGGCTGAGGAGCCGGCGTGTCTCGCGTCCCAGTATCGTCCGACGGCGGCGGTGGCCCACGCGGCGGTCGCGGCGGCGCGGGACCTGGGGGCCCGGCTAATCGCGGTCTGGTCGGCGACCGGGGCGACGGTCCGGATGGTGGCCCGGCACCGTTTGCCGATGCCGATCCTCGGATTGACCTATGACGCACGCGTACGCCGGCAAATGAGCCTGCTGTACGGCGTCATTCCGGTGCGTGTCGAGCCGCTGGACAACCCGGCCGCGATGGCGGCCGCCCTCGACACGGTGCTGCTGGAGCGGAAGCTCGCCATGCCCGGCGACCTGATCGTCGTCGTCACGTCGACCCGGCCAACGACGCCGGGCGCGACGGATACCGCGTTGGTACGGCGCGTCGGCGGAGCGCCGACACAGAGTTAGAGCACGTTCAGTTTTCCTTTAGCGGCCGGGCGAAAAAAGGTGTCAGGAACCTTTTGTGCCCAGCACCCAAAGGGCCGCTCCGCGGTAAAAGGGTCCTGACCCCTTTTTCCTATTCGAGCACACTGGCCACGCGCTCGTACAGGTCAGGCTGGGTGGCTTTGAAATCTTCCTGGCTCTTGAACTTGTAGATGTGCTTCTCGCCGTCCTTGAGGCTGGTGACTGTAATGGCGCCGTTGTCGTCGACACGGACGACCAGGGTCTCGCGCGCGCCAGCGGACGAGGTGTCTTTCTCCGCGCGGTGGCGACTACGCGCCTCCTCCAGCCGCTGCTGGACTTCCTGGCCGGCCTCGCGCGCCTTCTCGTACGCCTGCTTGGCGCCGTCCATGGCCTCTTTCACCTTCTTCTCGACGTCGACCTGGAACTCATTCCGCCACCTGCGAACCCGGTCCCCCGAAGGTCGAATGAAGATGAAGCTGTTGTCGTCACGCACGGAGTGCCGCTCGTAAAGCTTGTAGGCCTCAGGGTCGCCCTTCTCCAACGCCTCCGCGTCGTCATAGACCGCCGTGGACTCTTTGCCGTCCGCGTCTTTGTGGGTCACGTGCATCTTCCCGTCAGCGTCGCGCGTGATGGTCGTGCCAGCGCCGTCCTTGTCGACCTGAATCTTGACCTCGACGCGCACCTCCTTGTCCTCGTCGCCGGCGTCGGATTCGGGCTCATCCAAGTCGCGGGCATGCAGCTCCAGGAGGCGCTCGACGTCCTCCAGCTTGCCCAGCGTGCGCAGTTCCTTCAGCGTGCGCAGTTCCTTGCTTTCGGGGTTGTTGGGGCCGAGCTTGATTTCGAGATCCTTCAGCGCGCCCGACAGGTCCTGCAGGGAGCCCAGGTCGCGCATGATCCACCGGCCGTCCGGCCCGGCCGTGAGCGCCCGACCGTACATCTTGACCGCGTCGTCGACAAACGACTCCGCCGGCTCGTCGTACTTCAACGCCATGTCGGACTCGCGCGGGCGCTCGGCCGGCTTGATCTCGACCTCCTGCTTCGCGCTTTTGCGGATGATCGCGAGCTTGACGGCCTGTCCTGGCTCCGCCTTGGCCACGGCATCCGTCAGGTCCTGCGGACCCTTGATCTCGCGGCCCGCAAAGCCGACGATCACGTCGTACTGCTGCAAGCCCGCCTCGTCGGCCGGCCCCTTCTTCACCACGTTCGCAATCATGACGCCGTGCTCGCCGATGTGCGCGGCCAACGGAGCCGGCACCGGCGTCAGCCGCACGCCAATCCAGACTTTGGGCAGATCCTCGTCGTCGTTGGCGGACGCGAAAACATAGCTGTAGCCGCCTGCCTTCGGTGCGACGACGTACGTGCTGGCGATGGCCGGGCCGGGTTCGTCACCGCACACGACGAAGGCCTGGGCCACCGGGGTTGGTGGGTCAGTCAGTGCAACCGCGGCGCCGGGCAGGCATACAATTGGCCCCGAAAGAAAGAAGAGTGTGAGTAACGGGAAGAACATGGCTTGCTCCTGTCAGAAATCCCGATGGACGCCGATCACGTGCGTCCGAACGTGATTCACCTCGATCACAAAATAGGCGCCCGGCTCGTCGCCGGGAATGACGATCCAATCTCGTTGCGTGCCCCGCAGGCGCAGCTCGGGTCGCTCGTACCCGCTCGGCAGGGGCTCCACCGTATCGCTCGGCGGCGCGGCCGGGGCAAACCACGACGCCATACTCGCTTGCTGGGGACGATCCGGGCGGGGGGGGGCCGCGGGCAGGCGCGGCTGGAGCCAGGCCAACGCCGCCAGGCACGCGGCCACGGCCACCGCGAGGCTCTTTGCAATCCGCGGCCACGGCGCCTGGAGCACGGCCGGTCGCGCCGGTCGGTTCAGCGCCCGCCGCAGGGCGTCCCCGACCGCGCGGTCAAGACGGCGCTGCTCCTCCAGCCAAGCGTGCACCTCGCGGTCCCGGCGGGCCAGCGACCGGAGGAGTTGCTGCTCCTCGGGCGTGCACTCCCCGTCGAGGTGCCGCGAAAGAAGGCGTTCCAGTCTGTCATCAAAACCGGGAGTCATAGCTCGATCTTGCCCTGTAACGACTCGCGCAATAACCGGCGCGCGCGGACCAGTCTCGTTTCCACCGTGTCGGCCGAAAGACCTAACACTTCACCGATCTCCGCATAGCTCCAATCCTCCAGGTGGCGCAGGACGAACGGCTCGCGATAGATCACCGGCAGTGCCTGCACCGCCCGCAGCAGCGTCTCCTCGAGCTCGTTGCCGGCTGCCGCTGCGAACGGGCCTTCGCCATCACGCTGCGCCCGCGGGAAACCGCCTTCCAGCCGTTCCACCACCGACCGCTGCCGCTGTTCGGCGAGGCCCGCGTCGATCGCGGTGTTCCGGGCGACCGCGTAGAGCCAGGCCCGCAACTGCACGGGGTTCGCGAGCGTCCCCAGACGCTGCCAGACACGAACCCATACCTGCTGGGCGATGTCGTCCACGAGGTCGGCGCGGCCGGTGACGGCGTAGATCGCGCTGCGCACCCAGGGCTCATGCTCCCGGATCAGCCGCTCCACGGCTGCCCGACTGCCCTGCTGCGCCTCCGCGACAAGCTGTCGCATTGCCTCGGCGTCGATCGCCACGGTCGACATCTCACCTAAATGGACGGACGAGACCGCCTGAGTATGGCAAGAAACCCGGCCAGAGGCCGGACGCGTGGCGACCCGTCCGCCCCGGAGCTTGGCCTTGCCGGCCCGATAACTTACCATTTGCGACC
The DNA here is from genome assembly GCA_964638325.1 of uncultured Planctomycetales bacterium. Classification (GTDB taxonomy): domain Bacteria; phylum Planctomycetota; class Phycisphaerae; order UBA1845; family Fen-1342; genus JALHJL01. The sequence goes on from CAZWYT010000031.1 coordinate 41,520, forward strand.
CCGGATGGGGCGAGTGGCTCCACGATGGAGAATCATTGATGGCTCTGCCGAAGACGTTGAAGGACCTTCTGTCCCTGCCGACGGCCCCGTTCGTCGAGGGGACCGTGATGGGGTACATCGAACGCGCATGCCGCCGACTGACCGGCGTCCAGGTCCGGTACGACCCGCACGGCAACTTGCTCGCCCACTACCGCCGGCGGCCGCCGCCGATCACGCCCCTGGCGTTTGTCGCCCACACCGATCATCCCGGTTTCATCGCCCTCGAGATGGTCGAGCGGCGGACGGTTCGGGCGGCCTTCCGCGGCGGCGTCAAGCCCGAGTACTTCAAGGCTGCGCGGGTTCGCTTCTGGAGCGGCAAGCGTTGGGTCAAAGGACGCGTGCTGGAGCTAACCAAGGCGGCGCGGGTGACCGACGTCGTCGGCTGGATCTGGCGGCCCGAAGAAGCGCTGATCCGGGTCAGCACACCGGTGGCCGCGGGCTCGCCCGGTATGTGGGACCTGCCCGATCCGGCGGTCAAAGGCGGCCTCGTCGCCGCGCGCGGTTGTGATGATGTCGCGGGCTGTGCCGCGATGCTGACTTTGCTCCAGCGCCTCAGCCGCAAGCGTGCCCGGGCCGAGGTGTACTGCCTGTTCACGCGCGCGGAAGAGGTGGGGTTCGTCGGGGCGATCGCCGCGGCCCGCGCCGGCACGCTCCCCAAGCGGCTCCCGGTCATTTCCATCGAGACCAGCAGCATTCTGCCCAATGCACAGCAGGGAGACGGGCCGATCCTCCGCGTGGGCGACCGCGCCGCGGTCTTCTCGCCCGCACTGATCGCCTTCTGTGAGCGCGTGGCCCGAGCGCTCGCCGAACGCCGCAAGGGCTTCGTGTATCAGCGTAAGCTGATGGACGGCGGAACGTGCGAGGCGGTGCCCTTCATCGCATACGGCTACGAGGCGACCGGCATCTGCGTCGCGCTGGGCAACTATCACAACATGGACAAACGCCGCGAGAAGATCGCCAGCGAGACGATCAGCCTGAAAGACTGGCAGTGCATGGCGGACTGGTTCGAGGCCCTGGTGCTGGACCAAGGCGACCGGCGGGAGGACATCCGTCCGCTGCGCGAGCGCATGGACGCGCGGTACGCGAGCTGGCAGGCGCTGCTGCACGCGCCTGCTGGAATTGGTCGATGACGTAGGTGGCCACACATTGCTACGTTTTCAGGGTTACCCGAATGTCGTGTGCCAGCAGCTCGTCGATGTACTGCTGCACCGGCACCGCGACTTCGGCGGGGCGCGCGCCGGCCGCGATCAAACGCCGCGCCTGCATAAATGCCACGAGCGCCGCGGGGAAGGCGGTGGCCCGTTCCATCGCGGTGAAGCGCGTTTGCTCGTCGTGACGGTCGAACAGGTCGTACTGTCGCGTGCAAGCTTGGCCCTGGTGTCGTCCGGCGATTATGCAGCGCAGGACGACCACGTCGCGTACGTCGGGCAGCGCAAGCTGCTGCTCGAAGAGCCCCCGCATCAGCGGCCGCGGCTTCACCGTCGTGCCGTCCGCCAGCTTGAGGTGCTCGTCGAAGCAGCCCAGCGCGAACAGCGCGCGGATGACCGCGAAATGCCCGGGGTATCGCACCGTCTTGTAGTCGTACGTCTGCAACCGCCCGTGGAATGTGTCCGCACACGTACTCGTCCCGCCCGATGTGACGGCCGCTTCGCACCGCCCGATGGGCGGTGGGAACTCGATCTCCTCCGGCTCGGTCAAGGCCGGCACGTGGACGCGCTCTCCGCCGCGCAGAAACTCGCCGCACCCGCTGTACTCGTTGATCAGTCCGTCGAAGTTGAACGAGAGCTTGTAGCCGAGCGGGCCGACCGGCCGCTCAGGGAGGCCGCCGCAGCGGATGTGCACGTGGGCCGGCTCGTCCATGGCCGCGATTCCATGCGCGGCGAGCAGGTTGCCGAGCCCGGGCGCGAGCCCGCAGTCGGGCACGATGCTGACGCCGGCCGCCGCCGCCCGGTTGTGCCGCGACAACTGCTTCAGCACGACTTGCGTATTGCCCCCGAGGTCGCAGAACGACGCGCCGGCGGCGATGGCGAGATCGGTGAGGAGGGCGTTGAAGCGGTAAGGCACGGCGGAGATGACGACGTCCGCGCCGCCCAGCACGCCGGCCACCTGCGCGGCATCGGACACGTCGCACGTCGCGGGTGTGACATGGCAAGACGTGTCCGGCAGCAACGTTGCCAGCCGGCTGACGGCCCGCAGCGCGACGTCCGGATTGGCGTCGGCCAGTGTCACGCGGCTCGCCTCACCGCTGCGAATCAGGTCATAGGCGAGTGCGACGCCCTGTCGCCCGGCACCGAGCACGACATACGTATAGCCCACCGAAACCTCCTGCTTCGCCGGACGCGGAAGTCCGCCGCTGGATGACTACGCGCGGCTGTTCCACGTCGGCTCGTCGACGCCGGCGGCCTTGTTTTGGTACCGCGCCATCACGAACAGCGCGTCCGACAGGCGGTTCAGGTAGGCCAGCAGGTACGGCCCGACGGACTCCTGCCCGGCCAGCGCGACGGCTTCGCGCTCGGTGCGGCGGCATACCGTGCGGGCCACGTGCAACTGGGCCGCCGCCGGGCAGCCGCCCGGTAGCACGAAATTCTTGAGCGGCTCGAGCTTCGCGTTCAGCTCCGCGATGAGCGCGTCGAGCGCCGCGACGTGCCGCGGCTCGATCCGCGGGCCCGGGTACTTCGGCTGGTCGGCCTCCGGGACGCACAGCTCCGCGCCGGCGTGAAAAAGATCGTTCTGAATCCGCCGCAACGGCTCGACCAGCTCGCCGGCGACCCCGGCCGTCGTCAGGACGACGCCGAGCTGCGCATTCAGCTCGTCGACCGTGCCGTACGCCTCGATGCGACGGGCGTTCTTGGGGACGCGCTGGCCCGTACCGAGCCCGGTGGTCCCGTCATCGCCAGTGCGAGTGGTGACTTTCGTGATGCGCGGCACGGTTATTCTCCCTTCGGCGATTTGGCGGCCGGAGACACGGCTCTGAAAGCAGTGCAAAGTCCCGGCCGCCACGTTTCCAGGCGAAACCCGCGCTGCAGTCCGCTCTTACGCGGTCAGCGGGTTGATCACCAGCCCGCTGGCCAGCTTCGGGTAAAAGTACGTGCTCTTCTGCGGCATGAGGTCGCCGGCGCTGCACACCGCCCGCAGTTCCTGCATCGTCGTGGGCTGCATCAAGAAGGCGGTGCCGTGCGTCGCGAGCGCCTCCTTGATGGCCTCCTCATCCGTCTTGATGTAGCGAATCTCCGCCGCTTTCCCGCTGCCGAGCTTGGGCGTCACCACACGGTCAAGCACATAGGCGTGCAGGAACGCTACGGCGAGCCGGCGCCACGCCGGCGTGCGGTCAGGCTCCAAGCGGTCGAGGATTTCCGCGTTTACCGGACGCAGCACGTAGTACTTCCCCGACGGGGCGTTGTACACGCCGACCGCCTGCGGCCCCGAGCTCTTCAACGCCGCGAGCGCCTGGCTCGGACCGGGAACTTCCAGCGGCTTGATCTCGACCTGCGGGTCGCCGGCAAACGTGTCCGGGCCGACGTTGACCCCGGGCAGGATGCGATGCGTCGGCAGGATCAGCAGGCCCGGGTCCTCCATCGCGCAGAACGCGCACAGCACGTAGTTCGCGGGATGCTCCGGCGGCAGCGGCCCCTGTTGCTCGATCAGCCAGTCGCGATACAGCATGCCTGTGCCGCAGCGATGATGCCCGTCGGCGATGTACGTCGGCTTCGGCGCCATGAGCCGGGCGACTTCGGCGATCGCGGCGGCATCGGTCACGGCCCAGATGCGGTTCGCGACGCCGTCCAGGTTTCCGAACGCGAGCGGTTCCGGCGACAGGACCCGCTCCAGGCGCTCGGCCACGACATTCTGTGCGTCTTCATACAGGCCGAAGATCGGGCTCAGGTTGGCCTGCGTGGCCTTCGTGAGCGCGAGACGGTCCTCCTTTGGACCGCCGAAGGTGCGTTCGTGCGGGAAGATGCTGCCTTCGCCAAACGGTTCGAGCTTCAGACGGGCAAAGAACATCTTGCGTACATACGCGGTCCCGCCGTGCCGATAGGCCTGGTGGTACGCGTATAGCGCGGGTTGCCGGTCCCGGACCAGCGTGCCATCGCGCAGCCACTGGGCGAGGGTTGCCTGGCTGGCCTGGTAGAGGTGCGCGGGTCCGGCGGCTTTGGGCGGCAGGTGCGGCAGGTCGATCTTGACGAAGTTATTGGGATGCCGCCCGAGCAATTCCGCCTTGCCGCGGTCGTCGATGATGTCGTAGGGTGGGGCCAGCAGGGCGGAGAGGTCGCGCGCTTTATCGGTGGCGTAACGGACGGCCGGGAAGGGACGGATCATGCTCATCTTGGGCTTCCTAGGTGGTTCTCGGACATTCGCGGCATGCGTATCGGACCCGACCACGCCGAGCCGCGCTACGCCAGCCGGTCTGCGTGTAACTGTTTGCCATAAATTAAGCTAGGCCGAGCCGATTTTGGAGCCGCCCTCGCCCGCACAGGACACGTTATCGTTGACTGGCCACTTGTAAGTCGATAGATTTCATGAGCGATTGCGCCGTTTCGCGGGTGCTTCCGCGGCGCGATCGCGTCCCGGTTGAGTAGGTTGCCCGCACCGCGGAGGTACCGGTTCATGTTGCCAAGACGCCTCGTCGTCGCGCCAGTGCTATCGCTGGGGGCTGTTTGCCTTATGGGTATCATCTTGCTGGGCGGTTGTCCACAGGCCCAGCAGCCCACGCCGGCTGCGGTCCAGGAGCCCAATGCCCCCACCCAATCTGGCGAAACTGGTCAGGGGACCCAGGACCGCCCCATCCCGCCGCCGCCGATCGAACCAAACGAGCCTGTCAACCCGCCGAGCGGAGGCGGTGAGGGCTCGGGTGGCGGAACGGAAACGGGTGGTGGCGGAGCCGCGACGTTTTCGGTGCGCTGGAACGCCCCCCTGACTCCAATGGCCCTCCGACCTGGCACGCCGGTGGATCTGGTGTTCAAGCTGAGCGACACCCAGGGCGTGGTGACGAGTTCGGAGCTGGTCGTGGCCCGCGACAACGACCAGGACGGGCGACCGGACGGCACTCCGGTAGCGATCAAGGCGATCGACGTGGCCCCCGGGACGAACACGATTCCTTACGACACCAACCAGGCGCGCGCGCTGCTGAGCCACAATTTCGGCCGCTTCCTGCTGGGGCTGCGACTGCGTTCCAGCCTGGGCGAAGACGTGACGACGTACGCTCCGGGCCGCGTGACCATCGATGGCCAAGCGCCGACGGCGACGTGGGAGTTCCCGACCAGCGCGGCGCTGGTGAATCCGATGGACTGGCACGTCAAAGTGTCAACGACCGATAACTCGGACCACACGGTCCGGGTGGTGCTGGACACCAACACGAGTCCCAACGACGGGTACGCAGGCATCCTGATCGCCGACACGTCGTTCGGACCCGGCACGGACGAGCTGGACCGCACGGTGCCGCTGTCCATCGCGCCCGGCACGTACTACTACTACGTCATCGTGAGCGATGGCATCGCCCCCGCCACGACGTTCTACGCCCGTGCCGCGGACGGGGTGACCTACCTGCGACTGATGGTCACCAACCGTCTGATCGGGACGTTCAAGCTGAACGCGCTGGACCCGCAAACGAGCGACTACAAGAACGGCTCGGGGGCGAGCCTGGGCGCGATCTTACAGGGGTTCAATTTCAACGACCTGGCCGGCAGCTCGATGGCGGGCGTGCCTGACGTCAGCGGGGACGGCAAAGGAGAGCTCCTGCTCGCGTCGCGTTTCGGCAAACCGTTCCTGGTGAACACCGAAGGGATCGGGTGGGGCGAAGCGTATCTCGTGTACGGCAGCGACAACCGGCTGCGCGACGTGTCGCAACTGAACTCCGTCGGCCGCGGCCGGATCCCCGGCCTCGCGCTGCCGGGCATCCGTGCGCCGATAGGCACAACCTGGACCGAGGGTCTTTCCGACGTGACGGTCATTCCGGACATGGACGGCGACGAGCTGCCGGAGGTTGTCTTCAGCTTCCCGCGCGTGGAATCCGTGAGCTTGTCGGACATCTCGCCCTATCAGCACCCCGATCTTCGGCCCGACTACCCCGGGTTGGGCGACCTGGAGTACGACGCCTACTTTTATGGCGATCCCAACGACCCTGATGCCCCACCGCCCGGGTGGATCACGAACACGGCCCAATTCACGCGCGGCGGCATCGTGATCCTCTCCAGCCACAGTCCGATGCTCAAAGACCCGCAGCGCCTCAACCGCAAGGGTGACCGCGTCGTGGCCCTGGCCGAAGTGGGCCAGGTCTTCGACGACACGCGCGCGCCACGGTACCGCCGGATCGTCTGGGGGACCGTCTCGGAGTCCCTAACGGCCATCGGTTGCGATCCGAACGACCCACTCGAGGAATCAGACTTCGATAGTTGGGTCATCGCGTTTGACATCGTCTTCGAGGACCAGGGTCCCGGCGGTTTTGACAACCACTTTTCGGCGCCACAGTACTTCGGTATTCCAGCACAGGACCCCGACTGGCCTGGCTTATGGGATTGGCAACCCGATCCGTATCAGCCGCCGCTGGCCAATATTCGCCCGCTGCCCTTCTTCCTGCCCGAAGACGACACCGACCCGCTCTACCCGCCCGCAACCCTCGGCAACCGGTGTGGCGACCCGGCGTGTGAGTTCTACATGGTATGGGCAAACTGGTGGATCTGGGGCAGCGGGTGGGGTGTCTTCCCGGTCGAGAACGTCGTCCCGCCCACGAGCGATGAGCCCGATCCATACATGTACTTCGCCAAAGGGTGGCATGCGAGCTTCTTGCCCGGGCCGCAAAGTGGGAAAGCCGTTTGGACCGGCTTCTGCGGGCGCGACACGGCGCGCGTGACCCCAGCGAGCGGCGGGAACGAGTGCGGCGCACGCGTGCTCGGACAACGACGGGAGGATCGCTTCGGCGCGTCGGTCGGAGCCGACGGCAACTACCTGTACATCAGTGCGCCGCAGCGCACCGCGTTGAGGGCCGGCGACAACGCGCCCGACCTCGAAGCGGACCGTGCGGGCTCCGGCGTCGTTTACCAGCTCCGCACGAACGCGCACCCTTACAACACGCCGTACACCGTAACGCAACTATGGATCGAGCCGGACATGGTGTATCCGATCGACCCGAACGACCCGAACTACCCAGACGATCCAAACGACCCGAACACACCGCCATACATAGTCTATCGGTTTCCGCACATCGATTACGAGGATCCGGAGCGGGAGGACTGGGCCATGCCTACCCCGCACCAGTACATCATCGAAACGATCGGCTTCACCCGTGGAAACGACGAGTACTGGCCCGAGCTGGCCGACTATGCTCCCGAAGATGGACCACCCTCGTTGTTGCAGGCACCGGCGGACGTCGGGGACCGCGAGTGGAAAGTGGACTATACCGGCGTCTGGTCGCCTTGCGGGACGGACTTCGTGATCGAGGACTATTGGGGCGTGCCCTCGATCAGCATCGGTGAATCCCCGTTCTGGCCGCACTATAGTTCCGATGCCGCGGAGTACTACGTTGACCGCACGAACCAGATTGTGGGTCCGCACAAGTTCGCGTACATCTCGTTCGTTCGCGGACTGGGCGACGTGAACGCCGACGGCATCCCGGACTTCGCGGTCGGCTCGAAGGACGTGCGGGAGAACTTCACGGACCCACAAAACCCGACGGGCGCTACGGTCGGCGGCGTGTTCATTGTCTTCGGCCGTCAGACCGGCCTGGAGGGCGACGTGCTGCTCGACCGCATGGCCTTGGACCCCAACTACCCCAACCGCGTGCATGGCGTCCTGCTGCGCGGCACCACCGCAACCGAGCAGATGGGGCGGGTGTTCGACGACGCCCACGATTTCGACGGGGACGGTGTCGCGGACGTCGTGGTGGGGAGCGAAGGCACCGACAGCAATCGCGGACAGGCGATCGTCATCCTGGGTTCGCCGACGTTGGAGAGTCCCGCCGGCGGGTGGACTGCCGCCGACATCCTCGTGGCCGGTCGCGCCATCCGCTTCCGCGGTGAGGCCTCCGGCGACTTGGCCGGTGCCAACGTGGCGGGCGCGGGCGACGTGGACGGGGACGGCCGCGGCGACATCCTGATCGCCGCCCCGGGCGCCAAGAACGATCAGGGCCAGGTCACGGGCGCGGTCTACCTGATTTACGGCGCGCCTAATCTCGCCGGCCAGGATCTGAGCCTGGCACTCGTCGGCAGCATCGGCTTGCCCGGCGTCAAGTTCATCGGCCGGGCTGACGGCGACCAGCTCGGCGGCGGCCAGATCGAGTACCCGGGCAGCGCGGGCATCTACCTCAACCCGAACGATGACCCGAGCACGATTTACTCGCGCGGCGTGGTCGGGTTGGGAGACACCGACGGCGATGGGAAGGCCGACTTCGCGATCAGCGCGATGCTGGCGGACCCCGAAGCGCGTCAGAATGCCGGCGAGGTTTACATCCTCTACGGTCGCGGAGACAAGTAAGCCAAAGGGCAGGTCGGGCGCAGCAAGACCTGCCGATTCGTCCAGACCGAAGTGAAGCCGTGGCCTGGTCTGGCCACGGCTTCTTCGTGCGCGTGATGGTCGCAGCCGATGGTCCGCCGGCCGCTGAAATCGCTACGTCGCGAGATCCACCCCTTTCGTCCGCGCGACCTCGAGCGCTTTTTCGTAGCCCGCATCCGCGTGGCGGATGACGCCGGTGGCCGGGTCAGCCGTCAGAACGCGCTCCAAGCGCCGCTCCGCCTCCGGCGTCCCGTCGGCGACGATGACCATGCCGGCGTGCAGCGAGTAGCCGATGCCCACGCCGCCGCCGTGGTGGATCGAGACCCACGTCGCCCCGCAGGCCGTGTTGGCCAGCGCGTTGAGCATGGGCCAGTCGGCGATCGCGTCGGAGCCGTCGCGCATGCCTTCAGTCTCGCGGTTGGGCGAGGCCACCGAGCCGCAGTCCAGGTGATCGCGGCCGATGACGATCGGTGCGGAGACCTTGCCGGTCCGCACTAGCTCGTTAAACACCCGGCCCATCTTGGCCCGTTGGCCGTACTTGAGCCAGCAGATCCGCGCCGGCAGGCCCTGCAGCGCGACCTTCTCGCCCGCCATACGAATCCAGCGGCACAGGTGCTCCTCCTGGGGGAACGTCTCCAGCACCGCCTGGTCGGTCGCGCGGATGTCCGCCGGATCGCCCGAGAGCGCTGCCCAGCGGAACGGTCCCGAGCCTTCACAGAACAGCGGGCGGATGTACTCGGGTACGAAGCCGGGCACGTCGAAGGCGTTGGTCACGCCGGCCTGCTGCGCGTGGCCGCGCAGGTTGTTGCCATAGTCGAACGTGACGGCCCCGCGGCGCCGGAGCTCCAGCATGCACCGCATGTGGTCGGCCATCGTGCGGAAGGCCGCCTTCACATACTGATCCGGGCTGCTTCGGCGCAGTGCCAGCGCGGCCGCGTAGCTCATCCCGTTCGGCACGTAGCCGTTCAGCGGATCGTGCGCGGACGTCTGGTCGGTCAGCACGTCGGGCGTGATGTTGCGGTCGATGAGGACTTGGAGCACGTCGGCGATGTTCCCCAGCAGGCCGACCGAGAGGGGTTGCCCGGCGGCCTTGGCTTGCAGCACCCACTCGAGTGCCTCGTCCACGCTCGCGGTCATCTTGTCGCAGTAGCGCGTCTTGAGGCGGCGCTCGATGCGGGCCTGATCGACTTCGACACACAGTGCGGCGGCGCCGTTGAACGTCGCCGCCAGCGGCTGCGCGCCGCCCATCCCACCGAGCCCGCCGGTCACGAGCAGCTTGCCGCGCAACGAGACGCTCGCGGGCGAGACGCCCGCACCACCCCCAAAGTGCTTGCGGGCGCAGGCGGCGAAGGTTTCATAGGTGCCCTGGAGGATGCCCTGTGTGCCGATGTAGATCCAGCTCCCGGCGGTCATCTGGCCGTACATCGTCAGGCCGAGCGCTTCCAGCCGGCGGAACTCGTCCCAGGTGGCCCATTTGGGCACGAGCATGGCGTTGCTGATGAGCACGCGCGGCGCGCCGGGGTGCGTCTTGAGCACGCCGACCGCGCGGCCGGACTGCACCAGTAGCGTCTCATCGTTCCCGAGGCGCTTGAGGACGGCGACGATGCGGTCGAAATCCGCCCAGCTCCGCGCCGCCTTGCCCGAGCCGCCGTAGACGATGAGGTCGTCAGGCTGCTCGGCGACGTCGGGGTCGAGGTTGTTCATGAGCATGCGCAGGGCGGCTTCCTGCGGCCAGCCTTGGCAGGACAGCGTTGTGCCCCGCGGGGCGCGGACGACGCGAGCGCCAGCGGGCTTGTTCGACATGGCGGGCTCCTCAAAGTGATCCCATCGCTGGCGGGGATTATATCATGCCCGTGTGTGTCGCGGTCCGCCGCGGCGGATCGGCCGTGGGGGGGACAGGCCAAGTCTGCGCGAGCATGCTCGGCTGCCCCACTGCCGACGCGGCAGCGGCACCTCACGAGGAGCCCGTCGCGCGCGATTCGGCCCGGCCGGCGAGGCGCCGGCCGCTACATTCGCATCGCCTGCAAGATGCCCACGCTCGCCGACATACCGAGACGGTCGGCGCCGGCTTCCAGCATCGCTACTACGGTGGGCAGGTCGCGGATGCCGCCGGCGGCTTTCACCCGCAACGGCGCCGCGTGCTTCTTGAGCAGGGCGACATGTTCGCGCGTCGCGCCGCCCGTTGGGTGAAAGCCGGTTGAGGTCTTCACGAAATCGGCCTGCGCTTCCGCAGCGCAGCGGCAACCCAGGATGATCTGCTCGTCCATCAGCGCGCGGGTTTCGAGAATGACCTTGACGAGCGCGTCGGGGTCCGCCCGTTTGACCGATTCGACGACGGCCGCAATGTCGCGCGCGACCGTCACCCGGTCGCCGGCGATCAGTGCGCCAAGGTTGACGACCATGTCCACTTCGCCGGCCCCGTGCTCGACGGCGGTCAGCGCCTCGTAGGCTTTGACCTCCGTGGTTGCCGCGCCCAGCGGAAAGCCCGCCACGCCTGCCACGAGCGTGTCGCTATCCGCCAGCCGGGCGGCGCAATGCGCGACCCACACCGGGTTCACGCACGCCGCGAAGAAGCGGTGCTCCAGGCACTCGTCGCAAAGCTGGTCGATCTGCGCCTGCGTCGCCTCAGGCTTCAGAAGCGTGTGGTCGATCAATCGCGCGAGCTCCGCGCGGGTCCGCGCCGGCGTACTCATGTTTCCTTCCCTTCGTGCCTCGGGGCCTCCGTGCCGGCATGCCTGGTAGCAATGCACACATCCTGAATCGACCCGCCCAGCGGCCGCGCGAGCGGCACCACGCGTCCCATGCGACCCGGCATCGCAGAATGCAGGACCACCAGCCGGTCGCGGTTTTCGCTGAGCCCCACGATGGCGTCGTCGCTGGCCCAAGCACGCCGGATCGGCACCGGCGATTCGAGCAGGCGCGCCACCACACCGGCCTCCTCGTAAACCCCACACACGCCCTCCGCACCCGCGGGGACCACCAGCTCAATCAGATCACCCCAGCAGCGTACGACGATGGACTCCGGCACTATCCGCGCGCGGTGGACCAGCGTCCACACGTCCGCATCCGCCAGCCCGGCGTGGCCCGCGGGACACTGGCGGTACACACGGCCATCGCTCGTCCCGGCAAAGATGTCCTCCCCAAACGTCGCCAGGCAAGTGATGGACGCCGTGAGCGGACTCGTCACATGCACCGTCTCGCCGCTGGCGCTGACGACGTGCACGCAATCGTCCGCAGCGAAGACCGCCTCCCCGCGCGAGTTGACCGTCACGGCCCGAATGGTCTTCGGCTTCCCTTCGGACGGCCGCAGGATCGCGCTCGCCTGATCCGGTTGCCCAACCGGCCAGCTCCAGCAACCGAGCTGAGAATGCGTTGCCACGAGCCGCTCACCCGCGACGACCGCGGCGTTGAAGCCGGTTCGCGGCTGACCCGCGTCGGGGACTTCGTACCGGGCCACGATCTCCCTGTCCGCGGCGCTTAGCGCCCACACGCCGCGGGCCGCCCCGACCAGCAACCAGCCGCGCTCGCGGCAGAACGAGACCGCGCGCAGGCCGCCCAAGGCTGCGTCCACCGTACGGCGTTGGAGAACCTGCTCGGGATTGGCCGGATCGAGCCAGACACAGGCATATCCGGCGACCACGACGACGGCCTGCGCGACGTGTTGATCCGGCGTGACGCGCCAGAGGTTCTCCAGGAGCCGACCCCGCTCCGCCGGCGTCAGGGCGGGCAGCAGCTCTGCCCAATGCCCCCCCGTATCACTGCCGGCTGCCTGGCTCAGCTTGGCGAACAGCCCGGACAGATCGTCCAGGCGTCGGCGTGTCGCGGCCAGGGCCGCCTGTTCGACCATGTCGCGCGCCTCAATCTCGCGGACTCGTCGGGCAGCGTCACGCTCGAGGGCGGCGTGCTCAGCCAGCATCGGGCTCGTGAGCTCGACCTGGCCGAGGCGTTCCAGGGTCAGGCCGGCAGAGAACAGGAAGCGCTTGAGGCCATCGCCGAGCGACTCGAGCAGTTTCTCACGCAGGTCTTCCTGCACGAGCTGCGCGGCCGGCCGCTCGCGGACGAAGCGCTGCAGCTCCGCCGGCGCGCCCGCACGCACAACCGCCTCCGTCAGCCCGGCCAGCGTAAGCTCATCGTCGGCCAGCAGCACTTGATCCAGCGCGGCCAAGTCGTCGTCGCGCGCTGCGCAACGCAGCAGCAGCTCGACGGTGGCGCTGACTGGATGCCCGCTGGCCGATTCGACCTGCGCCACCGCCACCGGCACAACGATCGCCCGGTTGCGCACCAGCACCAGCCGATCCTCGCGCTCCGGCCGCGGGTCTTCGCCGGCGGGGACGAAGCGCCGCCGTCCGTCCGGCTGAATGACCAGCCCCATCCACGCATCCGGGATGGGCGTCTCGGCGAGCAGGGCGTGCGGCCAGGCGTCGCCCTTGCACCGCAGGGCGACCACTTGCGGGTCGGCCAGACGCTTCAGCAGGTCGCGGCTCATCGGTTCGTCCTCTCGCCTCCGCCGCCGTCATTCCTGGTAGGGCAGGCCAGTGGCCCACCACGTCCTGGCTTCCGGCAGGCCAGTGGCCTGCCCTACATTTCTACGGCAGTTGCCAACTGCCGATCGCCGCCAGAGTGCGGTTCTTCCGTTCGATCATTCCGGGAATCAGGAACAGGTCGATGAAAAGCCCGATTCCGAAGAGGCCCCAGGTGAAGAACCAGACCGTCCCGGTGATGTACTTGCCCGCGTAGAAGCGGTGAACGCCGCCGACCCCAACCAGGCACAGCGCCCACAAGCCGTACGCCAGACCTACCGACCGCATCGCTGCATCTCCCTCAGCCTTGCTCCGTCGCCCATTGGTTGAACTTCGCGACGTCCTTGGGGCTCACCGAGGGCGGCATATCCTCGATCACCGCCACCACGTCCGCCATCATGATGTTACGCGGCTGGGCGCCGGCGACCGATTCTAAAAACGGCCGCGTTGCGGAACGCTCGGCGAGGGCCTTGAGGTCGGCCCCGCTGTAGCCGGCGGTCCGCTCGACCAGCTTGGCGAAATCGACGTCGTCCGCCAGGGGCCGCTTCCCTAAATAGAGTTCGAACAATTTGAAGCGGGCTTCGGCGTCGGGCAGCGGGACGTAGATTTTCGCGTCGAGCCGGCCGGGCCGCAGCATGGCGGGGTCGAGGCTCCAGGGCTCGTTCGTGGCGCCCAGGAACATGAGCGCCCGGTCGGCCTTGCGGTCGAAGCCCTCGATTTCCTGGAGGATCTGCGGCACGACGCGCTGCATGACCGTCGATTGCTGGTCCCGCCGCCGCGGGACGAGGGCCTCGACCTCGTCCATGAAGATGACCGACTTCTCTTCGGCCTTGGCGGCGTCGAACAGCTTTTTGACGTTCTGCTCGGCTTCGCCGACCCACTTGCTCATGACCTGGGCCGGGCTGATGACGAACATGGTCGCGTCCAGCTCGCAGGCGATCGCCCGGGCGAACATCGTCTTGCCCGTGCCCGGCGGGCCAAAAAGCAGCACGCCGCCGCCCACACTGATCCCATAGCGCTGCGCCAGCTCCGGGTGCTGGAACGGGTAGAGCATCTTGAGGTTGATCTCTTCCTTGACCTCGTCGAGGCCGGCGATGTCGGTGAAATGGACGTTTGGCTTTTCGCGGACGATCCAATCCTCGGCCTTCGCCCCGGAGTCGGCGTCCTCACGGGCCCGCTCGCCGCGCGGCCCGCCGGCGCCGCCGCGCACGACCCGGCGGTCACAGCCCTTGGCCAGGTCAATCAGCTCCTTGGCGTAGGCTTCCTGCTCGGCCCGCTGGGCGAGGTCCTTGTTCTCCTCGGCGATCTCGATCATGCACTCGGCGGCCTGGATCAGATACGGCTTGGCGGCGACATAGTCCCCCTGCCGCAAGGCCGCGAGGCCTTTGTCTTTGAGACGCTGGAGCGTATTGAAGGTGGCCATATCGTTATCAGCTTCTCGCAAGGCAGCCGCCGCACGCGCGGTTTGAAATCACAAATTGTGATCTCAAAGTGACCATTTCGACCTCCCGCCGGGACATCGCCGCCACGATGATGGTTGTTGTCATCTCGCACCCTGTGCCGGCAACGCGGCTATCTTCACATTCGCAAACATGCTGGCTGCGTCATCGGACCACTCGCCGTTCCAGCTTATCTCAAGCACGCAGCTCTCCCGCTGAGGATAGCCATCCACTTCGGCGACGAGATGCACCCGGGCAACTTGGCCCCGCTGAATCGCGCCCGTCACATTGTTCGGACGCACCGCGAGCGCCAGCACAAAGGCGCTAGCGCCTTCGTCGATAAACCCGAGGTCGCAGACGGCTTCTGCCCCTACCGTCCTCTGCACTCCGTAGACTTCAGAGTACGCCCACAACAGCGGTAGGGGACCGGGAAAGACCTCCGGGACAAATACGCCTCGTTCGTTGCAGTACTCAAGTTTTGTAACGGTAACCGTTGCAACACCGGTGCTGTATCGCCGTCTGTTCCGCACGCGCAAGTGAAAAAACCATACCCGGCGACCGTTTCCGCGTGGGACAAGAACGCCGGCGGGGTTGTTGACGCAGACAGCGAGGCGGGCGCCTGCCCAGCGCCTACGAAGTAGGTCTCCCCAAACCGCCGCGACGAAAATCAGGAGCGTGATTACGGCATAGGCGACTTGCACCCAAACGCCAGCCCACTCTGCGGTCATTGCGACCCCCTTGAGCGCGTCCGGTGCCTGTTGGCTCGATCGCGGGAATCCATCTCACGGTCGCAGCGGTCTTCCTCTAGCCGGTGTTCGCAACAATCAGCGTACAATGGGCGGACCGACGGCGCGAGTTGCTCGGCGAATGACGGGGCGAGGTCGAGTTCCCGGATCAGCTCGACGACATCGCCCCAATCCTTGAATCGCCACAGCGCCAGCTTCAACTCGATCAGCCGCGCTAGGGACGGAACCGGAATTCCAGCATGGGTTTCGGCTTCCGCAGGATCGGGGAACGTAACAGCGTGCTGTTCCCGGCGAGGACCGACGGCTTTTCCGGACACGATGATGTCAATGGTTACGCCCGTTTGCGGGTCGAGGAACCGACGACAACGCCCCGGCACTCCCGCGTACCCATTGGCGGCCAGAGTCTCTCGGCAGCTCGGCAGATCATCGGCGCGCACACACATATCCACATCGTCGGTCATGCGCGCGTGGCCGTGGGCGTTGGTCGCGACGCGCCCGATGTAGATCCGCGGCACGCCGCGCGCCTCGAAGGCAGCCTCCACGCGGCGCAGCGCATTCGAAACCGGTCCGCGCCCATAGAACAGTGGACCGGGCGAGTTGCGCCAACCCGGCGCGCCGAAGAGGCCGCGCGTGCCCGTCGCCGTCACTTCGTCTCCTTCTGCCCCTGCTCCTTCAGGGCGTTCAGCTCCGCCCGCAGGGCGCTCATCTGCTGGGTCTCACGGGCCACCTCGACCTGCTCCTCCGCGGCGATCATGCGGTCGATCTCCTCGTCGGTGATCGCCTCGGCCGGGGCCTGCGCCACGTCCACCGCCGCACCGCTCTCGATGCTCTCCAGGAACATCGTCATCCGCTCTTCCATGGACTGGGATTGCAGCATCGCCCGTTCCCAGTCCATCTGCGTCTTGGCCAAGTCGGTGTCGCCATACAGCCGGCTCACCTCGGCGGCCATGGTCTTCATCGCGCCGGCGAAGTCCGCGGCCGCCTCGGCCTGCCGCTTGATGAGCAGCGCGTTCTTCACGGCCAGGAGCTGGCGTTCGAGCAGCTTCTTGATGGTCGCCGTCTTCTTCAGCGAGTTGCGGACGAACTGGTAACTCGCCTGATCGCCGATCTGCCGGGCCTGCCGGGCGTTCTTGACGAACTCGTCGGTGAACTTGTTCTGCTCGGCGATGGACTTCTCGATCCGGCGGATGCCCTGGCGGATCTTGATGTCGCGTTCGATGCGGCGTTCTTCCTTGGACTTGAACAGGGCCATG
>CAZWYT010000032.1:0-57818 GCA_964638325.1 uncultured Planctomycetales bacterium
CATCCCGCTGCCCAGCGGCTGCCAGGTCGCGCCGTTCCAGCGGGCGATGTAGTTCGTGCCGACACCGCCGGCGGTGGTGAACCAGCCCCCAGCGATCAGCTCGCCGTCATAGACCGTCAGGGCCAACACGCCGTAGTCCATCCCGCTGCCCAGCGGCTGCCAGGTTGTTCCGTCCCAGGCGGCGATGTTGTTCGCGATCACGTCGCCCGGCACCGTGAAATCGCCGCCCACCACCAGCAGCTCCGGCTGGCCGCCCGGCCCGTCCGGGTCCCAAGTCGTCATCGCGTAGACGTCGCCATCCAGGCCGGGAACGCCCTCGCCCGGCAACCAGTCGCACTGGCCCGCGGCGGACGGCACAAAGCTGAGGCTCGCCGCCCAGACAAAGGCCGTCACCGCCGACAAGACAACCCACACAATACGGGCCTGCGAATTCACGCTGCAGCCTCCTGCTTGTCCCATCACTGTCATCCGTCCCGCACCCCCACGTAGCCGCCAGCACAGAGGCCGCCGGCGATTCTCCTCCCATTATCGCGTTCTCGGGCCCCAGTTCCAGGCCAAAAAAACGTGGCAAGAAGCGCGCTCGGCGGCATCAACGGCCGACACACGGGGGTCCGCCGCTACACCGGCTGACGGCTGATAGCTGATGGCTGACAGCTTTCAGGCTTGCACATCCAGCCCGCCGGACGGCTGATCCAGCTCGGAATCCTCAGGTGCTGTTTCGGGTTCGGGCGGGAGTTCTTCGAACGGCCGGCCCTGGCTGCCGCTACCTTCGGCGTCCGAGTAGACCTGGCTGTCGCGGTCCGTCTCTTCGATCACGTCCTGAAGCTTCTCGGCGAAGCTGCCGGCGCCCCGCTCAGCCTCCGCGGCAGTCTCGGCCTGTTTGTCGCCCGCCGCGCGGGCTTGCGCGCCCTGCGTCTGGATGATCGAGCCCAGCCAACCTGGGGGAATTGCGGACACGGCCGCTTCCTCGGGCACACACGGGTCTTTGGTTGTGAGGCCGGTTTTTAACCGGTCTCCGTCGGCCACCCGCCACGCCGGGCAGGCTCGGGGCCGATGCTACAACGGCCGACGAGCCGCCGGCCGCTACGCTTGCGGCTCGGGGACCAGCTCGCGCCGCCGGGCCTGAAGCTGCGACCGTAGGCGCGCCAGTATCGCCGAGTGCATCTGGCTGACGCGGGATTCGGAGAGATCCAGCGTCTGGCCGATCTGCTTCATCGTCATCTGCTCGTAGTAGTACAGGACGACGATCAGCCGTTCGGCCCGGCTCAGGCCGCGTGTAACCAGCTCCTTGAGATCTTGCTTCTGGGCCTCGAGCACGGGGTCGCAACTGCGGTCGTCGGGCAGCACGTCGATTTCGAACACGTCGCGCTGCGAATCGGGATCGGTGTACTTGTGCGACAGCGAGATCAGGGAGATCGCGCTCGCGTCGCGCATCAGCTTCTGGAATTGGGGCTTGCTCATCTTGAGCCGCCGGGCGATCTCCTCGTCGTGCGGAATGCGCCCCAGCTCGGCCTCGAGCGTGCGGGTCGCGTGGGCGAGCTTGTGGGCCCGGTGGCGCACCAAGCGCGGCACCCAGTCCATGTTGCGGAGCTCGTCGAGGATCGCGCCGCGGATGCGCGCCGCACAATACGTCTCGAACTTTACGCCGCGGTCCAGATCAAACGCATCGATGGCGTCCACCAGCCCGAAGATCCCCGCGCTCATCAGGTCGTCGACATCGACTTCGTCCGGCAGCTTCGACCCGATGCGCTCGGCATTGTAGCGCACCAGATACAGGTAGTGCTCGATCAGGCGATTGCGGATGTCGTCGTCGCCGCTGGCCCGGAACTGGCGCCACGCCGCCGCCAGGCTCTCGGGATCCGGAAAGGACTGCGCGCGGTGATCGCGACTGACGCGCCGCAGGCGGCCGAGGGGACGTTTGCCTCGATTCATGTTTTCAGCTCACCTTCATCGGATCGGACTGCGGGGCGGCGGCTTCCGGCACCTCGTCGGGCTCACCGGTCAAGGCCCGGATTTCCTCGAAATGCCTACCGTCGATGTGCAGTTTCTTGCGCTGGAGGTGGTCGCGCAAGACGAGCTTGGCCGTCCAGCCGGCGGCTTGCCCGACGACCGCTCCCAGCAGCATGGCCAGGAGCGCGCGGAGCAGGATCACGGTCGGCGGATTTCCCGCGTAGACCCCGGCGATAGTGGCAACGGCAAATGCCAGCAGGCCGATTTGTACACCGATGGAGCGGACCATACTTGGCTTCCGTGCTTCCTATCGGTGGGTTTCGGCACTGCCTTGTACGAAGACCGGGGCCGGTGGGGCGGCTTCGGAGCACGGGGCGAGGCCCGATAAGATCGGGCGCGCACCGGCCCCGCGGCGCAGCGCGAGGCGGGCCGCAAGAGAACCCGGGGGCGGCCTGCCAGACTAGGCCTGAACCAATCCCAGCAGCTCCGCGACCCGCTGGCCGCCGGCCTCCTCGATGTCGCGCGGCACGTTCTGTCCCGTCGTGACGTACGAAACGCTCAAGCTCAGTCGCTGCGCCGCATTGAGGATCACGCCGCAGCCGATCACCTCGTCCAGGTGGGTCAGCACCAGGCGTGACACCCCGAGCGGCGCGAAGCTCTGCGCGACGCGACCGTGCACCGTCGGCGTCAACGACGCGGGCAGCACCAGGTGCGTTTCCGCAGGCCGCGCGGCACGCAGCAGCGAAGCCAGGCGCGCAAACCGGCCCTGTTCGCGGAGACCCACGCCGGGCGTGTCGATCAGCAGCACCTCGACCGACTCCAACGCTTTCAAGCACTGCCGGATCTCCGCGATCGTCTGCGCCGTGTGCAGGGGCAGCTCGAGAATCTCCACGTAACGCCGCAACTGCTCCGTCGCGCCCGGGCGATGTGTGTCCAGAGAGAGGACCGCCACCGAGCGGCCCACGCGCAGCTTGAAGTGGGCGGCCAGCTTCGCCACCGTGGTCGTCTTGCCGCCGCCCGACGGCCCCACGAACGCGACCCGGCGCGGGCCGGGGGTCTGGAGGTCAATTCCCCCGGCGGCGGGCAGCAGCCGTACAATGCAGTCGCGAATGGCCTGGCCCAGTGCGGACGGATCGTCCTGGCGGTTGTCTGGCACGAGCGCCGCAGCCCGCTGCACAAGTTGCGCTGCCAGGTCCTCGGCCACCTCGTTCTGAACCAATTGAACGTAGTATGGGTACCAGCGCTCGGACAGCTTCGGCTTCGCCGGGCTCCGCCCGTCCGGCGTGGCGGCTGGCGCGGGCGGCTCCGTCGGGCGCGCTCTCAGGCGCGGCGCGGGCGTGGACACACCGGGGGGTGCTGCGGTGATCTCCACGCGCTCGCGGCCCGCCAGCGCACCCAGCCCGCGGGCCGGCAAGGTCCGTGTGCCGAGGATGACCGCCTCCGGCCCGAGCTCGCGCTTGACGAGCTCCAGGGCGTCACGCATGGACCGGGCTTGGAACGTTCGCACGTTGGAGCTCAAGGTTCACCACTCCGTGGGCCTGCACGTCGATACCGCGCACGATCTCGTTCAGCGCCAAGACCGGCGTCTGGGGCAAAACCGGCTCGATCATCCGGCGCGTCCACAACCGCACCTGTGGCGAACACAGAACGGCGATGGGAGCGCCGCCGGAGGTCGAGGCCGCCGCTTCCACCAGCTTTTTCGTCTTCAGGGCGAGCTCGGCCTGACGGTCGGGCGGGATGGCGAGCGCGGACCCGTTTTCGAGCCGCTGAATGTTCCCCTGGAGGTAGTCTTCGGTGGCCGGGTCGAGCGTCACGACGTGGATGACGCCCGCCGGGTCTTTGTACTGCGCGCAGATCGTGCGCGCCAGGCTGTTGCGCGTGTATTCGGTCAGAATCTCCGCGTCCTTGGTTTTGGCGGCCCAGTCGCCGAGAGTTTCGAGAATCGTTTCCAGGTCGCGGATGGGGACGCGTTCGCGCAGCAGGTTCTGCAGGACCTTCTGGACTTCGCCGGTCTTCAGCAGGTTCGGAACGACCTCCTCGATCAGGCCGGCATTTCGCTGCTTGAGGTTGTCCAGCAGGCCCTGCGTGTCGGAGCGTGTCAGCAGGTCGGCGGCGTACCGTTTGACGATCTCGGTCAGGTGCGTCGCCAGCACACCCGACGGCTCCACCACCGTGTAGTTCTGCCGCTCGGCCTGCTCGCGCTGGGTCGGGGGCAGCCACCAGGCCCGCAGGCCGAAGGCCGGCTCGCGCACCTCGGTTCCGCGCAGCGGCTGGCCCCCGACGCCCGAGTCAATCGCCAGGAGCTGGTCGGGGTACA
Source organism: uncultured Planctomycetales bacterium (assembly GCA_964638325.1). Taxonomy (GTDB): domain Bacteria; phylum Planctomycetota; class Phycisphaerae; order UBA1845; family Fen-1342; genus JALHJL01. Next base: position 4,268 of record CAZWYT010000032.1, read on the forward strand.
ACTCGCTCCGCGCGATTTCCTGCCCGCGCAGCAGGACGCGGTACTGGTTCGGCTTGAGCTCGGCATGGTCGCGGATACGGACGGGCGGCACGACCAGACCGAGGTCGAGCGCCATCTGCTTGCGGAGCGACACGATGCGGTCCAGCATGTCGCCGCCCCGCGCCCGGTCGATCAGGCGCACCAGCCCGATGCCCACTTGCAGCTCGAGCGGATCGACGGTGAGGTGCGTCTCCACCTTGTCCGGTTTCGACCGTTCCTTCGTCCGCTGCTCGACCAGCTTGCGGACCGCCACCGAGGTCTGCGACCGCTTCACGAAGAACGCCATCAGGCCACAGCCGAGCGCCATGGTCAGCAGCGGGATTTTCGGCAAGGGGGTCAGCGTGAGCACCAGCAGGAACGCGGCGGCCACGCTCAGCGCGATGGGTTTGGCGAGGAGCTGCCCCAGCACTTCCTCGCCCATGTTGGTCTGGCCGGTGCTGCGCGTGATCAGCAGGCCCGCCGCCACCGAGACGATGAACGCGGGTATCTGGCTCGCCAGGCCGTCGCCGATGGTGAGCTTGGTGTAGATTTCGAGCGAGTTCGCGAGCGTCAGGTGGTGCTCGACCAGGCCCACGTAGAGCCCGCCGATGATGTTGACGAAGGTGATGATGATGCCGGCGATGGCGTCGCCGCGGACGAACTTGCTGGCCCCATCCATGGCGCCGTAGAAGTCCGCCTCGCGGGAGATCTCGGTCCGCCGGCGGCGCGCTTCGGCCTCGTCGATGCTTCCCGCGTTCAGGTCGGCGTCGATGGCCATCTGCTTGCCGGGCATGCCGTCCAGCGTGAACCGGGCGGCCACTTCGGCAATGCGTGTGGCCCCCTTGGTGATCACCACGAACTGGATGACCGTGATGATCAGGAAGATGATCACGCCGACCGCCAGCGAGTTGGCCGACACGAACAGCCCGAAGGCTTCCACGACGTGGCCGGCCGCCGCGGTGCCCTGGGCCCCGTTCGACAGGATCAACCGCGTGGTGGCGGTGTTGAGCACCAGCCGGAACAACGTCAGGGCCAGCAGCAATGAGGGGAAGCTGGAGAACTCCAGCGGGGCCCGGAGGTACATGACGGTCATGAGCACGACCGTCGTCAGCAGCATGTTGGTGAGCAGCAGGAAGTCCATCGCCGGCGTCGGCAGCGGCATCAGAATGACGAAGATCAACGCCGCCGCACTGATCGGAAACAGCAGCCCGCGGTGCTTCACGACGAACTGCAGGACCGGGTTGTTGTCGAGCGCGAACGCCAAGCGACACCAGAGTCAGAATGCAGAATCAAGAATTAAGAAACGCAGCCAATCCTCTCTGTCCGCACGATTCACGGCGTGCAACCCTATTGCCCTTTGGTCCGATGCTTCATTCTTGACTCTTAATTCAGCCGTTCATCCGGCTTTCCTGCCGGTGAGCTGGTACACGTACGCCAGCACCTCCGCCACGGCGCGGTAGAACGCCGGCGGGACTTCCTGTCCGACTTCGACGCCTACGTACAGCGCGCGGGCCAGCGGCGGCCGCTGCACGAGCGGCACCCCGTATTGCTGCGCGAGTTGCCGGATGCGCTCCGCGAGCAGGTCCTTCCCCTTGGCGACCACCCGCGGCGCGGGCATGACCGCTTCGTCGTAGCGCAGCGCCACCGCGTAGTGGGTCGGGTTGGTGACAACCACGTCTGCCCGCGGCACCTCGGCGTGAATCCGCTGCATCGCCAGGCGGTGCTGAATCTGCCGACGCCGCTGCCGGATGAGCGGATCCCCCTCCATTCGCTTCAGTTCGTCGCGGACTTCCTGCTTGGTCATCCGCAGTTGCCGCTCCAGCCGCCACCGCTGGATCAAGTAGTCCACAATGCCCAGAACGAGCAGGGCTGCCGCCAGGCGAACGGCCAGATCGAACACCACGCTGGTGCTCAGGCCGAAGATCCCGCCCGCGTGCAGCCCGCCAGCCGAGAGGACCGTGCCCAGCCGGCCCGCGATGCTCAGATACGCGATGCCCGCTACCGCGACCATCTTGAGCAGCCCCAGGCCCAGCCGGCTGAGCGCGTCCGCCGAGAAGAGCCGCTTGAAGCCCGGCACCGGGCTGAGCCGCTCGGGTTTCGGCGTGAGCCGCTTCCACGTCAGCAGCAAGCCGGACTGGGCCGCGGTGCCGGCCACCGTGAGAACCACCAGGAGCCCGAGAAACGGCAGGGTCAGCTCCGCCGCCGCCAGCCCGACCTGCTTGATCCAGGGCAGCAGGTCGCTGGAAGCCAGGCCGGGCGGGCGGCCCAGGGCCCGCAGCAGGTTGAGCAGGGTGCCGACCATGTCGTGGCCGAACGTCTTGAGCAGCAGCAGGCCCGCCAGCAGCGCGAACGCGGCGGTCAGGTCCGGGCTGCGGGTGATCTGGCCTTCTTCGCGGGCCTCCTCGCGCCGCCGCGCGGTCGGTTGTTCAGTCTTATCGCCGGCCTCATCGTGGGCCATCGATCACCCTGCCCGGCGGTTGTAGCGCCGCTAGGGCGCGACTCCAATCCACTGGTTTACCCACACGAAGACCACGTCCAACGTGCTGAGCAGCGCCGCCGCCGCCGAGGGGAGCGACGCGGCCATCAGCGCGAATACGAGCAGCCCCTTGAGCGAGAACCCCACCGCCAGGACGTTGAGTTGGGGCATCGTGCGCGAGACGAAACCGAGCGCGATATTCACGAGCAGCAGTGCCAGCAGCGTGGGCCCCGCGACCCGCAGGGCGACCTGGCCGCTGAGGGCCAACGCCTGACAGAGGACGTCGACGTTGACGACCGCAGCCGGCCGGCACGTCAGCAGCGGAATGGTCTCGAAGGTGTCCAGGCAGGCCGACACCAGAGCCCGATGCCCGCCGACGAGCAGGTAGACCACGACCGCGAACTGGAGGTAGAACACCCCCATGATCGTCTCCTCGTCCTCGGTGCTCGGATCGACGATTTGACCGAAAGCCAGCCCCGACTCCTGGGCGATCAGCAGCCCGCCGATTTGCAGCCCCAGAAAGCACACGGCGGTCAGCAGGCCCAGCAGCAGGCCGAGCAACAGCTCGGCCCCCATCGCCAGCGCGAGCTCGAGCGGCCGGTCCGGGGCGGCCGCGGGCAGACCCACCAGCGGCGTAAGCAGGGCCGCGAGGGCCAACACGAGCATGACGCGGAAGTGCGTGGGAACGGACAGCGCCCCGAGCACCGGCTGGAACATGAGCAGGCCGCCCAGGCGTGACGCCACCAGGGCGAACACCGGCAGCTTCAAATACTGGGCCAGCAGTTCGAACGGCATGCAGGTTTTGTCCGTATCGGGCGTTCAGCCCGTGCTTTCTCGGGCCCACGTTCCTTTCCGTGCGCGCCCCCATCTGGGTCACTGTCCCGCGAACATCTGCTGGGAGTATTCGAGGACGCGCTGCGCAAGCCAGGGGACGAAGAAGATCGCTGCGCCCACCATCGCGACGATCTTCGGGACGATGCTGAGGGTCTGGTCCTGTATTTGGGTGACCGTCTGGATCAGACTGATGACCAGGCCGACCAGCAGGCCGATCCCGAGGATCGGAGCGGCGATGATCAGCGCCGTCAGCAGGGCCTCCCGCCCGAGGTCCAGCGCCAGCATCGTTTCCATCTTCGCACTCCCTTCCGTCGCGCGGCTCTGCCCCTCAGGTCACGCTGGCCATCAGGGCCCCGACCACCAGGTGCCACCCGTCCGCCAGCACGAACAGGAGCAGCTTGAACGGCAGCGAGATGAGCACCGGCGGCAGCATCATCATGCCCATCGACACGAGCACCGTCGCGATCACCATGTCGATGACCAGAAAGGGCAAATAGATCCGAAAACCCAGAATGAACGCCACCTTCAGCTCGCTGAGAATGAACGCCGGCACCAGCGCCGTCATCGGCACCTCGCGCTCGTCCAGCACCTGGTCCGCCGGCACGGACTTCTTGGCCGCATACTCGTACATCAGGTACACGTCCGGCTCGTTGCCGGCGCTCTTGATCTGAGCCAGCATGAAGTTGCGCAGCTCGCCGCTCGCCACCGCGATCGCATCGAGCTGCCCGAGCTCCTCGTTGAGGTACGGCTGCACGGCGTCCTCGTTGATGCGCGACCAGGTGGGGGCCATGACGAGGATCGTCAGGAACAGCGCCAGGCCCACGACGACCTGGGACGGGGGCAACTGCTGCGTACCGAGCGCCTGCCGCAGCAGCACCAGCACGACCAGCATCCGCAGAAAGCAGGTCATCATCAGCAGAATGCTGGGTGCTACGGTCAGCAGCGTCAGCAGAACCAGGATTTGCAGGGAGTTGCTGAGGGCTTCGCGATTGGTGGCCTTCGGCAGCCAGCGGCTCACGTCGGGCACGAAAATGGGATCGCTGCCGTGACCGGCGGCCGACGACGGACCCACGTCGCTGGGCGTGACGGAGACTTCCGTCCGCTGCCCGCCTTCCCAAGTTCCTACGCTCTCACGTTGCACGACTTGTCCAACCGCCCGCGGAGCGCCGGCCGCCAGGGCAAGCACCACCGCCAGCGCGGCGGCCGCCGCACGATGCGCTGTTTGCTCGGCGACAAGATGACCCGCCGTGCGGACCATCGACCACTCCTTGGTCACTCAGGCGGCTCCGCCGCCGAAACGGGCGTCGTGCCCCTAGGCTCCCACGGCGGTGGCGCGCAGCCGCGCGACCGTGCCCGCGAGCTTCTGCCGAAGCTCGACGAGGTGTTGCTCTTCGGGGATCGCCGTCTCGGCGGCTCCGTCTCCGGCCGTCTCGTAGGCGCGGGCCTCGCGCTCCAGACAGCGTGCGAACTCGGCCGTGCTGCTGTCGGCGCGCTGCTGGGCAGCGTGCCCGAGCAGTTGCGCCGTCAGGTCCGGATCGTGAATGACGTCCAGCGGGCGCACGGCATCCGGGGTGACGCCGAGCAACACGAGCCGCGGCCCGATGCGCACCAGACATAGCGACTGCCGTGGCGCGAGTGCGGCGCGGCTGACTACTTCGATCAGCGCGGGGCGCTTGTTGCGCAGCGTGAGAGGCAAGCGGCCCGCCCGGCTCGCGACCGCCCGATAGCCCCACGCCAGCAGCAGGATCACCCCGACGACGCCCCCGAGCGCCGCGGTCGTCCGCAGCGGAGAGTTTGGACCGCGCGTGGCCGGCGACGACGTGGCTGGGACGCGGCGCGGCTCCAGATTGCGGTGCAGCGGCCGCGCGTCCATGCGTGGCGCCACGATGTCTGGCGAGGACCACGGGTCGGCCGGCGGTGCCTCGCCTGGCGGACCAGCCGGCTTGTCCTCGGCGACGAGGTGCGGGGGCTGGAGCTGCGAAGACGGTTGCTCCTGCACCGGTCCCGAGCTCGGTGACTGAGCCAGCGCCCCGCCCGGGCCCACCGCCCACAACAGCACCAGCGCCGCCATCCTTGGCACTCTGCGTTCCATCGTCCGCCGCTAGTTGGCCTCGAGTTCGGGAATCGGGCTATGAATATCGTTGATACGTACGCAGAAGTTATCGTTCAGGACGAGGACCTCGCCGTGCGCAATCAGGCGCTCGCTCACGAAGATGTCGACCGGATCGCCGGCCAGCTTGTCCAGCTCGACGACCGAGCCGACGCCCAGCCTGAGTACGTCCTCGATATACATGCTCGTGCGCCCCAGCTCGATCTTCACGTCCAGGCGCACGTCGTTGAGCAGGTCGATGCTCGTCACCGCGGCCGCGCCGGCAGGCGCCAGCTCCGGCTCACTAAACGGGGCTGCGTGCGCGGCGGACACCGGCACCGTGGTCGCCCCCACGACCGCCGCGTCAGCCAGCGCCGCAGCTTCGGGCCCTGCCGTCGGTTCGGGCGTCACGGTCGGTTCGGCTGAGGTCTGTGGCCCGCCCGCCCCCAAGACCTGGCTGGTAAGAGCATCCAACTCGGCCTGGTCGATCGTGTTGCCCGAACCGGTCGGTGGCGCGACCTCGTCCGACAGGGGAAGGCCAGGCGCCTCGACGCCGGCCTCGGGCAGCGCCGGCGCCGGCTCCGGCGGGCGGGTCGCCTCGGGGGCCTCCGCTGCCGCAGACGCCGCGGGCTCCGATGGCGTCACGGCGTCTGCCGCGTGCTCGGGCGGCGACGCGTTTTCCGGCGGCGGGCGCTCGGCGCCGGAATCAGATTGAGGGGTCTCGTCTGCCATCGGTTTGGAACATCCTTGTCACGCCGGCGCCCGTCCTGGGCGCCGCCGATCCACGCCTTTAGTCCGAGCGCATCGGCACGAAGCGCGGGATGAGCACGCGCTGGATCAGGTCGTCGTCCTCGACGATCTCACGCAGGGTTTCCAGCATTTGCTGGCGCAGGGCCCGGAGGTCATCTTCCTTGAGCATCCGGTCGGTCGCGCTGCGCATCAGGCGGGCCATGCGGTCGCCGATCTCCCCGGAGCGTTGCTTGACCAGCACCTCCATGTGTTCCTTCTGATCGAGCGGGACCACGACGCTGAGGTCCAGATCGTAGAGATACATCCGGCCCAGCTTGTCGTTCGGCACGCGGAAACCCTTCAGCACCGGAACCTCGGCAACGCCCACCGGCTGCGTCGCGCGCTCCACCGCCTGGCTGCCTTCGGCCTGCGCCGCCTGCGGACCACCGCCGACGAACTTGAATACCACGAAGAACCCCGCGGCTTCCGCCAGCGCAACGCCGAGGACGATCCCCAGCGTCATGGGGAAACGTTTCTTGGGCTTGGCGGACGCTTCCTCTTTTGCAGGCTTGTCTGCCATTAACGTTCTTCCCACAGGTACGGCGTCGAACGTGCCGAGTCACCCCCCTTATCGACGCCGGGCCGGCGCTGATTCACCGATCGGCGCGGGTCGCGGCGCGACCGCACGTCTTATCAGACTTCCGCGCCGACCCTGGGCACAATGTGCGCCGCCGCGCAAAGTTGTCTGCGCCCGCTGCGCCTAGCGCAGGGTCATCAGCAACTGATCCAGCATTTCATTCGCCACGCTCACCACGCGACCGGCGGCCTGAAACCCGGTGCTCGCGGTGATGAGGCCGATGAACTCCCGCGACAGGTCCACGTTCGACATCTCGAGTGCCCCGCCGCGTACAGTGCCCGCCCCGAACGTTGCCGGCGCCACGACCTGCGGGGACCCCGAGTTCGGCCCGGCCGAAAACAAGTTGTCCGTCTCCGCCACCAGACCGCCCTCGTTGGTGAACATCGCCACGGCCACCTGCCCAAGGGTTCGCGACAAACCGTTGCTGAACACGCCGGTGAGCGTCCCATCGTTGCCCACCGCGAAGCTGTTCAGTGTCCCTGGCGGATACCCGTCCTGGTCGGCCATGATGACGTTGGAGACCTCGGTCGACAGCCCGTTCACGCCGGTGAAATTCAGCGTGACCGTGACGGGCGTCGCCGCTCCGGTGCCGGTCCGATCAACCGCGAGTTGGTTCCCCGTGGCCGCAACGAAGTTGCCCGCCGTATCGAACGACACCGTGCCCGTGGTTCGGGAGGCCGGCGTGGTCGCATCGCCCGGCGCTTCGAGGAAGTAGCGCCAGACGGGGCCGGTGTCCGGGGTGTCCTCGAGCGTGAAGGTCGCATGGACCTGAATCGGATTTCCCAGCGAGTCGTAGACGGTGAACGAGGTGAACACGCCGCCGCCGGAGGCCTCGTCCGTCTGCACGAACTGGAGCGGCAACGGGGTCGCCGTGTTGCTGCTGGTCACGTCGTTGGTGGCGATCTCCACCGCGTTAGGCTCGCCCGCATTCCCGCGAATGACGAGCGCCCCGCCGTCGACGGTCACACCGGGGCTGCCGGGCAGCGCGGAGTCAGTCTGGACGCCCAGCGTGCTCTGGAGCCAGGCGGCGAAGTCGCCCAGGGTGCTGCCGGTGGCGCCGACGGTGAACTCTTGCGCGGGCACGTCGCGCCCGCCGCGGGTCGCCCCAGATACGGTGATGACGTCCCCGTCGGCAAACAGCACCGTGTCCGGGAAGGCCGCGGAGCGCACGTCGGTCAGGGCCGTACCGGCCGTCACCGCCGCACCGCCCCCGTCAACCAGGGCCTGCGACGTGTGTTGGGAGCCCTGGGTCGCAATCCGCTCGGCCGCGCTGAGGTCGCCCGCCATGACGACGTTTTCCGTGGCCCGCGCGATGCTCAACTGGCCGACCGGAACCTGGAGGTTCTGCAGCGCGCCGGGAACGACGGCAAAGCTCGGGTCCACCCCGAACCCCTGCACACGGTTCCCGTCCACCGTGACGAGCTGGTTCTCGGCGTTGAGCGAGAACGCCCCGTCCCGCGTGTAGTAGCTGCGCCCACTCGGGTTCTGCACGATGAAGTAGCCGCCTCCTTCAATGGCCAGGTCGCTGGGAATGCCGGTCGTCTCGACCGAGCCCGGCGTCAAGGTCCGCTGTGTGCTGCCGACCACAACTCCCTGACCAATCTGCATCGGGTTCGTGCCGCCGCTGGTGTCGCTGGGCGGCGTGCCCATCGACAGCGTCTGGGCGAACTGGGTTTGGAAGAGCGTCCGCGATCCTTGGAACGCCGTCGTGTTGACGTTGGCGATATTGTGGCCGATCGTCTGAATGCGCGTCTGGTTCGCGTTGAGCCCGCTCAGGCCCGTATACATGGCCGAGGTCAATCCCATGCTCGACTCTCCTCACCTCTAGAGATGAAACTCGCCGTCCAGAGACACGAACGGCAGGATTCGCGGGTAGTTGGTTTTGGCGTTCGCTTCAGTCTTGTTTGTGGCCGTCGCCGAGTCCCCACTTGAACTCGTCGCCCCCGTTGTACCGCCGGTGGTCCCCGCAGACGCCGCACTCTCGGGCGAGGTGATCCGCGTCACGCTCTCGGCCGGGACGGACTGGCCGGTGTCGAGCTCGAGCACCGCGGTCCCATCCGAATCGAAGCGCACGCCCGTCACCAGGCCGGAGACCTCCTGCGATGTGCCGTCCGTGCCGGTCAGGGTGGCGGTCACGAACTTGCCGATCAGCTCGCTGGCGCCGGCGACGCGCTGATGCCGCGTGATCTGCGTGAGGGCATCGGTCAGGTTCTTGGAGAGCTCGATGCTGCGGATTTGGGAGACCTGCCCGATCAAGTCGCTGGTCTTTCCCGGCTGGAGTGGATCCTGTTGCTGCAACTCGGTCACGAGGATCTTGAAGAAGTCCTCGGTTTGCAGGCCACTCATGCCACGCTCGACGGGGGTGGCGGACGAGGTGATACCGGTGCTTACTGCGGAAGTCTGCATGACAAGCGCCCTCCGCCAGGTACCGGCCGACGGCCGGTGCGGATCGCGTGGCCGACGCTCCGCGCCGGGCTACGCCCAAATGTTGACCAGCGACTCCGCCACTGGTTCCGAGGGCACTGCGCCGCCCGCTAGCTCGGACGGCTCAGCCGCCGGGGACTCCGCTTCCCCAGACGAGCCGCCTCCGGCGGACTCGGCGTCCGAATGGGCCCGACTCTGGTCGGCTCCCGTCCACACGCCGGCCTGCGGCGGATGGTGGGCTTCGGACGCATCCGGCGTTACCGCCGGAGCCCGGATCTCCAGACGCTCGAGGTGAATGCCCGAGACTTCGAGGCTTCGCCGCAGCGTCTCGGCCTGATCCGCCAGCAACTGTCGTGCCGCGGCGGTGTGCGTCTCGACGTCCAGCGACAACTGATCGTTGCGCAAGTCCATGCGCAGGCGGATCGTACCGAGTTCTGGAGGATCGAGTCGCAGCGTGGCCACCGAGCGCTCCTTGCCGATCCGTGTGTGCAGGCAGCGCACGATCCGCTCGATGTTCGCGTCAGAGCTGCGCGGCTCGGGCTCAGTGGGAGCGCTCGGCCGACCAGCGACCTTTGGGCCGGTCGCGCCGAGTCGTTGCATGTCATGCGGTGCTGCGGTAGCGGGCGATGCGCGCCCGGCACCCGCAATCGTCGCGGAGCCCGAGGGGGAGGTCGCTGCCGTGCGGGCGCTGACGGCGATACGCACTCCGACCTGAACGGCACCCACGACGTTGCCCACGGGTGCCCGCGGCGCTGCGCTCACCGAGCTGGCGGGACCAGTGCTGGCTCCACCCGCCGGAGACGGCGAGCCGGACGTAGCCCCGCCTCGGGCGGCCGTTTGAGGAGTTGCGGTCGGCGTTGTGGCGGCGGGCCGGGCCGGCTTCGCGTCTTCCGCCCCGCCGGCCGTCGACGGGGCCGATGGGCCGCTCGGAGCATCCGCGACCGGGGTGCGCGCCGGCGTCGAAGAACGGTCACCACTGCCCTGCCGCGCGGCTTCGGTCAACGCCTGTCGAAAGCCCATCGGCTTCTGGCTTACCTGATCCTGAAGCTGGCCGCGCAGTTGCTGGTCGCGCGCCGCGTGGCTGCCGGGCGCCATCTCGCGCTCCGCCCTGAGCATCAACTCGGATGGCCGTGGGGAATTCGCGGCGCTGGCCGCGATTTCGTGTTGCTCCACGTCTTTGCGGCGACGCTGCTCGGCGTGCCACTCCTGGTCGAGCGCATGGCGCGACCGGGCGGCCGGACTGGGTTCGAGAAGTTGGCCCGGATCGGGCCGCAGAATCTCGCGGCCGTTGCTCGCAGGCCGGTCGGTACCGGCCGGGGGAGCCAGGTTGACCTGCATCGCGGCACCTACGGTGCGGCGGCGCCCGCGGTCTTCCCTGACGCGTTGGCGTGGCCTTCGGCCCCCTGGAGACGGATCTGCTCCAGCAGATCGGTTTGGATCTTCAGTTCGTCCGGGGTCTTGAACTGTTCCAGAATGCGCTTGGCGCGGCTATCGTCCATGGCGGTCAGCAGTCGAACGGCGTCGGCCGGCTGCTTCTGCCACAAGCGCAGGAGGTGCTCCTTGGCTTGGCGGGGCTGCAAGCCGGAGACGAGCTCGAGTTCCCGCTGGAAGCCCTCGTCCTGCGCCACCTCCTTGACCTTTTCGCGCTGGTGCGCGAACGCGGCCTTCTCCTCGGCCAGTCGCTCCTGTTCCTGCACGACATGCTGGAGCACCTGGTCGAGCAGCCGCCGCTGGGCCTCCAAATCGCGTTCCGCCCGTTCCGTCGCCAGGAGCTCGAGCCGCTGGCGTTTGCGCAGATTCCGCAACTCGTCCGCGGTGGACGCCGGCGGCGCCGCGCTGCCCGTCGGCCGCGTGGTTGGGGCAGCCGCAGTCTCGGCGATCGGGCGTGAGCCGTCGAACTCGCCGCGCAGCACGCCCGCGACCGTCTCCAGCCGACCCGCGTTCAGCCGCCCGGTGGCGAAGAGGTAGCCGACAAACCCACTGACGGCGAGCAGGGTAGCGAGCGCAATGGCCGCCACAGCGTTGTAGACGTTGGTGAGCACCGTGCTGCTGAGCTCCTGCGACGGCCGGCACGGAGGCCGGCCGCTACTTAGCCGTTACAGCGGGCTGTAGCCGTGCAACTGCTGTGCCAACTCGTCGGCGGCCGCCTGCTCCGCACGCGCCCGCTTACGGATGTATTCCTCCCAGCGACGCGCGCGGAGCTTCTCAATGATGCGTGCCTGCGTGCGCGCCGCCTGCCAGGCGCCCTGTAATTGCTGCAACTGCGCGGTCAGTTCTGCTCGTTGCACCTGCCGCATCGCGATTGTCCGCCGCAAGTGCGCAATCCACGCCCGCCCGCGCTGAAGTTCGAGCGGGTCCAAATGACCCTGCCGCTGGCCCTCCAGCAGCTCCGCCTGTTGCCGCGAAATCTCCTCGGCGGTCTGCCGATTCAGGCGGTCGAGCAGCGCAATCTCGGCCTGCTGGGCGGCGACTTTGCGCTTGGCTTCGCGCTCGCGCAACTGCCGCACCCGCAGCAGCGTTTCGAGTCGGAATTCAAACCGCCGGCCCACACGTCCTCACGTTACTTGGCCGCCGCGGGCTTCTTGCCCATGGCCGCCTGCCGCGTCTTCTCCAGCAACCCGCCAAGCTGACCTAAGCTGCCTACCGCTTCGTCGAACGTGCAGCAGCTCTTCTGCTCTTGTGTCAGAAACGCGTTCACGGCCTCGCGGGTCTGCACCGCGACGTCGTAGTCCAAATTGGCACCGGGCACGTACGCCCCGATGCTGACGAGATCCTCGATGTCGTTCCACGTGGCCAGCACCCGCCGCACCGCCACCGCCGCCTGTTGTTGGGCGGGACTCGTCACGTCCGGGGCCACACGGCTGATGCTATTGAGCACGTCGATCGCCGGGTAGTGTCCGCGATTGGCCCGCGCCCGCGACAGCCAGATGTGACCGTCGAGGATGCCGCGGACGGCGTCCGACAGCGGCTCATCAATATCGTCGCCTTCCACCAGGACCGTGTAGATGCCGGTGATGCTGCCGGCCGGCGTGCGACCCGCACGCTCGAGCAGGCGCGGCAAGAGCGCATAGACGCTGGGCGGATAGCCTTTGGAAGTCGGCGGCTCGCCCGCTGCCAGGCCGATCTGCCGCTGGGCCATGGCCATACGGGTCAACGAGTCCATCATGAGCAGCACGTCGAGACCTTGATCGCGGAAGTACTCCGCGATGGCGGTGGCGTGGAAGCACGTGCGCACCCGCAGGGCCGGGGCCTCGTCCGAGGTACACACCACGACCACGCTGCGCGCCAGGCCCTCCGGACCGAGCTGTCCGCGAACGAAATCGCCCACCTCGCGGCCGCGCTCCCCGACCAGCACCACGACGCTGACGTCGGCCTGCGTGTGGCGGCAGATCATGCCCATCAGCACGCTCTTGCCCACCCCGGTGCCGGCAAAGATGCCCAGCCGCTGGCCGCGGCCGGCAGTCAGCAGGCCGTCGATCGCCCGGACCCCAAGCCCCAGGGGTTGGTCGATTCGCCGTCGTTGCATGGCGGCCGGAGCCGCGCTGTACAGCGGATAGCGCACGTTGAGGAGGGGGGCGGGCCGCCCGTCCAGGGGGCGTCCCTGGGCGTCGATGATTCGTCCCAAGAGATCAAAGCCCACGGGTACGCGCGGCGGCCCGGACAGGCACGACACCGCATCGTCCGCCGCAATGCCCGTGGCCTCCCCGAGGACCGTCAGCACGGCCTCGCCCGCGCGCAGGGCCACCACCTCAGCCGGCACCGGCCCGTCGTGTCGCGTCTGGATCACGCAGCGGGCACCGACGGGGACCGGCAGCCCGGCCACGCTCACCGTCAGCCCACGCACGCCACTCACGCGCCCCTGAATCTGTTCGCTGATCAAGCCCCCCACCTCCGCGGCAACCGCAGAGAAAACGCTCGTCGCTGGAGCCAGCGCCGCCGCGCTCATGGTTCCGCCTCGGCGACGTTCCCCCGGGTCTCGTCCGCCTCCGGCTGCGGGGCGACACGGGCGCCGATGGCTGCTGCGATCCGGTCAAGCTGGCCGGCCACGGAGGCGTCGATCATCCCGTCGCGCGTATGCAGGAGGCAGCCGCCGCGGGGGACGGCCGGGTCCGGCTTGAGCGTGACGTGCTCGAATTCCGCGATGCGTTGGGCCAGCTCGGGAACCACGCGGGCGAGCAGCTCGTGCTCGACCGGGCTGACATGCACCGCGACGTCAGGGTGGTGCTTCACCATCTCCAGCAGCGCGCGGATGTTGGCCTGCACCGGCCCGATCGAAGCATCGACGCAGATCTTGCATACCCGCCCGGCAATCGCCACCGCCAGCTCGATCAGCCCCGCTTCCGCCTGCGCCACCAGGTTGTGCCGGCGGCGCTCGTACTCGGCCAGCCCGGCGGCCAGCGCCTCGCGGAGCTGGGTCAGCTCGGCCTGTGCCGCCTGAAGGGCCGCCTGCCGCGCTTCCTGCCGGGCCTGTTCCAACCCTTGCCGCCGCCCCTCTTTCAGGCCTAGCTGGTACCCCGCGCGCTTTTGGCTCTCGGCGAGCTCTTGGGCACGGGCGTGGGCCTCGGCCAGAACGCGGCTCGCCTGCCCCCGGGCGCGCTCGAGGATTTCGCGCGCCTGACGTTCCACATCCGCGAAGGAGAACGTCGACGCCGTGGAGACACTCTCTCGCCGAATCACCGCGTCCATGTGCGCATCCGCCGATCGGCCGGGTTAGACGATAAGTTCCTTCTCGCCGCCGCGCCCGGCAATGATGACCTCGCCGGCATCTTCGAGCCGCCGGACGATGTCCACGATCCGTTGCTGGGCCGCCTCGACATCGCTGATGCGCACCGGGCCCATGAACTCCATCTCCTCCTTGATGAGCTGGGCGGCGCGCTCGGACATGTTCTTGAAGACCTTGGACTTCAGCTCGTCGCTGGCGGTCTTGAGCGCCAGGGCCAGCTCCTCGTTGTCGACCTCCTTGAGCACGGCCTGGATGCCCTTGTCGTTCACGCGGACGATGTCCTCAAAAACGAACATCAAGCGGCGGATCTCTTCCACCAGTTGCGGATTCTCACGCTCCAGCCCTTCGAGGATGGCCTTCTCCGTCGACCGCCCGGCCATGTTGAGAATCTCGGCCACCGCGGCGATGCCGCCCACCCGCTCGAAGCGTTCCGAGACCAGCCCGGCCAGACGCTTCTCCAGGCCGCGCTCCACCTCCTTGATGACATCCGGGCTGGTCTGATCCATGTTCGCGATGCGCGAGACGACCTCGATCTGCCGCTCGGTCGGCAGAGCCGACAGAATGTCCGTCGCCATCCCCGACGGGACGTGCGACAACACCAGCGCGATCGTCTGCGGATGCTCTTCCTGCAAGAAGGTAACCAGGTTCTCTTTCTCCGTCTTCTGGAGAAAGCTGAACGGCGTCTCGTGCACCTGGTGCTCGATGATCGCGATGACGCGGCGCGCGTCATCGGCCGGCAAGGTCTTCTGCAGCAGTGTCCGGGCCCAGGACATGCCGCCGGCGTCGACATACTGGCGGGCCATGAGCAGGTTGTAAAACTCGCGAATCACGTGCTCGCGCACATCGGGCGCGATCGCCTCGATCGCCGCAATCTCGCGCGACAACTCCTCCACACGTTCGCGCTCCAGGCCGCGCATGATCCGGGCCGCCGTGTCCTGCCGCAGCGCGACGAGCAGAACCGCGGCCTTTCGCACGCCGCTCAGGTCCTCGACGCTGTTGATCTCGCCGCGAAAGGTCGGACGGGCCATGGGTCAGGACGCCTCGTCACGGTACTGTTCGTTGCGCTGGATCCACTGCTCAACCAGCGCGGAAACCACACCCGGGTCAGATTCCACCATCTGCGTCACTTGCTCGAGCATCTTGCGCGTCTGCACCGTGCCGGGATCCACCTCCTGGGCGACCAGCATGCCCTCCGTCGCCGACACGTTATCCACCGGCGCCGTCAACTCGGCTTCCATGCTCCGTGTGCCGCCGCCGGCCCGCGCCGGACCCGCCCCGGCCGGGCTGCCACCTCGCCGGGCGGTGGCGGCGTAACCCCCCGGGCGATTCACCATGGCGGAGACATCGTCGGCGGCGGCCTTGGCGGCCTCGATGGCTTCCTTGGGCAAGCCCAGCTCGAGCCCAAACATCTCGCTGGCGTCGGTCTTCTTCGACAGCCGCAGCATCAGCCCCAGCGACACCACTGCCAGCAGGGCCAGGCCCGATTGCGCCCCGTAGCTCCTCACCAGATCCAGGGCCTCGTTGAGCGTGCCGGGCGCGCTCGCCACCGCAGCATCCACCGCGGTGTCGTAATAGCGCGAAATCGCCACGTTTTCCTCGACCTGGGGCTTCACGAGCTGGATCACCTGACTCAGCAGCCGGCCGCGCTCCCGCTGAAAGACCTCCTCAATCTGGGCCTCGGCCGGAGCCTCGGCGGCCGGATTCGCGCGGCGGAACACGCCCTCCAGATAGCTGTGCGAGAGGCTGATCGCCGCGGTGACCTTCTCGACCTCGCCGGGCGGCGTGGCTTCCACCTTTTTGGCCAGTCCGACCTCCGTCTCGGTTTCGGCGGTCTCCTGGGAGTTGGTCTCGCTCGTGCCGCTGGACCCGGCCACCATCCCTACGTTCGGCTGAACGCCGGGGAGCTCACCCGAGCGCCCGCGGTTGATCTCCTGGCGGGTGGTGCGCTCGGTCTTGGTCACGCCCTTCAGCGGTTGCTCCGTCTGGACGTTGCTGGCCGTCGGATTCAGCTCGACCTGGACGCTCACCAGGGCCTTGGGGTCGGGGACCTGTTGGCGGATCTTCTGCGCGTAGCGCAGCTCCTCCTGGGCCAGCTTGCGGTCGAGCTGGCTGGCGACGTCCTGCTCGGCGCCCCAGTCCAGGGCGACGCGGCCCGTGCTCGCATCGACGACCTCGACGTTGTGGGGCGGCAGGCCCGCCACAGCGCCCGAGACCAGGCGCGCGGTGGCCAGGGCCAGCGCGCGCGGAACTTCCGCGCCCTGCTTCATGACGAGGGTGACGCTGGCCGAGCTGGGCGGCGGCGTGCGGGTGAAGGTCTTGCTTTGGGCGCCGAGGTTCAGGAAAACGTTCGCGCTCTTGACGCCGCCGAACTGGCGCAGCACCTGCTCCAGCGTCTGTTGGAGCGCGAAGGTCCAGCGCCGGTTGCTCTCCTCCATCGAGATCCACGGGTCGGATTGCTTGATCAGGTTCGCAAACGCCGTGCTGGTGTTGGCCGGCAGCTTCTCCTGCTGCTGCAATTGCGCGATCAGCGCCTGCCGGTGGGACGCGGTCCGTACGAACACGCGGTTACCGCGCACCTCGCACGGCTCCCCCATGGTTTCCAGCCCGCTGCGGATCTGGGCGATTTCTTCGGGCTGCAGGTCCTGATCGAGCAGCGGCACCAGCTCCGGGCTGGCGGCCCACTGCACCAGCCAGAGCAGCGAGACGGCCACCAGCGTGCCCCCCAGGAGGAGGGCGATCCGCTGCGACGTGTTGATGTCGCGCAGTCGCCGCAGCACCTGGGCGAGTATGCGTTGCAGCGCTCCCATCCGTGGGAACTCCGGTTAGCGGCCGTCCGCGCGCATCCCCGCGCCGGCCGACGGTTCAACACGCGTTTTGACGCAGCTCGTCACACGCGGTCGACCCCTACACCCTCAGTTGCTTCAGTTCGCTGTAGGCGTCCACCAGCTTGTTCCGGATCTCCATCAGCAGGCTGAACGCCACCTCCGCCTTGCGCGTGGCCGTGAACACCTCCGTGACGTTGTCGCTCTGACCGGTCAGCAGGTTCTGGATCCCCGCGTCCGCTTCCGCCTGCATCCGGCTGACCTGTTCCAACTGCCGGCGGAGCTCGGCGGCAAAACCACCTTCCCCGGGCACCGATTCCTTCGGGCGCGCCGCTCCGGCCGGTCGAGGCACCCCGATCGGCAGTACCTGGTCCGGCGAAACCGGGTCGACCATCCTTGACTCCGTCCCACGTCAGGCGCCGGCCTCCTGCCAGCGCGAAAGACCGTCGGTCAGCGCAACCCGCAACTACCCTAACAGCCGCACGGCCTGCTGAATCATCGTGCGCGTCACGTTGAGCATGGCCGCATTGGCCTCATAGGCCCGGCTGGCGGCCAGCGCGTCCACATACTCCATCGTGAGGCTGACATTCGGGAGTTGAACGTACCCGCGGGCATCGGCATCAATGTGCCCGGGGTCGTACTTCTGCCGAAATGGCGACGGGTCCGCGACGACCCCGTCCACGTGCACGCCCGGGCCGCCCTGGCCGTCCCCCGTCATGAACGTCACGAAACGCCGCCGGTACGGGATCGGCGTGCCGTCTTCCTGGTGCGTGGCTTCGGCGTTGGCGATGTTGCCGGAGATCACGTCCAGCCGCACGCGTTGCGCGGTCAGGGCCGAGCTGCTGATGTCGAGCGCGCGAATCATGTAACTCTACCCCGGATGGCCCGCAGGAGACCCTCGTAGCGGCCCCGCAACAGCGCGGTGGCCACCTCGTACGACAACGAGTTCTTGGCCACGTCCGACAGGAGCTCTTCCAGCCGGGCGTTCGTTCCGTCGTGAAACAGCACGTTGGAGGCCGGCTCGCACGCCGGACGAACGCGGATTTGCCCGTCCGGACCCGTCGCGAATTGCGCGTTGTCGCGCAACTTCAGCCCGCGCGTCCCCGCCCGCTCAGAGTCCTCCAGGGCCTGTCGCAGCGACGCCTGAAACGCCGCCGGATCCAGCCGCTGGCTGTGGTAGTTCGGCGTGTCGATGTTGGCCAGGTTCTCCGCCAACAGCTTCTGGCGCTGCTCGGCGAACTGAGCGGTTAGCTCGATCGCGTGCGTGACGGGCGAGGCAGTTAGGCGGTCAATCCACATCGGGCTCGTCCACTGCGGGCCTACTCCACCTGCGTACTGGCAAACCGCATACCGCGCGTCACACCAGCACGGCCGCGTGGCGCCGGCGCTCTTCATGGAAGGTGCCTTCTTCGCGCCACTTCTTGAGCTTGAGCCCCAGGGTGCGCAGCCCGATCCCCAGCGCGCGCGCGGTCTTCTCACGATGCCCGCCGAAACGCTCCAGCGTCCGCATGATCAGATCGCGCTCGGCGTCACCGAGAATCTGCCCGTCGCGGTACTGCAAGCCCTGCGCCACCGCCGTGGCGGTCTTGATCGGACCATTGAGGAACGGGGCCACCGCGGCCGCCGTGACTTCGCGCCCGGGCTCGAGCACACAGACGCGCTCGCACAGGTTCTCCAGCTCGCGGACGTTGCCCGGCCAACTGTAGTCCTGCAGCACTTTCAGAGCTTCGGCGGCGAACTTGGGGCGGTCCCGCCCCTCGCGCGTCGCAATGCAACCGATGAAGTGGTCCATCAGGAGCGGGATGTCTTCCCGGCGTTCGCGCAGCGGCGGCACCTCGACGGGCAACACGCTCAAGCGGTAGTACAGGTCCTCCCGGAACCGGGCCTTGGCCGCCCAATCGCGGAGATCGCGGTTCGTGGTAGCAATCACCCGCACGTCCACCCGCCGCGTCACGGAGCTGCCGACGCGCTCGAACTCGTGTTCCTGTAGCACGCGGAGCAGCTTGGCCTGGAGCGGCGAGGCCATCTCCGACACTTCGTCCAGCAACAGCGTGCCGCCGTCGGCCAGCTCGAAGCGCCCTTTACGCATCCGGTCCGCGCCGGTGAACGCTCCCTTCTCGTGGCCAAACAGCTCGCTCTCCAGCAACGTCGGGGAGAGGGCCGCGCAATTCACGCACAGCATGGGCTGGTTCGCGCGCGGCGAGGCGGCGTGGATGGCGTGGGCAATCAGCTCCTTGCCGGTCCCGCTTTCCCCGGTAATCAGGACGGTCGCGGAGCTCTGCGCGACGCGCTGCACTTTCTCCAGCACGGGCCGCATGGCCGGCGACTGACCGACCAGGTCGCGATTTCGATCCAGGTCCTCGATCGTCCGGCGCATGATCTCGTTGTCGCGCACCAGGTTGCGCTCGTGCAGCGCCCGCTC
The DNA here is from genome assembly GCA_964638325.1 of uncultured Planctomycetales bacterium. Classification (GTDB taxonomy): domain Bacteria; phylum Planctomycetota; class Phycisphaerae; order UBA1845; family Fen-1342; genus JALHJL01. The sequence continues at coordinate 23,442 of CAZWYT010000032.1, forward strand.
GATGATGATCTCGATCTCCTGCCCGTCGAACGGCTTCTGGATATAGTCGAAGGCGCTGAGCTTCATGGCCTCGACGGCGTTGGGAACGGATCCGTGGGCCGTCATGACGATCACCGGCACGTCGATGCCTAGCCGCCGCATCTCGCGCAGCAGACCGACGCCGTCCAGGCCCGGCATGCGCAGATCGGTCAGCACGACATCGAAGGGCTGCTGCTTGATCAACGTGAGCGCCTCTTGGGCGTTCTCGAACGAGGATACCTTATGGTCATGGGCGGCCAGGGTCGCTTCCAGCGAATCGCGCATCATCGCCTGGTCGTCAATCACGCAAATGCAAGCCATGGGGCCTCCTTGGCCTACGCGGCACTGTGTTCTCGTGGTTCCGCCTCGGTTCCTTCCGACGTTGCTGAGCGCTCCGCACCCGGCAGCCCGACCACGAATTCCGCCCCACCCTCCGCCCGGTCCCCGACGGTCAGCCGTCCGCCGTACGCTTCGATCAACCGGTGGGCGATGGTCAAGCCCAAGCCGGTTCCCTGTTGTTTCGTAGTGAAGAAGGGGTCGAAGATTCGATCCCGGATTTCCTCCCGCACCCCCGGTCCCTCGTCGCGCACGCGGATTTCAACCTGCCCATCGGCGGCCCCGTCCACGCTCACCCACACCGTCCGCCCGGGCGGCGACGCTTCCGCGGCATTCACGACCAGGTTGATGAGCACACGTTGCAAACCGTCCTCGTCCGCCCGTACGCACAGCCCTTCCTCGGCCAGACGCGCCTGGAGCGTCACGCGACAGACCGTCAGCGTCTTGAGGGTCGCGTCACGCACCCGTTCGAGGATGTCCTTGAGCCGGCACACGGCGAGCTTGCGATCGCGGGGGACCAGCGCCAGCGTGTCTTGCACCACGGCCTCGATGGCCTGGATGCCGGCCTCGATCTTCTCGATGAGTTGCAGGGCCGGGCCGAGCCGGTGAGCACTGCATTGCTTCCGCAACAACCCGCTGTAAAGCTGAATCGCGCCCAGCGGATTGCGCACCTCGTGGGCCACCCCCGCCGCCAGCTCTCCGAGCGCGGCCAGCCGCCGCCGCAGTTCCAGCTCGCGATCCTTGCCGGCCAGCTCCGCGCGCAGCCGCACAACCTCCTGCTGGAGCGCCTGGTGGGTGTGCTGCAACCGCGCGGTCACTTCCATGTACTCGCGCAGCACGTCCGATAGGTCGTCCCGCGTCTGTGCTGCCGTGCTTTCAAGCGTCTCGGACACGCTTATCCTCTTCGTCCTGCCGCCCTGCGCTTCGAACCCGCGGCACTCAACCCGTCATGTCGGCCGCGGTGGGGCCCGCCCGCCCCGCGGCGTGCCGCGCGTAGGCGGCATTGGCCACCCGGCCGCCGGTGGTCGCCGCCAGATCGGCGGCAACGGCCTGCTTGCGGGCCGCCAGCAGCGCCCCGTCTTCCTGGTCCGTCCGCAGGATGACCCGTAACAGCCCGTTGATCTCGTGCAGGAGCGTCGAAGCCTGCTGGCGGCGGTCGTCGGGCAGGGCGGCGTAGGTCGCATCCCAGTGTCGGCGAAACGGCGCCAACTGTTCATTCAACCGGACCAGTGACCCGACCAGGTCCTGACGCTCACGGAGGATCTGCAGCAGCAACTCGGGCCGGTCGCCGGCGATCATGGAGCGCTGTTTGTCGCTGAGCTCCCGCAGGTTCAGGTACAGGCCGCGCTGCCGTTCGAGCAACGTAATCAGTTCGTTGGGATCAAGCTGGCTGGTGTCGGCGTTCATGCTATGGCTCCTCTTCCATAACCCGTGGCGGCCAGGAGGCGCTGGAAAGCCCGATCTGGAACAAATCCGATGCAGCGACGAGGGACAGGAATCGCTCCCAAGCGGCGGGGTCACTCCCTCCCACCGACGCGAAGTTCTCGGCCGGAATGGTGCGCAGCAGCCAGCGGGCGCGCTCCACGGCGCGGGCCGCTTCTCTCATGTCGCTCAGTCGTAAGCACGCGTTCGCAATCTGCACCTGCGCCGTCAGGGCCGCCGGGTGCGTCTCGTAGCGCGCCGCGACTGTGCGGTAGACCGCCAGCGCCGCGCGCAGCGACTCCGGCTCGTTCAGCTCAAACAGGCAATCCGCCCGATTGAGCAGTGCCAGACGGGCGTACAACTGCACTTCGGCGTCCCGGTCGGCCGCGCCCAGCACGCCCAGTAACTGGTCATACAGCTCCGCAGCCTGCTGGAACCGTCGACGGCTCTCGGCGGCCGCGATCTCGGTAACCTCCGCGGACGAATCGCCGCGCAGCGCGTACGCGCTACGCCGGTAGGCGTCGGCCAGCGTGTACCGCTCCCGGAGCTGCTCGACGTCGTCCGGATACAGGGCGAGGAAGTCCTGCAAGCGCCCGATCGCCTCCCCGTAATACCCCTGGTGGTACATCAGCTCGCACAGGGCCAGTAGCGCGTCGCGGTAGACGGCGGCGTCCGGCGCGACCGACCCATCGGTCAGCAACCCGGACAGCAAGTGCTCGGCGCCGGCGTACCGTTGCGGCCCCTGTGACACCAACACGCCAGCGCTAAGCACGGTGGCGCGGGCCGCTTCCTCCAGCCGTGGATACTCGGCCCTCACGCGACCGTACCAGGACAGGGCCGCGTCCGTGTCGCCCAATGCCTCGCAAGTTTCTCCCAGTCGAAGCAGGGCCTGCGGCAACGCTGGATGAGACGAGCGCCCCTCGACGAATCGGCGGAGCATCCGCTGAGCGTCCGCGATTCGCCCACTCTGGTCATACTGCTCCGCGGCCGACCACTGGAGCGCCGCCACGCGCGGCTCGTCAAACTGCGCGAGCTGTGCGGCGCGCTCCAGGCTGCGGCCGGCCAGCTCGAGGTACGAGCGGCGCCGCTCCGCGTCCGCGGTGGCCCGAGCGGCAGCCTGATACGCCCGCCCGAGTTGCTCGAAAGCGTCCCGTTGCCGTTCCGCGTCCTCGTCCGACGTGACCTCGGCCGCCAACACAACATACGGCAGCGCGGTCTCATCGTCCCCGCCGCCTTGCTCTCGTTGCGCGAGGCCCATCAACGTTTCACGTAGCTCCACCAGCGTGGCCCGGCGGCGACCCGGCGGCAAGACTGCACTATCCGCCGTGACGGCCTGCAGCGCTTCCAGCGCCGCCGCATGCCGCCCGAGTGCCCCCAGCGCGGCGCCGCGTCCGAGGTTGATCGCGGCGCGCAGCTCGGATGTCGGCTGATACTCGAGGGCCTCGTCGAAGTCCGCCAACGCCTCCGCGAGGCGATTGCTGGCCAGATGGGTCTTCCCAGACAGCCAGCGGTTCAGGCTCGGCAGGTGCCCGAAGTCGTCCAGCTCGCGGGTGGACCGCGTCTGGCTGGTGAGCCAGTCATCGACCCACCGTATCAGCGGCGCGGCTTCCTCCGGCCGCCCCTCCTGCAGCAGCACGCACGCCTGAAGGTAATCAAGGTACCCCTTCAAGTCGGAGGTCTTGAGTCGGTCGCCGTATTGTGCGAGCAAGTCCTTGGCCCGGGGCGTGTCGTGTTCGCTGAGCGCCTCGCGAACAGCGCGGTGCAGGGTCCACCAGGCGTAGGCCGGTGACGCACTCTCATCATTGAGCAACTCAGCTTGGACCTGCCGGCGCTCTTCCTTCGCATCCGGGCGGCCCTCCAGCAAGTCGGCCAACGCCCGCAGCGCGACCCGACGGTCCTCCGGACCCAGGTCCACAGCGAGTGCCGCGCGGAAACCTGCCGCCGCCGCCTCGGCATCCCCAAGCCACTGGGACGCCAGCGCGTCGCGTAGGACCACGCGCGCCGAGTCCGAGCTGGAGTACCCCAGCTCGCGCGCACGCCGGTCATGCTCCAGAAGATTGCGGGCATTGTTGGGATTGTGAACTTGTTGTTCGCGCTCGAAGCGGAACAGCAGGTCCGCCACGCGATTATGCAGCGTGGCACGTTGCTCCGGTCCGATTCGCGGCTCTTTCCGGAGCACGTCGGTCAGCGCCCGGGCCGCAGCCGCGGGGCCCTCCATCTGCTCGAGCGCCATCACATTCGTCATGAGCGCGTGGAAGTCGATCGGCGACGGGGGCGGAATCAGCCGGTACAGCGTCAGACTTGCCATCACGGCCGCTGCCAAAGCCAGGGGAATCTGCCAGCGACCGGCGAGCAACGCGGACGCCTGCTTGCGGATTGTCTCGGTGCTCATCCCTGGGCCTTGTGGTTGCATCCTGCGTCAGCGGTGGCGGCGCGGGTTGGCCGTCCCGCCGTGACTATCCCTATCGGAAGGTTGGCGCCGGCGAGTGGATCAAAATTGCGCCTAGTGCCGACGCCGGCCGGGCGAGAGGACTAACGTTATAAGTAGAGACTCCCGATAAAGCGTAGTGTGGCGGTTGGTGCGAAAGCGGGACCATAATGGCTGAAAGAAACGCCGACGTTCTGCTCATCACCGACGATCCTCAACTGCGGGACGCGGTTACCCGGGGTCGGCGGGCGGGCGCACGGCTGCAATCCATTAGCTCCACTGAACTTGCAGCCGGCCGGGCACCCCGTGCCCGACAGGTCTGGATCGACCTGGATTCAACTGCCGAAGCCGCCGTCGCGGGAGAGCAGCGGCGGGTCTATTTCCATACTCAGCAGCTTTCGGCGACGGAGAAGCTCCCGCCCGGTCTGTTCATCCGCAAGCCGTGCAATGCCACGGTGCTCGAGGTTCTCTGGGCCGGCGTCGAGGTCCCCGCGGGAAAGAGTCCGCGGAGTTCAACCCGGTCGGCCGGGCACCCACTGCCGGCGTGGCTCGCCGATTTCCACGAGCTCGACCTCAAGGCGCTCTGTCGCAAGTGCGTCACGGAACTGGGGCCGCGTTTGGGCTACCGGGACGTGTCGTTGTACCTGTACGACGCCGAACACGGTCTCCTGACGTTGGCGGAAACGACCCACACGCGGCCCGTGGATCTGGCGGTGCGGGTCGACGCCGCCGACCAACACCTGATGGCCGCGGTGACCCGCTCCGGGCGAATGCTGCGCACGGACCATGTGAGCGCAGAATTGGCCGCGCGGCACATCGAACGGCACCGCGCGCGTCCGTACCCGGACGAGGGTTGCCTGGTGGCCCCACTGATCTGCAACGAGCAGTTGTGGGGCGTGCTGAGCTTCAGCGGGCGCGCGCCGACCGCCCACACTGAAGTCGGGCTGCCGCTCGACGAGATCTTCGCGTTCGTCGCCCGGTCGCTGGCCCATGCGCGCGCCTTTGAGCAGGCCCGGCTTGAAGCCCGGGTGGACAGTCTCACCGGGCTGTACAACCAGCGCTGGATGATGGAGGTGCTGGAAAAGGAGATCCGCCGCGCCCAGCGCTTTGGCACACCGCTTTCCGTACTCATGCTGGACTTGGATGGGCTGAAGGCGGTCAACGACCGCGCCGGGCATACGGCGGGAGACTGCCTGTTGCGACACGTCGCGAGCCGGATCGGTGCGGTGTTGCGTCAGTTCGACGGGGCCGCGCGGGTCGGCGGGGACGAATTCGTCGTCATGCTGCCTTCCACCAATCTGAAAGGGGCGCAACAGGTGGCCCGCCGCCTGCTCCAGTCCATTCGGGACGACGTGGCCTACTTCGCCGACCGCCCCCTGCCGATCACGGCGAGTGCCGGGGCAGCCGAATGGTGCGCCGGGGGGGACGCCAAGCAGTTGATCGAGATGGCGGACCAGGCCATGTACACGGCCAGGGGACAGGGTCGCAACACCCTGACTTGTCAGCCGACGGATCGCCCGCCCACGGTGCGACTGGGCGCGAACGTGCCGCTGGAGCGGCATCCCGCATCCCGGACAAGATTCACCACCGAGCCGGTACCCGCAGTCTCGCCAGCCTTTCCGCCTGCCGAGCAGCCAGCTCCCGCGGCCGGATCGGCGCGGGCCACACCGAGCACGCCGGCAACGCGCCCGGCCAACGGCTAGGTGCGCGCGAACATGTTCGTGGCGATTCTGAACAGCAAGGGTGGTGTGGGGAAGTCAACAATCGCCGTGCACCTCGTCGCCCGGCTCTGGCGTCAACGCAAGAGGCGCCTCCTGAACGCGTAGCTACCGGTTGTCGCAGTTCCACTCAGGAGAGACTCGTGCCCACGCAATACGAAATCGGCGTCATTGGCGCCGGCAACGCGGCGGAGGGGATCGTGCACGGCATCCTGCGCAACAGCGTACTGCTCGAGGACCGGATCATCGCCGGTGATCCTAACCCCGAGCGGCGACGGCTATTCGAGCAGCGCTTCCACGTCGCCACGACCGACGACAACCGCCACTTGGTGCGGGAAAGCTACATCCTGCTGCTGGCGGTTAAACCCCAGCAGTACCGCGACGCGGTGCGCGAGTTTGCCAACCTGGTCCGGGAAGATCATCTGGTCGTGTCGATCATGGCGGGCGTGTCGACCCGCGCGCTCGAACAGTGTTTCCCCCACATCAAAGCGCGCGTCGTGCGCACCATGCCGAACCTGGCCTCGCACGTCGGAGCCGGGATGGCGGGGGTTTGTCCGGGGCGCTATGCCAGCGAGGCCGACGTGCTGCGGGCCCAGCGAATCTTCGACGCCGGCGGCAAGAGCGTGCACATCGAGGATGAAGCCCTCATGGACGCCGTCACCGCGGTTTCGGGCACCGGGCCGGCGTACTATTACTTTTTCACGGAAGCGCTGGTCGAAGCGGCCCGGCGCGTCGGGCTCTCGCCGCACTACGCCGACCTGCTCGCCAAGCAAACCGCGCTCGGTGCGGCGCGGATGATGCTGGAGTCGGGTGAGAAGCCGGACGCGTTGCGCGCCAAGGTCACTTCACCGGGTGGGACCACCGCGGCGGCCATGGCCGCGATGCAGGAGAGCAAGGTCTTCGAGAGCATCGTGGCGGGCGTCGTCGCGGCGTTCAACCGCAGCCGCGAGCTGGGGGCCTGAGAGCCCGGCAAAAAGGACGGGCGTCAAGTGCGCACCGACCCCCGCTACGGCTGAGTGTGCCGATCAGGCGGCATGCCCCTCCTTCTGCTGGTGAGGGTTCTCAGCCCGACACCCCAGGGGTTCGGCTCAGCCCGACCACATCGGCCTTGTTGACGCCGCTACAATACCAGGCGCGAGCGTGCGAGAGTCGTCCGATGATCTGGGCCACCCGCGAGGATTCTCCAGTGCTCCGACACAGGTGGCAGAGCGCATTGGGAGCGCTGACGAGCGTCTTCCTGATCGCAGGCTGCCCGCGCGATGGCGGCCCGGCGAACATATCGGCGGCGCCAGGCGATGACGTGGCCAGGACGCTCCCCGTTGGTGGCCTGCGGCGCACCTACCACCTGCACGTGCCCGGATCGTACGACGGGGGGACGCCCGTGCCGCTCCTGCTGGTCTTTCACGGCAGCGGCGGCTCCGGCGAGAACATCGAGCGCTGGTCGGGGTTTGATGCCCTTGCCGACCAAGCCGGCTTCATCGTGTGCTACCCGGACGGCGTGGATCAGCGTTGGAACGCCGCGGACGGCACAACCGCCGGCAACATCGACGACGTCGGGTTTGTGCGCGCCTTGATCGAGAACCTTGCCGGGACCTATCCGATCGATCCGCGGCAGGTTTTCGCCGCCGGCATGTCGATGGGCGGCGCGTTCTGTCAGCGCCTGGGTCTCGAGCTTTCGGACCAGATCGCCGCGATTGCACCGGTCGCCGGTTCGCTGCCGGAAGCTCTGGCCGACGAGGTGCCGGCCCAACCGCCGGTCTCAGTCATTGCCTTCCACGGGACCGCAGATGGGAGCGTGCCGTTTGACGGCGGCGACGTGCTTCAAGGGGCAGCCCGGGTCTTGGGCGCGGAGCAGACGGCGCGACGCTGGGCCGAGCTCGATGGGTGCCCGTTGGGGCCGGCCATCGAGCAACTACCCGACGTAGACCCCAGCGACGGCACGCGCGTGCGACGGGAAGTGTACGCCCCCGGGCGGGACGGCGCCGAGGTCGTGCTCTACGTGATCGAGGGCGGCGGCCACACCTGGCCCGGCGTGGACGAAACCCAGTTCCCGCAGCACGGCAAGGCCGTGACGCACGACATCAATGCGGCCGCGCTGATCTGGGACTTCTTCCAAAATCATCCGAAACCGTAACGCTTGAACGCCGTGGGGGCTTCACGCCGCGGCGCGCGGGTTGGTCACCCGAAGATCCCATGCATATACCACTGGCGCTCGGCCGGCGCATGGAAGATCCATAATTGCTCGCCGCTTTCGGCGGTGACGCGGAAGTAGTCGCGGCGGACGTCCGGGCCGCGCCACCAGGCCGTCTCCAGGCGCTCCGGACCGTCGGCGTGAGCCACGACATACTCCCGTCCGTGATACCAGAACCACGTCGGCGGGCCGTCCGGCACCAGGGCCATGACCCGGATCGGCACCGGCCGCCCCAGCAAGCGCACCGGCCTCGCCACAAAATAGGGACAGTCACCTATTTCTGCATCCGAAAATAGGTGACTGTCCCCAATTATGGCGGACACGTACCGAAACGCCATCTCGGGCTGATAGTCGTCCACCAGTCGCGGGCGTACGACCGCCTCATGTCCCAGCCGCCCGGCCAAGCGGTCCACCAGACAGCCGAGCGCCTCGTCAGCGCCCGGCTCGCGCGGCTCAAAGAGCGCACCCTGACCGCCCGGCCAGCGCGACGTATCCCGCGCAACCAGCATCAGGCCGATGACGCCCGGCGTGAGGTCGGCTTGTTCCAAACGTTGGGTCAACAGCTCCAGCACGTGTCGGTGGGCCCGCGACGCCCGCGCCAGCCCGATCGAGATGACCAGCGGCGCGGCCTGTCCGTAGTAGAGAATGCACTCCAGTTGCCGCAGCGCGGCCGCCCGCCGCCGCAGTTGCACCAGCACGCTCGTCAGGAGTTGCCCGGCCACCAATGAAACAGCCCGCAAGTCGACCACCGGCGTCTCAAAGGGGCGGTAGGCTCGCGGCACTTCCGCCGGCTGATACGGCGTGACGCCTTCGAACACTTCGCCGAGGGCCTGCTGCAAGCGTAGCACCAGTTGGGGGCCAAAACGGGCCGGCAACGACACGCGCGGCAGCATCAATAGATCGCCGACGGTGCGGAGGCCCAACGCTTCCAGACGCTGGCAGACCGGGGGTTCGAGACGCAGCGCCGCCGGGGGCAGCGGTGCCAGATAGGCACTCGCCTGGTGCGCCGGCGCAACGATCAGGAATTCGCCACTGGCAACCGCCAGGGCGTGGGCGGCGCCGATCGTGTCGGCTATTGCGGCGTGAGCGCGAAAACCCTCCTGTCCCAAGCCTGCGATCGCCTGACGGGCGATATTCTCCTCGCCGCCGAAGAGCCGCTGGCAGCCGGTGAGGTCGACCAGAAGCGTGCCCGGCGTGACCGGCTCCACGAGGGGGCTGAAGCGCAAGGCCCAGCCTGCGAGTCGCTCCAAAGCGGCCCGGTCGCGCTGCGGGTCGTGCGCCAGGGTGACCAGTTCGGGCACGAGCGCCTGAGCCTGCGCGAGGGATAAGCCGGGTCGCAGGCCCAGCCGGCGGGCGTGCGGGCACACCTCCTCGACCACCAGCGACGCGCCCACGGGCCGTGTCAGCGCCAGCGGACGCCCGTGCTCAATCGCCCACGCAGCGTCGTGCCGGGCCCGCTCGGTCGGCAGGTATGGCATGTGCAGGCACAGAATCCGCCGCATCGGGCAACTCCACGACAAACGGCTCACGCGGCCGGCCGTCCCGCAGCTTGAGCACGGTGACGCGCATCCGACGAATACCGGCCGGGCCGACGAGCGGCTCCAGCCGCAGGCGACTGGCGGCGAAAGTGTGTCCGCCGCGCTGGTCGTCGCGAATGATCAGGCCCAGACTCCCGCCGGCTTCGGCGGCCAATTGGAGTCGCCGGGAGGCATAGGCGTCGATGGTGCGCACGGGCAACACGATGGCCGCGACAGCCCGGCAACGCAGCACCTGCTCGCCAACCCACAAGGCGTCCGCCGGTCGCGGCGTACGGATGACCAACAGTCGTCCGAGCGGTACCCCAAGCTGCGCCACGCCGGGCGGATAGAGTTCTTGCCGGGTATCGATATAAAAGATCCACTTGTTGCCGGCGGCGGCATGTGCGGCCGTGCACAGGGCCACCCGCCAGGCCGGGGCTCCGGCCTCCGCCGCCACCAACTCATGGACCGCGGCCAGGGCGAACCCGCCGCCCAGCGCGGCGTCCAGCTCGTGCAGTCCGCTGGGGCAGCGTGGCGGAGGCGGGCAGCCGCGATAATGCAACTGGCGGATTTGTTCCGCGAGTTGTGCCAGGCGGGGGTTTTTCGGCGTCCAGCTAACCGGATCGTATGGGTGCCCCACCCTCTCTGAGGGTGGGGGACGGAGGGACCGTGAGCCATGGTGGGGTGCGAGATAGGAATCTCGCACCAGCGGATCTTGCACCAGCGGATTGCTGGATAGGTGGGACGCCCGGCGTGGGGTGGTTGGCGCGCGCACGCCGGGCGCAGTCGGCAGGATGTCTTCTCCGAGCGAGAGCATCTTCCGTTCCCACAGAGGCAGGCGAGTCGAGCCTCGCCCATACCTAATATTAACCTAACATCGACAGGCAGTCAAACAAACTTCTTAAGAATTCCCCAGGCCATCGCGCACCGCCCGGATGTGCGCCGGCGTTGTGCCGCAGCAGCCGCCGATGACCGTTGCGCCCAGGTCCACCCATTGCCGGGCATACGCGGCATACTCAGCCGGCGTCACGTCCTGCGCGAAGCTCCATCCGCGAATCGGCGCCGCGTTGTTAATGTGGGCATAGGCCGCCAGCGGGCGCGTTGTCGCGCGGCGCAGACGTGGCAGGAGCGCGGTCAGTCCGCGCGGCGGGATGCAGTTCAGGCCGATCGCCGACGGCGCCAGCGGCTCGATCGCGGCGACCGCGTCTTCCAGCCGCTCGCCGCTGAGCAGAGCGCCGCTTTCCTGCACGACGAAGGAGACCGCGAAGGGCAGCTTCTGCCCGTGCGCCGCCTGGGCCGCCGCCCGGGCCTCCCGCACCGTGCTCATGGTCTCGATCCAGATGAGGTCCGGCTGGGCAGCGGCCAGCCAGGCCAGCATCTGCTCATGCTCGGTCTGGAGCTCAGCGTCGGGCGGCACACGCTCGGGATGGTAGCAGTCCGCGACCGGGGCCACGCTGGCAGCGACGAGCACGTTACGGCCGCCGACGGCCCGGCGTGCCAAGTCGAGCGCCAGCCGGTTCAGTGACGTGCCTTCTGGCAAGAGGCCGGCAGCCCGCAGCGTGCGCGGATTCGTGCGGAACGTGTTCGCGACGAGGATGTCCGCTCCGGCCGCGACGTATTCGCGGTGGATCGTCTCAACGACGTCTGGAGCAGACACCAACGCCCCCGCCGACCAGAGCGGCAACGGGAACCGCGCGCCACGCCGCTCCAGCTCCGTCCCCGTGGCCCCATCGAGGACCAGCAATTCGGTTTGGAAGCGGCGGCGCAGCTCGTCGATCGGCACTGCCACCCACGTTTCTCCACCAAGCGCGAGCCACCGGGGTCGCGCGCCGGTAGCACACCTGTGCCCCAGCCGCCGACCGCAGTATCATACCTCCGACCCGCGGCCCGGACGGTCGCTGGCCGGCCCCGTGGGCGACCCACAGCGAGCGGTCCTGACCATGAGCAGCCTTCTTATTAGCGCCGGGCGCGTGATCGATCCCGCGCAGGAGATCGACGAGGTAACCGACGTGGCGATCAAGGACGGCAAGATCGCCGCCGTCGGCAAATCCGCCGCGAAGTCCGCCGACGAGGTGATCGACGCCGGTGGCCTCATCGTCACGCCGGGCCTGATCGACATGCACGTGCATCTCCGCGAACCGGGCTACGAGGAAAGCGAGACCATCGCGACCGGCACCGCGGCGGCAGCGGCGGGCGGCTTCAGCGCGATCGCGTGCATGCCGAATACCGAACCGCCACTCGACAGCGATTCCGCCATCGAGTTCGTCTTGCGGCAAGCGGCGCAGACGGGGCAGACGCGGGTGTATCCGATCGGGGCGTTGACTCAGGGACGGCAGGGCAAGGAGCTGGCCGAGATCGGGCTCATGGTGCGCGCCGGGGCCGTCGCGTTCAGCGACGACGGCGTGGGGATTGCCGACGCGGGCGTCTGCCTCCGGGCGATGCGCTACGTCAGCATGTTCGACCGGCTCTTCATCCAGCACTGCGAGGATCCGGCGTTGTCCGGCGGCGGCGCGATGAACGCGGGCCCGACTGCGACGCGCCTGGGCCTACCCGGAATCTCCGCGGCGGCGGAGATTGTGATGGTGCAACGTGACGTTACGCTCGCGGCGCAAGCCGGCGTGCGCTATCACGTGGCCCATGTCTCCACCGCCGGTGCCGTGCGACTGGTGCGGGAGGCCAAGCGGGCCGGGCAGCGCGTCACGACCGAGGTCTGCCCGCACCATCTGCTGCTGACGGACGAGGCGTGTGGCACCTACGACACGAACTTCAAGATGAACCCCCCGCTGCGCACGCGACCCGATGTCGACGCCTGCCTGGAGGGCGTACGCGACGGGACGATCGACTGCCTGGTCACGGATCACGCGCCGCACGGGCGCGAAAGCAAAGAGCACGAGTTCGCTTACGCCCCGTTTGGCATCATCGGCCTCGAGACGGCCCTGCCGCTGTTCATGGAGGCCCTCCTTCAGCCGGGACTCATCGGCTGGCCGCAGCTCGTTGCCGCCATGTCCACCCGCCCCGCCCAGCTCCTGGGCGTGACCGGCGGCAACCTGCGGGTTGGGCAACCGGCAGATGTTGTGCTGATCGATCCGGGCCTCGAATGGACCATCGACGTGGAGCAGATGCACTCGAAGAGCCGCAATACGCCGTTTGACGGTCGGCGGGTACGCGGTCGAGCGGTGGGGACACTGGTGGACGGGGAATGGCGCTACCGCAGCGGGCGCGTGCAGTAGCGCCGATCCCACCCTTCCGCGGTGTAGCAGCCGGGCTGTGTACCGGGCATTGGCGCCCGATCCGAGCCAAAGCGGGAGCCGGGGGGCCGTCTGGGCGTCGCCAGTCGAAGGTTGCCAAGATCGCCAAACTCACACACCCCCCTGTTGGCGGTGTTTGTTATCGGGACGTTGCTCGAGTGACCAGAACCAGGGGGAGTCGTGAGCGGGCCTGACGGAACGGATCGCGAGCAGGCGCTTGGCGCGTTGTAGTGTCCGGAGGCTTATGGCCGACGCGCGCGCTGCGCGGAGGACTTCGTACACTGGCCGCGGTCCGGCGGACAGGAAATCGGGCAGCCAGGCGCACGCTTCGGAGAGGGCGGAGTGGGCATCTGGCGAGAGGTCGAGGAGGTCGGTGCAGGTGGTGAGCACCGGGGGGTCGGTGGCCGAGCCAAACACAGGGCCAGGCGGGTTCCATTCCAGTCGGGGACCGGGAGCGATCCGGAGCGCGAGCGGCGGCGGCGGCGGGCCGTAGACGGTTTTGAGGGGTGCCAAGATGCGGCGGTCGGACCGGTCGGGGTCGGCGGTGAGCAGCAGGACGGAGCGGGCCGCGGCGACCAACGCGAGCGAGCCCCGAACGCGATAGAGCGTGCGGTGAGCGCTGGTCTTGGAAAGATGGCCGACCGCAACAATCGCGACGCCGTACGAGCGGGCGATGTCGGCGAGGCCGGCGAGCGTTTTGGCGAGGCCGTCGGCACTGGCCTGCGCAGCCGGCGAGAGGAGGGCGTGGAGCGGGTCGAGGATGACGAGGCGGGGGCAGGTTACGGCGCGAACGGCCTCGGCAAGGATGGGGAGGTGGTCGGGGAGGGTCAGGGGAAGGCACGAAGGGACGCGGGGACCAAGGGACGAAGGATACGTGCCGGTGACGCCGTCGAGGAGGCAGACGAGGGCGAGGTTTGCACCGGCGGCAGAAAGGCGTGGCTGGAGGGTGTCGCCGGCGGAGTCTTCGGGACACACGAGGACGACGGCGGTGGGGGGACGGGGAGGGATTGAGGGATTAAGGGATTGAGGGACTAAGGGGGGAGGCGGGGTGGGGGCATCGGGCCAGGGGCGGCCGGCGGAGACGCGGGCGGCGAGGTCGGCGATGAGCAAGGATTTGCCGGTGCCGGGATCGCCGATGAGGAGGGTGAGCTTGCCGAGGGGGATGCGGGCGGGCCAGAGCCAGAGAAGGGGCTCGGATTCGATTTCGTTGGCGAAGCGGAAGGCGGCGTAGAGGTCGGGCGTTTCGGCCACAGGGGCACCAGGGCGCAGAGGCCGCGCATAGTTATTCTATGAAGTGTAGCACCCCAGCGCGCGGGATCAAAGGACTGCCGCAGCGCGGGATCAAGGTTGCGGGCGTTGCGCGGGTTTTGGCGAGTTTTGTAACAAAGTGACAACGTAATCCGCCGCGGCGGATGACAACGGGGGCGGACCTGCCGCGCGACGGCACGGGGTCGCCGTGACGCGCCGGGGAGGTGGACTGATCGGGTTCGCCGACGTCGCCCCCTGGACAAGTCGACCCTCGACTTGGGTCCCGGCGCGCTGGGGTCAGCGAGACCTATGACCGGCAGGGGGGCTCGGCGTACCAACGGCGCGTGCGTTCAGAGGCGCAGGCGTCTCGGCGCTGACAGTGGCACCTACGGTCACGGTGACTGGATGTCCTCCGTGGAGGTTCCGTCGAGCTTGCCTGGGGCCTTCTGCAAGCAATTGTTGGTCGTCTCTCCCTGTTCGTTCTCCGCGCCCACGCCAGCAGCGGCAAAAAGCGAGGTCACCGACCAGAAGGCCTTTCTCAGGTCCTCTGGCGTCATCTCGTCGAGTCGCTCCCGCGCGTCATCTCCGCGGTCTTCCCTGTCCGCAACCGCGCGAGTCTTGGGATGCACGAACCGGTTCCGCAACTCGAACAGGCGGCCTACACGTGTGTGCGCTTCTGCATCCGGGTCGAGCTGCCTTCGGTACTTCAGCGCGTACAGCACTTCTATCTTCTGCAATTCTCTGAGCCGCTCGAGGTTCCGTTTGTAGAACTCCTCACCGAGCCGCGAGCGCCAGCGACCAGCCGCGCCAACCACCGCACCGCCGTCACGATCAACAGCAGCAGCACTCCGGTCACCAACAGTCCGACCGGCGACGGCCGGCTCCAGCCATTCACGGCCCGCGACCCTCGCGCCCCTTCTTCTGGCGTTCGATGTCGGCTATTGCCGCCTCCCACCCGAGCTCATCGGCGTGCAGCACCGCGCCCTGCTCGAGCGCCTCTTTCTGTCGCCGCAGCGCGGCCGCGATCGCCCGCAATTCCTGCTCACCCGCGGCCAGAGCCGCTTCGCGTTTCGCCAACCGCTCCTCCCGTTCTATGACCTGCCGCTGCCTGAGCAGGATCGCCCCCTCCAGCACGGCCAGGCGTCTCTCGTCGTCTATCCCCGCGCTTCGCTCCGTCCCACAAGCCACAGCCTTAACGCCGCGCGGCCCTATGTCTACCAGCCTATCTCCAGCGGCCGATCCGCGGTCGTCGCGGTGACCGGCTCTGGCCTGGTTGTCCAGCGCAGCGCTAATTTGGAGCTGCCGTTCCGCCTCTTTCTCGGGCGTGCGCGGAATTACGGCGACTATCAGCAGGCCGATCGGTCCAAGGAAAAAGCCCCACCAGAAGGGGCCCTTTTCGCCCTTGGACTCGCCGACAACTGCCGTCACGACGCCCCAAAAGAGCGCCCAGATAACGACGACAATCAACCAACCGCCTTCCATCGACCACTTCCCCTTTTGCCGCTAAATTCCGCCTTTTTACGCTTTTTCCTCAAGTCCGTGCGCCCGCTATTCCGATCCGATATGCGCTGGGCTCCGTCGCCAACGGGCATAGGAAGGCGGTGACTTTGTGGCCACGGGAAACCGGGAGATGACTCCCACGATCATCCGCCATGCCGAGTTTGTGAAGCGTGTTAAGCGCCAAGACGCCGAGAGCGCCCAGCAGACCGAAATCGCGATCATCGTCCGGCTCCAGCCGTTCATGGCCCCTCACCCTTGGCCGGCGGGTATTTCGCCAGGAACTCCTCCAAGGACATGAGCGGCCCAGGAAATCCGATCGGGATATTGTACCCGCTGCCACTCGGTGGCCAGGTCGCTTCCAGATCGCCACCGGCCGACCATAGGCGCATGCCATCATGCTTCCCATTCCCAACCGAAAGGTGCAGAAACGGTCCCGGGGTTCCACTGACCCCCAACTCCAAATTCGTGCCTGCGGCGCTTGAGCGCGATAGCCCCGCGCGCACCCGATTCTCCTCATCTGTAAGCCAAAAGCCATCCGCGCCATTGTGCCGCCCAAGCACGGCGCGCACCGTGCCATCCGGCCGGCGCAGCAAGATGTCGGAACCTTCTTCATCCGGAACACCCAGCGTCAGCAGTTGCCAACCATCAGAATTGCTCAAATCGATGCGCGGCTGTCCCTTCTCCCCCAACTCAGCCGCGATGCGCCATCGGCCCTGTCCATCGTGCAGACCGAAACTCGGCCGCCCATCCGATTCGATCGTAAACTGCAGTCCGCCGCGCGCATTCCGACAGCGCGAGAGTAACCCGATCAGCCCATCCGCGCAGCACATCAGCCCCACCTCCCGGGCCTGATCGGGGCTGCGGACATAGATGTTGGCGCCCCCGTGTCGCGGATCAAAGAGCATGCCCGCGATGACCCGTCCCTGCTCATCAATGAGGCGGAACTTTCTGGCCGCGAAACACCCCGCGGTCCAAAGGCGCCCCGAGCCAATCGCGAATCCGCCCAGCATGAGCGCCAGGATGTTGCCGAGCACCAGAATGACCCCCAACCTGCGCAGCCGCCGCACTTCCCGGCATGCCGCAAACGCCGCCTGGTCCGCGTCCATGCGTTACCCCTTTTTCCCTCAGAATTCCGCTTTTCTCTTGACTTCCGCCGAACCTAACATTGTCATAACTGCCGAACGATTTGCACCCCTTCAGTAGCAGATGAGTATAATCGTTGCCGGGCCGGCCCGCACGGCCGGTGGCCAGGAATCACGCCTCACGGACGACGCCCGGGCGGGGGCGCCGCGTGTTGCCGCGGGTCAACCGCTCCCTGACGGTCGCGGCTCGGGGCGGTTTGCGGGCAGGATGCCCACACCACCCCCGGGGCCCGTACAAAGACGGCCGGGACGGAGCCCGGCCGCTACGAGGCCCGTCACTTGCGCGCTGGGCTCTGATACTCTCGGCGCTTGCTGGCGCGGCGCGTTCTGATTGCGCGCGTCCGCGCTACTGACCGGTTGGAAACCGGTCCCACAACCACGGCCGGCGAGCCGCCGGCCGCTACGACGCGGCGGGTGACAATGGCGGCGGACCTGCCCCGCGACGGCACGGGGTCGGCGTGATGCGCCGGGAGCGTAACGGCGAGCGCCGGCCGCGGCAAGGGTGAGGTTGGCGGGGGGCGGGGCTGAGACGACCGCGCGACTTGCGGGCAAGATGCCCGCACCACCCCCCGGGGCCGGTACGGAGATGGCCGGGACGGAGCCCGGCCGCCACCAGGCCCGTCGCTTGCGCTCTGGGCTCTGGTACTTTCGGCGCTTGCTGGCGCGGCGCGGTCTGATCGCGCGTATCCACGCAACTGCACGAACGCGCCGGGCACGGAGGTCCGGCGCCACTGACCGGTTGGAAACCGGTCCCACAACCGCGGCCGGCGAGCCGCCGGCCGCTACGACCCGGCGCGGATGCTTCGGGCTCGGATCGGCCGGGCGGTTGGCGGGCGAGATGCCCGCACCACCCGCGGACGCTACAGCCAACTCCAGATGCGGCGTAGGATCTCGCGGGTAACGTTGAGCGCCCCCACGCCGCCAAAGAAGATCAGCAGCGAGAACACGAACGCGTGCTGCGTGATGAGCCAGGCGCAGACCCGCGGCAACGGTTGCAATTTCAAGAAGCCCCGGCGGAAGGCCGGTAGGGCGCCAGCCGGCCGGGCGTCCAACTGCTTCATCCACCGCACCCAGTGCTGGTTGACGGCCACCATCAGGCCCATGAGGACCCCCCAAATGGCCACCTGCGGCACGAGCTTGTGCCAGATGCCGCACAGGAAGAAGGTGACACACAGGTTGAAAGTGGTGCGTCCGCGGTTGCCGCCCAGGGCAATGTACACATAATCGCGGAGGATTTCCGAAAGGCTGATGTGCCAGCGACGCCAGAGATCGCGCATGCTGGTCGCCAGCCAAGGCATGCGGAAGTTCTCAATCTGGCGATAGCCCAGCAGCCGCGCGATTCCGGCGGTGACGTCGCAGTACCCGCTGAACTCCAGGTACAGGGCGAAGATCTGGAAGAACACGCCCAGGTACAACAGCCAGAAGCTCTGGATCTGCTCGGGATGCCGGTAATACGTGTTGACGTGACCGAGCCCGTACACGTCCCAGAGCAGCGGCTGGAAGTACCAGGTAACGGTTAGGCTCTTGAGCAGGCCCCAGCCGATGCGTCCCAGGGCGGGCGGGACATTCCGCCATGTGCGGCGGGCATGGCACGTATCCAGCTCTTCCTGGAACTGCGCGAAGCGCTCGAGCGGGCCCTGGATCAGCGCGGGGGCATAACAGGTATACGCCAGGAAGTTGAGGAGCGTGCGCCGCTCGCGCGGCAGCGTAGCGCGCTTGATCTCCGAGAAATAGTGCAGCATCCGCGCCGCGAGGTACGCCGTGCCGATGTTATGCACGTTGTAGAACAGGGCGTGGAAGAGCGGTGCCGGCTCGTCGCCCGTCGGCGACGTGTGCAGGCGCGGGAAGAAGGGCTCCCACGGCAGGCGGCGCGTCCCCAGCGGGAATATCCAGCGCGCGTGCTCGAAAAGCCAGGTGTTCCACGCGACCGGCAGAATCAGGTCGTTCAGCGCCATGGTGAGCGCGTAGCAGCCGCCGACGATCGTGATCGCCGCCAGCGGTGGCCCGATCGGCAGGATGTCGGTCCGTTGGCACTCGATCGCGAAGCGCTCGCTGAGCCAGTGCAGACCGACACACGTGAGCAACCAAAGCCCGGCATATAGCACGCCGAAGACATACGTCACGAATGCGAGCCCGGTGAGGAGAATCGCCAGGCGGAGCTGGCGGCGGGACACGAGCAGGAGGATCGGCAGGAGGGGCAGGAAGTAGACGACGACGAAGCGGTCGTCGAAGATCTTGGCCAGCCAGAAGTCGCGTCCGTCGGTCCACGGCGTGTGGACGAGCGGGTTCAGCAGGTACTCGCCGCACAGCCGGGCGGTGTCCACGAAGGTCGTGAGGCTGGCCGCATCCATCCTGGTACTCGAGTCAGGCGTGCCGCGCGCCCGGCGGCTGACGCGTGGCAGAAACCTTACCGATTGCCGGCGGCGGCGCGAAGTGGACGAGCGCTGGACACCGGCCACATTCCAGGCCGGCCAACTTCTCTCGTCGCCGGCGCCGTCCTATACTGCCTGCCCAGCGCAGATCGGATTGTCCCGCGTCGTGCGACCACTGGAGGTTGAGCTGATGGACCGCCGAACATTCCTGGCCACGAGCCTTACCGCCGGCGCCGCGGCGGCGCTGAAGTTCCCGTCGCCCGCGCAAGCCCAGCCGGCGGGCGCGAAAGCCGGTACCGGCGCGCACACCTTCAAGCTGAAATACGCGCCGCATTTCGGCCAATTCAAGCAACATGCGGGCGAGGACCTGCTCGACCAACTCAAGTTCATCGCCGACCAGGGTTTCACGGCGCTGGAAGACAACGGCATGGCGGGCCGGCCGGTGGAAGAGCAGGAGAAGATCGGCCGCGAAATGACCCGGCTGGGTCTGACGATGGGCGCTTTTGTCGCTTACGGGGAGTTCAACGAGCCGACGCTGGTGCGCGACGACAAGGAGGTGCGCGTCAAGCTGCTGTCGGGCGTCAAGACCGCGGTCGAGGTCGCCCAGCGCGTCAACGGCAAGTGGTGCATCGTGGTTCCCGGCTGCTTCGAGCCGCGCCTGGGGTGGGACTACCAGACCGCCAACCTGGTCGACCATCTCAAGGCGGCGGCGGACGTCTGCGCCCCGGCCGGGCTGACGATGATCATCGAGCCGCTCAACCCGCGGGACCATCCGCGGCTGTTCGTCAGCAAGATCGGGCAGGCGTACCAGATCTGCCGCGCGGTCAACCGCGCGGCGTGCAAGATCCTCGACGACATCTATCACCAGCAGATTACCGAGGGCGACCTGATCCCCAACATCGACCGGGCGTGGAGTGAGATCGCGTACTTCCACCTCGGCGACACCCCGGGGCGCAAGGAGCCCGGCACCGGGGAGATCAACTTCCGCGGCGTCTTCCGGCATCTGCACGCCAAGGGCTATCCAGGCGTCCTCGGCATGGAGCACGGACAGTCGAAAGAGGGCAAGGAAGGCGAGCTAGCGGTCATCGACGCGTATGTCGCTTGTGATGAGTTCTAACGACAGACCGCGTGGGAACGTAGCGGCCGCCCCCCGTGGCGGCCGTAGCGGTCGGAAGATCGCGGCCTGCTCCGTCGGCGACGGGGGAGGGGCCGACGCTACACCGGCCGGGAGGCGCCGGCCGCTACATCCGGCGCGACGAGGAGGAGTGAAACATGACCGACCAACAGATCTCCAGCGCACCTGAGCAGCGAAACGACGCGGACGCGCCGCGCAACGACCCGCTGTCCCGACGCGACTTCCTGAAGACCTCGGCCGTCGCCGCCGCCACGACGGTCATCGCGGGCTGCGCCACCACGCCCAAAGGACGCCGCGCCCCCGGCTTCCTGCCCACGGTGCCGGTGCCGGAACGAATCCGGGTGGGCGTGATCGGCTGCGGCGGCCGCGGGACGGGCGCGGCGCGCGACTGCGTGCAGTCGTCCGCCCGTGTGGAGATCGTGGCGCTGGGGGACCTTTTCGAAGAGCGGCTCGACGAATGCTGCCGGGAGCTTACCGACCTTGGCGCTAACATGCGGGTCACGCTGGACCGGTGCTTCGCGGGCCTGGACGCCTATCAACGCGTTCTCGCCTGCGACGTCGACCTCGTCATTCTCGCCACGCCGCCGGGATTCCGGCCGCTGCATCTGCGGGCGGCGATCGAAGCCAACAAGCACGTTTTCATGGAAAAGCCCGTGGCGGTGGACCCGGTGGGCGTGCGGTCGGTCATCGCCTCAGCGGAGTTAGCGACGTGCAAGGGTCTGGCGATCGTGGCGGGCACGCAGCGGCGGCACGATCCGATCTACGTCGAGACGATGCGCCGGATCCACCACGGGGCGATTGGCCAGATTGTCGGGGCACAGTGCTATTGGAATCAGGGGGACCTGTGGGTCAAGCCGCGCGAGCCGGGCTGGTCCGACCTGGAGTGGCAGTGCCGCAACTGGCTGTACTTCACCTGGCTTTCGGGCGACCACATCGTCGAGCAGCACGTGCACAACCTCGACGTGGTGAACTGGGCCCTGCGGGCGACGCCGATCAGTTGCGTAGGCATGGGCGGCCGGCAATCGCGCACCGCGCCGGAGTTCGGCGACGTCTACGACCACTTCGCCGTGGAGTACGAGTACCCGGGCGGCGTGCGGGTTCTGAGCATGTGCCGACAGGTCGGCGGCACGTCCTTCCGCGTCTCCGAGCACCTGGTGGGGACCAAGGGGACCTCCGATCCGCACGGCATAATCGAATACAAGAAGCGGCAGTGGAAGTACGCGCGCCAGGGCGAACCCGTCAACCCCTACGTGCAGGAGCACGCCGACCTGATGGCGAGCATCCGCGCGGGCCGACCGCTTAACGAGGGCAAGCGAATCGCCGAGAGTACGCTGACGGCCATCATGGGCCGCATGTCGGCCTACACCGGCCGCGAGGTTTCGTGGGACTGGGTGATGAACGCGTCCCAGCTCGATCTAATGCCGCCGAACCTCGATTCCTGCGAGCTGCCGGTCGAGCCGGTAGCGGTTCCGGGGCAGACCAAGCTGGTGTAGCGTCCCGACGAACCCGGCCGGGCAGCGGCACCGACGGTGAGGGTGGCCGGCACGTCCGCCAGAAGTCGCCATACCAGTACCAGGAAACCTAGTATCCAAAGAAGGGGAGCAACGTCAGCGTGATGTGGTGGGGGTAAATAGGACCGTTTCGGTTTGACTTGCCGTCGGAACACTACACTCTCCACAACAAACTTGGGCATCGGGCCGACAGCCGGTTTGTGCGAAGGAACGGAGCAGCATGAGAGGCGGAGGAGTGCGGGGTGACTGTGCGCGAGCGGCGTACCCTCTGCTCAACCGCAGACCTTCCAACCCGCCTCCGACGGCGGTCGGGGCGAAAAAAGGTGTCAGGAACCTTTTGTGCCCAGCACCCAAAGGGCCGCTCCGCGGCAAAAGGTTCCTGACACCTTTTTTCGCACGGGTGCAACAGCGATCAACGTACATGGGACGAGGTGATGTGGATTAGCACCGGCTTGTTGCCGGGCCGTTACCGCGCCTCATGCTTACCTTCGCGTTCGACAGGAGGAGTGATTGTGCTCAAGAAGTCCGCAGTGATTGGCATTGGATTGACTCTGCTCGCGAGTGCGGCGATCGCCGGAACGCAGCCGGTGCTGCAGAACCAGACCGCCAGTGAGGGCACGGCCGGTGCGCGGTTTGCGTTGCCGCTCGACGGGTCATGGACCATCCTCGATGAGTTCATGAACACCGGGGATTTCTTCCCCTCCAACCCGTGGAGCTATACCTCGCCCGACCCGGTCACCTTCACCATCACCGACCTGTTTGTGGTCAGTGACCAGTTTGAGGTCTACGTCGACGGCGGCTACTTCGCCACGACGCCCGCGGTACCCGATTGGCCGGCGTACACGACCGACCCGTTCGACCCCGCGTACTGGACCAACGATCCCGACGTGGCGCTGGCGTCCGGTTACTACAGCAACGGCGTGTACGTTCTGCCGGCTGGCGCCCACGACGTCACGATTCGTGACATTCACATCCCGCCGGTGTCTGTCGGCGGGCCGCCGTTCGGGGACGGCACCGTGGCGTTCAAGGCTGTTCCAGAGCCCGCATCGCTGAGCCTTTTGGCCCTGGCTGGCCTCGTCGCGTTTCGCCGGCGGTAATTCGCTGACTGGCGTCGCTGAGCAAACGCACACGGCTGATGCGCCCCAAAGCGGGTGGATCAGCCGTTTGCAGTTGTACGCGGTTTAGTGAAGTCGATAGCCCAGAACGATCGGCACACCGCCGGGCAGGATTCGCGGCGGCGGGGTCACGGTGACGGCAAGCTGGAGCGATTCCGGATGCGCCTCGAGGGGTCGCGCCTGGACCGCCACCTGCTGGTCCTCCGGGGCCACATCGGCGACCGTCAGCCAGTCGCGGACATGGGCCAGCGTCACCGCAGCGACCTTCTCCTGCGACAGGCCCACCAGATGCGGCTTGAGATCGAGCAGCAGGCTCGACAGGCGGCTCGCGAAAAGCTGGTACGGCAAGCTGACCTCGAGCAGGGCATAGCCCTCGCCGCGTGTCGGCCGCGCGGCACTGAAGCCGTTGCAGACTACGACGCGGGTCTCGTCCTTGAAGCAGATGACGGCGTTGAGTCCGGCCACCGCCATATCCTGGGCCTTCTCCAGTGGGATTTGGTTATCCGCCGGGCCGAAAGGCTTGTCGCCCTTCTTGCCCGCGAGCGCGCTGGCAAAGCCTTCGAGCCGGCCGACCATCCCGGTCGGCCAGCCGGTCTCGGCGGCGCTGCGCGCGATCGTGCACGCGGCCGCAATGGCCCCGCTGGCCCAGACGAAATCCTTCTCGGCCAGGCACTCCTCGTGGCACTTCAGCTCCAGGTCATCGCCGCCATCGCGGCCGTAGGGGGCGCGCAACAAGCCGCGCCCGAACACCACGCCCAGCGAACGGGCATAGGGTTGCCCGCGCAGCGTCTTCCACTTCGCGAACTGCCACTGGTCGAACAGCGATACAAAGGCCGGCAGCGTCGGCACCTGCCAGGCGTGCTTCACCCCGAAGAACTCCGCCGACACGCCGGCCAGCGCCACGACGGGCAGGCTAGCGGCGTGTTGGGCGAGCTCGTCGACGATCTCCATATCGCGCGCCGTGTTGCCGAACAGCGCGTCCACGACCAGCAGGTCGGGCGCCTCCGCGCCTGCATCGAACACCGGGTTGATGACCAGCGCGATGAGGCGGCTGCATAGTTCCTCGCGTGGGGCGTGCAGCACCGACAGCCGTAAGCCCTTGCGGAAGTCCAGGTGCGCCACGAGAAACGCCAGGGCGCGCCAGCGCGCCTCCAACTCCTGGACGGCCGGCGCATGCAGGACGGCATTCAGCCAACCCCCGGCCCGCTGGTCGATTTGCGCCAGCGCACGCCGCAGCGCAGAGGCTTCCTCCGCCGGAAGCTGCACACCGCCGCTCGTGGCGATGGCCGATACCATTTTTCCGATCGGGGTCTTGGGCCGCTGGGCGGCTTCGCCGGCGGCCTCCCCGCCCAAGTCGAGTTGGCCCATCAGGTCGTCGACGGCTTCGTCGGACTCCGGTTTGGCAGACGCGGTCCAATGGACCGCCTCGGGCAGCCAAGCGAGTTGCGGATTCGCTGACGCCGCGCGCTGGACCGCGGCGGCGAGTTGGGCGGAAGTGCTCTTGCCGCGCATCCGCGCGACGATCTGGTCGCGGACACCCAGCAGCGCCGCCAGCGCCGGAATCTGGCGCAGGATCGCGTCGGGCTGGAAGTCCTTCAGCGATCCGAAACGCAGGTCGACCGCGACCATTACGCTGCCGGAGGCGGTCGGGTCGGCCATCTTGAAGCTCACCGAGGGCTGTGCGCCCGCCATCAGCTCATCGAAGCTGTCGGCGTTTACCTCGAGCACCCGGTCCAGGAGTGCTCCGGACAGGCGACCGTGCTCCGCGCCCGCGAGGTCGCTGATCAGGAGCAGCCGGTACGGCCGGCTGGTTGTCACGCTGAGGCCTTCGGGAAACGGCAGGTTCACCTCGAGATCGGGCGGAATCGGTTCTTCGGTCATGTGTTGTTCTCCAGGCCGCGCGAACGGCGCAGCGGGCCACTTTTTTTCCGCGTGGCACCGCGCGATGAGCGGTGCATGAACGCCGACGGGGCCATTGCCCCGCGAGCAATGGCACCGTGCATCCGGACATCCCATCCGAGCCCGGCGGGTTCCGTTAGAACATTCCCTTGACCGGGTTGTACCGGATCCAGGCGTCGATCTGGGCGCGCATGGCGTAGTCGCTGGACTCGCAGCCGCCGCCCAACAGGGCCCGGTCGACGATCCCGGAGGCGATGCGGCCCTCGGGGCCCGATCCCAGGTTGGCAAAGCGGAAGCGGTCATCGACGTCGTACCCGGCGACGCGGGCCGCGTGCCGGATGCACTCGAGAATGGTCCCGCAATCGTAGGGGTTGCAACGCAGCCAATTCCGCAGGAAATCCGCAACTTTCGCTTCGACAATCGCATTCATGCGTTACTCCTTCAGCACTCGTGTGAAACACCACTATTATAGCAATCGCGCTTCATCTCCACAGCTATCGGGGGTCGTCCGAATCACCGGACGGTCGCATCCGGCGCTCCGAGACGGCGCCGGCGCATCGAACCGGCCTGACGCGTCCGGCGCTCCTGGCGCCAAGGCGTTCAGGGCAACCAACCTGGCCTGCACCCCGTGGCGCGCGGCGATCTGCTGCATGGCCGCCTCGGCATGGCGGCGCAGCTCGGCCGGTCCGATTTCAACGCGGGCATTCAGTATCAGTTCCGCGCTGGTCAGGCGTGCCCGGGACATCCGGGACAGCTCCGGAGCGCGGTCACTGCTCACCACGTTCGCGATCGCCCACTCCGCGCCGGAGCGCAGAATCATCTTGATGTGCGCCGGCTCGGCGCCGTGGCCGACCAAACTCGCCTGGAGGCCAGTCGCCAGGTCGAGCAGCATCCGGTCGGCGTCGAGTCCATCCGCCCCCGTGATCTGCCAGGTCGCGTTCAGCCAACCCAGTCGGGCTTCGCCCGCGGTGTAAACGGCATAGTCCACGTCAACATGGTTGACCCCGGCTGGGCCGGGTTCGTCGAGCCGTGCAGTGAGCCGGTCGAAGCCGGCGCCCGTCCGGGCAGAAATCGCGATCACGGTCGCCTTGGGGAAATTGCGTTTGACCAAAGCGGTCAGCGCGTCGAGTTGGCCAGGCGAAATCGTGTCGATCTTGTTAATGGCGACGATGTCGGCCTCGTGCTGCTGCATCTTGTAGATGTACGTCACCTTGGCCGAGAAAGCGGACCGGCCCTCGCCGCCCAGGGCCTGAAGGGCCCGTTGCGGGTCGAGCAAGGCCACATAGGGGGCGACGTGAAAGCGGTCGGCGTACAACCGCCGCAGCGGATTGATGACCGTCGCGACAATATCTGTGCAACTCCCCACCGGCTCAGCCAGGATGACGTCGGGCCGTTGCCCATCCCGCAACCGCCCCGCCGCCGCGATCAGATCATCGAACTTGCAGCAGAAGCACCCGCGCGGGATTTCCTCGGTCGGCAGACCGGCGGCCCGGAACGTCTGCGTGTCGACCAGCCCATCGGCCTGGTCATTGGTGATGATGCCGACGCGCAAGCCGTGGGCTACGTAGGCCTGCGCGAGGCGCAGCAGGGCGGTCGTCTTGCCGGCACCGAGGAAGCCGCCGAGCAGCACGAACTCGATACTGGCCTGCGATCGTCGCGAATCCGGCATCATTCAACCCCAAAGCAGGTGTCGCAATCCGGACGGAGTTCCCGATGTACGTCGGGCTACATCGGCGCCGGCCATGAGTGCCCCAGATTCGCTGAAGCTGAGAGCTCGATTCAACCGGTCGCAACCACTCTCACTTCCGTACCACATCGTCCCATTAAGCATCAATCGTCCCTGCAGGATGAAGCATCCTCGGCCACCCGCCCAGAGAGCTGTCAACGTATCAAGGTTGCGGTGGCGTCAGAAGTTTCAACAAGTCCGCTTTGCGCCCTGGGTCTTTAATCGTCTCCTCGATTGCCTTCTTTAGTTCCTCTTGGTCATCGGAAGCCGGCCTGTAGGAACCTCGAATAAACTCCTTGGCACGTTGAGTGATGCGCTCGTCCAGCCGGCGAAGATGGATTTGCAACCGGTAGTTTTCTACTTTCGCTCGATTAGCGGCGATGGCTTTCTCATACTCAGCGCGCGCTCTAGGGTCGCGGATTAACGCTGGATCGGCCCCCGGGGGGTAGACGACACCGTCTGACGTCCGAGGCGGCTGGACCAGTTCCTCGGGACCGTCTTCCGGGTTGAAGTTTGGGTCAAGATGGTGATCCAGAATCTGAAGCAGACCCAACCACAAAGACAGGCTGTCCGTTCGCAACCGAGCGCGGGTCTTGGAGACGTGTTCCTTTGCTAGGCTAACATTTTCAAGCGCCATGTAAGCCTCGCGGAGACGCTCGGGCTCTAGCCCTGCTTCAAATTCCCTAATCCGCCCCCGGGCGTCGTCCAGGTACTTTTGGTTTTCCGTCATGGGTCTCACCTCGGCACAACTCAACGCCGTGACCAGGATCGCAAGCAGGCTCATTACCAACGGCGTCACTCGTCTCATTCCGAGAACCGCAACCCCGAGTCAGTAGTTGCTGGCCGGATCATTATACATCCTGCTCTCTGTGTTGCCCGCCTTCCGGCTTTCGCATTTGCCATCGTCAAAAATTTCGTGTTCCTGGCGGATAACGGCAAAGTCGTGAGCCGCCCCGGTTCCGACCTTCCATTGCCGTGTGATTGGGAAGTACATCGTACCGACCGTGAAGGGCGGAGCTGCGCCCGTTCGTGCAGCGCCGGGATCGCCTGAATAAACCGAATCAGCACCGCCATACCCAGACCCATCTGCATCGGTGTGGCTGACTATGGGTATCCAGGGACCCACGCGATCAGGCAGAGGGTAGTTTCCATGCCACACGTCATTAAAGACCGAATAGGAACCGTCCGCGACTGCCTGGGAGTCTTTCTCCCGAATTTCGATATTATAAAAATTCACGTCGTCGGGATGGACGTATACGATCCCTTTCCAGCCGCAATCGGGGCGTCCAGCGGAGTGTTTGAGATTCGTGCCTGATTTGCGCTTCATCGTCCAAGTGGCAGGCGCGACGACCGTAAGGGTGATCGTGCAACTGCCGCCTGTGGACGGAGTTGCGGTAATCGTCACGCTCCCCGCGGTGTCCCCGGCGGTATACGTGACCGTCGTGTGGCTGCCACTGCTCGGACTGAGGGTACCGCCTCCGCTCGTTATGGCCCAGGTGGCCGGGCCGGGACTGACCGTGAGTTTTACCTCTTCTCCAACCGCGATGCGCTTCCTGGCGCGGTCTGCCGGTGACGTGGCCACGGTCTCAGACGTAATCGTGCATGGCGTTGGGGCGGGCGGCGCGGGTGTTTTGTCCTTGCACGGCTTGGCTTTGTCCCCTTGGACGGGATCATTGCCCTGGTTGTCCGCGTCATCGCACGCCCCGTCAAGCGGGTCGGGCTGATCCTTGGATGTCGACGCCTTGTAGATCAAATAGGCGACGACAACGACGGCAACGACAACGATCGCTGCGATCAACCAGCCCATCAGAATATCACCTTGAGACGATGCCGGGCAGCACCACCACAGGTCGTTAAGGCGCAAGCCGCCAACGTCAGCCTACTCGCCATCGAACGTCCTAAGTCCGTACGGCCCGGCGATGCTCCAGCGCCGCCGCGACCAACTGGTTCACCTTTTCGCTCGGATCGAGAGCATCATTCCCGAGGATCCGTTCGGCCCAGGGCAGGGCCGGATCTTCGTCAAATTTTGGACCGAGCGCGAACATCAGGTCGATGAATTTGCACACGTCGCGTCGGCCAACGATTGCATAGCGCTCCGCTCGGTCCACGCCCTGCCTGATACGGCGCCGCGTGTCCTTCTCGCCCAGCGCGTTGCATTCCTCCGGAAACCACTTGTTCAGGTGGCCGACCATGAACTCCTCGAACTCCTTCAGCTTCGGTTCGCTGAACGTTTTGAGCTGTTCTTTTCGCAGCTTCATGCGCGTCTCGTTGCCGGTGCAGGCGCTGCCAGCGCACAATCGGTCATCAACGGCCCGCGGTGGCCCGCCCGGCACATCAACAGGTGACCCGCACCCTCGGCTTCGACGAGGATCGTTCGCAGCGGGCCGAAGAACTCGCGGGTCTCCGCCGCGGTACACGTCGGCAGAAACACACGCAGCACGCGGGGGTCGTAAAAACGGAAGTAGTACTTGCCGCCTTCCTCGTCTGTTACGCGGAAGATCGTCCGCAGGTGGCTCCAAAGGCCGTTCTCATCCGCTTCGGTCAGCAGCAGGATCCCGGCGCTATTTCCCAACTTGGTGGCCCAGAGGTCCAGGTAGCCGGAGCCCGGATAGGGGTAATTCGCCCCCATGTTCATCGTTACAAGATAGGGTGCGACCGGGTCCATTTCACGGATGGTCGCCCGGGTGAACAACGACCGGACAGGCTGGCCGAATCGGGCGCGCGCGGCAAAGGCCAAGTCGCGGTCGCGCGCGGCATCCGCAACCGCGTAAAGCCGCTCACCTTGCGCACGCCGAGCGGCGATGAAAGCGTGCAAGGCGGAGCCTGTTACTGCGGTCGTGGCCATAGCCTGTCTCAGAAGTTCGACCTCGGTGTTCAGCATCCCGGCGCGTTGCGATCGACCAGGGCAGTTCCGTCTTCGGCCGCGGTGCTGAACGCGTTCGCGCACGCGGGGTTCGTACAGTCGGCGGGCCCGCCACCGGCTCCTTCACCACCCCCTGCGGCCGCGGCGGAGCCCTCGCCGGCCGCACCTGCGCCACCTCCTCCGCCCCCGCCGCCGCCGCCACCTCCTCCGCCACCGCCGCCGCCCCCCCCACCGGCACCGCCACCGCCGCCGCTGTCGTCACCAATGACGACCGTCTGGCAGCCCATCGCAATCGGATCGGCGCCGCCGCAGGCTTCCATCACCTTATCGTTCTGCCGGCAGGCCGGCAGGTTGTTGATCAGGACCGTGCTGCTGCCCTTGGTAACGAAGCCGGGGCCGTGCGGCGGGACGGGGCACGGAATGGGGCAGACATGCATGTCCGCCAGACTCGCCATCGCGGACACGGTGGCGGAAGCAGCCGCCGCGGCGGCCGCCTTGATCCCCTCGGTGTACGCGATGTTCGCGGCCGGCTGGCCGCCCGGTGCCGCCGATGCCGTGGTCCACGTCGCCGTCAGCGCCACGTTGGTCGAGTTGAGCGTGACAAGCTGGCTGGCCGCCGTGCCGGCGGCGGCTGGCGCACCCGCGCTGGCCGCCTTGGCACCGCCCTGGGTGAGATTCTGGCTGATCTTGGCCAAGTCGGCCGCCGCATTGGCCGGCGTCATCTGCGGCTTCTTCATGAATGAGTCCATCGAGTCGGAGATCGCATCCATCGCACTCGCGACCGAGGACGGCAACGCGCGCCAGGCGCTCATGTACCCGATCATGACATCCAGGCTGCCGGGCCCGGGACTCAGCGGGTTGCCGTGGGCGGTCGGGTCGGTTTTACGTGCGGCGGGTGGCATTCTGGTTCTCGCCTAGGCGGGCTCCCAATACAGCACGTCGTCCTGGTGCGCGTTCTCGTTTTTGGTTGCGAAAGCGGCCTGTTGGTCGTCGAGCTGCGCCCCATAGAAGGCCACGGCTCGCGCGCAGCGGGTGGTGTACTTCTTGAGGTCCTCAGCCTCGTGCGCGGGGAGTTCGGGCCGCGCGCCGCGGGTCATCAGCAGCTTGAACTCGTTGAGGAACACGTCCGCGATCTGGGCGGGCTCGCCCTCGGCGCACTCGCGCTGCGTCATCATCATGCCCCAGCGCTCGAAGTCGACGTAGGGCCGGCGCTCGTAGCCGAGGTAGCAACGGGTCAGCTCCTGCCGCCGGCGGCCGGGATCCGCCAGCTTGAGCATCTCCTGCCCGCGCTGCCGGGCCGCCTGCACGGCGACCCAGCGGGCCTGCTTGAAGTCCTTGAGCTCGTAGTACGCCACCGTGGCTTCGCGGTCGGATTCGATCTTCGGCTCCAGCGCGGCCATTCTGCGGTCCAGCGCGGCGCTCACCGACTTCGGATCCGCACTGGCCGGCAAATGAAAGAACAGGTCAATCAGCGGGCCGAAGTGCTGGTCGGCGAAGCGATGGGCCAGTAAATGCTGGTAGTACTTGGCCGCCTGCGCCTGCTGGTCGTCGTTGCCGAGGTCGCCCACGATGGCCACCGCCGTGATCGACCGCGGCAACTCCTCGGCCTTCGACTCGCGCCGGTTCAGCCAGCGCAACACGTGCTCGACCCGCGCGCGCAGGACATAGAAGCGCATGAGCTCCCCGACGCGCGCCATATGGCGGGGGCCCAGCTCTTTGCGCTCGAGCACCTTCCGGACGAACTCGTCGACGTGCGCCGGCTCGGCCCGCTTGGGCATGTGCGGGTCGTCATACTTGCCGGCACTCAGGTACTGTTCGAGCCGGGTGTCCGCCTCGCTCTTCGTCAAATACCCGCTGGGTGGTTGGGGCAACATGGCGATCACCGCTCCTACAAGTTAGACACCGGGGCCGGCCGAAGCTGTCGCAGACTGCGGAGCACCGACGCCGACACGGTGCGGAAGGTTCCCACCGGGGTCGGCTTCGGCGGTGCGCCCAACGTGATCGTGCGCACCTGCAAGTTTCCGAAGATCTCCTGAAACTCCACGGCCAGCGGGCCATCCGACATCCGCAGGTGCAAGACCGGCGGGCTAGTCTCGCGGCTAAACGCCGCCATCCATTCCGAAAACGCCAGGCGGGAGTTGTTCGGGAAGGGGTTGTTCTGCAGGTCCTTTTCGGGGCTGGTCGACTGCGTAGTATGGATCAAGTCGAGCAGCACGTGGCCGGCCTCGTGCGGCAGGACGGTGCGGCGCTGGGCACCGTTGCCGTCCATGACGACGGCCATCTGGTACGTACGAATCGGCCGCAGGTTCGGAGTCACCTGGCGGTAGGGGATCAAGGCGAACCCGAGCAGAATCCCGCCCGGGGGCGGGTTTGGCGCGAAGAGATTCACCAGGATCAGGCCGAGGTGGCCGTCTTCATTGTTGTAGTTCTTCCCCAGCGCCCGGAAATCCCGGCCGCCTACGAAGCGGTAGCGGGGCTCGTTGGCGCCGTAGTCGTCGCCGTGGTGGACAGCGCCGTTGTTCCACCCGCCGGTGTGCGACAACTGCTGCACCTCGCCCGGCGCGTTCTGCACCGCGACCACGGGCGCCGGCGCGTCGTCCGGGTTGAAGCACACGATATCGCAGGAGCCGAACGCGTTGCCGCTGGTGCGGTCCGGCGGATTGGGAATCACGCGGCAGCGCACGCCGCGGGCCGTGAGTGCATTGGCGAGCCGCTGCGCGGTCTGTTGGGGCGTCTCGTTGGCGACGGTGGTGACGTTGGCGGTGACGTTTCCGGTTTTCAGGGTCACGGTTGCCCCGATGTTGCCTCCGCCCGAGGCGCGCGACTCGGGACCGGTCAGGATGTCGCAGACGGCGATCATGTTCCGCGGCGGCGGCACGTCGAAAACCCGGTCGTCAACCAACTGGATGCCGACATTGGCCTGCGCCAGCGTCAGGCGGTAGTTTTGGAACAGCATCACCTTGACCTGATCGTCGGTGATGGGGCTCGCGTCGGCCGCGGTGCTCGTGGTGAACAGCGCGTCGCCGGCCTTGTGCGTGACGCGGAAGACCTTCAACCGCAGGACCTTCTCGTCCTTGCCGACGTCCGCAAACGCCAGCGACTTGCAGTGTCCGTTCGCATCGGCGTGCTCACAATTGCGGGCCGGCCGCTCGGCCTTGACGCGTAGATCGAGAATCTCGAGCTGCGGATCGGGCTTGCCGGCCGCGTCTTGGACCGCCGGCACCACGAGGGTCTGGCGCGAACGATTGTCCGCCGGATCGGTACCGTCCGCGGCGCGGTTGTTCTGCTCGGCCGCGTCGACGACCAGCCGCAGGTAGTGCGAACGGTACCAGGGCAAGTTCGCGGCGACCTGCTTGCAGACGACATCGACGAGCTTCGCGCCCGGGTCGGTCATGTCGTCCCAGCGGGCGACCTCGTTGCGGATCGGACCGAGCACGGGCTTCTGCGTTTGGAGCGTGACCTTGACTTCCGCCTCGTTGGCTTCGCCGGCGATCTTGTCGAACACCTGCAACTTGAAATGGTCCGGGTCGGCACTGGCGTTCGCGTCGTGCGCGAAGACCGTGTCGTTGACCCACACGCCCGGCGCAAAGCCCGTGCCCTGGCGGCCGGTCACGTAGTTGCTGACGCACAGTTGGCGTTGCACATCGGCGAGTGCGGCCTCGGGCGTCGCGCGGTTGAAGTCCTGAATGATAAAGGTCCGGTGGGCCCGCCCCAGCCGCACGAACTTGTGGTGCTGCTCGGTCGCCCCGGCCTCCTGCTTGAGCGTCGGCTCGGGGACCTTCACGCTATCGCCGGGCCGCACGGCCCGCGTGTTGAAGTCGGGGTTGTCCCCGCGCAGCTTGGTGCAATTCTTGAAACCGTTCTCGACGCCAATGCTGCACAACGTGTCGCCGTCGCGGGCTCGAATGACACGCATCACGGCCATCACTCAGACTCCCAATACAGAAGATCGCTTTGGTCAGGGACGTTGTTCCGGGCCACGAACTCGACCTGCGCGTCGGTGAGCTGACCCTGATAGAACTGCACCGCCCGCGCGCAACTGGTGACGTAGCGCTTGAGGTCTGCGGGGGTCACCGGGCCGGTCGGACCACTGACGGGAGAAGTCATCATGCGCTCCAGCAGCTCGGTGAACACGGAGGCAAGCTCGTCCGGACCGGTCGCGTTGCAGTCGCGCTGGAGCCACATCGCGCACCAGCCGCGCCAGTCGACGTCGGCGTACTCCTCGAGCCCGAGGTAGCCGCGCGCCAGCTCCAGACGGCGGCGCGCGTCCTTGAGCTGCTCGACCTCATGGCGGCGCTGCTTGACCTTGAGGATGCGGGGCAAGCGGTCCTCCTGCAGGTCCTTCAGCTTCTCGTAGGCGACGAGCGCGTCATCGTTCTGCTCGATGTCCGGCTTGAGCGACTTCATCTTCTTGTCGAGGGGGTCGCTGATCCCCTTGGGGTCGGCCTTCACCGGCAAGTGGAAGAACGCCGGCACGAAGTGCTCGTACAGCGGCTCGGCGGCCCGACGGGCGGCGAGGACGCCGAAATAGCCGGCGGCCTGCTGCTGAAGGGCGTCATCGCCCAGATCGCCGAGCACGGCGATGCTGATCAGCGAACGCAGGACGTCGGGCTCGGTGCTCTCACTGCGGTCGAGCCACTTCGGCACTTGGGCGCTGCGGGCCCGCAAGTCGAAGAAACGCAGGAGCCGATAGGCCTGGCTGAGTTGCCGCGTGGTCGGCTTGCCGGCATCGAACAGCTTGCGGATGAAGTCGTCCGCGTGCGCCGGCTCGGCCCGCTTGGGCAGGCGCGTGGGACCATCGGCACGCTCTCCGAGCACGAAGCGGCCCAGGCGGGATTCGGCCGTCGAGCGATCGAGGTAGCCGTTTGGCGGTTTCGGGAGCATATCGGTCCCTTATGCTACAAGGGTGCCTGCGGGGCGGGTCGCAGGCGGCGCAAGTTCTCGAAGACTGAGCCACACAGAGTTCGGAAGCGTTCGGCGCAGGTCGG
>CAZWYT010000033.1:0-55887 GCA_964638325.1 uncultured Planctomycetales bacterium
TCCGGCCCCCAGATGAAACGGATGGTCCGCACCGGCCGCGGCAGGCGGCCTTCGTCGTACGCCTGGCACAACCGCTCGTAGGCCGTCTTATACGCCAGAAAGCGAACATGATACTCGGCGCGCGTAGCCTCGTCCGGAGCCTTGTCCGGATGCCAGCGCTGCAACACCTCGCGCCAGACGCGCTTCAGCTCCTCGCGCCCGGCGCTGTCAGACAGTGCAAAAAGCGCGAGTGCATCCGTCTCGGGCAGCTCCGCAGCGCGGCGGCGCACCTGCTCCGCCACCACCTGGCGCTCCGCGGGCGCGGCCGACTCACGCAGCCACTGCCAGTCCCACACGTCCGGCAGCAGGGCCCCGAGGCTGCTCCCGACCACGGTCATGAACCGCCCGAACGGCTTGCCCTTCAGCCCCAGAACGCCATCGACGAATAGCCCGGTTGCGGCGGCGAACTTGCCCGCGACGCGGGCGGTCTTGCGGCGCGCCGCCGCGCGCCGATCGCGCAGCAGCGGCGTGACGTCCTCACGCCAGACGCGGCGTAGGAATCGGCGAAAGGCCTCGCTCTCCGAACGGCGGTTTTCAGTCACGTCGTGCTGCCGGCTGCCAATCCCCGCGGATTGTTTATATCATGCCCGCACCGGATTGGGCAGACCGTCGCGTGCGAGAGTAATGTTATGCCCGCGGAATGGACGCTTGTGGCAACCGGCGACGCGGAGACCCAGACCACCGAGGTGCTTGGGGCCTGGCTCGTGACCGCCGTCGCACTCGGGCTCGGAACGCTCGGCCGGCGACGTTTCCCGATCGGCATTGCGGAAGGGCTTTTTGTCGCCGGGCTGAGCGGGCTGCTCCTGCTCAACTTCGTTACGTGGGGATCGTCGGCGGAAGCGGCCTTCTTGCAGGGCGCGGGTCTGGTGAGCCTGACGGTCGTGTGGTTCGTGGTGGCGGTTTGGGTCGAGCGCGAAGCCACGCCGGCGCCGGATGAAGAGCTGGCGCGGCGTCGCGCGGTGCGCCGGGATCTGGCGGTTCATGCCGCTGCGCTCGCGGGCTTGCTGGCGGCCGCGGTCTTGCTGTCGGTACACCGGACGGTGGGCCTCCTGACCCCCGGCCTGGTCCTGCTGCTGGCGCTGCTGCTCGTCGTGGCGGTGGGCCTGTATGTCCGCCGGCGTGGTGCGCTGAGCCGCTACGCTATGGTCGCGGTGGCGGCGCTTCTGCTGTGGCTCGCGGTGCCACGCGAAATCCTCGAAATGCGGCGCGTTCACCTGTCGGTCAGCTTGCTGTTGGCCGGCGTGACGGTCTTGCTGGCCGTCCTCGCGGTTGTGCTCTTTGATTGGCGGCGGCGTGTGCGCATCTGGCGCACCGAGCCCGCGCGGCTGACGCAGCCGCCGCCGCGCCACCGGCGTTTCTTCGGACTCCTGATTGCGGTGTGCGTGGCCATCGGCCTCGGCGGGGTGCTGTTCGCGGACGCCGCCATCACACCGCTC
Source organism: uncultured Planctomycetales bacterium (assembly GCA_964638325.1). GTDB lineage: Bacteria > Planctomycetota > Phycisphaerae > UBA1845 > Fen-1342 > JALHJL01. The sequence continues at coordinate 1,476 of CAZWYT010000033.1, forward strand.
GCGGTCGCGCTGGCGGCCTACGCGGCTTTCATCGTGGGCCATCGCTGGTGCTCCAACACTGTCGGCGAGCTGGGACTGGCGCTCGTGGCCGAAAGCCTGATCACCGCGGGTCAGGCTTGGTTGCCGACATCCCCGCCCTGCGGATTGCTCGGCTGGGCCGTGGCGGGGGCGTTCATGGCGTGGCTGGCCCGTTTCTGGCACCAACAGCTCAACGACGGCAAGCCTTGGACAACGGCCGGACGGCTGATTCCCGCGGCCCGCAGTCTGAGCTACGCCGCCGCGGGTGGACAGCTCGTCGCGGCCGCGATGTGGGCTTGGGGCGCGAATAACGTCGGGGCGCCTGGACGCGTCGCGACGCTGCTCGCGGCGCTCTTCATGCTTGGGTACGGTTGGCTGCTGGTGCGTGACGCGACCGAGCAGCGGTCGGACATCGCCGCCCTCGCCGCCTGCCTCGTTTGGGTCGCCGCAGTGATTCCGATCGGGCAATTCGCCGCCGCGTGCGGGCTGGTAGTGCGGCCCTGTGTGCTGCTCGCCGCGGCGGGACTCGCGCTGTCGTTGGTATTGAGACTGGCCCGGCCCACGGCGCGCCGGGCCTGGGCGTGGAGCGCTTACGTGGGTGGCCTGCTGCCGGCCGCCGCGGCCTACGACCTCGCGTTCGGCGGCTGGGCAGCGACCGGTTGGCTGGGCTTGGCGGTCGTCGTGGTCGGTGTGGTGCTGGCGCTCGGGGTGCAGTGGCGGCGTGGGTTGTTCGCGGCCGGCGGGGTCCTATAATGGCAAACCGATATTGGCGGCGACCGGCGGGACCGGTCGATTCTCCGCAGCGCGGTTGACACGGGTCGCGCGCGAGTCAGGCGCATATTTAGAGTGGAGGCGGACATGTCTGAGAACGGGTCCGAGCTTCGCAGCATCGCATGGTTGCAGGCGTTTCCTTTCGTTCGCTTGTTCAAGACGCTCCGACTGGCGCTGGGGATCAATCGCTTGCTCCTCGCCCTGGCGTGCGTCCTCTTGGCCTACGTCGGCGGCCGAATCCTCGACGCGATCTGGGGAACGCGCAACGGGGTGGTGGCGATGCGTCAGGCGGGCGACCTGCAGACCGAGATTCAGGTCTATGCGCAGGGAAAGCAGGCCGATTTCAGGGCGTGGTTACGCGAGGCACGCCTGGCCGCCGAGCGCACCGGCACTCTGGCGCTGCAACACGCCCGAAAGGCCGCCAGCACCGAGGACGCCCGCCGCGCTCTGGCCGACAAGCCGCTGCGCGCGATCCTGCTCGACGCCGAATTCGAGCGCGAGCTCCGCGAGCTCAAGCAGCTCGTGGACCAGCAACTCGAGCGCGGACGCGCCGACCTCGTTGGCGACAAAGACCTGTCCGCCGCGGAACGCTCCGACAAACGCCGCGCGCTGACGGACGCGGCCGATACCGTGCGCAAGATGCTGTCGGGGACGCTGCCCGCTGGGGAGGCGGCCGTCGCGGCGGGGCAGAAAGCGGTCGAGCTGCTGGTGGCGGTCGATCCGCAGACCAAAGCCAGGAATCAGGCGGCCCTGATGGAGGCGACCACGCGGCGAGCCCAGTTGCGGGAATACGAGCTCCTTCAACCGCGCGGACCGTTCCGCAGCCTGCTCCCGTATGAGATGCATTGCTTTGCGGCGGCGATCCAGGGGGTCTGCGACGGGCGCTGGGGCTTCCAGGGTCATGCGTTCGACGCGCAACCGGCCATGGCCGGCAGCATCGAGTCGGCCCTGCGCGGGCTCTGCTGGCTCGTCAACCAACGGCCGTGGTACGCGTTGCTGTTTGGCGTGTTCAACCTGCTGGTGTTCGCGTTTTTCGGCGGGGCCGTTTGCCGCAGCGCCGCCGTGCAGTCCGCCCGCGACGAGAGCATCTCCCTCGGCGACGCGCTGCGGTTCGTGCGGCAGCGTTATGGCGGCTTCGTGCTCGCCCCGCTGCTGCCCGTCGGGGTGCTCATCGGCATCATCGTGCTGATGTTCATCGGCGGTTTGATCGGCACCATTGGCTACGCGGGCGAGCTGTTCACGGGCGTGTTCTATCCGCTCGCCCTGCTCGGCGGCCTGGCCGCCGCAGTCCTCGTACTGGCGACGATCATCGGGTTCCACTTGATGTGGCCGACCATCGCCGTCGAAGGGTCGGACGGCTTCGACGCCCTGTCCCGCGCTTGCAGCTACGTCGGCAGCCGCATCTGGCACGTCGGCTTCTACACCTTCGTATTGCTCCTGTATGGCGGCGTGTCGTTCGCATTCCTGCGGGTCGTCGCGATTCTGCTGCTCAAGCTCGCCCACAAGTTCACCGGTTTGGGCATGAACCTGATCAGTAGTTCCGAGTTGAGCGGCGTCGGCAAGCTGGACGCGCTGTGGAGCATGCCGGCGTGGGCGGACCTGACGTTGCTCCCGTCGACCGGCGACATGCCTTTCTGGGGCACGTTCTGCAATGGCCCGCTCGACGGCACCGAACGGCTCGCGGCCTGGCTCCTGGCCCTGTGGGTCTACCTGTGCGTCGGCCTGCTGTCGGCCTTCGTGGTCAGCTACTTCTTTTGCGGCAGCACGCAGATGTACTTCCTGCTGCGGCGGGAGGTGGACGCGACCGACTACGACGAAGTCTATTACGAGGAGCCGGGCGAGGAGTCGCCGGCCCCGGCCGTGAGTCCGACGGAACCGCCGGCCGCGCAGGGCCCAGCGCCTGACGGCGCGCCACCGACCAGCCCGGCGGCCGATGCGCCGCCTGGCGACGCAACGCCGTCGTCCTAGCCGGTCCCCGATATGGCTCATCCCACGAGCAAGGACTTCCGCGCGCTGGAGGAATCCGGCGAACCGGCGGGTGCGAGCAAGTCGCTCGGCTCGGCGATCGCCGCGGCGCGGGACGGTCTCGCGCGACGGCTCGTCCGACTGGGTGCGACTCCCAATCGGATCACGATCACCGGTTTCCTGTTCACGGTGGGGGCCGGGTACTGCCTGGCGCGGGGGGCCTCGCAAACGGTTCCCTACTTCAACTTCGCCAGCGAGCCTGCAAGCTGGTGGCCAGCGGTCGCAGCCGCCCTCCTGGTCCTGGCGGGTGCCTGCGACATGTTGGACGGGGCGGTGGCCCGCGTGGGCAAGCTGGGCTCACGGGCGGGGGCCATCCTCGACTCGTCGGTCGATCGTTTTAGCGACATGGCCCTCTACACCGGCTGCTTCCTGCACTTCGCGACGCGGCCCGTGCCCAACCTCACGTACCAACTGCTGGCGATCGTCGCTTTGTGCAACGGCGTGTTGATCAGCTATATCAAGGCCCGCGCGGAGAACGTGATCCCGGATTGCTCCGTAGGCTACTGGCTGCGCGGCGAACGCTTCGCCGCGGTCCTCATCGGCTGCACCTTCGGGCACATGCCCGCGGTGCTCTGGCAAATGGCGGTTTCCGGGTTCTTCACCGTCTGGCGGCGAATGACCTATGCGTACGGAGTGCTCCAGGCGGCCGACGCCGGGCGGCCGCCGCCGCCGCGCGGACCGGCGCCGGGGCTGTTCGGCCGACTTCAGCTTTGGCGGCGTCCGCGCGGGTCGGTGGCGTACGATTTGGTGACCGGGGCGCACATCGCCTACATAATCTTGCTCCCATGTTTCTGGCCGGCCTGGCGCGCGACCGGGGTCTACGCCGATCCACTTCGCCATTGCCTGGGTGGTTGACCGCGGCCGCGGGGCGAGGAATACTATACAAAACCCTTGTTTGGGCAGCGGCTCGACCGCGGAATTCCCTGGAGGCCCACGCATGCTTCGCCCCGCTCGGCTTGTTTTGTCGGCCTTGTTCCTGACACTTGCCGGCGCAGGTTTGACGCCACCCGCGCTCGGTCAACCCGCGGAGACTTCGCAGCCGGCGACGCAACCCGGCGAGCGCACGCCGATCACGGCGCGCGTGCTCGAAGTGCGCGGCGACGTCAAACATGCCCCGCTCGATTCCGAAAGCTGGCAGCCCTGCCAGGTCGACGAGGAGTATCCCGAACAGACGGTGATCCTCACCGGGGTGCGCTCCTCCATCAAGCTGCAGGTCGGCGACGACGACACCTACACCGCCGTGGTCGTCGAGCCGGTCAGCCGCACGATCATCAGCGAGGCCTACCGCACGACGGACACGAAGCGCGTGCGGATCGGGGTGGGCTACGGCCGGATGCGGGCCGGCGTCGCCGAAGGCGGGCTCAAAAGCGATTTCACCGTGGACAGCCCGGTGGCCACGCTGTCCAAACGCGGCACGTGGGATTTCGGCTTGTTCTATGAGCGGGGTACCGACCACTTCGAGATCTTCCTGCTTGACCAGGGTCTGGTCGATGCGTTCAGCAAGCTGACGGGGCAGCGCCGGGCCGTGTTGCCGCGGGAGGTGGTGACGCAAGCGATGCGACGCTGGGCCGACGAGGCGCAGTTTCGCAAGAACGTACCGCTCCCGGACATCCTCGGCCAGGCCGACGTCGCGGTGGCGTTCAACACCCTCGAGCAGAGCGGCCTGCGTGTGCTCAACCCGGAAGGCGGTTCAACCGTGCTCGTCGACCTGTCGGGCGGCTTCGCGCAGGCGCAGTTCGCCGACCTGCTCCGCAACCGGCTCGTTCCCACGCCGGTGCGGCCGGCGCCGGTTGCTCCACGCGTCCGGCCGGAAGGTTTCTTCGGGACGGGCCGCGGTGACGAGCTGGTGCCGCTGGTGATCGAAGCGAACTCGCCGCTCGCCCAGAAGGGCTTCGCGCGCCCGGGCACTTATACCTTCCGGCGCGCGGCGCTGGAGAGCTGGTTGCAGCAGCACGCCGGCAAGTAGCGGCCGGCGTCCGCCGCGGCGGACCGGCCGTGGAATGCCAACGACCACCGCGATGCCGCTGAAATTCACCAAGATGCACGGCCTGGGCAATGACTTCGTGCTCATCTGCGCATTTGACCAGCGTGTTGAGGACCCAGCGCCCCTCGCCCGGGCGATCAGTGATCGCCACCGCGGCGTGGGCAGTGACGGACTGATTCTCGTGGCCCCGCCCGACGATCCGCGGGCCCACGTCCGCATGATCATGTATAACAGCGACGGCTCGCGCGCCCAGATGTGCGGCAATGGCGTCCGCTGCGTCGCGAAGTTTTCCTACGAACGCGGCCTGGCCCGCGTGAACCCACTGGGCGTGCAGACCGACGCCGGCGTGCTGGCGCTCGACCTGCAGCTCGACAGGCACGGCCGCGTCAGCGAGGTGCGCGTGGACATGGGCGTCCCGGTCCTGGAGGCACAGCGGATTCCGGTCGCGCTCGCGGCCGCGCGCGTGGTCGGCCACCCGTTCATGCTGGGCGACACCCCCCTGGCGCTGACCTGCGTTTCCATGGGCAACCCGCATGCGGTGTTCTTCGTACCGGACGTGGGCCGGGTGCCGCTGGCGAAATGGGGGCCACAGGTTGAGCGTGATCCGCTTTTCCCTGAGCGGACCAACGCCCACTTCGTACAGGTCATGTCCCCACAGCTCGTCCGCATGATCACGTGGGAACGCGGCGCGGGTGCGACGCAGGCCTGCGGCACGGGGGCGTCGGCCGTCTGCGTCGCGGGTGTGCTGAGCGGCCTGACCGGGCGCGCGATCACCGCCGAACTGCCCGGCGGCCAGCTCAAGCTGGAGTGGGACGAAAGCACGGGACATGTCTACATGACCGGCCCAGCGACAGAGGTGTTCACGGGTGAGTGGCCCACGTAACCTCCCATGCCGGCCGCCGTACCTTTGGGGATTCATCCAGTACCATTTGACCTCCCGTGTTCCTTGATGTATAGTGGAGATGGTAGGGTAGCCTATCGAGTGCGGTGCGGCATGGGCCGAGCGTGCGCGCGAAGGCTGGCCATCGTCCAAGTCTGCGGCAATGGTCGGGTCAGGTGCCGACCGCAAAAATACCATCGGCCTGCATCTGCCTGGAAGCAGCCGCGCACGGTCAGATCGCGATTGCGCTGGACACGACGGCGAGACCGCTCGTGCGGCCCGGCTGCTTCTGCGTGTAAAAGACCCTGGGGCGGATGAACGCAGGCCGATGCCGGACCCGCAGAATCGTGCAAACCCGGGGCAGGCCTAGGTACAAGCGGTCCGGAGGACAAGGCCATGATGAAGAACTCACTGTGTCTGCTCACCATTCTGACGACCTGGGCGTGCGCGAGCGCGACGGTTCGCGTGTTTGTCACCAAATCGAGTGACCCCTACGGGCTTGAAAACAACGCGAATCACGCGATTCCGACCGTCAGCGCTGTATACGTGAACGGTGTCGACGAGAACGGCTACGACTACTGGGCGGACTACGAAGGCACGATTCCGGGGCCGATTCGCCCCGGCGGCTTCCCGCCCGCTGACGCGCCTTCCGGTGACCCCAACAACCCGATCATTATTCCGCCGGGTGACTTCGCGTATATGTGGCTCCAGTTCCAGAGTGAGCCCAACTCGGCCAAGATTAACGGGTTGGGGATTACGATTCACGTAGCCGGCGTGCCGTACGATCCGAATGACCCGAATTCGCAACCGGCGCTTGCCCCGACGTACTACCTCTGCAACAACATGAACAACGAAGTCGCCATGAAGCGGTGGGACGGCACGGCGACGCCGCCGGGGTATCCCGAGTGGCACAAGAACCCGGAGAGGATGATTGCCGTCAACACCTACGGGCTCCAGAACAGGTACGCTGACTTGGGCTGGAACCTGTGGAAGGGCGGAACGGTGCGGATCGCCCTGCTCGGCGCGGTCGAGAACGACCTCTCCGGCAAGACATACGAGATTCAGATCCCGCTGATCGGCTACGCGTCGGGCTCCCCCAACGGCCTCGCGAGCGGGTTTTTCACGTTCGTGCCCGAGCCTGCCGCCGTCTTGCTCATGACCGCTGCGAGCTTGTTTATGCGCGGAAGGAGGTCTTGATCAGCGCACGTTGTTGGGGTGGCTGCGGCTTGCCCCAACCGGCCGATTCCATCGCCAGGCGGCCTTCTACGGCGTGCAGGGCGCGGACCGTTACGTGGCTGAAGCGTTGATACCGATCGCGGACGCGACGGCGTACTCGCCGGCGTGGGAGATCGAGACCAGGACGTGCGTGATCCTCAGATTCTCGGCCAGCCGGCGGGCGACGCCGTGAAGCGTGAGCAGCGGTTTGCCGAGCGGGTCTGGCAGAGTCTCAATGTCGGTCCATTCGACGCCGCCGCGCCAACCTGTCCCCAGCAGCTTCATCACCGCCTCTTTGACGGCAAACCGGCCCGCCAGCCGGACGACCGGGTCCTTGCAGTCCAGGCAGTACGCCTGCTCCTGCGCCGTGTAGACACGGCTCAGGAAGCGCTCGGCGTGCGCTTGCCAGATCCGCGCGATGCGCGGGCCGTGGACGAGATCGATGCCGTGGGCGACGACGTTCATTTCAACCCTTGGGACCGGCGAGCTGGGACGTTGACACGGCCAGCAGGTCTTTGCGCTTGAAAATGTAGATGTTGCCGAACTTGGGAATCTCCTGCACGAGTCGGTAGTGTTCGTCGATCCACGGACCGAGCGTGAAATCGGACGGCCGACCCCGGCGATCCCCCTCCTTCATCCATAGGTAGTCCCCGGCCGACATCACCAGCGCTGCCGGCGGATCGGCCCGCAACCGGGTTTCCAGCTCGTCGACCACGAAGCGCGCCCCACCCCGGACCTGCCCCACCTTTTCCAGCGTGGTGAAGCGTGTGGCGTTCAGACGCCGGGCCCGCAGGTACACGCCCGGCAGGTAGCCCCAGCACTGGATGCGGTCCGTCGGCCGGGTCCACTGGGCCACCGCGTCGCCGACGACCTCCCACTCCGCCGCCTCATGCTGCTCGAGGCGGAAGACCAGCACCTTGGAGACCTCCTCGAACTGGCGCACGACCGCCTCCCACGAGAAATAACCCATGATGACGAAGGCCACGGTCACCCACGCCCGCTGCTGAAGCCGCTCCAGCAGCCGCGCTTCGGCGCGGAGCACGTTGATCAGATAGCCGTCCAGCAGCATCAGCGGCGGGAGGGTCGGCACGAGATAGTGCCGGAAACCGTGCGGGCTGACGAGCGCCCCATACAGCGCTGCCGCGAACCACGTGCTGAACAGGAACACGTGCAGCTTGCAGACTGGGTACGCCGCCCGCAGGGTCTGCTCGATTTCCGCCGGCCGGTACCTGGGCCGCAGCCACCACAAGAACGCGTGGATCACGGCCACTAGCGCCATCAACAGCGGCAGCAGCAGGATCGGCTTGACGTGCTCCCGCAACAGCGACCAGGTGACGATGTTGTAGGGGAACCGACTGGCCCCGGCGGCGAAATAGGCGCGGTTGAAACCAAAGGCGGCAAAGCACGCCTCGTGCAGGGCGCCGTGCCAGGCCAGCACGGCGGCCGCCGCCCCGACGGTCGTAACCGCCCCAGCCACCAGCAGCAGGCAGCGCTTCAGGCCGCTGCGCCAGGGCAGCTCGCCCGCGACGACCAGCGCAATGGTGTGCAACCCCATGCACCCCCACGCCGCCAAGCCCACCTGTTTGAACAGGAAGGCCGCGCCGCACAGCAGTCCGGCGGCGTACCATTTCCACCAGTGGTCACGGGCATAGCCGCGAAAATAGCACACCACCGCCAGTAGCTCGAACATGACCAGGAAGGTCTCAGTGCGGTTCGTGCCACCCGTGTAGTACGCGTGGGTCAGGAAGAAGCTGAGCAGGATGGTGGCCAGGGCGGCCGCGCCGCGGGCGAACACCGATGCCGCCACCACGAAGAACGCGATGTGCGAGATGGCCAGCGCGGCGCTGCACAGCGCGATGACCCCGAAATAGCTGTCGTGGCCGAGCCAGAAGCCCAACGCGTTCATCCAGTAGATGCCGGGCGGCTTGTTGTCCCAGACGTCGATGTACGGGATGGCGCCGTGCAGGATGCGCCAGCCGTAATACCCGAACATCTGGTCGTCGACGACGTCCGTGCGCCAATACGCGATGAACTGCGACAAGCCGATCAGCGGGGCGATGACGACCCCCATCACGACGATCAGCAGCCAGAGGGGCGTGCCGGCGGGGCGCGCGGGGGCCAGGCGGACATGAGTCGCGTTGGTGGGTTGGACGGACGGCATCGCAGAAGTTAAGAGCAGCGCGTGGCGAGTGGCGAGCCGGGCGGCCTCAGTTCGCGACTCCCGCTGCGCAACTGTCTACCCGAGCTTCAGCGCCGTTTGCAGCCGCTGGTCGACGCTGGCCCAATGGATGACCTCCATGAACGCCTTGATGTACTCGTTGCGCTTGTTCTGGTACTTCAGGTAATACGCGTGCTCCCACACGTCGAGCATCAGCAGCGGCACCGCCCCCCATACGCCCGTGTTCTCGTGCTTCTCCGCCTGCAGCACCAGCAGCCGCTCCGCCAGCAGCTCGTAGGCCAGCACGGCCCAGCCGCTGCCCTGGACCTGGGCGGCGACGGCGGCGAAGTTCGCCCGAAACGCGTCCACCGTCCCGAAGTCGCGGACGATCAGCTTGCCGATGGTGCTGTCCGCGGGCGGATCGCCGCCGCCGTCCTTCTTCATGCACGTCCAGAACACACTGTGCAACAGGTGCCCGGACAGGTTGAACGCCAGGTTGTTCGTGACCGCGCGGACCTGCTTGATCGCGTCGCCGCCCGCCCGACGGATCTGCTCCAGCTCGGTGACGGCAGCATTCGCTCCATTCACGTAGCCCGCGTGATGAATATCGTGGTGCAGCTTCATCGTCTGGGCATCGATGAACGGCTCCAGGTCGGCATAACCGTACGGCAATGGGGGCAGTTGGTACGGGCCGGCGGCCGCGCCGCTCCCGCTGGGCTGCGACTGCGCCCGCGCCCCGCGTGCCCCCATCAGCATCCAGCCGCCCACAACCGCGGCCGAGCCCAGGATTTCACGTCGGGAAATGGTGGACATCTTCAGTTCCTCTCTTCGCGCGACGCGCGCGAATTCGAGATTCCTGACTCGCCGGCGGCCCTTACCGCCGACGGACGATCCAACGCTCCGTGACACGTTCGTAGCTGACGAGCTCCTCGGGTTTGAAGAACAACGCGATTTCCTGCTGGGCAGTCTCCGGTCCGTCACTGGCGTGGACCAGGTTGTACTGCTGGTCGAGGCCGAAATCGCCGCGCACCGTCCCCGCCTCCGCCTTTTGACCGTGGGTCGCCCCGACCAGCTTGCGCACCACCGCGATGGCGCCCGGCCCTTCGAGCACGCCCGCGATCACCGGCCCGCTGGCCATGAACTCCACCAGCGACGCGTAAAACGGCCGCTCGCGGTGCACCTCGTAGTGCTTCTCCACCAGCGCCCGCGACGGCTGAAACAGCTTCAACGCCGCGATCCGCAGACCTTTCTCCTCGAACCGCGCGAGGATGCGGCCCACCAGGTGACGATGAATCGCGTCCGGCTTGAAGATGATCAGTGTCTCTTCCATGCGGACTCCCGGCGGCGTTCAGCGTACAGGGCGCCGTTTCCGCGGCGCGACCCAGCGGGTATTCTCTTTCGTCGGCGGATTGTAACGGCTTCGCCGGCTGGCACCAATGCCGTCAACAGGCTTCGCGCACGTGCTCGCCCTGCCACACGGCCCGCGCTGCGCGCGGCTGGCCGTGCTGGCCGCCGGGCTTTTCCTGCTATCGGGGTGCCTCGCACCGGACGCTTCTGTGAGCTTGATCGAGCGCGCCGTGGCGGACGCCGCGCGCCCGATCCTGACGTTGGACCCGGATACCGTGTGGACCCATAGCTACAACCGCCTGGTGGAGCTGGGGTCTGCGAGCATTGCCGGCCTGCTGCGTCAACCGGCCATGACGCAGCCCGCCGCCCCGGACGACCTCGAGGTGCTCTTGCACACGTCGCTGATCCGCTTGCTCGCGGACGCGGGCAGTTCGCCGCCGCGCTTGAGCGCGCGCTGCCTGGAGGCGACCTTCGGACTGGTGCACTTTGACCTGAAGGTGCAGGGCCGGCGGGTCGGCGTCATCGTGCTACCGCCGGGCGCGCGACCCCGCACCTGGCCGGACCTGTACCCGGCCGACTTCGACCACGCCGTCGCCGACCGGATTGACCTCGAAGCCGATCGACAGGCATTGCAGGAATGGTGGCGGCGTTGTGGAAGCGATCGCGACCGTGCGGTCACCGCTCGCCCGCTGGAGCCGCAAACGCAGTTCCTCTGGCCGCTCCTTGCCCGGCGTTGCGCCGACCTTTGGGAGTACCGGCCTGATTGGGGGGCGGTGTTGTGCACTGCTCCGCCGCGCGGCCCCGCGTTGCTGGAGGTCCCGACGGTCGACTACAACCTGGTCCGGGCGGCCTGCATCTGGCTCGGCTCATCGTCCGATCCGGCGGTGCAAAGCGAGTTGATCGAGCTCGTTGGCAGCCCGCTGTCGGTAGTCGCTCACAACGCCCGACTGGCGCTCCGCTACTGCCCGGACGAACGAATTCAGGCCGTCTTGCGGCGACACGCCCCGACGGGCGACGCCGGGGCCGGGCGGGACTGACGCTTGCATCCGCACGGCGGGGACGCTATTTTCCCTGATTGGACGAACGGCACCCGGGCGAGCGCGGCGGGTGCCACAGTGCTGGGCGTGTGTCCGAGTGGCCAAAGGAGACGGGCTGTAAACCCGTTGGCTTATGCCTACGATGGTTCGAATCCATCCGCGCCCAGTTCCCCGCCAGTGTGAAGCGCGAGAAAAGGGGACTGGCTCCGAGCGCGCGTTAGCAAGCGCGGTGCCTGTCCCCTTTTTGCGTCTGCACGTCAATCGCCGGTCAGCAGCGCGACGAAGGGGTTGATGTCGCCGAAGCCCACGGCGCCGTCGCCGTTGATGTCGGCGAGGTCCATATCGCAGCCCGGGAACGCGTTCGCGTAACCCACCGGGTCGATCAGCGCCAGAATGAACGGATTGATGTCGCCGAAGTCGACGGTGCTGTCGCAGTTCAGGTCGCCCGGGGAGTAGTCGGGGCAGGCCTCCCAGTCCACGGCTTCGACCTTGACGTCGTCGATGTTCCAGCCGCAATAGCGCCAGGCGGTGTCCGTAGTCCCCATGGTCCAGCGCAAGCACACAGCGGGCTTGTTATCCGCGTAGGCCGACAGGTCGCATTCCTGGTGTACCCAGGCGCCGTCATAGATCGTCGCGGAGTTCTGCCAGACGGTGGTCCAGATCAGACCGTTGTTGCTCACGCGGATGTAGGCGTGGTCGTAAGCCGGCTGCTCGACGCCGAGCCAGCGGTAGAACGACAGCTTCACGTCCGTCAGCCCGGTGCAGCTAAACGGCGGGGTACTGATACTCATCTCGGCCAGACTGTTGGCGTAGTCGCCGTTCAGGTTGTAGCCGACGACGTTGGCGCCGGTGTATCCGCTGCTCGGGTCGGGTCCGCCGTACTCGCCGCCGCCGCCCGTCGGCGGGCCCCAGGCCCACTGGTTGGAGGGGTTGTTGGGGCTCTTGGTCCAGCCGGGGTTGGTGTCCATGTTTTTCTCGAGCACCGTGACGATCGGCACCGCTGCGGCCTGATACGTCGTCCCCGGTGCGTTGGAAGGCGAGAGCACCACCGATCCTACCGTCGTCGCGGCCGAGATGTAGTACGAGAGCGTCTTGCCGCACGGCGTGCCCGGCAGCGTCGCGAGGTAGACGTTGCCACTCTCGAGCTCCAGCGGCGAGGTCAGGAAGTCGCCGTTCCAGTAACGGAAGTGCAACAGCCCGGAGGCTGGATCGTAGGTTTCCGAACCGTTGGCGATCTGCACCCGTAGCGTGGCCGGTATTCCGGGGGTCAGATGGTCCGGCAGGCCATCCGGGAAGCTGATCGTCAGGATGGGGGGCGGGACCATCCGCAGGTCGGGATTGCCCCACAACGCACCCCACTCAAACGTCTCGTAGCGCAGGTAGTCCCACAGCCCCAGCGTGTACATCTGCCGTAGGGCCGCCTGTTGCGACTGGCCCTGCGTACATTCGCCGGAGGTTAGACCGGTCGTGAAGAAGTAATCCAGCGACTGGCTGGAGCCGCTGGTCGGTACGCTCCAGCCGGGACAGCCGAAGGCCACCTTGGTCGCCCCTAGGAATCCGATCGCGCCCTGCTTGAGCATCGACTTACCGATGTTCAGCTCGTCGGTGTCCGAGTTGCTGCACGCGTCGGCGAAGATGATCGCCGGGTAGTTGTCGTTCAGCGCGGGGCAGTCCGAGGACTGGATGAAGGCGGGTGCCCCGAGCCCAAGGATGTGGGCGGACGTCGGCGAGCCGTGCCCGGCCCAGTTCACAAACGCGTACTTGCCCGCCGGCCAGACCGTCATGACGTTGGCGTGCAGCAACGGATAGTCGCACGGGTACGTCGAATAGTAGTCCGCGTTCTTCTCGTACATCCGCGTCAGTGTCCAGTCCGTCATCCAGGGCTGGTCCACCTTGGTTTCCATCAGGACGGCGTTGTCCGTGTCGTCCCAGAAGTACGCCCCCAGCAGGAGCATGTTCTTCTTGAACGTCGGGTCCTCGTTCTGCTCGTACGCCGCCGACTTCTGGCAGATCGCCTGGACCGTGGGTGCGTCGCTCCAGGGAATTCGGCCCACGTTGACCTCCGCGTAGAAGTCGATCGGGTCAGAGTCCTCGCCGTAGTTGTGGTCGCCGTCCTTGTCCCACGACAGACTGTCCGGCTGCGACAGCTCGGCGTAGTAGAAGTCGGTCTCCGGCTGGCCGTAGCCGACGTCTTGCGCGCAACGCCGCATGGGTAGTTCAGGCCGGCTGCCGACGAATAGCACGTCCTGGATGCCCCACTCCGACGACGGGTACTTCTCGCGGAGGAAGCTGCGGATCTTGGCCGCCAGGTCGTAGCCGGTGTAGTTCGCGTTGATCCAGGTAGTCGTCACCACGTTGACGGTCCGGCCCTTCTCGGTTTCCCAGGTCACCAGAGGGGTGACGGCGCTGACGAGCGGGTCAAGCGTGATGATCACGAAATCGTACAGGTCGCGGCCGGTGGGTGTGCTGGCCGGATACCAGGCCGCGGCCTGGTCGTAGTTGACGATGATCGAGCGGGCGACCTTCTCGGTGGCCGGCAGGTTGTCGTCTATCGGGGCCGGCGCACGCTCCGGCAGCACATACCGCACGTGGACCTGGATCTCCCGGAAGAACGTCAGCCGCCCCGATAGCGGCTGATAGGCGAACGGCGACACCTGCACGTCCACGAGGTTGTACTTGCGGTACTGCGCCGTCTGGATCAGCTCGGCCGCGTGCGACGGGTAAACGGCATCGCTGCCATAAGTGGCGGCATAATTGGCGCGATAGGTCTGTTCCCAGCCCTCCTGGATCGCCGGGCTGACTGCGTCGATCGTACGTGGCACCGGATTGGGGACAATCGCGTACGTCCCCGGCAGCGTCGCCGCGGCGCCACATTCGTAATCGATGCCCACGACCTCCGCGCCTGGCGGAATCGCAATCGCGACGACCTTCGCCGGCAGCATGGGTTTGCCCGGAACGCGCAGGTGACCGAACCCCTCCACACTCAACTGTTGTCCTTGAGCGGTTGCCGTGAACTGGTACGGCCCAATCGGGATAGCCGTGGTGACCGTGCCCTCTTGTGCGGCGACGGCCGGCGCAGTGACCACCAGGATGAAGACGACGACCGGGAGATAGCCAACCAGCCGGCCGAACGACACGGGTGTGATGCGACGGTTCATGTGCTCCTCCTCGATGGAACGGGTGTGAACAGATACAAGACTAAGCCCCGTTGGCAGGCCCCAGCCGACTGCGTGGCTGCCTGCCCGGAACCTCGTTGCGCGGCGAAGGTCGCGCTCGAGGCCAGTGCCCCGCTTTCAACCAGTCAGCATACCCCACCTGGGTCTGCAAGACAAGGCGCCGCGAAGTCCGAGCCACGAGCGGCAGCGAGCGACAATGGACCGCTCCCTACCGGTCGCGGCTCGGATTCGTTGCCGCAGCGCGAGCCGCCGCCGCGTCCGTTCCTCACCCGCGACAGCCCCGCACGACCGCACGATCGGTGTTCGTGTCGCGTCGGACGTAACATAGCGAAATACGCGGATGCTGGTGGCCGAGGGATCCGACTCGACGCTGAGGAGCGACGTTGGTTATGGCTTCGCCGGGGGACCGCAAGAGAGTTGACGAGCGAATGCTGATCGAGGAGTTCATGCAGTTGCTCGGCGCTACGGTATCAAAGATCGACATGCTCTGGCCAGACCCTCCGGATGCCAGGGTGCAGTGCACGATCGCGGGAGACGGGCGCGCTGTCTACGTGGAGCTCACGCAGTACCAAGTGGACGCGTTGGACGAGGGGGGGCACCGCAGGAGCCGGGCGGGTCCTGTTCGCTCGTGGCGCGCGGGAGCTTCAGCATCCTGTGGGGCCGTTACGCCAGCTTCGGCCCGCACTGCGCCGGGCCAGGGGCGAAGCCGTCACGGCGTCACGCCTAGCAGTCCGTTGAAAACGGGACTGGCTCCGAACTTCAGCCCGTTTTCGGCCGCGTGGCGGCACCTCCAGCGAGGTGCCTGTCCCTTTTTCAACGGACTCCTAGGCTCTGCCGAATCGCGCTGCGAAGTGCGGTGCACCCACGCCGCGCGTCTGCGGCCTCGTCGGCGCTGGCTGCCACTCCCGGGTACCGATTCTCGACAGCAAAGCGGCTCAGGAATGCCAGATCGGCACGGCACGCCACCCAAGTTGGCTCGACAGGCAACAGGAGTTCCAGAAGGGCCTCCAGGTCGTGGGTCTTGGGGAATGCGGTACCCGCTTCCTGGAGGCGAGCTTTCAGATACTTCTCGACGCACTGCTGCGCATGGAAGCCGACCGCGGACCACACCGGGTCGGGTGACTGCGCGAGCCACTCCAGCGCCCGCCAATCCTCTTCAGCCTTCTGCACCCATTCGGCCGTCAGTGGCCTCATACAGTACCTTCCCGTTTTCAACGACTTCCCGCATGAAGAAGTCCCCCAGCGCCAGTCGCTCGCCCACGAATTCCGGCGTGCGGACGAGTACGTCGACCGGAATGGTACGCCGGATGTGCTGACTTACCTCGGCGGCCTTACGAATCGGGCTGCCCTCAAAACGCATGATCACAAGGAGGTCGACGTCAGAGTCCGGCGTGGGGCTGCCATACGCGTAGGACCCGAACAGAATGATCCTGAGCGGGCGGAAGGCCGCCACAATCTGGTCGCAGAGACCTTGGATGGTATCCCGCTGCACCATGATCGCTCCTGCGGCACGAGAACCGCGGTCCTGCGTACTGGCCGCCACCATTCTAGTGTATCCCGAGCGCGCCGGGCAGGCGCTTCGACCAACCGGAGGTCGGCGCGCGCTGCGACCAAACAACCCCGCTCCCCCTCGGGGGCGAGGGCAGGGTGAGGAGGAAGTCTGCGGATTTCAACCCTCCCCAACCCCTCCCCAGAAGGGAGGGGGGTTCTGTTAGCAGTCCGTTGAAAAAGGGGACAGGCACCTCACGGGAGCGCGTTCTGCTGGTCGCTAAGGCGATACGGCTCGGAGCCAGTCCCCTTTTTTCAACGGACCGTTAGGGCCGTGTCTCGCGAATCCGGTTACAAAGTGCGGAGACGGCGAAGCTCCAGCTTTGCCGCTCGCCGACGTATTCAACGGATTTCTGTATCATGACATTAGCCGCTCTAAGTCTTCTCTGCGCCCGAGGAGAGCAGCGCTGCCAACTCGGTCAGCCGCTGCCGGACGCTGCTCGAGGTGCCCGGGGACCCCGCCGGCGGAGCGGCGGCCGGCGTATCGGCCGGTGCCGGATTTGCCTGCGCTGCCGCGCCGTCCAGGTCCGCGTGCGGCTGGTGCGCGTAACTCCGGTCCTGCCGCCACCACCGGTCCACGATCTGCTCCACGTCGCCCTCGACCGCCCCCTGGTTCCATAGCTTGAAGAAGTCCACGTCGCCGCTGCGCGGCAGCCGCGGCGGGAGGTCGATCAGCGTGCGCATGGGCATAAGCACGGAGTCGCCGATGATGAAGGCTTCGCCGGGCCTCATGCTGGGCAGCAGGCTGATCAGGCTGCGGAACTGGTCGCTCACGACGCGGGCCACGTAGTCCTGGTCGTCCGGGTTGTTCATGCGCATCAGGACCATCGAGTTGCACTGGCTCAGGATCGTCTCGGAGATCTCGCTCGGCCGCTGCGTGATGATCATCGCCGACACGCCGTACTTGCGGCCTTCCTTGGCGACCTTCTCGACCGCGTCGCGGGCGAACATCGTGGTGCCGCGGTCCTTGCGGGGCAGGTAGTTGTGGGCTTCCTCGTACACCAGCGCGAACGGCAGGCGCACCTCGGGCGGGGCCCAGAAGTTGAAGTCGAACAGCGTCCGCGTGATCGTCGCGACGGTGATGTCCACCACGTCGAACGGCAGCCCCGACAGGTCAATGATCGTCAGGTTCTTCCGCGTGCTCAGGCGCCCCAGGAACTGCCGGATGATGGCGCCGAGGCTCTTGCTCGCCGCGCCCGGCGACGTCTCCGGGTTCAGGAACGGCACGATGTCCGCGTTGCGCAGCGCCTGCTCGCGCGGCCGCAGCAGAAAGTCGTACCGCCGATCGTTCAGCCGCGTCTCGATCTGGTTGACCAGGCCGAGCAGCCGGCCGAAGAACGTCGCGTGTGGCACCTCGCCCTCGGCGTTGCCCTTGTTGAACTCCATGCGGCGCGTGAGCAGCAGCCGCTCCTGCTCCTCGACCGGAAGTTGCCGGTACGGCAGCCGCGAGAACGCGTAGTTCTCGGTGTTCAGCACGAACCGGGCCTCGTTCATGTTCAGCGCATAGGTTTTCAGTTGCTCGAGCGGGTAGAACACCGGCGTGTCGATCGTGAACTCGCTGAGCAGGTTGAGCTCCGCCGCCGCCGCCTGCTTGAGCTGCTCGAACGCCGACCGCAGGAAGACCTTCTGCGCGTTGATGTTCATCGGGTTGTTCGTGTCGAGGAAGATCCGCTCGAACTCGGCGTACTGGAGCATCCAGTAGGGCATCACCAGGTTGCGGTCGGAAAGGTAGGTCACGTTCGGCAGGAGCTGGTCCTGGTCGTCGCTGAACGCCGCCCGGTACTCGCCGTGCATGTCGAACAGCACGACTTGCGTGTGCGGCAGGCGCAGGGCTTCGTACAGGATCTTGGCCGTGGTGACGCTCTTGCCGGAGCCGCTGTTCCCCATGATGGCAACATGCTTGGCGAAGAACTCCTTGCCGAGGGCCTTGACCTCGAAGTCGGTGTCGACGGCGAACCGGCCCAAGGAGAACGCCTTCCGCTCGGTCTGCTGGCCGGACAGGGCGTCGAAACACCCGAAGATCAGCTCGAAGTCCTCATCGATCGCCAGGCGGACGGTGTCGCCGAGGGTGGGATACTCGTTGACCCCGCGCGAGAACTTGTCGTTGCGGACCGTGCCGATGAGGTGGATGGTCATGGTGATGCAGCGGGGGGTGCCGGGGTCGGGCAGCGGTTCGAGCTCACCCTCAGCGCCGACGCGCGTGACATAGCCGATGAGCGTATGCCGCCCCATGGGTAACGTGACGTACGTCCCCAGCCGACCGACGCGGTAGGTCGTGCCGTGGTACTCGATGTGCAGGTCGCCGACGCTGATCTGCACCTCAACCTCGTCGCCCCGTACGCCGATAACATGTCCGATCTTGAGCGGGTCCACGCGCTGCTCCAAGGGTGGGCCGGAGGGCGGGGCGGGCGTCTCGCCCGCCAACAGCCCCAACCCTGTATCGAACATTTCGGTCCGCCCAATTAGCCTAGAGACATCCGTAACAGCGCACGGAACTGTGCCCGCCGACTCGTTGTTGATTGCACGTAACACGCGTTTGTGTCGAATGAACAAATATTGCCGACTCAATTTGCTCTTTTTTTTTTTCGAGTTAGACTTCTTTATAGGTCGGTGGGCGGGAGAACAGGACCATGCCAGGGCGGCCGAGGACAGGTACGGGTAGCGACGGCGGCAAGCGCCATCGATCAGCGTTTACCGTGATCGAGCTCCTGATCGTCGTCGGGGTTATCACGCTTCTCGTTGGCATCACGGTCCCCACGCTGGGGCATGCGCGCCATCAGTCCAGGGCGATCGTGTGCGCAGCGAACCTGCGCAGCGTGGGCCAGGTGATCCACGAGTTTGCGAACTCCCACGACGACTACGTGGCGCCCGCGGTGGCGTTCCAGGACTATTGGTGGGGGCGGGGTGACCAGGTCGGGTGGGACATTGAGACTGGGACGTGGGCGCAAATACCGGGCGGAAGGCAGAGCATCTGGCGCTGCCCCGGCTTCGGGCTGCCGTTCGTCGGGAACGCGCGCGCGCTCGGCCTGTGGTACATAGATGCGCGCCCCTACCGCGTCGGTCTGCGCCAGTGGTACGAACCTGGCCGCCTCGCGTTGGCGTACGATCTTCAGCCGAACCTAACGGAGACCGTATATCAGCACGCGCTCGACCCGACCGCTGGGGACTTGTCTGACGAGTCGTATATCCCGTGGCCGCGGGAGCCGCGCCCGACCTTACCCTTCAGGCTGGATCGCTATGGTCCGCATGCGGAGGGGTACACGGTGCTCTTTGCAGATGGCCACGCGCGAACGACGAGAGCATGGGCTACAAGCTCGGAGGCCGTCTACTGGTCGGGTCCGCGCTGGTGGAAATGACCGATCGCCAGCAGGCCATAGCGCGATCGCCTGTCATCTTGAAGGTCACACGGACAATGGAGGTAGAGCGATGCTTGGTCGACAAGGGAAAGGAATAACGTGCGTTCTTGCGGTGGTGGTCATGTCCGCGCTGCTGAACTTCGCCTACGCGAATCACGAGATCGGCAATAGCTACTGCTTCAGCGAGAGCTGCACGGCGGCGAGCCAGCATTGCGCCGGGTCAGGAAACTGTATTTACTGCGTCGGCGGCACAGTACGCGGGTATTGCGGCTACGCACAGAGTCAAGTTTGCACTGCGGAGGACGGCGAGGTACCCACATGCGGCGATACGTTTACCGGAGGCGCGTGCCTGGAGGGCACTTGCAGCGGCGGCGTGCACCCGGAAGGCCAGAAGTGCGGACTCGCTAAGTGCACGGCAATCGTGACGCCGCCCAAACCGCGCTAAGTTGTCTGTAGTCGTGCAGGCTTGAGCTACAGCGTCCCGGGAGCACGCAAATGAGTTGCGGTCAGCGATTGGGCCGGGCGCTGCTCTTCGGAGTAGTCGCCGGTCCGGCTATGGTTCTGCGCGCTGCGGATGACGGCCTAGCAGAAATCCAGTCGGCACTCCGCGCGCGCTACAGCGCGCTGGACCACTTGAAGGTCGACTTCACGTGGGCGCTATACAGCGCCGCTGTCGGGAAAGACCCGTTTGACGCCGCTGATTGGCGCCCGAACGATATCAACATGGCCTGCGAAATGTGGATCGTTCGGCCCGATTTCCGGTGGCGCCGCACGCGCGACGTACCATACGACCGCGACACCACCTGTACGTGGATCGACGGACGGATGACGATGAAGAGCCTCGGGAGTGACGGGACGTGGTCGGTCACGATCGACCGAGGTCGCTGGGAAATCCACGGTCCGATGCCGGTTCTCACACCCTTTGAGATGCAGGTCTGTGACGTGCAGCAAAGCATTCTCGAGCTTGTGGAGGGGGGCGGATGCACGGTGGAGGAACGAACGCCAGAGCGGGTCGTTCTCGCGGGACGCCCGATCCGCGACGATGGCCAGCCCAGCGTGTGGTCAGTCCGCCTGACTCTGGATCCACAGCGGGGATGGGTACCACGGGAACTCGAGGCGCGCGCGCCGCGGCCCGAGGCAGCGAACCACGAGATCGTCTGGAAGGTTCGCGTAATCGCCACTTCGCCCGTCGACGGAGTATACGCCATCCGCGAGGCGGTCCTCGCGCTCGACAATGGGGCTTCAAAGGACTGGAACATTTATCACTTCCTCGCGTCACGCGTCGGGCGCGACGACACGCTCAGCAAGGCCGAACTCGCGGTTGAGGTGCCGCAAGCGAACTGCAAGTTGCTTGACCGGACTACGGGACTCGTTCGTTTCACCGACGAGAAGGGCGCCGTGGTGTTTGAGCAAGTCAAGTCGCCGGAACAGGTGCGTGAGGATCAACAGCGCCTGGGCGAGACGATGGCCCTGGCGAACGAGTCGCGCAGTGCTATGGCTTGGCGCCAGCGGGCGTTTAGGGCCGTGGTGGGACTGAGCGCGGGCGCGGTGTTAGTCACTGCGGGAGTGTGGATGTGGCGTCGGCGCGCGCTGCGGGCCGCGTAGGGCGATTTAGTTGGGGGCGCGCTCGGACCGGCGTGCGCTGGGGCCTTGTGTTGGTATTTGCGTGGAGTGCCGGGGGAAAACTGCTTTGGCCTGACGCGCTCCGGAAAATCCTCCTGTCGACCCGCATGATTCCCAGGGCCTGGATCACGCCCCTGGTGTGGGGCTTACCGAGCGGCGAGGCCGCCGTTGCCGTTGCGCTGGCGACCCGCACGCTCGCGGCACCCGCAGCGCTGCTATCATTGTTTCTGTCCGCTGTCTTCGCGGGCGTGCACGCCATCCTGCTGCTCCAGGGGGAGGTGATCCCATGTGGATGCGCCGGTGTGGCCTTCGACTTCTCCTCGCGCGGCTTGCACATCGGCCTGCTGGTCGTCTCCGGCCTCATGGTCCTGGCGAGCATCGCCGTGCTGTTCAACGAGACCTCTTGGCGCGCTGCCGCGCCGCGCCGTGTGTCGCGAGCGCTGCCGTCCGCCACTGCCTATGAAGCAGCCGATGGGAGCGCCCGCGGCGAACGTCCACTCGGTGGATAAACGGGCGCCCCAGAGGGATCGGCGTTGCTGCGACTGGGCCAGCGTCGTTCCAGCGCCGGCGCCTCATCCACGTGCGCTTCAGGGCGCGGCCCCTGGGGCGATTCGTCCGCGAACGGCTGACAAGCGTCCACGGGCCCCGCGCTGGCGCTTGGGGCTCTTATGGGCTTGCGCCCGGCGTCCATGAAGTGAGGATGGGGTGTGATCGGAAGCGGGCCTGGAGGGCGAGAATCTGGGCGCGGACCAGCTCCACGCATTCTTCGTCGCTCCACTCGGGGCGCTCATGCGGGTAGACCGCGTCGGCGTACGCGACGAGGATCGGGTGCAGCCGCGGCAGCTTGGTGGTCCGCGGCCACGACTCGAACGCGCCCAGAATCAGCGTCGGGACGATGGGGACCCGGGCTTTCCGCGCGAGCAAGACCACGCCCGGCCGCATGGGTCCGATGCTGCCGTCATGCGTGCGGGTCGCCTCCGGGAAGGTCAGCACCACGCGGCCCTGCTTGAGCCGCCGCAGCGTCTCCTTGATCGCGCCCATGTCGGCGGTGCCGCGCTTGACTGGAAAGGCGTTGAGGTACTCCATGATCGGCCGCAGCCACCGGATGGCGAAGAGCGTGTCGCGCGCCATGTAGTTGCACTCGCGCGGGATGGCGAGCGTCGCCAGCACCGGATCGAGAAAACTCTGATGGTTGCTGACGAGCAGCACTCCGCCCTGAAGCGGGACACGCTGCGTGCCGAAGACCCGGCCGCGGAAGACGAATGTGAACAGAGACTGCGCGAGCAGGCGACAAATCGCATAGCCGCGCCGCATCGAATCCTGAATTCCGAATCCCGAATTCGGACGTCCGGTCACGGGACCAGCCCCACCTTGCGTAAGCGCTCCACGATCCTCTCCAGCACGGCGGCGATCGAGAGATTCGTCGTATCGATGCACACCGCCCCCGGGGGGACGACTAGCGGCGCGACCGGCCGCTGCACGTCCGTGCGGTCGCGCTCGTCGATGTTTGCCAACACCTGCGCGAGCGTCACTTCCTCGCCGTCCGCGAGAAAATCGTGCAGCCGCCGCTCCGCCCGCTTCTCCATCGCCGCATCGAGGAAGAACTTCGCGTCGGCGTCCGGGAACGCGGCCGTCCCCTGGTCGCGGCCCTCGGTGACCAGCGACCCCAGCCGCGCGGCAATCTCGCGCTGCTTGCGAATGAGCACGTGCCGGACGCCGGGCGAGCCGGCGATGAACCGCGTATGGTCGTTGACCCGCATGGAGCGGATCTCCTCGGTGACGTCGCGGCCGCGGAGCGCGACGCGGATGTGCGTCGGCCCGGGGTCGAGTTGATAGTCGTCCCGCTCCGCCAGCGCCGTGAGGGCGGCCTCGTCCCGCAGGTCGACGCCGTCTTCCAGGGCGACCAGCGTCACTACCCGGTACATCGCACCGGTGTCCAGGTAGGGGATGCCCAGTCGCGCCGCGAGCTTGCGGGCGATCGTGCTCTTGCCGCTACCCGCCGGTCCGTCGATGGTGATGATCACGGTTGGTTGACCTGTTGCGGGTTCGTTGGTCTACTTTGCACGCGCGGGGATTATACGGCGCGGCGTCGCGGCCAAGGAGAGACGCACGATGAGTCGGCCGAAAACGATCATGGTGGATCTGGACGGCGTGTTGTGCACGGAGGAGGTTTTCCTGGAGCGGCCGCTCGCGCAGCCGCTGGCGGGGGCGCGCGAGGCCCTACAGAAGTTGCGTGCCGCCGGGTACGTGGTGGTCATCTATACGGCGCGCGGTTGGGGCGAGTACCGCGTCGCGCAGCAGTGGCTCGCCGACCACGGGTTCGAGTACGACGGGCTGCAAATGGGCAAGCCGGTGGCCGACGTCTGGATCGACGATCGCGCCGTCCGGTTTTCAAGCTGGGACGACACCCTGCGGCAGCTCGGCCTGTAGCGGCCGGCGCTGCTAGGTTTTCTTAGCTGCCCCGCTCTTCTTGGGCTCCGGCTTGGCGGGGGCCGGCTTGCTTGTCTCACCCTTGCCCGACTCGCCTTCCTTGGCCGGTAGCTTCAGCTCCATGCCGACCTTCAGGTCCTCCGGCTTGGCGAGCTTGTCCTTGTTGAGCTCGAAGATCTCGCGCCAGCGGTTCCCATTACCAAGCACTTTGGCCGCGATCGAGTACAACGTGTCGCCTTTTTCGACCACGTAGGTGTGCGCGCGCCCCACCGGCTTCGCCCCCGGCTGAGCTTCGGCCGGCGGTGACGCCGGCTTGGCGCCCGGCTTGGCCTCTCCTGCCGGGGCCAACAACTCCTCCTTCGGCGGCAGGTTGATAACCTGGCCGACTTTCACCAGCTCGTCGATCCCCGGATTGGCCGCGCGGATTTTCGTCCACAAATGCCCATCGCCATACTGCTCTTCCGCGATTGACCAGAGCGATTCACCCTCGGCCACGGTGTACTTCCGGGGCGCCGCCAAACCGCCGCGCGGCTGTGCCGGCAGGGGGGTGGCGCCCGGCGGTTCCGCCTCCTTGCGCGGCGGTGGCGACACGGCCGGCGTCGCCGGACGAGTCGGCGTTTCACCGGTGGGCGTGCCCGGTGGCGTGGTTCGCGTCTGTTCACCCGGGGTCACCAGCGGGGGCAGTTCGGGCGTGACATGCGGCTGCGAAGCGGGGGCCCCTTCTCCCACGGGTTTCAACGTCGGAGTCGTGCGCGGCGCGACCGGGCTGCCCACGGGGCTGGGCGCGGGTTCACCGGGCCGCAGACCGCCGCCCACCGGCTGCGTGGTCGCTGACGGCGGACGCGCCGGCGGCGGAGTGATGACCGAGCGTTGCTCTCCGGCGGCGGGGCGATCCGCGGGCGTCGTGCGCGGCGGCGTCGTGGGACGCTTGTCCGCGACCTTGTCGCGTGGCTGCTCCGGCTTCGCCGGACCCGGCGTGGCGCGCTGCGCCGGCGCATTCACCGGCAACACCTCCGCCGTGCTGCCGGCCTTCCGGCCCTGATTGACGAAGAAGATGATGGCGCCTGCGATCACGACCAGGCCCACCACGATCCCGACCTTGAATTCGGTGCGCATCGTGCTCCCTCGCACAACAGGTTGTCTGGTCTGCGCCCTCGGGCGCAGGCCGAACCGGATTATACCACCACGTCCGGCACCACCACAGCGCTGCGTCAGGCCACCCGCACCGGCACGCCGGCCTTGCGGCCAAAACGGACCAGGATCAGCGGCGTGGCAATAACGACTGTCGAGTACGTTCCGCTGAAGCAGCCGGCCAGCATGCAGTAGTTGAACCCGCGAATGCTGCTGCCGCCCCAGACGTACGCGATGAACACGACCGCCAGGACCGTGAACGTCGTCAGGATCGTCCGCGACATGCACTCGTTAATGCTGTCGTTGATGATCTTCGGCGTGACGATGCCGAGCCGGCCGCGGATTTCGCGGATGCGATCGAAGATCACGATCGTGTCGTTGATCGAGAAGCCGATGATCGTCAGCAGCGCCGCGATGATCGTCATGTTGATCTTGAAATCCTCGATCAGCAGGCTCCGCCCCACGACCGTCCCCGCCAGCCAGCCGCTGAACCCGACCATGGCCAGCGCCACCAGCACGTCGTGGACCAGCGCCACCACACCGCCCACGCCGAACGACAGCTTGCCGAACCGGATCCAGACGTACGCGATAATCATCAGCGACGACAGCACCACCGCCATGATGGCCTGCTGGGTCGCGCGGGCGGCGATCTGCGGTTTGAACTGCATGACCTTGCGCAACGACTGCTCGGTCTGGAGCGCGGTCTGGGCCAGTTGCAGCTCCTGCTGGGCAAACCCACTGTACCACGCCTCGGGATTGTCGGCATACCGGACGTCGGGGTCGACGGTGGCGATCAC
The DNA here is from genome assembly GCA_964638325.1 of uncultured Planctomycetales bacterium. GTDB lineage: Bacteria > Planctomycetota > Phycisphaerae > UBA1845 > Fen-1342 > JALHJL01. The sequence continues at coordinate 26,972 of CAZWYT010000033.1, forward strand.
CAGCGCCGCGTACAGCGGCCGTCCTTTCTCGTCGACGCCCTCCCCGGCCCGGCGGATGCCGATCACCGTGAAGTCCCGCTTCGGCCAGTCCTGGAAGTCCGGCTGGAAGTGCATGTTCTCCAGCCGCTCGCGGGTCGCTTCGACGGACTGCGGCGGATTGAGCTGGTCGAGGCAGATCGCCGCTCCACCGAGGTAGTCGGTGAGGTCCGCATTGACGCCCGTCGGCAGGTTGGGCACCACGTTGTCCAGCAGCCGGTCCGTGACCGGGTAGGGCCGGTCCCCCTGGCCGTGGAAGACGTAGGCAATGCGCGGTTGAATGCGCATGTCGTCACCGAGGGCGGCTGCAACAGCGTACTTGACCAGGCGCATGTTGGTCACCGTCGTCGTGACGTTCCAGACCAGCCCGCGCTGGGCCACACCGGCCACCTCCAGCACCGCATTGACGTTGGCGCCGCCGATGTTGTCGGCCACCTCCACCAGCGGCGCGGCCAAGGCGTGCACCTTGTCCGTCAGTTGTTGCTGGGTCACCTCACCCGGCACGCGCAGCGTGAGCTGGTCGGTGCCGGGCGCGGCCGTGATTCCGCCGCGCTGCAGGAGGTTGTCCGCCTCCAGCGGCTCGGCGAGCAGCGCCTCCAATTCGGCCGAGTCTACGCCCGGCACGCGGACGACGAATACGCTTGCCTCGCCGGGCGGCGCCTCGACCGAGGCTTGGTCGAGAAGGCGGGCATGGTCGGCCAGCGTGGCACCCACCTTCTGCAGCCGCTGGCTGATCGTCTGGTCGTTGAGCCCGGCCCGTTGCAACTCGAACTCGGCGGCTACGCCGCCGAGGAACTCGATGTCGAAGAGGTTTTTGGTACCGCGCATGAACAGCGTCGACATGCCGCCGAGTACGACCACGAACGACAGCGGGATGAGGAACTTGGCCTTTCCGTACCAGTCGATGTGCGGGATGCTGATGATCTTCAGCATCTTGACGTCTTTGATCAGGTTGTACTTCAGCAGCACGCCGAACAGCGCGCGGGTCACGAACACCGCGGAGAACAGATTGAGCGCAATCCCCCAGCCCAGCGTCAGGCCGAAGCCTTTCACCTCTTCGCTGCCGGCGTAGTAGATGATCACGCACGTCAGCAGCGTCGTCACGTTCGAGTCGAAGATCGTGGCAAAGGCCTTGTCGTACCCGTTCTTGATGACCATCCGCAGCGAACCGCCGCGCTCCTTTTCCTCCCGCATCCGCTCGTAGATCAGCACGTTGGCATCCACCGACATGCCGACCGCCAGGATGAGGCCGGCGATGCCGTCGAGCGTGATCCGCGCCCCCAGCATGGCCAGGGCGGCCAGCGTCAAGCACACGTTGAGCAGCATGGCCACGTTGGCGATACACCCGCACAGCCAGTAGTAGCCGATCATGATCGCGATGACCGCCGCCGCCCCGATTAACCCCGCCCGCACCGCGGCGTCCCGGTTGGCCTCGCCCAGGCTGGAGCCGATCGTCCGCTCCGACAAGGGCGTGTCCTTGAGCCGGGCCGGCAGCATGCCGCCTTCCATGGTCTGCACCAGGTAGCGCACCTTGTCCGAGCTGAACTCGCCCGTGATCTGACCGCTCGTACGGATCGTGCTGCGGATGTTGGGGGCGGTATAGGCCACGTCGTCAACCAGAATGCAGAGCGGCTTACCGATGTTCCGCCGCGTCAGGTTCTCGAAGAACTGGCCGCCGATGAGGTCCAGCTCGAAGTTCACACTGGGGCGGCCGTGCTCGTCCCGGTCGGGACGGGCGCGGGTGAGTTGCCATTTCCGCTGTCCCTTTACGTCCTGCAGCAGGCCCTCATTCGGAGACAGGTGGCCCAGCACGTAGTAGTCGTTCTCCATCCTGTCCACCACGTAGAACCGGTCGCTCTCGGGCTTGTAGGCTTCCAGTTGAGCCGGCGAGTCGAGATTGAAAAACTGCATGGGGTTGTCGACCTTGAACCAGCCCAGCTCTTCGTCGGGCAGCCGCATGCGGCCCTCCTTGAGCTGCCGGCGGTATCGGTCGTACCGGGTGGGGTTGCCCGCGTCCGCTTCCGCGAGAATCCGAAACTCCAGCTTCCCCGCCCCGCGCAACAGCCGCTTCAGGTCCCCCGGGCTGTCCAGGAACTGCTTGCCGCTGCGCCACGCCTTATGCTGGGCGATGACGTCGTCGAGCAGGTCACGCACGTCGGCATGCCGCTCGCGGATCTGCTCCAGGCTCTTCTGCCGCACCGGCGACTTCTCGTCCAGATCGAGAATCTCCTCGAACCGCCGCCGGTTCAGGTTGGTCGTGAGCACGTCCTGTACCGCGTCCTCGAACAGCTCCGCGGCGTCGCGCCGGGCCTGCTGTAGACTCTCCAGCGTCGCCGGTTGCGTCGCGGCCTGTGTCGCGGGTTCCGTCGTTGACGCCGCCGCCTCGGTTGTCGGTTGGGATTGCGACGGGCCCCGACGCAAGGCCTCCTCGGCCGCCTGCAGCACGTCATAGCGGGCCGCACACTCGACCAGCAGCGCCTGCCGGTTGGCGACCTCTTTCTCGACCGCAGCCCCGCGCGCTGCCGCATCCAACGCGTCCGCGTGACCCCGCGCGAGCTTGGCCAGCTCCGCCGCCCGCGCTTCGCCCTCCAGCCGCAGCGCCGCCTCCAACTGCCCACGCCGCAGCTCCTGCGCGTAGAGCCGGTCGAGGGCCGCGGCGTAGGCCGTCCGGCGCGCCGTGGCCTCCTTGGGCGGCAGCGGCATCTGTACCTCGATCCGGTTGCGCCCCTGCACGCGCCACGTCAGGTTGTAGACGCCGGTCGGATCGACACGCTTCTGCAGCAGTGTCTTCACCCGCTCGGCCAGGCTCGGGTCGTTCTCGGCCGCGGTCGTGTCGATCTCGAAGATCAACGAGGTTCCGCCCGCGATGTCCAGCCCGGGCCGCAGTTTTTGGCTCGGTGGCCACAGCAGGACGAACCCGATCGCCACCACGACCGCGATGACGAGCATGCGCTGTCCAACGTTCTTTTCCATGTCAGCTTCCTATATGTGGGGTTCAATGAAGTCTAAGAACAAATGAAAAGCCAGACTCGTTCGCAAACCGCGCGACGCCCCGGTTGCTTGGCCTCAGGGCGGTCCGGTCACCCGTTGACAGGCGGATGCCCCCTAGCCGCGCGGCGGTCCGGTGCGGCAGATGCACGTTCGCACCGCCGGATCAACGTGCGGCGACGATGCTGTGCCGGACAAGACCGGCCCGGCCATTTGCACCAGACACTGGAAGCGGCGCCAACCCAGCAGATCCGCGTCAGCCGCAGGCACCGGCTTCGAGCTGCGACCGCCAGGATGTTGCTGGCCACAACTGACCACCCCATCCCGGTCGCCGACCGCTTGACGCAGTGTCTGCTGAAGCCACCCGACCGGCCAGCGCGGGATCGGCGTGTCCGGCAGGATGTGCGGCAGTCGCGGCTTGGGTCGCTTGTCGGAGGCGGGGCGCGCCCTCGGTGCCGATCCCGGCGCGACGGCCGAGGAATCGGGCTCACTGGGCGGGGTCAACAGCCAGGGGCACAGCTTCTCCTGGACAACCAACAGCCACAGCAGCGCAACACCGCACGCGACACGCAGCGACTTGTCCAGCCGCAAAGTGAACACTTCCGGTATCCTACCCTCCGACGGTTACTGGGGGCAACCGCCGGCTGGAAAACCGTCGCGGGGGCCTTTATGCTGGGGCCATGAGCCGAAGCGTCCGCCGCAGCAAGCTGTGTCCTGGTAGTCTCCCTGTAATCCTGGTCGGGCTGTTCCTGCTGCCGGGCTGTGGGCCCAGCACGGAACTGACGCTCCACCAGCCGTTTGCCCCGCCCGCGCAACAGAACCTCAAGCTGACTTGCGAACGGGCCTACCATGCGACCACCGGCGAGATGCAGACGAGCGTGCTGGCGTTTCCTCTGCCGGGGGCGGTGGACGGGCCACGCACGTTCGTCCTGTATATCTGGGCGCCAAACCGGGCCGGGCAGATTCACGTCGCTCCGCACGACCCCCAGGGCGCCCGCGGGTTCCTGATTCAGGAGCTCGGGGCCCTTGCCGGTCGCAGTGACTTCTCCGCGGGCACGCTGCGTTATCACAAGGTGCTGTTTGCCCCACGCTTGCGGCGTCTGGAGCTGAACATTCGGACTGAGGACGGCGCGGAAATCACCGGCCGGGCCACCCTGGAGGAGTTCCCCAGGGCGGTCGAGACCTTCGAGCGCGAGTTTGCCGCCGATATCGCCAGCCTGCCCGCACCGACGACCCAGCCGGCGGAGGCGGATCAGGCCGCCGCGGGTTCCGAACCCCCCGAAGAGGACAAGTAGCGGCCAACGTAGCCGTGGCAGGGCGAGGCGCCCGGCGACTGGCAGCAGCGGGCGTCGGGTGCCATGGGCAAACTTGTTTGCCCGTGCTGCCCTTCGTCCTTTCCCTGGTGTTAGGCGACTGCGCACCCGCGAATCGGTCAGAATCTCTCGTTTTTTTTGACCGCCGCACGTGAGAAAAGCGCGATTTTGTGGCCGATCGTGTTGGGCCGTTTCGGCGTGGAGCGGCGAAGCGCAGAGCGCACGAAAACCCTTTGAAAACAAGCCGAAACGCAACGTGGTGCGGGGCGACACGACGGAATGCGCCAACGCGCCCGGCGTGATTCGAACACGCGACCTGCGGTTTAGGAAACCGCCGCTCTGTCCTGCTGAGCTACGGGCGCTGCGCAGCGGATTCTACCACAATCCGGGGCGCGGGCGGTTTGTGGGAATCCGATGAAGCGTGGCGGACGGGCAGGTCTGGCTCGGTGGGGGCCGGTCCGGCTTCAACGTCGGGCACGCGGGGCCGACGCAACACGCCGGCGACCGGGGGGCGGATAAGTCTGCCGGCTACCCGCCGCCCGATCGGCTACAAGCGGGCCCAATTTCGGCCGGCAACCGCTGTCTATGTCGCGTGTAATTGGTATCCTCGTAGCCGTTTGCGTACCGAATGCTCACCGGTGCTGACCTGGACTGTCCACCGCAGCGCAAGAAAGGAGCGGCGCAACCGTGAACTGCCTTAGCCTGACCGTTTCAGCGACCCTGACCTGCGCACTCTATGCCCAGCACGTCCCGACCAGTGGCCCGACGACCGCACCGGCCTCTCAGCCCGGCGCAACCGTCGAGTTCGACCTCAGGATCAGCCCCTTTATCGACCTGCATTATTACGTGCGGACACGCCTGGACGCACCCGCCGGCCTGCCTGGTCCGGCCGGCGTACACGAGGCCGTCGAGGCAGCGCGAAAACTGGAGACCGTTCTCACCGGCCGGGCCCAATGGAGCCTGGTCGAAGTCATCCTGGCGCGTTGTCAAAACGCGACCGAGGCGGTCGACGCCTGTGCGCAACTCCCGGCAACCTACAAGTTACGTTCGGGCACCGAGCTCCAGATTCGCGAGAGAGCCTTGGAACTCGCGCGCGCTTACGTCCCGCTGGAGCAGGAATTCCGCCAATCCGTGTGGCCCGAGCATCAGTCCCTTTTAGAAAGGGCTCGCGCCCGCATGGCCAGCGAGCTGGTTCCCAAACAAGCGGGCTGTTTCCGGCAGATACTCGGGCATCTGGGCATGAACGCCCCGAACCTGAAGATTCCCGTGTACCTGGTCGTTGACGCACCGCCGCCGGGGGGCTTCACGCATCGCCAACGCGGCCAGGGCGGCATGTGCATCGTGAGCGTCAGAGACCACGACGAGTCCCTCTTGTATGAGATTGCGGTCCATGAGGCCACGCACGTACTGGATTTCGTCACCACGGATCAAGATACCGCCCTGACCGCGCTGCGGACCCGCCTGAGTGCCGCCGGGCTTGGGTCCCCAGCCGCCGAGTTCGATGACGTGCCCCACGCGCTGCTGTTCGTCGAGTCCGGCGAAACCATCCGCCGCTGCCTGGCACCCGGTCACGAGCACTATGGCGACGCCGTGGGCTTCTACGAGGCTTTTCCAGAGATTACCCGCGCCGTGCGGCCGGCCTGGACCGACTATCTCGATGGGAAGATTTCGCGGGATGCGGCCCTGGACCGTATCGTTACCGCGCTGCGACCGGCTAAGCCTCCGGGACCGTGACGGCGAGTCTCACGACCATGCGTCGCCCGGCGCATTACAGCTTGGCGTGCACAAGCGCCAGAATCTCGCGTTCCTTCTCCTGCGCCTGGCGCTCGAGCGCCTGACCCTGCGCGACGATCTCGCTTACGTACGCCTTGTCCGCCAGGTTGGCGCAATTGATCCGCACGTTGAGGAACGCGCCCATCACCGCCGAGCGGGCACACAACGCCCCCACGCCTGCGTCCGACACGGAGGCCGGGTTGCCGATCTCGGCCATCGCCTGGATGACCTCCAGCGACGCGAGCGCGGTCTGCATCACCGTGAAGGGCACCTGGATTGCGCCCTTCGTCGCCTCCTGGATCGCCTCGTGCCGCGCGGCCTTCTCCGCGTCCGTGCCCTTTGGCAGGCCGAACGCGTCCATCAGCCGGTTGAAGGCGTGCGTGTCTTCGTCCACCAGCCGCAGCAGCTCGACGTAGTGCGCCTTGCCCTTCTCCGCCCAGTTGGAGAACTCCTCCCAGCGCTCATCCCAGCCGCGCTTGTGCGACGACAGGTTCGCGACCATCGTCGCCAGCGCCGCCCCCAGCGCCCCGACCGAGGCCGAGATCGACCCGCCGCCGGGTGCCGGCGACTCGGACGCCGTCTCCTCAACGAAGTCCTGCAGCGTCCGGTCCACGAGCCGCTTGACCGCCTTCCGTCGGGCCGCGATCGCGTACTCGATGATCTTCTCTTCCGGCTTGAATGGATACAGGTCGTTGAGCCCCAGCGACTTGACCGCGATCTTGATCAGCTCGTTGTCCGACACGCCGGTCGAGCGGTGCTGCTTCTTCAGAAAATACCGGCCGGCGTCGAGCACCGCGCGGAGCGGGATCAGGCCGACCAGCTCCGAACCCGTCACGCGCACGCCGCGCTCTGCCGCCCTCTTGCAGCACTCGTCGAACGCGACGTGCACGGGCGTGACGCTGAGGTTGGTGAGGTTGATCGAGATCTGTGCGACGCCGTATTCCGCGATGTACCAGCCGATGGCCTTGATACACTTCAGCGTGCCCGGGATGACGATCGGCTGGCCGTGCTCATCTTTGACGACGTGCCCGGTTTTCGGGTCGCGTTTCTCGCGGCCTTTCTCGCGGATGTCGAAGGCGATGCCGTTCGCCCGCCGGGTGGAGGTCGTGTTCAGGTTCACGTTGTACGCGACGAGGAAGTCGCGGGCCCCGACCGCGGTGGCCCCGGACCGCGCGTTGAACGCGGCCGGGCCGAAGTCGGGCTGGCACTCCGGCCTGCGCAATCTGTCCGGGAGCGCCTCGTATTCCCCCTCGCGAACGGCAGCGAGATTGCGTCGCCCGGGCGTGAACGCCGCATTCTCGTAGCAGTAGATCGTCAGCCCGACCTCGTCGGCCAGCCGCTGCGCGAGCTTGCGGGCCCAGACGACGGTCTCGTCCATCGTGATATTCGCGACCGGGACGAGCGGGCACACGTCCATAGCGCCGAAACGCGGGTGCTCGCCCTTGTGCTTACGCATGTCGATCAGCTCGGCCGCCCGGCGGCCCGCGCGGACAGCGGCTTCGAGGACGGGCTCCGGCGGACCAACGAACGTGACCACGGTGCGGTTGGTCGCTTTGCCAGGATCAACGTCGAGTAGCCAGACGTCCTCGACGGACTCGATCTGGTCGGTGATTTGCTTGATGAGGGCCAGATCACGCCCTTCGCTGAAGTTGGGCACGCATTCGATCAACGGCTGGGTCATCGATTCGGGTTCCTCCGAAATACGGCGATCGCCTGCGACGATCGGCGAGCCGCCGGCCGCTACCCGGTCACGGCTCCTCGCGGCGGGCGCGGGCTTCGGCCCGGCGTTGCTCGTACACTTCCTCGCACTCCGGCGGGCGCAGGTAGGCGGGCCGGATGTCCGCCGGGTTGCAGAACTGCCCAGCCGCGGCAAGCTGTCGGCCGATGGCCAGCACCTGCCGGGCATCGGGCCACCAGAGCTGTTCGGGCAGCACCACGAGCCCCATCGCCAGCACGAGCTGCCGGTGCTGCGCCAGGCCGTCCCCCAGGACGGCACACGGCCGGTGCAGCCCGGCGAGCCACGCGCGGACCTCGTGCAAGGCAGCATCGGCCACGGCGTGCAGCTCGCCGTTGCCGTCGCGCGTGTAGACCGCGCCGAAAACTTGCCCGCGGCGGGCGTCCAGCATGACGGCCAGGCGGCGTGGGGCCCCTTCGCAGCCGAGCGCGTTGCGCGCAATGGCCTCAAGTGTCGGGACCGCGATGACGCGGCTGCCGACCGCGGACTGCCACGTCTGCGCGACCGTGGCGGCCACGCGCAAGCCGGTGAAACTGCCTGGGCCGCGGGAGAAGCACAGGACGCCGACGTCAGCCGGGCCGGCGCCGGCCTCGGTGAGCAGCTCGTGGATCGCGGGCAGCAGCTCGGCCGCATGCTTGCGGTCCGCCGCCAGGGCTCGCCACGCGAGGATATCTTCGCCCCGTCCGAGCGCAACGCTGCCGTGCAGGCTGGAAGTCTCGATGGCCAGCGTGAGCGCTTCGTTCACGCGGGCATTCTAACGAAGAGCACCACCAAGGCACAAAGACACCAAGCCGGGATTCTCTGCGTGCCTTGGTGCCTTCGTGGTTGGAAAAGGGGACAGGCACCGCGTGGAGAGCTGTTCGGAGCGCCGCGACGACTTCTGGCGTGGAGCCAGTCCCCTTTTCGTCGGCCACGGGGGGGCGAGCGTGAGAAAAAACGGGGACTGGCTCCGCGCCGGCCACGTCTGGTTCGCGCGAAAGGCCCTCCCGCGGTGCCTGTACCCGTTTTTTCTCACGCTCGGCCGACGCTACTGGTCGTATTGGGCGTTGAAGTAGGAGTAGTCGCGCCGGGCGATGAGCTCCGGCGGGTCGGTGCTTTGGAGCGTAATGAGATTGCCGCCGCTGGGCAGTAAGCGCGGCAGCAGGTTGCTGCGATCGAGCGTGACCTGGGAGCGCACGCTGGCCTGCGGGTTCTCGCGGTCGAACAAGGTCGTGTAGACCGTGAACGTATTGCTCCGCGTGGTCAGAAAGTGCGTATCGAGCAGCGCCAGCAGGCTGACGGCCTTCATGAAGTCACCGCCGACGTACTGCCCGTACCCACCCAGCACGGTCGCATCGGACCCGGCTATAATGTCCGTCGCCCGCGAGCCGTCGAACCCCATGACGTTGGCGAGTTCGCCGGTCGTCAGGAAGCCCCGCGCCGGGGAGAGCACGTCGCCGCCGCGAATCCCCGCTCCGTACCCCGGCCCATTGTTGGGATCATTGGGATCGTAGAGCGCATCGGGCCCGTAGAAACCTGGACGATACCGCGCCGCGGCGGCATTGCGCTCCCACGCAAAACCAAAGGGCGACGCGGAGATGTACGGCACGTGATCCCGATACGCCGCCGCAGCCTGCGCAAGATAGGGTCCGAGCCGATACCACTGACCGCCGGACGCGCCGCTGGCATCCACGAGTTCCGGGTAGCGCGGTCGCGCTGGAGTCTCCGAGCCCTGGCCAGCCAGCACACCCGAGGCCGTGCTCCAGAACGCCGGCGAGGCGCTGATATCAAGCGGCAGGTTGCCACCGGTGAGCGATCCGTTGGGGCCAATGAGCGGCACCCCGGCTAGGACGTACCAGGAGGCGTCGTTGATATTGATACGCCCGGGCACGCGGTACGGATCGAGCGCGTCGTTCGGATCCGTCAGTCCATTCGCCGTGCCGTCACCGTCGGCATCGTACGGATTCAAGGTCGTGAAGTAGTCGAAGACCAGCAGGCCCCAGGGCACGCGCCCAGTGCGGGAGTCAGCAAACACGCTGCCGCTCTTCACCGGCTGGGTGTCGTCGAAGATCGGCATGTGGCCAAAATCGGCGGGGTACGTGGCAAAGCTGTGGGTGCGCCGCTGCCACTGATCGTACAAAACCTCCGTCACGGGCTTACGCGCCGTGGGTTGGATCACGTGGGAAAAACGCGGGACGAACAGCACGAAGCCGGGGGTTGGGAAGGAGGCTGGCCGCACAGCGCCATGAATCATCGTCGATACCCGGTCCGCGTTCATCAAGTAGAGCGGGACGCACGGGCTGAACGCTGGCGTGTCCACGGCGCTCCCCGCGCCCGCCCCCAACTCGCCCAGTATCGCGGTGGGGGCCGCGCCGTGCACCGGCGGCGAGCGCATGTGGTCCTTGTATACGGTGTCGTCCTTCGGAAACGCGACCGTCATGCGCCAGCGTGCCTCGGGCGTGGTACCGCTGGGCAGTTTCCCCAGATACGGTTCGTAGGTCGTGTCACGCTGTACATTCAAGTACCACTCTTGGTCAGGCCCGAGGGGGTTGGTGCTTTCGGCCGTGTCGACGGAAAAGTCATCCACCAGATACCAGCCAAGCGGACTCGTATCAGCCCCGCGCCGCCAGAGCTGGACGCTGAGCGGGTCACCGGCCGATCGGTAGGACACGCGCGGCAACATGTTCAGGACGACTGGAGTGACACCAGAGGGATAAGTCTGGCCGTCGAAGAAGACGTTCGAACCGCCGGCATTGGCCGCGAGAAGCATGAAACTACGGCCTTGCATCTGTTCGCCTGGAAGCACCGTCGCTAGGTCAACGAGGTTTACTACGGTCGCGGGGACATTCGGGTCGAACGTATGATCGAGGCTTAGCGCAAAACGTGGCAGCTCGATGTTGCCCGCCCCGGCCGGGTCGTTCGGGTTGTAAAGCTCAATTGCCAGCGCTACGCGCGCTAGGTCGTTCGGGTCGTTCGGATCGACCGGGGGAGCGTTCGGGTCGTTCGGATCGACGGGGTGGTTATAGGCGACCACTTGCGTGATGAACGGTTGCGGGGCGCAGCCGATGTACGTATTGTCATTGTGGAGGTAGTACACGGCGTCCACGTGGTTAGTGGGCGTCATCCGCGGGGCGGCAAAGGCCACCGTGTTCACCGCCAGCATGAACGCCTGTTCCTCGGGCGTGACGGCCTCACCGCCGGCGGTGTCCCAATTGTCATACGGACTGAGCAGCTCGTTGAAGTACCCGGCTAATTCAGACACGATGCGCAGGCCCCGTGCCGTCGTCTCCCCCGTGATGGCTTCGCCGTCGTTGAAGCTTCCGTCCAGCCGAAACGCCCCCTTGAGAACACCGTTAGGAGCCGCTGACACGTCGGTGATCTGTCCAAGGTAGAACTTCATCTCGCCGAGCCAGATGCCGGGCGCCCCGGTCAATGTGTTCGGCAGAGACGGGTCCTGCTCGCGCGCCAACTCGTCGCTGTTGTTGACCGTCGTCAGGAGCTGCCGCTGGGCGTACTGCACGCGCGGGTCGGCGCCGAAGCCGCCGAGCGCTTCGTTGTAGGCCTCGGGATCCAGCGTCGCCGCCTGGCGCCAGGCGTCCCATTCAATCTGGCTGGCGAGGTTGAAGCGCTGCCAGCGGTACTTCTGCGACATCACGTCGTACGCCCCGCCGAACGTCCAGCGGAAACGATCACGCAGCACCCACAGGGCCGGCGGCTCGCCCGACTGAGTGTTGGCGCGCGCGCCCGCGATGAGCCCGCCCCGCCGCCGCAGCGCCGGCTCGACGCTGCCGCGCGCCGCCCACAGGGCCTGGAGCTGATTGCGGTCCGTCTGGTCGGTCGCCGGAAACAGCCCGCCGCTATCCGTCGGATGTCGGACCCAATTAAACATGGCTCCAGTGAAAGCGCTGTTCCACAGCACGTCCGCCGTCGGCGCGCTGACCTGCACCATTCCGCCGTGCGAGACGATCTTCGCCGCGACGGCGTAGCGGGCCGTGTTGTCGAACTGCTGCCAAGCGAGGAAGTTCGGGTAGTTGGGGTCGCTTGCGTTGTCGAGCAGGCTGCTCGGGTTGACCCCCGTGGCACGCACTCCGAGCCCCGCCATCGCATTGGCTAGCTCGGTCAGCGATCCTACCGCACCGAAGAACGAGTCCGGAATCCCGTCGCCGTCGGCATCCGCGAAAGGTTCGCGCGCATTGGGCAGTGTGTCGTTCGGGTCCGTCAGAATCACGACCGTGCCGCTATGATCTGCGTCGAGCATCAGGCGCGTCAGCGGCACGTTCGGATCGAGCGATCTGCCAAAGCCGGTAACTGCTGGGGCGCGGTAGTCCTGCGGCAACGCCGCGTTGTAGCCATTGATGCTGTACGGGTCGCGCACCGGCTCTGCCGACGCCAGCCACGCCGAGCCCCACGGCCCATTCGGATCATTCGGATCAGTCCCGCCATACCCGGGAATGTCCACGTAAGCCGGGCCCGTCACGAAGTCGCCGCCGACGCCGCGAATCGCGCCCGCTGCCACGTCCGTGATGGCGTCGAGCGTCTGCGTGACCTGCTCGGCATGGCCGGCCATTTGCAGCGTGCGGCGTTCGAAGCGGGCCAGGATGATGAAGGCCGACACGAGCATGAAGAGCATCGCGAGCAGGCCGACGATCATCAGCAGGACCGTCGCACGGCGACGCGTCGGCCGCCGAAAACGGGGACTGGCTCCGAACCCGCCGCGGCGGGTGAGGTGCCTGTCCCCTTTTTCGGCGGCCGACGGCGCAGCCGCGAGGTGCCGGTCCCCGTTTTCGGCGAGCGTATGTTGATTAGCACGCTTCATGCTGCTGGCCACTATGAGCCGAATTCACCTTCTACGTCGGCCACCCGCCACGGCGGGCAGGCTCGGGGCCGACGCTACCGGGGCCGCATCGGCCCCGCCCCGTGCTCCGCTTCATTCTGCACCGCCCGGTCAAAGTCCCCAAGTTTCCCGCCCAAGGCGGGCAAGTGTTCCTGTAAAAGTAGCGATTTTCGTATAAGGAGCAGCGGCGTCGCGCCGGTCGGCGGTCCGCGTTCCACGTCGGCCACGGGGGGCCGACGCTACAGCCGCTCCCTTACGGTCGCGGTTCGGATCGGTCGGGCGACGCCGGCCGGTACATTCCCTGCGTGACTCCCTACCTATGTGCCTTTGGACGACCTCCTTTCTCTCTCTCAGTCGAACCGATGCACGATACTGCGAACGATGGGTTCATCCAACCGGCCGCGCGCGTCCCAGACTCGAATGGTGATCCGAATCGCATACGGCCACATCCGGATGATGCGATTATCGACCGTATCCGGTGCGGTAGGCAGCGGATTTAACCTTGCGAATGTCTCGAGTCGCGACCCAACCGCCGGTATGCCAGTCGCGGGATCAGCCTGTAACGCAACCGCGTTTCGATTCTCCGGCGTGTCCGGGACGAAGACGTACGTCGTCGGCCCAGCGGTGGAGTCCGCGTTGATGCTGGTCCAGCGCGGCATGTCGGAACGCGAGGAATAGGTAATCCCGGACACGTGAGTTGGATCGGGGTCGCTGTACTGGGCGCTGTTCCGCGGATCCTCCGGCATCAGGAACTCGACCTGGAACCACACGCACCCCGGCAACATGTGCACGCCCAGGTTGCTCTTCAGCTCGACCGGCACCTCTTCCAGCACCGTCGCAACATGGTGCAAATGCGGGCTCGTCGGATAGACATCAAAGGTCGCGTACAGAAGCGTGTTGACCGAGTCTTGGTTCGCTTGCTGCCAAGTGCCGAGCGGACCACTGGGGTAATCGTACGGCGACAGATATGGCGCGTTGCTCGCGCTGAAGTATGTCGGCCCGAATGTCTGCAACAGCAGCGGCCGATTGAGCAGCGCCGCGTCGCCCGGCATGAATGGGCCGTCCTGGTAGTATTCGGCGCGGGAAACTGCCCCGCACGCCGTCGACGAGAACTGGAGCGTGGGTGCGCTGTTCGGATCCTGGATAATCGTCGCGACCCGGCTCAGGTGCCAGCGGTTGGCGGGAATCGGACTGAGCTCGCCAGCGTTCTCAATGTGGCGCAGATTCGCGGCGGGTGGGAACTGATAGTTGGTTCCATCCCATTGCGCCTGCCCGAGGGCGGCGTGGCCGTACACCACGCGGATCCATAGGAGGTGTGGAACGTCGGCCGCGTAGAAATCGTTGGACGGATCTCCATCAGTGGCCGCGTCGGGGTTCGGGGCGACCGACACCGTCGGGCGGTTCGAGAAGAACATCAACAGGTCGGCGCGCGGGTTGCTGTACTGCGCATCCGGCGGATCAGCCGTGTATTCCGGGTCATACCCGGCGGGAACGATGGCCGGGTTCCCGATCAGCACGCGGTAGAACTTGCCCGCCGCCAGATCGTCCGGCGTGAGGGCGGCGGCCTGCGTGCGGCCGACCAGCACGAGGATGCTCTGCGACGGGTCGCAGTAGCGCAGGTCCTCGTCGATCTGCTGCACAAACTGGCGGACCCAGTTGTGCGTCTCGGAGTACGCCGCCGACTGGCCGGCCGTTTTCACCGTGATCGCGAACACGATGCCGACGACGGCGAGGGCAACCGAGATCACGGCGAGCGAGACGAGCATTTCGATCAAGGTGAAGGCACGTAGCGTCGGCCCCCCGTGGCCGACGCCCCGTTCCCACGTTCCCACGTTCTCACGTTCCCACGTCATTACGGCGTAATCTCCCGCAACCGGATGTACCGCCGGGCCACGGCCACGATCGGCGAACGGTCAGGCAAAACCGGGTTGGTGCTCGGGCCCTCTTCGTACGCCGGCGGAATGACCCAGACCGGCCAGTAGGAGGGGATAGTCGGGATAGAGGTGCCCTGGCGCGGATAGTAGCCGTTGTATTTAACGACCACCGTGGTGTCGTTCGGACGCTGGACGACTTCGTAGATCGGCAGCGTGTTCGGCGCTGGTGGGCCGAAAGAGACGTAGTCCACCGGGGTCAACATCGCCGTGCTCGGGTGTACGTCGTTCCGGGCTGGAATGAAAATGGACCCGACCGGGAACAGGCCGCTGACGCTCGGATCGCAGTTGAAGATCACTGTGGCTGGGTTCTGACCCAGCATGTACGGGAAGGCGGTAACAGGATCAAACCCGCCGCCGGCCGGCGTCGGGAGACCAGTGAACGTCAGCAGCCAGGGAACGGGGACTGGCGTGTCGGCTCCCCAGAACGACCCATCGGCCGGGTTCTGCACGGGAAAACGGTGCCGCAGCGACGGACGGCGCGCTGCCACCGCGATGAACTCGTACAGGGTCGGGTCACTCTCGTTTACCGTCGGAGTGTTCGGGTCATCATATGACACGCGCCGGTAAAACGCTGTCCAACTGATCAGGCTGTCCAGTACCTTGCGGCTCTCGGCGCCGTTCGCGCTGGGCCCTGCCACTGGCCGAGGAGCATACTTGTTATTGAAGAACTCGAGCTGCGAAAACGGCACGTCTGGCGTGATCGCCGGGTAAGCCTGCGCCACGGACGGCAGCGCCGCGCGCATCCAAGCATTGCTGTCGCATTCCTTCGTGTCAGGTACCACGCTGAGAATCGGCAGAAAGTTATAGATCGCTTGTTCGACCGATGCGCCCAGTGACGGGTCGCGCTCCTCTCCGAACGTCCCCGACCCAGGAGTGGCGTTAATGCTGCGCACGAACAGCGGGTGGACCTTGATCACGGGCTCGTAGGTCGGATCGAAAGGGGCCGTCGAGATGGCGCTGTCGCGCGGCTGGAACAGGCCGGGTTCGCGTGCAGGGACTCCGCCGGTGAGGATCGTCCGCGGCAGGCAGACGTTTTGAGCGATCAGGTCGAGCGCGTGTTCGGCCGCGGCCTGGCCGGTCGCGATGTTGACCGACTCGCGCGTGTAACGCAGACCCACCGGCAACGCCGCCCCGATCACCAGCAGCCCCAGCCCCAGGATCGCCAACGCGATCATCATCTCGGCCAGGCTGAAGGCGGGAATTGAACCGCCAAGGCGCCAAGACGCCGAGTCTCTTAGAACCCCCTCCCTCCTAGGGAGGGGGCAGGGGGAGGGTTGAATTCCGCCGTCTTTGGCCCCTCTCCCTACCCTCTCCCCAGAGGGGAGAGGGATTAAGAGCCCTCCCTGGCGCCTTGGCGCCTTGGCGGTTGCCTTTCTCACGTTCGCACGCGGCACACGCACCTCACTGCGGCGGCCGTTGCAGGGCCTCGACCAACCCCCCGCTGAAACGATGGACCATGAACGCCCGGCCGCTTTCCTGCAATAGCTTCTGGCGATCGCTCGGCAGAGTGGGGCCCACTGGGAGTGCCACAAACGGCTCGCGGTGGTACGTCACGACGCCGGAGAAGCTATACCGCCGGTACCAATTGCCCGTCGCGGGATCCTTATCCACATCGTAGCCCGTTGGCGTCGGCGCAAAAGCGCGCAGCCGAAACGGCGTCGGCGTACCGGCGCGCACGCCGGTCTCGGGATCGCAGACGATCAGGAAGTCGTCGGCATTCAGGAAGTCCACGCCGTCGCCGCCCGCATCGCGCGCGGCGTCGAAGCGGAACTGATTGACCTGGCCGCTGAGGACGAACTCGGGGCCGAAGGGGTAGTACGTCACGTCGTACGTGCCGCCGCTGTAGTTCGTGCCCGACAGCGTGACCGAGTTTACCGAGAGGGCCTCCAGCGGCGCCGCCCACACGTCCACGGGCATCGTCATCGAAGCCAGGTCCTTGGCCCGCTCGAAGTACCCCGTGAAGTCCAGCGTGTTCACGAAGTAGCTGTACACCGCCAGATGCTGCCGACCGCCGGGCGAACGCTTCTGCGACGGGTCGATCGTGTCCCACTCGCCGGGGAAGAAGCGAACGGCGGTCATGGTCCGGCTTTCCAGCGCGAGGCCGTACGCCTCGCGGGTCGTGCCCTGAATCATCTGCTGCGCCGAGGTCAGCCGGGCTTCGGCGTTCATCGCGCTCAGGCCCGGCACGGCGATCGCCAGGATGAGAATGATGACCGTGATGACGACGACGAGCTCGACGAGGGTGAAGGCCCGGGGACTGGCTCCGCGCGAAATCCGGCGGATGTCGCGCAGCGCCGCGTGCGTGCTGCGCCGCTGACCCGCGGTGCCTGTCCCCGTCTGCCTGCGCCCTACGTGCTGCAACTGGTTACTCCACAAGCCATAAGCGGCAGTACATTCTAAAGCTCGCCACCTGTCCGCCGGCGGACAGCCCATGGCCGATGTCCGAACCCCGGCCGCAAGGCCGGGGCCCGCGGCCCCGCACTCGCGTGCGGGGTTCTGATCGCCACCGCCGCTGGTGCGAGACTCCTCTCTCGCACCCGAACGTGCGGGACAAGCGTCGCTGGTGCGAGAACCCTTTCTCGCACCCAAACGTGCGGGAATCCGTTCCCGCTTCCGGGTGCGAGATAGGAATCTCACACCAGCCGGCCCACCCCTTTCGGGGGCCAGGGACCGACGCCCGCTGTGTGCTGCTCTCACGACCATCGCGGGCGAGACGCCCGCACTACCCGCGGCCGGCGAGCCGCCGGCCGCTACGGGACATAACCGAACGCCATCTCCTTGCTGGGCACGTCAACCTTCAGATCGCCGAAGCCAATGGCGCGTGCCCAGCCGTTTTCACTCGCCTGGTTCAAGCTGAAAGTGCCCGTTTGCCAAAAAGCACTATTGCTGTGATTCGCCGCCGGCGACGGGAACGCGTCGCTGAAGATCCAGCGCTCCGGGTCCAGCGCGTCTGTGCCGGTCACTTCCGCCTCGTACTCCTCGCGCGAGATGCCCCACGAGCGCAAGACGGGGATACGCTGCGTTACGCGCCATATACTGGAAATCCCGTCCCATTCGAGCTTCACGTACAGAAAGTAATCCAGCGGCACGCCCCAGCCGTCGTAGATGCCGAGCACGTCAATCGCCCCGTCACCAGGGCTTGTACCGGTTCCGTTGCCGGCCGGATTCACCATTTCGGTCGGGGTTCCCTTGCGATCGGGCAGCGGCTTCTTCGCCGAATCCGGGATCGTCGACAGTGCGTCGCGCGCGTAGACTGCCAGGTACGTGTACAAGGCGCGAATGTCGTCGTTACGGTTATTGCCTTGCTCAATGTCCACGTAGCCATTCGGCGCTGTTGCGAACGCACCGGACAGATCACGCGTCAGTCGCTGTTCCAAGTCAGTCGGGCCGTTGAGTTCCAGCGTACCCCCTACGGTTCCCGCCGTGTTGTTCGCCAGCGTGTACGGCGGATACGGGCCGAACGTCACATTGTTCTTGCGGTCGTAGATATTCTTGAGCGGGTTCAGCTCGGCAAACTGGTCGATCGCCATCTTGACGTTCCGCATCGTCGTCTCGGTCAGCGCGACCCTCTGACCGTGGAGGACCTTCACGCCGACGAGGCCAATGACGCCGATCAGCAGGCTGATGACGGCGATGACGATGAGGACCTCGACGAGCGTGAAGCCTCGAAGGACGGCCTTACCACCAAGGCACCAAGGCACCAAGACTCTTGAGAAATCTCCTTTGTGTCTTTGTGTCTTGGTGGTTGGCATCTCATTTCCCGTTGGGCTGGAAGTTCGTGACGTCGTCGGCGGTGCCGTAGCACCCGTCCGCGCCGGGACTGACCAGCAGATACGAATCGGCGCGTTGCGGCCATCCCCCTACCGCTGCTTTCGCCTGGACCGCCTTGTCCAAGATATACCCTTGGAACGTTCCAAGCAGCGGTGGTATAGACTCGTTATCGTCCCAGTCCAGCGCGTGCCGTGCGCGCGCCTTATTGAGCACCAGCACATTGGGACTGCCGGTGTCCGTCAAATCCGAATTGTCCTCAGACCAGTACACACCACGCGGCAGGTCCGTGCGGCTGCGGTCTATATTGGCCATCTTACGGCCGGCCGGATCGGCGCGCCAGTACACAATCGGATAGCCGAACGCGTCTAGGAATAGCGGATACTGGCGCGAGATCGGTTGAAGCTGTAAGGCATTGCGCGCATTGAACTCCGCCGGCACGGTAAAGCCGCCGCTTTCGAAGCGCGTCACCTGGAGCTTACTGCTGTCCACGTAGGGTCCGTACCGGACGTGCACCGGCTGACCGTTGCCGTCGAGGGCGTAGGCACCGCTCAACGTCTGATCCGTGGTATTCAGCGTATTGTTGCTCCATTCCGACCATAGGGCGGGGTTACCGAATGACGGGAACCCAGCGGTGCCCAGCAGGTCCGCCCCCGTCAACGCCCAGACCAACAAACCGGCGCCGCTGATAGGGAAACTCACGGGGTTCGGCGGGTTCCCGTATGGGCTGTACACCCAGCCGCGCTGTAGCGTGCTACCGACGACCGTGGGGTCCGCATCGCTGTACGATGGCGGGTACAGGCCGCCAAGCTTGGCATCGGCCTTGAACGTCTCCAGCCCCGTGCCGATGCTCGTGATCGCCGCGCTGGTGGCCGTGTTGCGGGCCACCTTGCGCACCGCTCCGACGGCGGGCACGAGGAGGCTCACCAGGATGCCAATGATGACGATGACGACCAGAAGCTCGACGAGCGTAAAGCCGAAAAAGGGGACTGGCTCCGAACGGCGCAGCCGTGAGGTGCCTGTCCCCTTTTTCGGCCCGCGGCACAGCCGCGCGGTGCCCGTCCCGTTTTTGCACCGGTCATGCTTCCACGTGTTCATGAATCGTCACTCCGTCCCGCGACCACTGCGCGGGTCCGCGCCGCGAGCGCGACCGCGGCCTAGTTCTCGAAGTTCATTACGTCGTCGCTGGTTCCGTACAGCGCGTCCTTGCCCGCCGAGATGAAGATGAACGTGTCCGGCCGGTGCGGCCAGACCTTGCCGGTGCCGTCGGTCTTTCTGTTCTGTTCGAAAAGCCCCCGGTCGTATACCGCCCCGGCGAAACTCTTCGAATCCGGGACGGTGGTCGCAGTCGCGACCGCCCAGCCAAGGTACCTCAGCGGGTGATCCGTGCCGCCACCCAGGTCAATACCCGTGCTGCCATAGTAGTCGGAGCCTGTGAACGCTTGGTTATCCCACTGTGTGTAGCGCCCCGGACGCCACCCCTCGCCCGAAGGGCCCGTGTCGGCCGGATCGGTGAACGGCAGGGTCGCCTGGTCATTGGCGGCGTAGTAGAGCACCGGGAAGCCGAACGCATCGACCGCAAAGGGCAGCCGGCCGTTATTCCAGTCCGATGTGCCGGCGGCGGGTTTTTCCGGATCCAATACATCCGGCAAGGTGGCACCCATACGGTCGCGGAAATACCCCGGTGACTGCGCCGCCCTGCCGTCAAGCTGGACGTACGGACCGTAGCGGTGAAAGCTATCCGAGAAAGCAGGGTCGTAGTACTTCTGCCAGTCAACCTCATTGACGGTGCCGTCCCCGTCGGTGTCCGGATAGCGGTATTTGTCGCCCGCGACGTAGCCCTGCATGTCGGCCCCCGCCAGCTCGAGGATTACCCATTGAGCGCCGCAGAGCTGAATGTTCGCGCTTTCCGGCTCGAACGGGTTCCGCATGTTCGTTGACCGCGGATACCGCTCGAAATCGCGCTGAAACATCTCACAGCCTTTGCCGATCGATTCGATCAAGTTTTGCGTGCTGGCTTTCTTGGCCGAGTTTCGGGCGGCGCTGACCGCGGGCACCAGCACGCCGATCAAAAGCGAGATGATCGCAATGACGGTGAGCAGCTCGATCAGCGTGAAGCCGCGTCGTCGCACCGGATGGGCTATTCGCATAGTGCGCACCTTCGATCCTTCATGTCCGTTGCGGGCGAGACGCCCGCACTACCACGTGTGCCACTGCTCTTGAGCAGTGGCCTGCACTGCTGATCCGCCGCGGCGGACAGTGGCACCCGGCGGACCCGTCGCTTACGCTCCGGGCTCGTTTCCGGCGGGCGAGACGCCCGTACTATCCGCCACCTAGGCGCCACCGCCGGCACCACCGGTGGTCATGACGCCCTGAATCAGCGCCACCAGCGGGAGGAACAACGCCACGACGATAAACCCGACGATCAAGCCCAGGCTGACGACCATGATCGGCTCGAGCAGGCTGACGAGCGAAGCTACGAGCGTGTCCACCTCGTCGTCGTAGTTGTCGGCGACCTTCATGAGCATCTTGTCGAGCTCGCCGGTCTCCTCGCCTACGTCAACCATGTTCACCACGATCGGGTCGACGGTCCTGGAGGCCCGCAGCGGGTTGGCGAACGAATCGCCCTCGCGGATGCCGTCATGCACGCGCTGGAGCATGCGGGCATATACTTCGCTGCCGCTGGTGGCCTTGGTGATGGCCAGGGCCTCGAGAATCGGCACGCCCGCGGCCACGAGCGTGCCCAGCGTACGCGTGAAACGCGCCACCGCCGACTTGCCCACAAGCTGGCCGAGCACCGGGATTTTCAGCGTGATGACGTCCAGAATGTAACGCCCCACCGCGGACTGCCGAATCAGCTTAAACACCAGCAGGAGGATGATCGGCGAGAACAAGATGACCACCCAGCCGGGCGGACTGCCCTGGGCGAACCAGGTCGAGATATTGATCAGCGCCTCCGTGACGGCCGGCAACTTCGTCCCGAAGTCCTGGAAGATGTCGCGGAACTTCGGCACGACGAACACCATGATGAAGGTCACGATGCCGCCGGCGATCGTAATCACCACCGCCGGGTAGATCATCGCGCCGACGATTTTCCGCTTTAGCTTCTGGGCCTTTTCGAGGAAGTCGGCCAGGCGCTGGAGAATGACGTCCAACACGCCGCCCGCCTCGCCGGCGGCCACCATGTTGGAGTACAGGCGGTCAAAGGCCTTGGGGTGGCGGCTCATGGCCTCGGAAAGCGTGGCCCCGCCTTCGACGTCCTCGGTGATCTGCTTCAGGCACGACCGCAGCATGCCCGGCTTCTGCTGCTGCTCGAGGATGCGGATGCTGCGCAGAATGGGTAGACCGGCGTCCTGCAGCGTCGACAACTGCCGGGTAAACGAGCACAGCATCTTGGTGCTGACCCAGCCGAGCCCGGTACCGGCGGCCTTGCGCTGCTTCGGCCCGGCCCCGCCTTTCTTGGCGGCGAGTTTCTTTCTGTCGACCTTCTCGACGACCTTGGTCGGGAAGTAACCCAGGCCGCGGACCTTCGAGACGGCGTCTTCCTTGGACGGGGCCTCGATCTCGTCCTTGATCTCCTGCCCGGACGCGTTCAACGCCTCATACTTGAAGACGGGCATCTGGTGCTCTCCAGCCTCGAGTCAGCCAACGGTAGCAATCAGCCGTCCTGGCACGGGCCGGCCGAAGTAAACATGCTTTCCGTCACCATTATTCCAGGCACCAAGTGGCCGCGGAAGCCGGTACGACGGCATTGAAAAAAGGGGCAGGCACCTCGCGGGAGGGCGCTCCGGTGACCGGCCTGGCGGTAGCGCTCGGAGCCAGTCCCCTTTCTCAACGGACGGCTAGGCAGCTTCCTCCGCCAACGTCTCCCTAACAATCTCTTCAATCGTAGTAATTCCGTCATACAGCGTGAGCAGCCCGGACTCGCGCAGCGTCCGCATCCCGCGCTTGCGCGCGGTCTGCCGCAGCACATTCGTCGATGCGTGTTTCATGATGAGTTCGCGCAGCTCGTCGTCCAGGATCATGGTCTCGAAGATACCCCGCCGTCCTCTGTAGCCGGTGTGATTGCAATAGTCGCAGCCCTTCCCGTAGAAGAGTGTTCGGCCCGCGACGTCATCCGGGGTAAGCCCGAGCTCCATGAGCTGCTGCTCGGTGGGCACGAATTCCTCTTTGCAGTTCTCGCAGATCTTCCTCACAAGTCTTTGTGCTACAATAGCTTCCAGCGTAGCGGTAACCAAGAACGGTTCCAGCCCGAGGTCCAGCAATCTCGCAATCGAGCTCGGCGCGTCGTTGGTGTGGAGCGTCGAGAACACGAGATGGCCAGTAAGTGACGACTGCACGGAGATTTGCGCCGTTTCCAGGTCGCGAATCTCGCCCACCAGGATGATGTCCGGGTCTTGCCGCAGAAAGTGACGCAGGCATCTGGCAAATGTAAGTCCAATGTCGGCCTTGATTTGGCATTGGACCAGCCCGTCAATGTCGTACTCGACCGGATCCTCGCTCGTCAGAATCTTCACCTCCGGCGTGTTCAGCACCTTGAGCGCCGAGTACAGCGTCGTCGTCTTACCGCAGCCCGTGGGACCGGTCACGATAATAATGCCGTGCGGCTTGCTGATGAGCTGCCGTATCGTGCCCATGTCTTCCTCGCGCAGCCCAAGCTGCGCCAGGTCCAAATTGACCTGGGCACGGTCGAGGACGCGGAGCACGACACTCTCGCCGAACATCGTCGGCAGGACGCTCACTCGCAGGTCCACGGGCCGGCCCTCGACGAGCAACTCGATACGCCCATCCTGCGGCAAGCGGCGTTCGGCGATGTCTAGGTTCGCCATGACCTTGATGCGGGAGGAGATGGCCAGCGCTACGTGCTTCGGCGGTGGGACCATCTCGAACAGGACGCCGTCGATACGATAGCGCATCTTGAACTCGTCCTCAAAGGGCTCGAAGTGGACGTCGGAGGCCTTGTCGCGAATGGACTGAAGCAGGACGAGGTTAACGAGCTTCATGACGGGGCTGCTGTTGGCCATCTCGCGAAGCTCGTCCAGGTCGATGCTCTCGCCGCGATTCTGGTACTTCGCCAGATCCTCGTCGCTGGAGATCTCGGAGATCAGGTCGTTGATGGTGGCGGCGGCCTCCTCGGGGTAATAGCGGTTCAGGCCCTCGGTCATGTCCTGTTCGGTGGTGATCCGGGCGACGACGTTGAAACCCATGAGGGTCTTGAGGTCGTCCGTGGCGTGGAAGTTGTCGGGGCTGGCGAGGGCCACGCCGAGGGTGTTGCTCTCGCGGTCGTACTCGGTCGGGACGATGCGGTACGCATGGGCCATCTGGACCGGGATCAAGTCGATCACGTTCTTGTCGATGTCGATGTCGGAGAGCTTGATCGACTCCATACCGACCTGGGCGGCGAGGGCGCGGTTGACGTCCGCCTCCTCCGCGAGACCCATTTCGATGAGGAGCTGGCCAAGCGGTCCGCGTTTCTTCTTCTGCAGCTCCAGGGCTTCGGAAACTTGGGCCCGCGTGAGCTTGCCCATTTTGATGAGGATGCGGCCCAGCGGCCGTCCCCGGAGTTGTGCGATCGGCGGCATGCCACTCGTCGTTGCCATGCGGGCACTCCTGCGTGTCTGCCCGATTATACGGACGGACCGCAGCGGCGCGAACGACCCAACGACGGCCTTCACCGCCGTCCGATTCCGTAGCGCCGGGGCTCCGTACCCGGCGTGTTAGGCGTTCCGTAGCACCGGCGATGCGCTGGCGGACGTGTAGCGGCCGACCCCCGAGTCGGCCGTAGCGGCCGGCGACTCGCCGGCCGATGTAGCGTCGCCCCCCGCCTGCCCGCCGCGGCGAGAAAAAACGGGGACTGGCTCCGCGCCGCCGACGTCTGGTTCGCACGAAAGGTCCTCCCGCGGTGCCTGTACCCGCTTTTTTCTCGTCGGCCGACGTCGAATACCTTGCCGCGCCGCCGCCGCGCGAAGGCGCGGCCGACCTCTGCGGTACACCGCCAGAGCCCGCAGGGCGATTGTGAGTAGCTCCGGGGCGCGAGCCCGGGGGGGATCACGCGCCCCAGCTCCCCGAGCCCCGCAGGGGCGTACGACCGTAGCCGCGGGTGGAGCGGCGTACTACGCCGCGGAACCCGTGGATCGTCTCGCGCCTCTCTCTTTTTCCTCCGCCCCGACAGGGGCGGACGGGACGGGCGGGGGACGATCCCTTCCGCGGGTTTCATCCCCGCAGATCGGCGAGGGCAGGGTGGCCACCGCTCGACCGACCGGGCCTTCGTTTCCTGGCAGTGCTGCCAGAGGGCGTCGAACGTTGCGAAGCACTCGTCCGGCCCACGCCGGAAAAGCTCCTCGCTCGCACGGGTTAAGTTCTGCATCGTAAACCTCCTTCGGTCCGTAGGACCGGGTTGAACCTAAAATGCACCACCGGTCTCTCGGCGGCGACGCGCGGGGCGCGGCGTCGCCCAGGACCGGCCTTCAGAGCCCGAAGCGCGAGCGAGGGGCCAGATTGTCGAAGCGGGCTTCGGCGTGTGCCCACTTAGAATGGTTATGGCTGATTTGCTGCGCCGTGATGCATGAAGGACGAGCCGCTCGGACTCCGGACCGAACCGGCAGGCCCTTGACGCGCCGCCTCGTTCGTGCTGTAGCTTAGAACTGTGAGCCGGGGTTACATGTACATCCTGCGCTGCGCCGACGGTCGCTACTATTACGGCAGCACGAACGACCTCGCCCGGCGTCTGGCGCAGCACCGCGCGGGGCACGTTTACTCAACCAAGCCGCGCTTGCCGGCAGAATTGGTCTACTTCGAGGAATGCCAGACGCTGGACGAGGCCAGGCAAAGGGAGCGCTCGCTCAAGAACGGTCGTACCCGCCGAAAGTCGATTGACCTGATGATTCATGCGTTCCCACGCGAGCGACTTGCCCCCTTTGCCTGAGCGCCGTGTCAAGGGCAGGGGGGAGCCGCCCCACGTCAATCGTCATCGCGGCCAAGGGCCTGTCGGCATCTCGGGCCCCCGCACGTGGTTGCCCGATCACGCGGCACGCCTGCCGCTTGCGGGCCGGGCTTGCTGTTTGTCACGCTTCGACGGGCTCAATGAACTTGCGCACAAGCCGAAGCGCCTTCGGTCTCTTTCGCTCACGACAAGGTGCCTGCTCGACCCCAGAGGTTCCGAAAGGCAGCCGCGCGTACGGATTCCCTTGATAGCGCATCCAGAACCACGTCCACCAGTAGCTCCTGCCGCGACACTTGGGTTCGACAAGCGACCGTCCCCGCTGAAACGTAAAGGCCAAGCCGCGTTGGTCCTGCATGGAGCGCGCGTAGAGCAATGTTGCGAGCATCCGGCCAACGTGGTCGTGTTTCGAGTTGTTGCTTGGGTGTTCCGTAATTCAACATGAACTCACACTTCGACGAGCCACCGAGTGTAGCTGTGCCGCGCCAGCCGTTGCGCGGCATAGCCGTTGACAATCAGCCGAATATCCCAGCTGCCTCACATCACCGCGCCATCAGCGCGAACACGCCCCATCCAAGGTATTCACGCGTGTACGCGGCGTAGCGTTTTGGTTCCAAAGTCAGTTTGGCTCGAACCTCTTTCGCGAAGTCGTCGTCGGGATTCGCATCGAGCCATCGGCGCATGGTGAGCCATTTGGCCGCCTCGTACCTATCCCAGCCTTCTTGGTCAGCCAGAACCATTTCCACAACGTCGTAGTCGAGGTCGCCGAAAGACGCGATAAGTTCTGGAAGCATGAGAAAGTCGGAGATAGAACCGGCAAGGCATCCCTTGGCAACGTCTTCCGTCGGTGGTAACTGCAGCCAGTAAGGCTCGCCGATGAGGATGATTCCTTCGGAGCGGAGACTCTTTGCCAGAAGCTCGATGGTGCCGACGACTCCCCCACCGATCCACGTGGCACCGATACAGGCTGCCACACCGACCTTTTCGTCGGCGACGTAGCCGGCAGCGTCGCCGTGGATGAATTCGACTCGATCGGCGACTCCGAGTTCTTCAGCACGGAGTTTCGCTTGCTCGGAGAACAACTGGCTCATGTCGATGCCGACGCCGCTGATTCCGTAATCGCGTGCCCAGGTGCACAGCATCTCGCCCGAACCGCTGCCGAGGTCGAGCACACGAGTCCCCGATTCCAGGCGCAACGCCGCGCCGAGAGTGGCAAGCTTTTCTGGTGTGAACGGGTTATGGATGCGGTGAGCACTTTCGGTAATGTTGAAGATACGTGGGATGTCCAATGCAGCAACTCCTTTTGTTGGCGCCGGAAGCTGCGGAGCGGCTGCGACAATTAGGGACAGCCACCATCACAGCCTCTTTTTGACGCCAAGAGTGCGCTCGATCTAGCGCTGGCCCACGTCCGCGTGTGGAACAGCGTTCGCGGATTGTCGCGACGCTGCGTCTATTCGGTCAAGAGCCTTCGCTCAACGGTTGGCAGCGCAGACGCCCCGCCGTCTCGGAGGCGAGAAGCTCACAGTGTACTTGCCGCGTTACGACGATTCCCTGTTCGCCGTCCTATCACGGATCGGTCTTCGTTGCGCGAGCAAATCCGACACCACGGGCGCCGCGTCAGCCCGGACAACGAACCAGCGTCGCTTGTAGCTGAGGATCTCCTCCGACAGGCCGTAGCCTTCCAGCTCCGCGCGGTTCGCCGGAACGCCGTTAAGAATGACCTCAACAACCTCATCGCCGGCGATCCGTGTCGTCGTGAGCTGCCACCCGTTGTCCAGCTCGATGACGGCCCCACCGGCCAGCAAGCCGAGGATCTCCTCCGGCGAGGCCTCGCCGAGCGGCGTGCCGATCCCGAGACGCTGCCTAACGTTCGGTACGTCGGAGGGGCTCAGATTCAATCCGACCAAAGCGCGTCCATCGACGAGCGTCGCGCGGGCGATTTTGACGTTGTGGATGCCGGAGGAGCCCATGATCTTGTCGTAGATCGGGAAGATGGCGCCGCTGAGGATGTGAAACCGCCGGGCCTCCGTCGCTGGCGTCTTCGCGTATTCCGCTTCCCACCACCGCCGCACTTCGTCGCGCTCTACCCGTTCGTACTTCTCGGCGAGTTCTGACCGTTCCAACCCCCGCCGCGGGCCTTTCACGCCGATCAGCAGGACCTCGCTGGCCCGCGTGTCAAGGTGCGGCCCGACGCCGTAGATGCGCTCGCTCCGCAGGTTCCGGTAGAATCCCTCGCCGGCGTAGATGCCGAGGACCGTCTCGAACGTGTGCCGCTCCACGTCCACCTCGCCCTCCAGCTCGTGCAGCGTCGTGCGGGCGCCGGACGCCGGGTCCACGAACAGCGTCTGCGGCTCGGCGACGCTCCGCAGGTTCCGTGCCCGGATCTCCTCCACCCCGAAATCGAACGCCCCGGCTCGCTTCGCGGCCTCGACCGCCGTCAGGTAACGCTCGTAGAACAGCTCGAAGAAGCGGTTCTGCTGCTCGACGTGCAGCACCATGATGCGGTTGAGGAACTGCTCCACGTTGGAGGCGTAGCTGTCCCGCACGGCGGTCTTTTCCTTGTTCAGCACGCCCATGCGCTCCAGCTCGCGCAGGCCGATGCCCTGCTCCGCGTGCGTGTTCAGCACGACCTCGCGGTATAGCCGCGTCAGGGCGGCCTTACCGTACTCGTCGGTGACGTCTTCCGGCCGGAACAGCTCGCCGGAGAGCGACAGCCGCTCGCCTTTCGTCAGCGCTCCGAGCGCGGCCAGACGCTTGGAGACCGCGTTTACGAGCCGTTTCTGGCCGGCCAGGTCGAGGAGGACCAGCCGGATGATCGGTGCCGACGCCTGGTTCGACCGATGCACCCGGCCGAACGCCTGCATCTGCTGGTCGGCCAGACGACCGAGTAACGCCCCGCGCGAGGTCCGTCTCTTATCCCTTATCGCTTATCGCTGATCGCTGATCGCTGATCGCTGGTCGTTTCCCGCTCGCCGCTCGCCTTTTTCCGCCACCCCCCGCCAATCTCCCCACCCTCCGTGTCCTTCGGCTCCTTCGTGGTGCATAGTAGCATTGGAGGTGGGCATGCCCTCCCGCGCGCCGACATTTCGCCACTCGCTATTCGCTATTCCCACTTCTCCGCGCCTTGCCGGCCGCGGCCGGGCCGCAGGCCGTGCCTGGGGCGCCTCTGCGGTTGCCCTACCCAACGTCCCAATAACCAAGATGATCATCCGGGGGGTGCAGAAATTTGATTACGTTGATCACCTTCGCCCGGCGACCCCGCGGCGGCGCTCCCGCAGCGCCAACCCCCGCCCGACGGGTTGGCAATCACCCCCCCAGGTGCTACCCTGTCCGCCTTTCCGGGCCCGCCCTGGTGATTCGCCCGGGACCAAAGGAAACACGATGGCCAACCAGAAAGCGACCAACATCACCTGGCACGAGGGACACGTCGAGCGCGCTGACCGCTACAAGCTGCTCGAGCAGAAGGGCGCCACCATCTGGTTCACCGGCCTGCCCTCGTCCGGCAAGAGCACGATCGCGTTCACGCTGGAGCATGCGCTGACCGAGCGCGGGCACCTGTCGTACGTGCTCGACGGCGACAACATCCGCCACGGGCTCAACAAGAACCTGGGCTTCT
>CAZWYT010000034.1:0-55142 GCA_964638325.1 uncultured Planctomycetales bacterium
CGCGCTGGTCCACGCCGAGTTGGTCCAGCGCCTCGCGAATATGCCTCGCGCGATCGCCGAGGTTCGAGCCCAGGGCAATGAACACGCCGCCGTTCGCTACCATTTCATGGCTGCCATGCGCTGGACCGCGGTCTCGATTCGCTCGGCCGGCACGTTCAGGGCAAAGCGGACGTAGCCCTCGCCGGTCGGCCCGAAGCCCGCGCCGGGGACGCCGACCACGTTGGCCTCGTCCAGCAGCCGGTTGCATACGGTCATGGAGTCGTACTCGCCCGGGACGCGGGCCCAGATGTAGAACGTAGCTTCGGGCGGGGCGGCCCGAAAGCCGATGGCCCGCAGCCCGTCGCACAGAATCTTCGCCCGGGCGCGGTAGAGCTCGCGCATCTGGTGCAGCTCGGGGCGGTCGATGTGGGCGTATGCGTCGTAGGCGACCTCCTGGATGGCACCGAACACGCCGCTGTCGAGGTTCGCTTTGATGCTCGCCAGGGCGCCGACGGCGTCGGCGTTGCCGACGACGAACCCGATCCGCCACCCGGTCATGTTGAACGTCTTGGAGGCCGAGTGGAACTCGATCGCCACTTCACGGGCACCGGGGACCTGGAGGATGCTCGGCGGCGGCTCGTGGCCGAGGTACAGATCGTTGTAGGCAGCGTCCTGGGCAAGGAGCACGTCGTGCTGCCGGGCAAACGCGACCGCCCGCTCATAGAACGCCACGCTCGCCGTCGCCCCCGTCGGGTTGTTCGGGTAGTTCAGGAACATCAGGACGGCCTGGCGCGCCACGTTGGCGGGGATGGCGTCGAAGTCGGGCAACCAGCCAGCGGCCTCGCTGAGCGCCAGGATGTACGGCTCGCCGCCGGCGAAAACCGTGCCGGCGTGGTACACCGGGTAGCCAGGTGAAGGGACAATCACCGTCTGTCCCGGGTTGACCAGGGCCAACGGCAGGTGTCCGATGCCCTCCTTGCTCCCGATCAGAGCCAGCAGTTCGCGCGCGGGGTCCAGCTTGACGCCGTAGCGTTTGTGGAAGAAGGCGGCAATGGACCGGCGGAAGTCGGGCGAGCCGCCACCCAGGGGGTACGCGTGGTTCTCGGGCTTGCGCACCGCCTGCTGCATGCGCTCGATGATGAAGCTGGGTGTAGGCTGGTCCGGGTCGCCGACGCCGAAGTCGATGATGTCGCGGCCAGCGGCGCGGGCTGCGCGCTTCTTGCGGTCGATCTCGGCAAAAAGATACGGCGGTAGGGCTGCCAGGCGGTGGCTTTGGGTCACGGGCATAGCTCGTCGCGCTCCCTGGAAGCCGCACCCCGCGGGCGAGGCACGTGGTGTGCAGTCTAGGCGGGCCGGGTTCGTGGAACAAGCCACCGTCGGGCGCGAGAACGGCGTGCGGCCGGCGTGGAAGCGGCCTTGCAATTCGGCGGGCGGCGCGCAGAATGGGCCTGGCTAGAAAAGCGCGGATTCCTTGAAAGGGACGACGATGACCCAGCGCAGGCCGCAAATCAACTTCCAGGTCGACGAGCCGATGAAGCTCCTCTACGAGGAGGCGAAGATCTCCGGTCATTGGGTGACCCGCTTTTGCGCCGCGGGCCTCCTGATGATGGTGGAGGAGCCGCGCGTCCGACTGCGGGCCCTCAACCGCCTGCGGGAGTGGGAGGCCCGCTACGCGGACGCGTCCGCGGCGGACATCCGGGCCTTCGTCGCGGGGGCCGAAACCGCGATGCGGCGCGGTGCTCCAGGTAGTCGGCCAACCCGGCGAGCTCGGCCGAGGCGAAAAACGGCAAGACCCGGAAGATCCGGATGAGCTGCTGCTCCTGGGCACAGTCGGTACACGTCTGGACCTCGTGCATGATCAAATACCTCTCTGCCTAGCTCCTTGGCAGCCCGACGACGAGCGAAGACCGGGCCCCGAGGGGCGATTCCTTGCGCGGGCGGCACGCCTTCCCTGGCGTCCGATTCCCTGGCCTGCACGGCCCGCCGCGGTTGGGGAGGCATTCGCATCTGCGAATCCGGACGCCCCTAATGTACGGTCTCTGTTAGGTCTTGTAAATAGCGTTCTCCGGTCCCTTGCTGGCGAAGGAGCGTCCGAGCTGTACGCCAGCGCTGGGACGCGCGGCAAAAGCCGCACGACAGTCCATTCGGCGTTAGTGAATACGGGTAAATACCCGTATTAGCGGTATTATTCCGCCCGCAGGGCGAACAACCCTAACTGGCAGCTTCTGACGCCCACTTGCGCATATCATGTTCACGCGTCCTGGCGCGCCGACGCGAGGCAGGATCATGGCTGGCACCCGTATGACGATGCGGTCGCTGTGGCATCGCGTTCACCGGTGGCCGCGCTGTCGGCGCTGGCCGCTCAAGGGCGGGTTCTTTGCGCTCATCGTCGTGCTGACGCTGTTCCCAAAGGTCTGGCTGCTGCCGGTGTGGATTCAGCGTTTGGCCAACCTGAACGCGGTGGTCGACCCCAACTGTCCGGACCTGGCGGAGTTGCAGACGCGCGTCGCCGCGCGGGCCGAAGAGGGCGCCGCGTTGCCGCGCCTGTTGCGCTGCATCGAGGACGCGGTGTACGAGCGCATCCCGTACGCTTACGACTGGGAGACCTGGGGGGTGATGGACTACCTGCCGACGGCGGCCGAGGTGTTCGCGATGGGCCGGGAGGACTGCGATGGCCGGGCAGTGGTGGCCGCGTCGCTCTTACGCCGCCTCGGCTATGATGCCTGGCTGACGACGGACATGACGCACACCTGGGTGGTGGCGTGTGATTGGTCGGTGGTGCCGCCGGTGGAATGCGAGCTGATGGCTCCGGGCGCGGGAGAGAAAACGCTGACCGGCGGGGCGGCGGGCACGCGCCTGAAAGTGACTTGGGCAACGCTGCGCAACCTCGTCCACGCATCGGCCGTTGGTGTAGCCGTCTTCCCTCTGGGCCGCGAATTAGTCATTCTCGTTGCGCTGGTGACCACCGCCCTGCAGCCGCGGTCGTCCTGGGGGCGGCGAATCGGCGGTTGCTGCGCCGTCACCACGGCGCTGTTCTTGTGGCGGACGGCCGGGAGCCCGCAGCACACCCAGGCAGTGACTTTGCTGCTTTGGATTGCGGCTGCGGCGACCCTGTTCGGCGGCTGGTTGCTCCTGGTGGTCAAAGGGGCAGGCCGTCGTTCGCCTGCAGAGCGTCCGCGATGACACCTAGCGGTTGGTATCCCCCGTTGTCGATGCCGGGACAGTGCCTGCCCATGAGCTGCCACTGGCCGGGCGTGTCGACGTTCGACTTCCAGAACGGCCAGGTTCGGCACTGTACGGGGCGAACGGGGTGGATACCGCAGCGCGTCGTGCCATCGGAGGGGCGTTCCAGGAACTCACAGTCGCCGCCGGGCTTCTCGAGCAGACTGCGACGCCGTCCGACGGTACGCACGTGACGGCGGGCGAACTCACGGGCCGTGAGGCCGCAGTACCTGGCGATTCGGACCAGCTCGCGCGCGGTGATCCAGACATAGCCTGGGGCACCGCTGCAACATCGCCCGCATTGGAGGCAGGCGAACCGCAGGCCATCGGTGTACCACGGGGCGGGGTTCTCGGGACCGCTCACGGAGCCTTGCCGCAACATTTCTTGTACTTCTTGCCGGAGCCGCAGGGGCAGGGATCATTGCGACTAGGGGTTTGCTCCGCGTGCGCCCGCTCGACGGGCATGTCAGGGATGGGCGGAGCGTCGGGGTCGACCACGGGACTGTCCCGTTTCTTGCGCTCCTGCCGGCGCTCATAACGCTTGCTGAATCGGTCGAAAATGCCGGCCATTGGATTTTCCTTCCTCGTCGAACGCGTGCCATTATATATGGTAGTGCCGCCCGTCGGGCAGGCCTTTGGCGGCGAACTCCGGCCTGGCCGGAGGAAAGGGAAAATCGGGCCTTGACGAATGGTCGGCGGGCAAGTATGAACCCGCGCGATTGGGCAGCGAACCGCCTTGGAAGGAGCGTGGCGATGTTCCAGGAAACCGAGTGGAACGAGTTGGGATGGCCCTATCCCAGGGGCACCGGGCTGCTCGAAGGGGACGAGCTCGAGGAAGAGTTGCCGCCCGGTGCGGACGACGGGGATGGGACCGCTGAGGCGGCCGAGGAACTGAATCCGGTTCCTGGCGCGGCGGGGTTGCGTGCGGATGGCCGTCGTCGCTCAGACGAAGACGACGAGCTCGACGACGATCTCGACGACGAGAGTGAGGAGTTCGAGGGCGAGGAGGAGAACCTGGACGAGGACTTTGAAGAGGACTTGGACGACGAAGAGGGCCTCGACGAGGACTTGGACGAGGACCTGGACGAGGAAGACCTGTAACGCTTCGGGCGGTGCCGACAGGGGGGCGAGCCTCACAGCAACCGGCGGTGTGCGCTAGCCGTCAGGGGACCAGGGGTGGGCGACGGACCTTTTTCCGGGCTATAGTCCGGCCGGGCGGCGCGACGATAAGTCGATCATGAGCGAGAACGCAACTGGCGGTGTCCCCGCAGACGCGCGGGCGCGAAAACCCGGAGGCTCCGTGGAGCCAGCGGTGCCCGCGGAACGCCGGTGCGGGGTCGATCGACGCACGGGCGCAGACCGGCGGTCGAGCCTGGATCGTCGTCGGGGCCCGGGCCGGCGGCGCACCGACTATCGCCGGGCGGCCGAAGAAGGCCACATGAATGAGGAGCAATTGGACTTCCTCAAGGCCGTCGACGAGTACAAGCGGGTGAACGATCGTGCCTTTCCGACACTGACCGAGATTCTCGATATTGCGCTGTACCTCGGGTACCGCAAAGTCGCGCCGGTCGGGGAGTTCGAGCTCACCAAGGGACGACAGACGCCCAGTCGGGATGCGGAGCCGCCGGCATAGCGCGCTCGCCAGCGACGGCGCGCGGCGCGATCGCGGGGGCACAAAGCAGGCTGGAACGCTGCTTCAACGGCCCGCACGCCGGTTTCCACCTTGACAGGGTAGGGGGTTGCGCATAGTGTCAGCCGGACTTGGCTGGGCCAGACGTTCCGGGCGGCCGCCGCGCTGCCGCGGGCGGGGAGGCAGCCCGCGGGCCGCGTCGTTAGCGGCAGTAAGGAAGAGGTATGCTACCGGTCACCAAGAAAAGCAAAATGCGTAAACGCACGCGCCGGGCGCACCACGCGCTCAAGCCCGTGCAGTTGACCGCCTGCCCGCAATGCGGGCAAGCGAAGCTGCCGCACGCAGCGTGCAAGAACTGCGGTTACGTGAACGCGCACACCAAGATCAAGGTCCGCACGAAAGAGTCATAGGAGACCTTTCCATGCGGATTGGCCTGGACGCAATGGGCGGCGATTTCGCGCCGGGCGAGATCGTACGCGGCGTGAAGCTCGGGCTGCGGTTCCTGTCCGATGCCGACCAGGTTGTGCTGTACGGGGTGCAGGAGACGGTCGAGGCGCACGGCCGGGAAAGCGGGCTCGCCGATCCGCGGGTGACCATCCAGCACTGCCCCCAAGTCATCGAGATGGACGACTCGCCGCTGGAGGCGTTGCGCCAGAAGCGGAACGCCAGCATTGTTCAACTGGCGGTCGATGCGGCGCGAGACAAGCTGGATGCCGCGATTTCGGCCGGGAACACGGGGGCCTTTGCGGCGGCGTGCCAGCTCAAGATCGGCGCGATTGAGGGCGTGTCGCGGCCGGGCATTGCGGTGGTCATGCCGACGTTTCACGGGCCGGTGCTGATCTGCGACGTGGGCGCCAACGTGGCGCCGAAGCCGCATCATCTCTACGAGTACGCGCGCATGTGCGTGTGCTACGCGCGGGTGATCCTGCGGGTGCCGCAGCCGCGGATCGGATTGGTCTCCATCGGCGAGGAGGCGGCCAAAGGCAATCCGCTGGTGAAGGAGGCGCAGGCGATCATTCGGCGTGACAGCAGCTTGCGCTTCGTGGGCAACATGGAGGGACGCGACATCTTCGGCGGGCAGTGCGACATTGCCGTCTGCGACGGGTTCGTCGGCAACGTCATCCTCAAGCTCACCGAGGGTCTGGCCGAAGGCTTGTTCAAGACGATCGTCGAGGAGATCCGGGCCGAAAGCCTGGACCTGGTGCCCCGTTTCCAGCCGATCGTGGAGCGCATCTGGAAACGGCACGACTTCGCCGAATACGGGGGCGCGCCGCTGCTCGGGATTCGGAAGGTGGTGATCATCTGCCACGGGCGCAGCGACCAACGGGCGATCAGCAACGCCATCCGCGTGGCCGTCGAGCAGGTGCGCCACAACCTCGTGGCGGCCGTCACCAGGGACCTCAACCGGCGGCCTGAGTACGTCTCATGAAGCTGGGGTGGCCGGTCGAAATCATCGGCACCGGCGCCTACATGCCCGCGCAGGTGGTCACGAACCAGGACCTGGCCCGCCTCGTGGACACCACCGACGAGTGGATTGTCCAGCGCACCGGGATTCGCGAACGCCGGCGCGTCGCGCCGGGAGAGTCCACGCTCGCGCTCGCTACCCATGCGAGCCGGGGCGCCCTCGCGGACGCCGGCCTCGAGCCCCAGAACTTGGACCTGATCGTCGTGGCGACCGCGACGCCGGAACACACGCTGCCCTCGACCGGCTGTCTGCTGCAGGCCGCGTTGGGGTGTGGTTGGATACCGGCGTTCGATCTGGCGGCGGCGTGCAGCGGCTTTGTGTGGGCGTTTCTGGTCGGCGCGCAGCACGTCGTCAACGGTCTGGCCCGGACGGCGCTGGTGGTCGGGGCCGAGACCCTCACCGCGGTCACGGACATGCAGGACCGGCAGACGTGTATTCTATTTGGCGACGGGGCCGGCGCGGCGATTCTGCGGCGCCGGGAGACGGACGGGCCAGCCATACTAGCGGGGCGGATGGGCTGCGATGGCGCGCGGGGGAAGTTGATCTATATCCCGGCGGGCGGCTCCAAAGAGCCCGCGACGCGGCGCACGGTGGACGAGCGGCTGCACTACATGCGCATGCACGGCCGGGAGGTCTACAAGTTTGCCGTGACGCAGATGGATGCCATCATTGAGGAGACCTGCCAGGACGCCGGCGTGCGCGTCGAGGATCTGACGCTGGTGATCCCGCACCAGTCCAATCTGCGCATCATCGAGTCGGCCTGCGCGAAGGCGGGGCTGCCGATGGAGAAGGTCGTGGTCAACATTGATCGCTATGGCAACACGTCGGCGGCGTCGGTGGCCGTGGGGCTGCATGAGACGCGGATGGCCGGGCGGATCAAGCCGGGCGATCTGGTGCTGCTGGTGGCATTTGGGGCCGGGTTGACCTGGGGCTCCGTTCTGTTGAGGGTGTGAAGTGACGCGCTACGCCGCGATTTTTCCCGGACAGGGGGCGCAACTCGTCGGCATGGGCCGCGACGTGGCCGACAAGTACGCTGTTGCGGCACAGACTTTCGCGGAAGCCGACGAGATCCTCGGCTTTCCCCTGAGCCAGCTCTGCTTCGAGGGGCCGGCCGAGCGGTTGAACGCGACGGACATTCAGCAGCCCGCGATCTTTACCACTAGTGTTGCCTTGTTCCGGGCCGCGCTCGACGCGGGGCGCTTCATGAAAGAGTCGTTTGCTGCGATGGGGGGCCTGAGTCTGGGTGAATACACGGCGTTGCACCTGGCCGAGGCGGTCACATTCGCTGATGCGCTGCGGCTTGTGTACCGCCGTGGGCAGCTTATGCAACAGGCGGCCCAGCGCGCGGCGGGCGGCATGGTGTCGCTGATCGGCGCTGACGAGGCCAAAGTGCTGGCGCTGTGCGAGCGCGTCGCGCAGCAGGGCCGGGTGCAGCCGGCCAACTACAATTGCCCCGGGCAGATCGTGATCTCGGGCGATCAGGCGGCCTGCGCAGCGGCCGCGCGGCTGGCCGAGGAGTTCGGTCTGCGGGCTGTGCCGCTGCCGGTCGCCGGTGCATTTCATAGCGAGTTGATGCGGTCGGCGGCCGAGGGGTTGCGCCCGGCCCTCGAGCGCTGTCCGCTGCAAACGCCGAAGCTGCCCGTGATCGCGAACGTGAATGCCGAGTATCACACCGAGCCCGCGGCGATTCGCGAGTGGCTGTACCAGCAGGTGACTAGCCCGGTGCGCTGGCAGGCCTGCGTGGAGCGGCTGATCGCGGACGGATGCAACGAGTTCTGGGAGGTCGGGCCGAACCGGCACTTGACCGGTATGATGCGGAAGATTGATCGAGAGGTGCCGGCGAGTAGCGTGGGCACGGTCGCGGACTTGACCCCCGTGTCGAGCTGATCGTTTCCGGACGCCGAAGGAGTACAGGCCATGCAGGACTTGCAGGGACAATCAGCCCTCGTGACCGGGGCGGCGCGCGGCATCGGCCGGGCGATCTGCCTGGAGCTGGCGGGGCACGGGGCCAACATCCTGGCCACCGACATGCTCGTTGACGAGCTCAACAAGACGGCGGCCCTGGTGCGTGAGAAGGGCGTCGGTTGCGAGATCGAGGTGGCCAACATCACCGAGCCCGCCGCGGTCGAGCGCCTGGTCGAGCTGGCGGTCGAGAAATTCGGCAAGCTGAACATCATGGTCAACAACGCCGGCATCACCCGCGATACGCTCATCCTGTCGATGAGCGAGGAGCAGTGGGACGCGGTCCTGAACGTCAACCTGCGGGCGGTGTTCCTCGGCACGCGGGCGGCGGCCAAGGTCATGCTCCGGCAGCGCAGCGGGCGGATCATTAACATGGCCAGCTTCTCCGGGCTGGCGGGCAACGCCGGCCAGGCCAACTACGCCGCCAGCAAGGCCGGCGTCATCGGCCTGACGAAGTCGGTGGCGAAGGAGGTTGGCAAGCGCGGCGTGCTGTGCAATGCGGTGGCGCCGGGGTTTATCGAGACCGACATGACGGCAGTGCTGCCGGAGAAGGTCAAGGAAGTGGCTCGGCAGGTCATCCCGCTGCAACGGATGGGGAAGCCGGAGGAAGTCGCGAAGGTGGTCGCGTTCCTCGCCGGTCCGGGTGCGGACTACGTCACGGGCCAGGTGATCTCCGTAGACGGCGGCCTGCACATGTAGCGTCGGCCGAGCGTGCCCGCCGTGGCACGTAGCGTCGGCCCCCTGTGGCCGACGTAGCCGGGTAGGGCAGGTCCCCGACCTGCCGCAACAACGCGCGCGCGAATCCGAGCCGCGACCGTGAGGGAGCGGTCCTGGCAGGCCCAGCGGGCCGACGGCAGGTAGCCGGGGGTCTAACCCCCGGACGGCAACGCCTCACAATTCTCCTTCTTTTCCGAGCCGGGTAGGCTAGGTCCCCGACCTGCCGCAACAACTCACGCGAATACGAGCCCCGAGCGCAAGCGAGCGGGCCCAATCCGCGATTCGGTCCTCCGCTCGTTGCCTCGTCGCCTCGTTGCCCTGCGAAAAACGGGGACTGGCTCCGAAGCGGCGCAGCCGCAAGGTGCCTGTACCTGCTTTTCGCTGCCTCTTTGCCTTGCCCCCAGGTCCCTACTACTTGATCGCGCCCTCGGCGTCTTCGAGCTCTTCTTTGCGGCGGAGATAGCGGCAGGATTCGATGAGCTTTCGGGCGCCGACCGGCAGCGAGCGGTTGGGACAGGCGCAGGGGGCCGGCGCCAGGTCAGTTGCGCGGCGCGAATTAAGCAAGGTGTCCCTCGATTTGCGGTCTCGTAATTCGGGCAAATGGGCGATATCATGCTTGAATGGGGAATGTTGCCGAGGTCTTCGACAGCAAGTTTCTGACCACGTTGAAGGCGCTGATCGATACCCACCACTCGATCTACCCGCTCATCCCGCCGCAGGGCATCTTTTTCGAGTATCTCGCGGAGCAGGCGTTCAGGCGGTCCGGGTGGCGAGCAGATCAGGTCATTCTGACGACGCCCAACAGCCCCACGCACGACCTGCAGGTTGGGCGTTTCCGGCTGTCGCTCAAGACTGAGACCGGCAAGATCACCCGGCCCCATTCAATCGCCATCACGAAGCTTTGCACGACTGAAGCCGGCGTATGGGACTCGCCATCGCTCATCGCCCATGCCCTGACACATCTCGACCGCTATGACTACATCCTCATGCTGCGGGCTATCTGGAGGGTGGATTCTATCCACTATCAATTGGTGGAAGTCCCGTTGTCAGTGCTCCGGATGATCGCCCGCTGCACCGCGGTCGCCGTGGGCAAGCGAAAGGGGCGTCAAAGCCTTGCTGCTGATGTCATAGACGGGAACGAACTCGTGTTCCACGTTCACTTCGACGGGGCTGACGGCAAATGCCAGATTCGGAATCTCCAAGTCGGCCGCTGCAGGATGCTGCTGGAATGGGACCAGCCCATCGTGCGCTGACTACTCGCACTTGTTGGACTTGCGGAAGATGATCCAGTAACAGTGCTGCCGGCGCGCGTGGTGTGCGTTCTTCCACTTTGGGTCGATGATTGGACCCCTACGGACTTTCACGATGCAGTCGCAAGCCGTGAATCCGACCTTGGCGGCGGCGTTAATCAGCGCAATGTGTGCCCACTGGAAGCGGTGCCCGTGAACGTAGTCCGCCATCTTGCAGAACAGAACGCCCTCGGGTTTCAGGACGCGGTACGCCTCGGCGACGAACGGCGGGTAGAGATGAGAGAAGTTGTACCCGTTAACGTGCGATGACTTGCTGCCTAGGCCGAAGCGTGTGTTGAAGTCCTTAGACTTGTCCTTTCCCTGGTTGGGGATATGCGGCGGGTCGTAGACGACCACGTCGAAGCTCCCATCCGTGAGCGGGATGGCCCGGTTGTCCGCGACCACGTCCGGTTTGAACTTCGGGTCGATGTCGAGGCCGAGAACCGGTCGGTTGCTGCCGATCCAGAAGCGTCCGCGGTTGACCGTCGCGTCGAGAATCTTCTTGGGCGTCCTGCGCGGATAGAAGTCGAGCATCCGCTCGAGCAGTTCAGCGTCGGTGCCCTCCCACACCGACGGGAGAGGGTCATATGCCGGCTGTCGTATCGGCCCTGGCGCGATAGCCAGCAGCGCTTGGCACTTGTCTGATCGACGGCTAGCCCGGTTCATTGATCACCTCTTTTTAGAAGCGCTCGATTGTCCGATGCTGCTGAGCACCGTTCCAGCCAAGGACAGGAACTCCTATCTGCAATACATTGTAGTGCATCTTTCGCTACAGTCAAGCGCTTTGTGCGAAAGTGTTTGACTTCGCAGTAATCCTGCATTACGGTGAATAGCGTGGGACGAAAGCCAGGAAATTCCGCAACGCCAGCGGCCCTGCAGGTTCGGCTGGAACGCGCCCTGTACGATCTGCTGAAAAAGGCTGCGGAGAAAGACCGCCGTAGCCTGTCGAGTTGGGCTAGGGATAGGCTGGAGAAGGCCGCCAAGGCTGAGCTGGCGAGTGGACGATGATTGGGCATACGGGTACTGGCCTGGGCGGTTGAATGACGTCCGGAGAGGGCTAGGACAGTACGCGCACCCGGGTGTGGCTGGCAAGCCGCCGACAGTTGCGCTACGCTCAGGCAGGTTGAAATCCCTACGCGGGCGCATGTAGTCGATGTACGGCTGCGTGCTGCCGTGGCGGTCCTCGAAGGCCCGCTTCTCCTTCGTCTCGCCCCAGAAGACCTCGTAGTTGCGGTTGCTGTTGAACGGGGGGTCGATGTAGATCAGGTCGACGCAGGCGTCGGGGAGCTTGCGGAGCTGGTCCAGGCAGTCGCCGCAGTAGATGACGCGGGTGTCGAGCAACGCCGAGGGGCGCGCGGCGCGAGGAGAGCTGCTCGGAGGACCGGGTTCGGTGCGAGAAGGGAGTCTCGCACCAGCGGCCGGCGGGCCTGTGGAGCTTCGTTTGCGAGCCATGAGAGCAGGCTAGCAGGCTCGGCGTGTTTGGTCAATGGTCGGGGAGCGCCGACGGAGTCAACGCGTCGGCCGATGCCGGCTGAACGCTGATGGCTGAAAGCTGATGGCTCGCCGTTCCCCATTTCCGCCCAAAACCGCCAATCTCCGCCAACCCTCCCACCCGGCCTGTCCTGCGCTCCCACCGTGAGGAATACTCCATCGGGAGAGCCCCCGATGCCCTGCTCGTGCGCCCCCAACTCGGTCTGCGTATTCGCCATTCACCACTCTCCCCCACTCTGCGCGTTCTTGGCGTTCTTGGCGCCTTGGCGGTTGCCTTGGGTCCCGATAACGAAGATGATCAACCGGGGGGTGCAGAAATTTGAGCGCGTTGATCACCTTGCACGGACGGGGCCAAAAACGCGGTTCCGGCCCGGCCGGTACGTACGACCGGCAAGCGGCGCTGGGGGTGGCCGCTCCCTTACGGTCGCGGTTCGGATGGTAGGGGAGCAACGCTACCTGCTACGATACGGCGGCTGACCGGAGACCAGCGTGGCGAGTGCATCCCGGACCTTCGATTTCGGCGAGCTGGCCCCGTGGTGCGAGGTGCGGTTTGATCCGGCGCGCGGGCCGGGCGGGCAACACGTCAACAAGGTCAGCACGCGGGCCACAGTCATTTTTGACTGGCGTGCCTGCCCATTGCTTTCGGATGCCCAGCGAGAGCGTGTCGCGGCCCGCTGCGCGAGCCGGCTCACGCGCGACGGACGACTGCGGGTCGTCTCGCAAAGGGCGCGCACGCAGACCGCTAATCGGGCTCTGGCGGAGGCCCGTCTGTTGGAGCTGCTGGCGGCGGCGCTGCACGTTCCGAGACAACGGCGGGCGACACGTCCGACCGCCGGTTCGCAGCGCCGGCGGCTGGAAGGCAAGCGTCTGCGTGGGGAGACAAAGCGTCAGCGCGCGGCGGGGTTGGGAGAGTAGCACAGGTGAGGAAAAGGTGTCAGGAACCTTTTTCGGCCGGGATTTCAAAAAAGGGTCCTGACCCCTTTTCCTTGCTTACGACTCGCCGGTAGATTCGCAGGACAGCCTGCAGGGTCGCCTGGGGATCGAGATTAGCGCGGGCCCAGTCGGCGGCGCGCTCGCCGAGAGTCGTCCGCAGCGGTGCGTCATCGCGCAGCTTCAGCAGCGCGTCCGCATAGTCCTTGGGCTGGTCGCTGCCGACCAGCACACAGCGCTGGCCGTCGCCGGAGAGCTCACGCAGTACGGGGATATCGCTGGCCACGATCGGCAGCCCCAGGGCCATCGCTTCCAGTACCGCGTTCGGCATGCCCTCGGTGAGCGACGGGAACAGAAACGCGTCCGCGGCCGAGAGGAACGGACCGGCGGCGTTCTGCCAGCCGAGCAGATGCACGATTTGAGTCGCAGTGCTGAGTCGCAGCAGTTGCTCGAGCCGGGGGCGATCCGGCCCATCGCCGACCAGCAGGAAGCGCACCGGGACCGGCGTCAGAATCTCGGCGCAGCGAATGAGCAGGTCCAGCCGCTTGACCGGGTCGAGGCGCCCGACCCACGCAATGACGAGCTCGTGGTCGGGAATCTGTAGCGCGGCGCGTGCGGCGGAGCGCTCGACACGCTGTGGCCAGGGATCGAGGGAAGGTGGGACCACGAACACCCGCTGCCGTGCGAGGCCGAACACGCGGACGACGTACTCGGCGACGGTGCGGCTATTGACGATGTGGGCGCGCTCGATTCCCGCCGTGGCGCGTTCGAGGGCCCGGTGCCAGGGGCGTTCGACCTCGACGGTAGCCGTCGAAGCGATCACCGGGATGCGCTGTACGACGCCCACCAGCCGCGCCGCCACATTGGCGTGCATCAGGGTGGCGTGGATCAGGTCGGGGCGAATCCGGCGGACATGTTGCGAGAGGCGCCTGAGTGCGAGGAAGTCGCGGGCATCCTCAGCGTCGCAAGCGAAGGTCGGTATCCCGGCGGCCTCCAGCTCCGCGCTGACCGGGCCACGCGGCGCGAGGCACCCGGCGTGGACCTCCGTTCCGGCTGCGTGCAGAGCGCGGGCCAGGCGGGCGATCCGCAGCGGGGT
The DNA here is from genome assembly GCA_964638325.1 of uncultured Planctomycetales bacterium. Lineage (GTDB taxonomy): Bacteria > Planctomycetota > Phycisphaerae > UBA1845 > Fen-1342 > JALHJL01. Next base: position 13,782 of record CAZWYT010000034.1, read on the forward strand.
GCCGCCGCGCTGGAGGTCGGTCACCAGCAGGACTACCCGCACGGCGGCGGCTCCGTATCGGCCAGCACGCGGCGCAGATGACCCTCACACGCGGCCAGCCGCGCGCGGGCCTGCTCGGCAGAGACGCCGAGGCGGTGCATGACGATCGCCGTCTTTACGTGCCAGTCGGCGCGCTCGAGCAAATCATGGGCTTCGGTACGCGTAAGCCGGGTAGCGGCCATCGTGGTGCGTAGGGCGCGATCGGTGAGCTTGGCGCAGCCCCGGGCATTCACGTCGACCATGAGATTGCCATAGACCTTGCCGAGTTGGACCATGCACAGGGTGCTGACCACGTTCAACACCATCTTGGTCGCCAGGCCGGCCTTGAGCCGGGTGGACCCGCTGATGACCTCTGGACCGGTCAGCACGCGGATCGAGACGTCCGCCTCATCGCGCACCTCCTCCTGCGGCACGCACGCCAGAAAGACCGTCGCCGCCCCACGCTCCCGCGCTCGCCGCAGCGCGCCGTGCACAAACGGCGTCGTGCCGCCGGTAGCGATGCCGAAGACCGTATCGTGCGGGCCGGCGGCGACGCGGTCGATCTCGGCGGCGCCGGCGGTTGGGTCGTCCTCGCAATGCTCGGCGCTGCGCTTCAGCGCGACATCTCCGCCCGCGATGATGCCTTGCACCGTCTCAGGTTCGACGAGGAAAGTGGGGGGGCATTCGGCGGCGTCGAGGACACCCAGTCGCCCGCTGGTGCCAGCGCCGACATAAATCAGCCGACCGCCCTGCCGCAGACCATCGCTTACGAGGCGGACCGCGGCGAGGATCGCGTCCTTGGCGGCGGCCACCGCCGCGGCAATCCGCCGGTCCTCCGCGTTCATCACGTCGAAAGCGTCCGCGAGCGGCAAGGCGTCCAGCTCGGCGGAGTGCGGGTTGGGTTGCTCGGTCAGCAGATGTCCGCGGTCGGTCATGGCCGATAGCGTACCGGCGGTGTGGTGCGGCGAAAACACTGCGGACTGGTGGAGGTTGACCGTTGGGGTACGATTAGAGCGGGTCGGCTGGCGGTTCGGCCGGTCAGACGGGCTTCAAGGAGGCGCGACATGCTGGACCTGGGCGGCACTTTTCGCGAGTTCATGACGACGTTGTTTGGCTTCATCAACGAGCTGCTGAGCGGCGTCTTCGGCTTCCTCACGCACCTGCTGAGCGGGCTGCATATCAGCATTACGTGAGTGTGGCACTACTTGAAGCCGATCCGCTGGCGACCGGCTTCCGCGAGTGCGGCGGGTAGCGCGTCGGCCACGTCGCGCGCCAGGTAACCGACCGGGCCGATGTCACTCTTGCAGTGGTCGCCGGCCAGGCCGTGACAGTACACGCCCAGACATGCCGCGTCGTACGCGGAGAGACCCTGCGCGACCAGGGCGGCGATCAGCCCGGTAAGCACGTCCCCCATCCCGCCCGTCGCCATCCCCGGATTGCCCGTCGTGTTGATGTACGCGTCGTTAGCCGCGCAAACCACGGTGCGATGACCTTTGAGGACGACGGTGACGCCCGTGCGGCAGGCGTACTCGTGGACGCTGCGCCGGCGGGTGTCGTCGTCTTCGCCAGGCATGTCTGGCAAGCCGGCGCCCTGGCGAAGACGGGCCATCTCGCCGGGGTGCGGCGTGATGACGGTGGCGCGGCCGGCACGAGGCGTCCACGCGTGCACACCGACGGGCGCGAGGTTGTTGAGCCCGTCCGCGTCGACCACGACGGGGCCGGCGAACGCCGCGAGCACGGACTGGATCAACTCGACGAGTCCCGGGCTTTGGCCCAGTCCGGGGCCGAGTGCGAGCACGTCGGCCCAGCCGAGGTCGAGGTCTTGCGATGGGGGCACGGGCACCAGCCGCCCGGCGGAGTCGTCGTCGAGTGGCACAGTCATGAGGCAGGGCTCGCTCGCCGCCACGATCGGCTGAATCGAGCGGGCGCAGTACACGCGCACCAGCCCGGCACCGCCGCGCAGGGCGCCGAGCGCGCTGAGCACGGCGGCCCCGCTCATGCCGCGACTGCCGGCGAGGATGGCGACGCGTCCGGCCTGGGCCTTGTGCATCGCGGCAGGACGAGGGGGCAGGAAGGGTACGTCGGTGATTGGCTTGGGGAGATCGGCGCTGGGCGTCATCGTGTTCGGCCTTGGGTTAAGACACGGCCGATCCGCCGCGGCGGACCGTGGCACACAGTCGGTTGATCAGTGCGGCCTGATACCCGGCGCCGAACCCGTTGTCGATATTCACCACGGACACGCCGGCGGCGCAACTATTCAGCATCGTGAGCAACGCAGCCAGGCCATGGAAGCTGGCTCCGTACCCGACACTCGTGGGGACAGCGATGACGGGGGCCTTCACCAGGCCGCCGACGACGCTCGGCAGCGCGCCTTCCATGCCCGCGACGACGACGAGCACCTTGGCCTGACGGAGATCGTCGGAACGTGCCAAGAGGCGATGCAGCCCCGCCACGCCGACGTCGTATAGCGTATGCGTCGGCTGGTCCATGATCTCGACGGTCACGCGGGCCTCTTCAGCTATGGGCAAATCGCTGCTGCCCGCACAGACGATGGCGACGAGCCCAGCGCTGGCCGGGGCGGGGTTTTGCCGCAACGTCAACACCCGCGCCAACTCGTGATACGTCGCCTGTGGAAACCGCTTCAGCACACGCTCTGCCGCCTCGGAGCTGACCCGTGTGGCCAGCACGTTGTTGCGCGTGGCGGCCAGCTTGGTGAAGATGGTCTCGACCTGCTCGGCGGTCTTGCCCTGCCCGAAGATGACCTCGGGAAAGCCGCAGCGGAGGGCCCGCTGATGGTCGAGGCAGGCGAAGTCCAGCGTCTCGAACGGCCAGCTTTCCAGGCGGCGCAGGGCAGCGTCGACGCTGGTCGCTCCCGTCGCGACCTGATCCAGGAGCTGCCGCAGACTGTCCGGGTGCAAAGGCGGTCTCCGCGAGCGAAGGATCGGCCGGCGGCATTCGACGCGCGAATGCGGACGCTACCGCGTTGCCGCCGGCCCCGCTAGTATAGGGCCAGCAATGGTCAGCCACGAGAGGTGACCCATGACCCAGTCGGGCGCCAGCAAACAGCAGCTCGAGACGGTGGAGCCGCTCGGCAAGCGCGTGCTCGTGCGTAAGGACGAGGACAAGAAGACGACCAAGGGCGGCATCCAATTGCCGGGCAACATCGAGATCCCGACCATCACCGGCCGGGTCGTCGCGGTGTCGGCCCAGATCGCGCGCGACGAGGACTACCCCATTTCGCAGTACGACAAGGTGCTGTTCAACCCGAAGAACGCGGTGCCCGTGGACTTTGAGGGGGACAACCGGCTGTTCGTGGTGCCGGTCGACGACATCGTGGCGATCTTCCGGCGGGGCAGCTAGTATCCCGTACCGATAGCTGTGCAGTGCAGCGCGGGTTCGCGTCCGCGAGCCTGGGCCGCTGCGATCCGACTTTCACTGGAGGCCGAGCGGGTGGCACCGGACACGGCGGCACCGGATTTCATGGGGCTTCACGGCTTGCTCACCGAGGACGAGCGCCACGTGCAGGACACGGTGGCGCGGTTCGTCGATGAGCGCGTCCTCCCGATCATCGCCGACTGCTTCGAGCACGAGCGCTTCCCGCGCGAGCTCGTGCCGCAGATGGCCGCCCTGGGGCTGTTCGGGCCGACGCTCCGTGACTACGGCTGCGCCGGCCTGAGCAACGTCGCGTACGGGCTCATCATGCAGGAGCTGGAACGCGGGGACAGTGGGCTGCGCAGCTTCGCGTCCGTCCAGAGCGGCCTGGTCATGTACCCGATCCACACCTACGGCTCCGACGAGCAGAAGCAACGCTGGCTGCCGGTGCTGGCCCGCGGGGAGGAGATCGGCTGCTTCGGCCTGACCGAGCCGGACGGCGGCTCCGACCCCGGCACGATGAAGACGCACGCCCGCAAGGCCGGCGGGGACTGGATCCTCGACGGCGCGAAGATGTGGATCACGAACGGGACCATCGCCGACGTGGCGGTCGTGTGGGCCAGGACGGACGACGGCATCCGCGGCTTCCTGGTCGAGAAGGACACGCGAGGGTATACGGCCCGCGACATTCAGCACAAGTTCTCGCTGCGGGCGTCGGTCACGTCAGAGCTGTTCTTCGATAACTGCCGTGTGCCGGAACGCAACCGGCTGCTGCTGGCGGAGGGGCTGGCCGCGCCGCTGAGCTGCCTGACGCAGGCCCGCTACGGAATTGCCTGGGGTGCGATCGGCGCTGCGCAGGCGTGCTACCGGGAGGCGCTGGCCTTTGCGCATCAGCGCGTGCTCTTCGGCGACGCGCTGGTCGAGAAGCAGATCGTCCAGCAGCGGCTGGCGGACATGCTGCGGGGAATCGCGACGGCGCAACTTTTGGCCTGGCAGCTCGGCCGGCTCAAGGACGCTGGCACGCTGCACCACGCGCAGGTGTCGCTGGCGAAGTGGAACAATGTCCGCATGGCGCTCGATGTCGCGCGCGAGGCCCGCGATCTGCTCGGCGCGGGCGGGGTCAGCGTCGAGTGCTGCCCGATCCGCCACGCGCTGAACCTGGAGAGCGTGATCACCTATGAGGGGACGGAGACGATCCACCAGCTTATCGTCGGGCGGCAGATTACGGGCGAAGACGCCTTCTAGAGCGGTTCCGCTTTGGCCGTAGCGGCCCGGGGCGAAAAAAGGTGTCAGGAACCTTTTTGCCGCGGAGCGGCCCTTTGGGTGCTGGGCACAAAAGGTCCCTGACACCTTTTTTCGCCCCGTAATTCTCTATTCCTCACTGTTAATTCGTTCCCGCTCTGCCCGTCCAAAAACGATGAATTCGCAGCCCACCGCGGTCGCGCGAACGACCTCGATCTCCGGCAGCGTCACACGCCACTGCTGCCCGTCGCGCGTGCCGAGCACGACCAGTGGCCCGCCGCGCTCGCCTTCCTCGAGCGGCTGATGGGTCGTCATCGACCCGTGTGGGTCGTCGCTGTCGGGGTCGTACAGCGTGACGGCGAAGACCTCCGCGATCCGCTTTTCGCCGAACGTGACTTCGGCCGGTATGTAAGCTTCGGTGGTCATGGGGACAGTGTGGGGGAGAGGGATCAAGGGATCAAGGGATCGAGGGTATAGCGGCCGGTCCGCCGCGGCGGACTGTCCCGGCCGGATCGTAGGAGCCGGCTCCGACGGCGACCGTGTACCGGCCGGCGCCGCGCGCTTGACTGTTCGGGCTATGTTAGGTATACTTCCTTCGGGAACGGAATGGGCGAGCGGTGGGGCCGTGTGCCCGGCGGCGAGCCGGCCGAGGGTCGCAACCTATGCCCGAGCGGCCACAGACCGAGCTGCATCTGCATCCGGCGAAAAAGGACGACGAAGAGGCCGGTTCGCTGGTGCGAGAATCCCTTCCCGTCTTCTATGTCGGCCACGGGGGGCGAGCGTGAGAAAAAAACGGGTACAGGCACCGCGGGAGGGCCTTTCGTGCGAACCAGACGCAGCCGGCGCGGAGCCAGTCCCCGTTTTTTTCTCACGCTCGGCCGACGCCACGCCGGCGTACGCCGAGCTGCATTGCCTGACGAACTTCTCGTTCCTCCGCGGCGCGTCGCACCCGGAGGAGTTGGTCGCACGGGCGGCGGAGCTGGGCTACGCGGCCCTGGCAATCACCGATCGCAACTCGCTGGCGGGCGTGGTCCGCGCGCACGTCGCCGCCAAGGAGCACAACCTGCACCTGATCGTCGGCGCGGAGATCACGCCCGTGGACGCGCCGCCGGTGGTGCTGCTGGCGCCCGATCGTCCGGCGTACGGTCGGTTGGCCCGGCTGATCACGCGCGGGCGGTTGCGCTCGCGGAAAGGCGATTGCGAGACCCGCCTGGCGGACGTGGCGGAGTTGGGGCGGGGGTTGATCGCGATTGTGGCGCTGCCATCCGAGCCCGAAGCGCAAGCGACGGGTGTAGCGGCCGACCCCCGTGTCGGCCGTAGAAGGCAAACCGGCCAACGGCGGGATGCTGGCGCCACCCAAGTAGCCGTCGGCGGCCTCCTACGGCCGGTACGGAGCCCGGCCGCTACATTTCGTCGCTTCGCCGCTCCGTCGCTCGCGCCCACCCTCGATCCCTTGCTCACGTATCGCGCGATTTTCGGCGACGACTGCTATCTCGCCGCCGAGCTGGCGTACGACGTGCCGGATCGCGTGCGGCTGGAACAGCTCGCCGCGCTGTCGCGGCAGACTGGGATTCCGCTCGTCGCCGCCAACGACGTGCACTACCACGTGCCCGAGCGGCGCTATCTTCAGGACGTGCTGACGTGCATCCGGGAGAAATGCACGCTGACGACCGCGGGTCGGCGGCTGTTTGCTAACGCCGAGCGACATCTGCGCCCGCGCGACGAGCTGGCCCGACGTTACGCGCCTTATGCGGAGTTGCTGCACCAGACAGTGGAGATTGCGCGCCGGTGCACGTTCTCGCTGGACGAGCTGCGGTATGAGTATCCGCACGAGCTGGTGCCGGAAAGGGTGAGCGCCCACGAGCATCTGGTGCGGCTTACGTGGGTCGGGGCGCAGGGGCGTTATCCGGACGGCATCTCCGACAAAGTACGTCAGTTGCTCGAAAACGAGCTGCGGCTCATCGCGGAGCTGCGCTATGAACACTACTTCCTCACGGTCTGGGACCTGGTGCGTTTTGCCCAGGGCCGCGGAATTCTGTGCCAGGGCCGCGGGTCGGCGGCGAACTCGGCGGTGTGCTATTGCCTGGGCGTGACGGCCGTCGATCCGGCACGTATAGACTTGCTGTTCGAGCGCTTCATGAGCAAGGAGCGCAATGAGCCGCCGGATATAGACATTGACTTCGAGCACGAGCGGCGGGAAGAGGTCTTTCAGTACATCTACGCGAAGTATGGCCGCGAGCGGGCCGCTATTACGGCCGAAGTCATCAGCTATCGGCCGCGCTCGGCGGTGCGCGACGTGGGCAAGGCGCTGGGGCTGTCGCTGGATCGCGTGGACGCACTGGCGAAAGCCCTGGAATGGTGGAGCGACGACGCGGTGCCGGAGGAGGCCATTCGCGCCGCCGGCTTGGATGTCGCTGACCGCACAGTACAAATGTTGATACGGCTGGTAAAGCAGTTACTGGGGTTTCCGCGGCACTTGTCCCAGCACGTAGGGGGCTTCGTCATCACGGAAACCCCGCTGTGCGAAATTGTGCCGCTGGAGAACGGCGCGATGCCCGACCGCACGTTCATTGAGTGGGACAAAGACGACATCGACGCGCTCGGGATTCTCAAGGTGGACTGTCTGGCGCTGGGGATGCTGACGGCGATCAACAAGTGCTTTGGGATGCTGGGAGGGGGGCGTCGAAGGGGATTAAGGGATTTAGGGATTGAGGGATTGAGGGAGTTGGTTAACCTACATGGCGCGCCGACTACGCGCACGATGGAGGACTCACATGGGGAGCGAGAAGACGTTTCGGGAATCGATCGTCTGGCAGAAGGCCATTGCCTTGGCCAAGACGGTCTATGCCATCACCCGGCAGATGCCGCCGGCGGAGCAGTTCGGCCTCACGAGTCAGATGCGCAGGGCCGCGGTTTCGATCCCCAGCAACATTGCCGAGGGCAACGCACGAGAGAGCCGGAAGGACTACCTTCGCATGTTGATGGTGGCCCGCGGGTCGCTGGCCGAGCTCGACACACAACGGATCATCGCCCAGGAGCTCGGCTTCCTGAACGACACCGCCCTGCTGGCGAGGCAACTGGCCGAAGTCTCCCGGATGTTGCAAGCCCTCATCACGTCCCTCCGCCGGAAGAGCGAAGACGAGAGTCGACGGTAGCATCAGCACGCGAGTCCCCCTCAATCCCTCGATCCCTTAATCCCTTAATCCCTGTGCGCCTGACCGACATTCCCCCCGAAGACCCCGCCGTCTACGACCTGATCTGCGCTGCCGATACCGTCGGCGTGTTCCAGATCGAAAGCCGGGCTCAAATGAGCATGCTCCCGCGGCTGAAACCGCGGCGCTTCTATGACCTCGTGATTGAAGTTGCCATTGTTCGCCCCGGGCCGATTCAAGGGGGCATGATCCACCCGTACCTGCGACGGCGCGACGGGCTCGAGCCGGTGTCGTACCCCAGCGCCGCCGTGCGCGGCGTGCTCGAAAAAACGCTCGGCGTGCCGCTGTTTCAGGAGCAGGTCATGCGGCTGGCGGTCGTCGCCGCCGGTTTCACGCCGGGCGAGGCCGACCAGCTCCGCCGCTCGATGGCGGCCTGGGGTCGCGGCGGACAGATGGAGCAGTTCCAGATGCGGCTCATGAAGGGCATGCTGGCCAACGGTTATCCGCCGGGGTTTGCCGAGCAGATTTTCAAGCAGATTCGCGGCTTTGCGGAGTACGGTTTCCCAGAGAGTCACGCGGCGTCGTTCGCGCTGCTGGTCTACGTGTCGGCGTGGCTGAAGCGTTATCACCCGGCGGCGTTCATCGGGGCGGTGCTGAATTCGCAGCCGATGGGCTTCTACGCGCCGGCCCAGCTCGTGCGGGATGCGCTGCGGCACGGCGTGCACGTGCTGCCGGTGGACGTGAATCACAGTGGCTACGACTGCGCGTTGGAGAGAGACGAGGGGGAATGTAGCGGCCGACCCTCCGCCGCGGCGGATCGGCCGGGGGAGGCGGAGAATCCTGCGGCGCTCGACGGCCGGTACAGAGCCCGGCCGCTACATTTCCAGACGCCTGCCCTCCGGCTTGGCATGCGGCTCGTGCGCGGCCTCAGCCTGGAGCAGGTGCGGGGGATCGAGGCGGCGCAGCGGGAAGGACCAATCACATCGCTCCATGCCCTCGCACGCCGGGCGGATGTTTCGCGGCCGACGTTGCTGCGCCTGGCGGCGGCGGATGCGTTCCGTTCGCTGGGCCTCGGCCGGCGGGAGGCACTCTGGCAGATTCTGGCGCTGGACGACCGCCCGGCCCCGTTGTTTGCCGGTCTGGAACCGGTTGAGCCGTTGGCCGCGCTTCCGCCGCTGCCGCTCGACGAGGCTGTGGTGCAGGATTACGACGCGCTGGGGCTGTCGCTGAACGCACATCCGATCGGGCTGGTGCGGGAAGCGCTGCGCGCGCTACGCGTTAGTCCGAATGACCAGCTCAAGACTACGCGGCAGGGCCAACGGATCGCGGTCGCCGGCTTGGTGACGCACCGCCAGCGGCCGGGGACGGCGAAGGGCATCGTGTTTATGACTTTGGAGGACGAAAGCGGGACGGCAAACCTGATCATTCGCCCAGAGGTCTGGGAGCGCTACCGGGCGGTGGGGCGCAGTAAGATTGCGCTCATCGCGGACGGGGTCGTTGAACGGCAGGGGGACGTGATTCATGTGCAAGTAGGCCGGTTGCACGACCTGTCGGCCCGCATCGCGCCGGTGCGGACTAAGTCGCGGGATTTCCACTGATAGGCACGAGGAGAATGTAGCGCCGACCGCCGTGTCGGCTGTGGAGGGCGGAAAGCCCGGCCGCTATATTTCCCCTGCGTGTACCAGGCCGTCGCGGAGCTCGATGATGTGCCCGCAACGCCGCGCGACACCCGCGTCGTGCGTCACGATGATGATCGTGCGGCCGTCGGCATTGAGCTCGTCGAGCAGGCCAAGGATCATCTGGCCGGTCGTGCTGTCGAGGTTCCCCGTCGGCTCGTCCGCCAGCACGATCGCCGGATCATTGGCCAGGGCACGGGCGATCGCGACCCGCTGCTGCTCGCCGCCGGACAGCTCGTGGGGAAAGTGATCGCCGCGATCGGCCAGCTCGACCTTCTCGGCCAGCCGCTGTGCCTGGGCCCGGCGTTGGTCGGCGGGCACGCCCTGGTAGAAGAGCGGGGTCTCCAGGTTCTCGAGCACGGTTTGCGTGGTGATGAGGTTGAAGCTCTGGAAGATAAAGCCCACGCGCTGCCCGCGGATGTCGGACAGGGCGTCGTCGTCGAGCTGCGAGATGTCACGGCCGTCGAGGTGGTACGTGCCCGACGTCGGCCGGTCCAGGCAGCCGAGGATGTTGAGCAGGGTCGACTTGCCGCTTCCGGAGGGGCCGACGATGGCCACGTATTCGCCCCGGCGGATGGCAAAGGAGACGCCGCGCAGGGCCGGGACCTCGACGCGGGCGGCGGGTCGGTAGATCTTGACGACCTGCTGGAGGCACACGATGTCGTCGGGCGGTGCAGTCATCCGGGTCCTGGCCCCGCGCCGGCCCGACCGCGGAACCGAAAACGCCCGTTGCAGAGCCGGCGGCAGTCTGCAATAATAAGGGGCTTGGATACCTGACGGAAGCCCCACGCGGGGCGCAGTGAGAGAATGAGCAGCATGAAACCGGACATCCATCCCAAGTACGTGGAGGCGCAGGTGACCTGTGCCTGCGGCAACACCTTCAAGACGCGGGCAACCGTGCCGTCCATCAGAGTCGACATTTGCAACGCCTGTCACCCGTTCTACACCGGCAAGCAGAAGTTCGTCGACGCGGCCGGCCGGGTCGAGCGCTTCCAGAAGAAGTTCGGCGGCGAGTACTTCAAGACGAAGAGTGACGGGAAGGCCAGCGCCGGGCGTTAGCTGGTTGGCCTGTAATCATTGGAACGGCCCGGGCAGCGCGCTCGGGCCGTGCTGTTTGCTGCGTCAGGAGTCGCCTCGCGGCCCAATCGGGAACCCTGCGGATGCCTGTCGAAGACCCGCCCTGGATCGCACGCGTCAACGAGCTTGTGACGCGCCTGGATGAGATCGCCGCCGAGATGAACCGGCCGGAGGTCGCCTCCAACGGGGCGCGCATGACGACGCTGTCGCGCGAGCACGGCGAGCTGGAGAAAATCGCGCGGCCCTACCGGGAATACCGCCGCGTGACCGACCTACTCGCCGAGTCGCACACCTTGATCCAGGAGAGTGCCGACGCGGAGCTGCGCGAGTTGGCCGTGGCCGAGGTGCCGGAACTGGAGGTGCGGCGTGAACAGCTTCTGGACAAGTTGAAAGAGCTGCTGGTGACCGGCGACGAAGGGGCGATCCATTCGATCATGCTCGAAATCCGCGCCGGCACCGGCGGCGAGGAAGCCGCCCTGTTCGCCGGCGACCTGCTCAACATGTACACGGCCTATGCGGCCCGCGGGGGCTTCAAGGTGGAGGTGCTGTCGATCTCGCCGTCCGGCCTGGGCGGCATCAAAGATGCCATCCTGAACATCACCGGCGACGAGGTGTACCTGCATTTCCGGTTCGAGGCCGGCGGGCATCGCGTGCAGCGGGTGCCGAAGACGGAGACGCAGGGCCGGATTCACACTTCCGCCGCCACGGTGGCGGTGTTGCCCGAACCCGAGGAGATCCAGATCGACATCGACTGGGAGAAGGACGTGATCGAGCACGTGAGCCGGGCCGGCGGACCCGGCGGGCAGAACGTGAACAAGGTGTCCAGCGCGATCAAGCTCGAGCACGTCCCGACCGGCATCACCGTCTCGATGCGCGACGAGAAGAGCCAGCACAAGAATCGGGCCAAGGCGCGCCGCGTGCTCATGTCGCGGCTGTACGATCATCTCCACACGCAGCAGCAGAGCAGGGTGGCCTCCGACCGCAAGACCATGATCGGCTCCGGCGACCGCAGCGACCGCATTCGGACGTACAACTACCCGCAAAACCGTGTGACTGACCACCGCATCAACAAGGACGTGTACGACCTGCCGCGGATTCTCGCCGGCGACCTGGACGAGTTTCAGCAGGAACTGCACGACCGCGAGCTAAAGCTGCGGCTTGAAAACCTGTGAGCGTACCGGTTCCTGCGACCGGCGATGCGCTGGCCGCCACGTCGCGAGGAAAAAAGGTGTCAGGAACCTTTTGTGCCCAGCACCCAAAGGGCCGCTCCGCGGCAAAAGGTTCCTGACACCTTTTTTCGCCCTGGGCCGAGCGGGAAGTCGGCCGCTACAGGAAAACTGAACGTGCTCTAGCCAAGCTGAGCTCCAACACCGCGACCGGATGCCGCAGGCCGTAGCTCTCCAACACCTCGGGATGGACTTCGCCCATCACGCCGATAGGGCGTTCTTGCCCATCGAAGAGGGCAGCGACACGGCCGGGGATGAAGCTGGGGTGTTCGGTGGGCTTCACGAGGTACGTCGCATCCATCTCGTGCACGAACGCGTCCGCGATGGCGCGGATGTCCGCGTAGCCGACGTGCGTGCCGATCATGGCCGCCCCCACAAACCGCTCCTCGCGTGCACCGGTCTCCGCCGCCGGGTCAACGAAGCAGCAGTCCCCGACCTCGAAGAGGTGCTGCGGCAGGTCGTACTGCTTGTTGATGGCCAGCGTCTCGAAGAGCCCCGGCAGCAGGGACAGTCGGCACATCGTCTGCTCGGTGCTGATCGGGTTGGCGATCTGCACGGCGCGCGGATCGGGCGGCAGACGCCACTTCGTCAACGCCGCCGGCTCGCTCGTCAGCACCAGGGTCATGACCTGGTGGAACCCAAGCCCGGCCATGATCCGTCGGGCGGTCGCCGACCGCTCTTCGATGACCTGCGGCGTGCCGACCGTGAAGGTCGGGACGAGTTGCGGCGTCAGGTTGTCGTAGCCATAGGCGATGGCGGCGTCCTCGATCAGATCGACCGGATGCATTACATCGTTGCGATAAGCGGGCACCAGGACCTTGATGCGGTCGGGGCGCCCGAACTCCTCGACCGCATGCCCCATCGATTCGAGCAGCTCCGAAAGCTCGGCGGCGCTGAGCGGCACGCCGATGGTCTCAGCCGCCTGCTGGACGTCGAGGACGATCTCCTGCGGGGACAGGTCTGGCGTGATCCGCGTGCCCAGCGGGGTCTCGATGAGGACGCATTCGACGTTGACCTGCGGCATGATCTCCTTGAAGCTGGTGACGACGATGTTCAGGGCGCGGTCGACGGCCCGCTGCGACAACCCGGTAACGTCGATGAAGAACTGGCGGGTCTTCAACGTCACCCGCGTGGCCTCGCTGTTGATAATGGGCGGCATCGAGAGCACCGTGCCGGCGCCGTCGTGCAAGAGCGGGTACTTCTTCAGTGGTCGAAGTAGATGTGCATAGGCCTGCCCGGTCTTGTGCTGCTCAAGAATCTCGCGGAGCGTAAGGGCACTGGCCGGGTCGTGCGGCGGAAACCCGAGGGGCACGAACCGCAGCCCGTCCGGATCGACGGCGTCATAGTGGAAGACGTCGCCCTGCAGCGTGTCGAGGTCGTACACCCCGATCGAGGCGAGCTTGCGGTCGCGGCCGATCGCCCAGTGCAGGTCCTCCTGAAGGTTCATGACCATCTTGATAGTGCTATGGTCAAGCTGCACGTTGCGGACGACGGCGCAGGCGATGTAGGGCCGGAGACTGTCTTCGTCGGACAGGTGCGGGTCGACCTTGACCCGCAGCCGGGCGGCCGACAGCACGTACTCGGGCAGGCCCGTTTGGATTCCGAGGTACCCGCGGATGTAGCGGGCCATACCGCCGGGGTCGAAGAGGTCCGGCCGCACGGCCAGCATGTTGAGCCGCAGCACCTGGCTGGGGCCCAGGTCGCCGAGCGTGGTAGGGGCGGCGCGGAAGTCGGAGCCGCAGTTCGAGCAGTTCAGCGGGGCGCCCTGGGCTTCGGTGCGGTCGTAGATCTTGCCGCACACGTTGCACACGAACTGCTGCACGTCGGCGACTTCTTCGACCTCACAGCCGAGCCTGGGCAGCAGCGCTTGAAGGTCATCGATGGTCAGGCGCGCCCGCTGTGGCACAGCGGCCCTCCGCTGTGCGCTCGCCCCAGCCGGGGGCGGCTGGGCCACATCAGGCCGCGCGATCCGCGCAAGCAGCATCTCGACCGGCATGTCTATGATCGGCACAGCGGCTCCTCCCTTAGCCACGGCATGGTCGCGTAGTACAAGGCGCCGATGGAGTCCAGGTTGTGGGTGAGCATCGCGAGCCGCTCCAGCCCGAGGCCCCAGGCCAGCACGCGATCCGTGATTCCCACCGGCCGCGTCACCTCCGGGCGGAAAATGCCAGAGCCGCCCATCTCGACCCAGTCGTCGCGGCTCGGCAGGTGGAGCAGCACCTCGGCCGAGGGCTCCGTATACGGGAAAAAGCTCGGTACGACCTTGACCTCCGGGAAACCCATCTTCTCGTAGAAGGCCGTCAGCGTGCCGATGAGCGTCACCAGGCTGGCGGCTTGGTCGACGACGATGCCGTCCACCTGGCAGAAGACCGGCAGGTGCTTGAAGTCCGCCGTCTCCCGCCGGAACACCGGCCCGATGATGAAGTACTTCCCCGGCCGGCCCTGCGTGTGGCGGGCCAGGGCGCGGATCGTGGCGGCCGTGGTATGGGTCCGCAGCACCGGCCGGTGTGCGAGCTCGCGATTCCAGCGATACTGCCAGCCGGTGGAGCCGGTGCCGCCGCCGTTCTCGTGTGTGGCGCGGATACGCTCGATGAGGGCCTCGTCGGGCAGGCGGCAGTGGTCCGGCCGGGCCGTGTAGAAGGTGTCCTGCATGTCGCGGGCGGGGTGGTCCTGCGGCTGGAATAGCGCATCGAAATCCCAGAAGCTTGACTCCACCCACGGGCTGACGACCTCCTCAAAACCCATTTCCAGGAACGCCCGCCGCGCACGATCGAGCGTCCGTTGGAACGGGTGTTCCTTGCCGGGATAGATTTTCTTGGCGGCCAGCGTCACGTCGTACGGGCGGAACTCGACCTTTCGCCAGCTCCCATCGGCCATCATCTCGGGTCGGAGTTGATTCACAATGTGGCGTACGTCGACTCTCTGCTGGAGTCTGATCCCATCCGGGGTGATTCGCACGTGCCGGGCGGTTCGCCCCTTGATATCCAGGAATCCTTTTCGCCTAGCGAGGAGGGCACGTGCCTGCGCTACCGGGACCCCCTTGCCTTCGAGCTCGGCGCCGGTGGCGATGCGCCCGCCGGCGAGCGCCTTAATGAGCAGTTCGTCCGGCTGCGGCTGATCGATCTCGCGGCCGGCGATCAGCACCAGGCGGTCGCCTTCCTTGCGTGCCCATTGCCGCTGGTTTAGCCAGCGCAGCGTACTGCCGACCTGCTCGGCGTTCAGCGCGCAGTGCTTGGGAATCTCAGTGATCCGGCAGGCCCCGCCCTGCTCGCTCAGCACGCGGACGATGACACGCTCGGGGAGTGGCCGATCCACGTAGGCATTGGCTTCCGGGCCCAGGCGTAATTCCTCAAAACTCGACTCCTCGATGACCACGTAGCCCGCGTGGCGGAGCTCAGCACACGCGGCAGTCACCGGCGACTGGTCGAGGTCGAGCGCGCGAGCCAGGTCGGGGATCGCGACGGCGCCCGCCGCCGCGCTGAGCCGGTGCAGGACATCGAACTGGAGCTGCGGCAGTTCCATTAGCACGCCCTCATGGAAACCAAGACGCCCTGTGTATCGCAAGTGCGCACCGGGCTCAAGAGCAGAACGCCGGGACACGTGAAGTTTTCGGAACCGGGCGCAAAACTGCGGCCCGGGGGCCGGAGATTGGCGTGCGTGCGGCGGCTATAGCTCATAAAAACTCGCGGCGCAGGTCCCTGCGGCCCCGCGCTCCGCGACGCGCAGCGCCGGACCGTAAGAGGCGGTGCGCGCGCCTCAGCGGACGTTTCCGCACGAGTATAATTCAACACACTCGGGAAGCGGACGACGCCGTTCGTCTAACCGGCTCTGGCTGCGGCCTACGGTCCGGTGTTCTCCTGAGGAGGAAGAAGCATGAACGAAGCCGATTTCCAGAAACGCCTGGCCGAGCTCGTCGCCGAGATCGAGACGCTCCCGCTCGAAGAGCGCGAACGTTTGCGGAAACTGGCCGACGAGACACGCGACCGGCACGAACAGATCAAGAAGAGCGTCGACACCCTGCAGGAGAGCATCGATTTCCTGCGGCTCGGCATCAAGTACATGTTGTTCGATCTTGAAGCGACCCGACGGGAAAACAACTACCTGCGGAAGATGCTCGAGCAGGATTCCAACGGCGGCGAGAACAACCCCTAGCGGACCCCCAAGCCCGACGCGGGGCTGGCCCCAGGCGAGCCTCGGCCGGCCCCGCCGCCTCACTGACCCACAGCGGACCTCCGCTACGGGGACATGCGGTTTCCAGCACGCCGCGCGAGCCCGACGATCGCCGTCGCCGGGCTCACGCTTTTTCCAGCTCCGCGGCCGCGCGCGAGTCGCCCTCGGTGGCCTGCCACGGCACGCAGGGCGCGTCCCCCCATAGGCTGTCGAGGTCGTAGTAGCTGCGGTGCTCCTCGTCGAAGAGGTGGATCACCACGTCCACGTAGTCGGCCAGCAGCCACGACGCGTCCGTCGCGTCGGCGACGTTGAACGGCTCACGCTCCAGCGCGGCCGCGTGCTCGGCGATGTAGTCCAGGACCGCGTGCATCTGGCGGCTGGAGGTCCCCGTCCCCAGGACGAAATAGTCCGCCAAATTGCTCAGCCCACGCAGGTCGAGCACGCTGACGTTCTCGACCTTGTGGTCGCTGGCGATGCACGCCGCCGCGACGGCAAAAGCGCGCACGTCGTCGAGCTTCGGCCGCGGGCGCTCCTTACGGGCCGGTTTCTTCATGACGCGATTGTACGACCCGCCGCCGCACGCGCGAAGCGGCCGGCCCGGCGCAGGACCTGCCCGGCAAAAGGTGCGCGTCGCCTTCGTGGGTGGACCAGCCGGAGCGTGGCACCGCGGCCCCCGGCGGTGCCCAGCCCCGGGGCCGAAGGGGCCACATACCTGCTTCCATCATGCGCACGCCGGACAATCCGAGCGGTGCCCCTTGAAGGCGCCTGCCGAGGCCCTATAGTGGTCCGTCTAAGTCTCTCGGTGGGACGAGTCTGGCGCAGTGGGAGTACAGAGGTGAGACCCAAATCGCTGTTGCTGAACCTGTTTCGTCGGTATCCCAAGACCTGCCTCGTCGCGTTCATGCTGCTGTTCGTGGGCCTCTACGCGCATGCCGAGATCTACGGCACGCCGCAGGGCCTGCTCGCCCAGGCCGGCGGGGTCGGCGAACATGCGGCGTTCAAGTACTTCTCCTTCATGACCAGCGATAAGTTCCAGCCCATCGAGCGCGCCCTGCTGTGGATCGTCCTCGCGGTCGCGATCGGGGCCCTGGTCTACGCCGGCAGTCTGGTGGCGTTCGTCTACCGAGCGGACACGGGCACGAAACGCATGCAGGAAATCGCGGCCGCGGTGCGGGAGGGCGCCAACGCGTACCTGAAGCGCCAGCTCAGCACGGTCGCCGTCCTCATCGTCGTGCTGATCGGCCTCCTGTATGTCACGAAGGCGATGCAGGATGGCCGCGGCGGCAGCCCGGCCTGGAGCAGCCCCTTCGCGTTCGGCCGCGCCTGGGCCTTCGCGATGGGAGCCGTTTTCTCCGCGACCGTCGGCTTCGTGGGTATGCGGCTCGCGACGACCGGCAACCTCCGCGTGGCCGCCGCGGCCCCCGTGGGCTTCGGCAAGGCCCTGATGCTGGGCTACCGCACCGGCACGATCACCGGCATGCTCACCGACGGCCTGGGCCTGCTGGGCGGCACGATCATCTTCATGACCTATGGCGAGCGGGCGTATGAGGCCCTGCTCGGTTTCGGCTTCGGCGGCACGCTGCTGGCCCTGTTCATGCGTGTCGGCGGCGGCATCTACACCAAGGCGGCCGACGTCGGCGCCGACCTGGTCGGCAAGGTCGAGAAGGACATCCCCGAGGACGATCCCCGCAACGCGGCCACCATCGCGGACAACGTCGGCGACAACGTCGGCGACTGTGCCGGTATGGCGGCGGACATCTTCGAGTCGTACGAGGTCACGATCGTCGCAGCGATGATCCTCGGCTGGGCGTCCTTCGGCCACAAAGGCGTCATCTTCCCGATCCTCGTGCGTGCGATCGGCGTAATCGGCTCGATCATCTCGACCTACAGCGTCCGCGCGGGCGACCGGGGCGACGTGGCCCAGGCCATGCGGTCGATCAACAAGGGTTTTGCTCTGGGTTCAGCGATCTCCGTCATCGGCTTCATCGTGCTCGGGGTCTTCTACCTCCGTTTCAGCGAGGCAATGGTGGCGGCCGGCACGCTGTCGCAGGTCGCCTGGGACAGCATCAAGACCTTGCCGTGGTACTTCAACTTCGGCCACGTCGGGCTCGACATGCGGCCCGCCTGGACGTGCTTCATCGGCATTCTGCTGTGCATCGCCCTGAATCGTTGCACCGAGTACTTCACCGGTACCGAATACAGCCCGGTCCGCGGCATCAAGCGCAGTTGCGCCACCGGCCACGCGACCACGATCATCGAGGGCTTCGCCGTCGGCTATGAGTCCTCCGTGTGGACCGCCGTCATCCTCTGCATCGCCATCTTCTTCTCCGTCTGGGTCTACGCCGGGACGAATGCGATCTTCATCGCCTTTGGCGTCGCCATGTGCGGCATCGGCATGTTGACCTTGACCGGCAACACGATCTCGATGGACGTGTTCGGCCCGGTGGCCGACAACGCGAACGGCATCGCCGAGATGGGCTTCTCCAAGGAGGAGATGGGCGAGGCGAAGTACAAGGAATCGCGGCAGATCCTGGCCGACCTGGACGCCGTCGGTAACACGACGAAGGCGGTCACGAAAGGGGTGGCGATTGGCTCGGCCGTCATCGCCGCCGTCTCGCTATTCGCCTCGTTTATTACGGTCATCGGCTCCGGCGGCCAGAGCGAGGAGAGGCCGCTGCCGATTGCGATGTTCAATCACGTCGCCGGCCTGCTCACGGTCTCCAACCCGAAGCTCCTCATTGGCATGTTGATCGGTGGCGCGGTTCCGTTCCTGTTCTCGGGCATGCTCATCCGCGCGGTGGGCCGAGCGGCCTACCTGATCGTCAACGAAGTGCGGGTGCAGTTCCGCGACAAGGCGATCTGGGCCGGCACCAAGAAGCCGGACTATGGCCGCGTGGTCGCCATCTGCACCGCCGCCGCCCAGCACGAGCTGATTGGCCCGGCCCTGCTGGGCGTGTTCACGCCGATCCTGATCGGCTTCTGGCTGGGCCCGATCGGCCTGGCGGGCTTCCTCGGCGGGGCGATCGTCGCCGGCCAGCTCCTGGCGTCGTTCATGTGCAACTCCGGGGGGGCGTGGGACAATGCCAAGAAGATGATCGAGGATGAGCCGCGCGACCTCGAGAAGAACACCGGCAAGGGCAGCGAGAAGCACAAGGCCAGCGTCACCGGCGACACGGTCGGCGACCCGCTGAAGGACACGGCCGGCCCCGCGGTCAATCCGCTGCTGAAGGTCATGAACATGGTGGCCATCCTCGGCGTGCCGCTGATGGTCGCGTACGACAAGGGCGTGGTGGACAAGGTCAAGGACGGCGCGGCCCTGCCGGCGGTGAAGGCCCTGGGTTTCCTGCTGCCCGACACCTTCAAGGACAAGGGCGTCGATATTCTCTGGGGCATCGCGATCGTCGTTTCGCTGGTGCTGATCCTGTGGGCGATCTGGCAGTCGAAGCGCCAGTCGCCGGAGTTCCAGCAGCTCGACGGGTAGCCCTCGCGGCCCCCTGGCGAGGTGTAGCGTCCGACCCCCGTGTCGGACGTCTTGTGGCGGCCGGCGCCTCGCCGGCCGGGCCGAAACCGCGTTTTTGACCCCGCCCGTGGAAGGTGATCAACGTGCTCAAATTTTGTCACCCCCCGGTTGATCATCTTCGTTATCGGGACGTAGGGCAACCACCAAGACACCAAGGCACCAAGGGTTTTTGTGGGGTCCGGGCGCAGCCTGTCCGCCACGGCGGACCAAGGACGCCGGGCCGATCCACAGATTACACCGATGGCCACAGATTCGCTCCTCCGTGCCTGCGTCCCTGCGTGCCTGGGTGCCTTCGTCCCTGCTGCTGGAGTATTCCCCACGCAGGTCGCGAAGGACACGAAGCACGGCAAGCTTGGCGGGGATTGGCGGTTTTGGGCGGGAATGGCTGACCGACAGCTCCCAGCTTTCAGCCCGCTTCGGCCGACCAGCCCCAACAGGGCGCCCGGAACGTAGCCAAGAGTGCAACCCCTGGAAAGCCGGCCCCGCGCCCCACTCATTTCCCCGCCTGCCTGGGGAGGGCCCAGGGCATTGTTCTTGCGTCTGACCGAACCGCGCTCCTCCCAGCCCGACCGGAGCGCCGGAACGTGGCCGGGGGTGCAACCGCTGGAAAGCCGGCCCCGCGCCCCCCTGATTTCCCCTCCCTCGTAGGGAAGGGTCAGGGGAGGGTCATTCGGCGAAGGACACGAAGGCGGAAGTTGCTCTGGGCAAGGCCTCGGAAACCGGCGGCTTCACGGGCCGACTGAGTTGTGGGGCGTCTACGATGGCGGAGGCCCTCAGGCCGGGCGCGATGTAGAAGAAAACCCGCGCGCCAACGGCAAGTGGATCTAACCGCTGGTGGCGTGGTGGCCCCCGACTGAGCGCCCGCGTTTTTGTTGCGCCTCCAGTTGGGCCCGGAGCTGCAGGTTCTCACGGCGCAAGGCCTCAAGCTCTTTCTCGCTTTCTGAGGCAACGACCGTGTCCAATGCCTCTGCGACGGCCTCGGCAAACACCGGCGTGTCGGCCTGGTCGACGGGGCTGACCACCGCATCCTCGATCTCGTGGGCCGGCTGGCCACGCGCCGCGGCTAGCTTGGCTATTTGGTTCCGGATTTCGCGCTTAAGGACGCCGCGCTTGGACCAGTGCAATGCATACGGGTACTCATCCGATGCCTTCATAATCCGGAAAGCCAAACGTTCCAGCGGCGCTATGTGCTCGGCGAATCGTGTGTCGAATAGCACCCTAGTAAGGGAACTCAGGGCGATCTTTACACCGGGCACGAGCGAGAGGAGGTACGCCACGGCTGCCAACGGCACAACAGCCTCGGTCTCGCCCAGGCGGGGTCGAAAGGTTTGGCATGCGGATCGCAGCAGTGTAGACGATGAGACGAGGACCGCGGTGCCTCGGGCAGCGCGCGTTTTCTGTTCACGCAAAGCGTGCAACAGGGCAACAATGCGGCCGTCGCGCTGCGCCTTGCCGTTTATGCGCTGGGCCTCCCGTGGAGTTACACGCTCGCTCGTGGCCCGGCCTTGGAGAAGCCTCTCGCCGACGCATGCCGCGAAGCTCGGGTCGATTATGTCCTCCATGAGTGGCGAGACACCATATTCGGCCAGCAGCTCAACCAATTTACTGTAGTCGTACTCGCTGGCGCCCTTGTACACGGATATGTACTGCGACCATTTGCGGGGGTAGTACTGGCCCCGAGCGACCCTGAAAAACCCCCTGACGAAGGCGTTGTCTATAAGCCGCATACCATCCTGTTCGTTCATTTTCGGAAGTAGCTTCCATACGCCTTCATAGTCAGACGTGCTGATCCAAGCGTGGTAGGCCGCCTCTTTCAACACGGAATCGGGTGCGAACATTCGGCCGCCAACCCTCTGCCAAAGACGCACGACGTTATCCACCGACTCGTGCGTGGGCTCTCCCTCGGAGAGGAGCGAGAGTATCACGTCGGTATCGATCAGCAGATCGATCTCACGCAGCCGAGCCTCGACCTGCTGTTGTGCCGCGGGTTCTAACCCCAAGAGACATACAGATGCATACACGCTGCAAAGACCTGCCAACCAGTCGAACGCGTAGGAGTGGCTCTCGTGGAACAGGTCCCGCACCGCCTGTTCGATGACGCCTTTTCGCTGCCCGACAAACCCGGATTCACCAACCTGTTTTGCCAGGCGCAGAAGGCAACTGTGGATGTCGGGAAAGTCGGACAGCGGGGACTTGTTTTCGACGACGGACAGCACTGCCTCCACAACACGCAGCCCGTGCGTCATGAACATGTCCGCTATGCCCTGCTGGAACGTAGCCCAAAGACGGGCAAACTCTGGCGGCGCGAGCGTCTCGCCGGTGAGGTCCTCGATGGTCTGCCGAACAAACTGCTGTCCCTCCATCGCGGAGTCGACGCCGCGCTTGGTGCGCGATGTGAGCTCACGCCTTCCCCCATCCGTAATCACATACTTCCCGTCAGTCGTCCTCGTTACCTGGTCTAGCTTGGCGAGCGCGACAAGGGGCTCCGTCAGCCACTCGTGCTGGATGATACGATGCAGATGCAGGCAGTCGCTGACGTGTTTCGCGATCAATGATGGCGGTAGCGGATTCCCCCCCGCGAGCGCTGACAGCACCAGGTTGTGAATAAGGTCATCCCGCAGTTCCTGGCAACTGCTCCCAAGCTGCGTTGTCAGCGCGATGCGCATGCCCGTGATTTCAATGCGCTCGAGGTTGTCATCGGGCATCGCCAGCACGTCCTTGACAGCCGCGAGTTCGGCGTGGTAGTGGCTTGCGAACGCCGTCGGATACCGCATGCATAGCTGGGCGAGCTTGTCCACGCCAAGGACCCGCGCGTTATTCAGCGTAGGGCAAGACTGAAGCAGCCCCACCCGGATCTGACGTTCGGCGTAGTCGCTCAGAGGCTGGTTCGAGCACGCCAGCACTTCCTTGGGCTGCTGGTGCTGTGAGAGCACTTGCAGGTCGGCAAGGAACTTGCCTGCCACGTCCCTCCGCAGCGAGCACAAAATGAACGGCGCGCTCTCGCACCCTGCCCGATCAACGCTTCTCCCGTCTGCGCCCAAGTCGTAGGTGCGAGACGTACCGACGTACTCGATACCGTCCACCTCGCGAAACAGGTCGATGCAGAAGTCCTCAAAGCGCGTCGCGTGCACCTCTGCCGCGAGGATACTGTCGGCCATGATCTGTGTGAACGCGGGGGAGGTCATCGAGTTTCTCCTGTAGCTGCGCAGTTGGGCGCACCAAGGCGCCCGAGTCCGTGCCGACGTGATCGCCGGAGATCATAACAGCAGGCTGCGACAAAGTATACTACGCCCCACCGAGCGCGCCGCGCGCCGACGGGCGATTCGCTATTCGCCCTTCGATCGCGGAAAAGCGGGTACAGGCACCTCGGGGCTGCGCCCCTTCGGAGCCAGTCCCCGTTTTTCGCGGAGAAGCCGTCCGGTACGGAGCCCGGACGCTACTGACCGGTTGGAAACCGGTCCCACAACGACGGCCGACGCGGCGCTGGCCGCTGCGGAAAAGCGGGGACAGGCACCTCGCGGCTACGCCCCTTCGGAGCCAGTCCCCGTTTTTCGCGGGCTCGGATTGGGCCGGTGTTATCCGCTCCCTCATCCCGGCGCGCCGGGACGGCTCGGAATCCGTCCGCCGGGGGTGCGGAAAGGTCCGCCGCGGCGGAGCGCGCCAGCCTGCCAACATGCTGCGGGAATCTGCGGCTGTCGGCCTGGGTTGGTACGGCAGGTCGGCGACCTGCGCTACCCGCTACCC
This sequence comes from uncultured Planctomycetales bacterium, assembly GCA_964638325.1. Taxonomy (GTDB): domain Bacteria; phylum Planctomycetota; class Phycisphaerae; order UBA1845; family Fen-1342; genus JALHJL01. Next base: position 36,979 of record CAZWYT010000034.1, read on the forward strand.
GCTACCCGCTCAATCCCTCAATCCCTGAATCCCTCACTCCCTACACAAACTCCGCCCCTCCCCGCCACTCCTCCCCCCGCCCCTTGCCTTTCACCGCTCCCCGTGCAACCCTTCTCTCGTCGGCCCCGCCCCGCCCGGCGACGCCCGCCAGCGCCGGGTGTGCGACTGCTCTTGAGCAGTGCCCAAGCTGAGAGCCGAAACCTGACGGCTGGTCCGGATAACCAAGGTGGCCAACCTCGTGCCGTATCATCCAATAAAAACGCACCGAGACGAGAATGCAGCGAAGGGGCTCCACGCGTCTGCCGCCTCGTCCAATAAAAACGCGCTCACCTGCGTATGCGCCGAAGGCCGCCAAGAGGGGGGGGTGTAACCATGGCCATCTTGGCGGCCTTCGCGCCACAGCGTCCTATGAGGCATCGGCCCCGCCCAAGTCACCGCCCACCGGCGCGCCGGGATCGGGATGGGGGACGGATCGCTTGAACGGGCGCGAATCCACTACTCAAGAGCAATGGCACAGCGTCAGTGGCACCCCCGCGACGAACCAGGCAGGCCCCGCCCGCGTGGGCGGGGTTCGGATGGGGCCCTTACAGCAGGAGCAGGTCCTTCTGGATCCGCTTCAACGACTTCCGGGTCTTACGCCGGCGACGCTCGGACGGCTTTTCATAGTAGCTGGTGCGCTTGATGTCACGCGTCAGACCTTCTTTCTCACACAGCTTCTTGAAACGCCGTACCATCTGCTCGACGGATTCGCTGCCGCGCGCCTTAACTCGGATCATGCACACTGAACCTTTCTCGTCCGGCTGGGTCGCCGGACGCCGAAGTCCACGGGCCCCGCGGGCCACCAGTTCCTAGCCCATTGAGTATATCGAGGCCCCTCAATGCTGCAAGGTCCGGCCCCGCTTTTCCGACGCGGGGACAGTCGCCGTGCGGGCCGCGGAAACGCCTACGGCTGCGGCGCATGCACAAGGCAGTACGCCGCCCAGCCGCCGGCGACGTTGCGGGGGTGCAGGCCCTTGTGCCGCAGGATGCGCGTCGCGTAATACGCCCGCTGCCCTACGCCGCAGTAAACCACGACCGGTTTGTCGGTCGGGATTTCGCGCCACCGCGCCCGCAATTGGCCCAGCGGGATCAGCACGGCCCCGGGCACGTGGCCGGCCTCAAACTCGAACGGCTCGCGGACATCGATGATGGTCCACTGTTCACGGCGCTCGGCGTCGAGCTCGGCGGGATCAACGTAGTCCTCGTCGCCGTGGAAGGCGTTGGCGGCGACGTAGCCCGCGATGTTGACGGGGTCCTTGGCGGCGCCGTAGGGCGGTGCGTAGGCCAATTCGAGGTCCTCCAGGTCGGCGACGGACATTCCCGCGCGGATCGCGGTCGCCAGCACGTCGATGCGCTTGTCGACGCCCTCGCCGCCGACGACTTGCGCGCCGAGGACCTTTCCGTCCCCAGGCGCGAAAAGCAGCTTAATCATCATCTGCTGCACGCCGGGGAAGTAGCCGGCATGCTGGCCGCGGTGTACGTAGATTGTCTTGTAGGCCACGCCGCGCTGCCTGAGCGTCTTCTCCGCCGGGCCGGTGATGGCGGCCGTCACGTTGAAGACCCGGACGATGCTGGTGCCGAGCGCGCCGCGATAGGACGATGGGCGGCCGAAGATGTTGTCGACGGCGATGCGGGCCTGGCGATTGGCGGGCCCCGCCAGCGGAACCAGGGCCGCGCCGCCCAGCACCGCGTCAGAAACTTGCACGGCGTCGCCCACCGCATAGATGGCGGGATCGCTGGTGCGCATGTGTTCGTCGACGACGATAGCACCGCGGGCTCCGAGTGCGAGACCCGCCGCCTGGGCCAGTGATGAGTCCGGTCGAACGCCGACGGCCAGGATGATCAGATCGGCTTCGAGCGTCCGGCCATCGCGCAGGTGCGCGCGCACACGCGGGGCGGCGCTGTCAAACGCGGTGACGGCGTTCTCGAGATAGAGCTGCACGCCGCGGCGGGTCAGCTCCTGGTGCAGGCGTGCCGCGCATTCGGGGTCCAGCGGCGGCATGACTTGCGGGAGTAGCTCGACGAGGGCGACCCCCAGCCCGCACTGCCGCAGAGTCTCCGTCATCTCTAGCCCGATGAAACCGCCGCCGACCACAAGGGCACTTTCGGCGCCGGCATCGATGACGGCCTTGATCCGGTCCATGTCGGCCATGTTCCGGAGCGTGAAAATCAGCGGGTGTTCGACGCCGGGCAGCGGCGGCACGATCGGGGCGGCGCCGGGGGCGAGCAGGAGGTAGTCATAGCTCTCGGTGTACTGGCGGCCGGACGCCAGATCACGCGCGTGCACGAGCTTGGCGGCGCGGTCGATCCGCGTGACCTCGGTGCGGGTGCGGATGTCCAGCGCGAAGCGCTGGGAAAGGCCGGCCTTCGTTTGCACGAGCAGCGCCTCGCGCCTGGGAATCTCGCCGCCGATGTGGTAGGGCAGCCCGCAATTCGCGAACGAGATTTCCGCGCCGCGCTCGAACATCACGATGTCGGCGTGCTCGTCCAGGCGCCGCGCGCGGGCGGCCGCGGTGGCCCCGCCGGCGACGCCGCCGACAATCACCAGCTTCTTGCTCATGCTCGACCTTGTTCCATCGGGTTCGCGCCCGGCAGATGACCGCGCGCCGTCCCAGGGTCGTGATATACTAGCCTGGAGACGGGTCGCTGGCAGGGACGACGAGGGTCACATGGGCGGATACGACAGCGCGTCGCGCGAACTGGCAGCCGACGGCGCCGGGAAACACCTGGAGGAGGCCCTGCGGGCGAGTGAGCGCCGCTTCCGCGAGGTTCTTGACCACTCGCGAGACCTCATCTATCGCGTGCGGCTCACCGATCTCGCGTTCGAGTACATCAGCCCGGCCTGTTTGGACCTGACTGGGTTTACGCAGGAAGAGATCATCACGATGGGACTGCCCGCCATATTCGACCGAATCCACCCGGACGACCAGGCGTACATCCCGGCGATCGTGCATGGAGCCACTGGACCGACGATTCGGGAGTGGACGGCCCCGAACGACGACTTTCGCTTCCGACACCGCGACGGGGAGTATCGCTGGTTCCACGCGGTCCGGGCCCAGGTGTGCGACGACAACGGAACACCGGTGGCGGGCGTGGGCATCATCCGGGACGTGACGGAGCGTCACCGGGCGGACGAAGAGCTGCGCGGTTATCGCGATCGGCTGGAAGAGCTCGTGCTGGAGCGCACCGCCGAGCTGGCGGAGACCAACGCGCGTTTCGAGCGCGAGCTGGCCGAGCGGCAGCGCGCCGAGGAGAGCCTGCGGGAGAGCGAAGAGCGCTTCCGGCAACTCGCCGAGAACGTGCGTGAGATTTTCTGGTTGTCGGAACTGGGCAACCGCAGGGTGCTGTACATCAGCCCCGCTTATGACCAGGTTTGGGGCCGGCCGCGGGCGGACGTTTACGCCCGGCCCGACGCCTGGCTTGAGGCGATCCATCCCGACGACCGTGCCGGAGTTGTCCAGACGATGGAGGAGCAGACCGATGGCCGGGCCACGGACTACGTCTGCCGCATTACCCGTCCCGACGGCGGCGTACGCTGGATTCGGAACCGTGGGTTTCCGGTGCGCGACGCGGCCGGCCAGCTCTACCGCGTGGCCGGCATCGCGGAGGACATCACCGACCGGGTGCAGGCGGAGGCGGCGCTCCGGCTAAGTGAGGAGCGGTTTCGCGCGCTGTGCAGCACGGCGCCGGTCGGGATATTCCTGGCCGCCGGCGATGCACGATGCCTGTATGTGAATCCGCACTTGGAGGCCCTGTGCGGCCTGAAGGCCGACGAGTGCCTCGGCTACGGCTGGCTCGAGACCGTTCACCCAGCGGATCAGGCGGCGGTGCGCGAGCGAATCGCCCAGGCGGCGCAGACCGGGCAGGAGTTCGTCTTCGAGTTCCGGTTGCGGCGCCCGGACGGCGGCGAGCCCTGGGTTCATGTCCACACGACCGCGGTTCATTCGGTTGGCCCCGACCCGCTGCTGCGGGTGGGGATCGTCGAGGACATGACCGAGCGCCGGCAGGCCGAGGAGGCCGCGCGCCAACGTCAGGAAGAGCTCGCGCACGTGGCGCGCATCACCACCATCGGCGAGATGGCCTCCAGCTTGGCGCATGAGCTCGCGCAGCCGCTGTCGGCCATTCTCTACTTCGCGCGCGGTTGCCTTACGCAGTTGGAGCACGGGCGCTGGGGCGCGGCCGAGGCCGGGAAGGCGATGAAGAAGATCGCGGCCCAGGCCGAACGGGCCAGCCAGTTCATCCATGGCCTGAAGGCGTTCGTCCGCAAGACGCAGCCGCACCGGGTCCCATCCGACCTGAATGTGATCGTGCGGGACGCGCTGGCCTTCGTGATGCCGCAGGTGCGCGCCAGCCGCGTGTCCATCCAGGTCGACCTGGATGAGACCATCCCCCGCGTGCTCGCGGATCCGATTCAGATCGAGCACGTCGTGCTCAACCTGGTTCGCAACGGCATGGACGCGCTGGACAGGGCTCCCCTCGGCGACCGGAAGCTGCATCTATGGACTTGCATGGGGAGCGATGCGGCCGTCTGCTTCAATGTCCACGATACCGGCCACGGGCTGACGCCCCACGTAGCCGAGCACCTGTACGACCCATTCTTCACCACCAAGCCCGAAGGCACCGGGCTGGGGCTGCCCATCAGCCGTACGCTGATCGAAGACGTGCATGAGGGTCGCCTGTGGGTCCAACCGCACCCGGAGCGGGGCGTCGTAGCCGGCTTCTGTCTCCCCGCGGCGCAGGAGGTGGGCCATGCCGAAGCATGAGCCTACGGTGTTCGTCGTGGACGATGACGCGGCGGTGCGTGAGGGGTTGCAAGCGCTGCTGGAGTCGGAAGGGCTGCGGACCGCGACGTACACTTCGGCCGAGGCGTTCCTGGCCGCCTTCCAGCCGGGGCAGCCTGGGTGCCTGGTCCTCGACGTGCGGATGCGCGGCATGAGCGGACTGGAATTGCAGAGCCGGCTGGCCCGCGAGCAGCTCGGCATCCCGGTGATCATCATCAGCGGGCACGGGGACATTCCGACGGCGGTGCGCGCCGTGAAGACGGGGGCGCTCGACTTTCTCGAGAAACCCGTCGACCCGCGGGTGCTGCTGGAGCGCATTCGCGACGCCCTGCGGCTCGCGGAGCGCACGCGGCAGGAGCAGGAGCAGCGCCGCGACGTCGCAGCCCGCTTGGCGCGCTTGACCCCGCAGGAGCGCCGCGTGATGGAGCTCGTGGTCGCAGGCAGGGCGAACAAGGAGATTGCCGCCGAACTCGGGGTGAAGCCCAAGACCGTGGAGGTGCATCGCAAACACATGCTGGAGAAAATGGGCGTGACCAAGACCGTCGCCCTCGCCCGTCTGGTCACCACCGGGCGTCTCACCCTATCATCCGACACCACCGGCGGTGCGGCCAGCGACGGCGTGCCCGCCGGCTGATTCCCCGGCGAGGCGTGTGGTGCCAGTGGCCACGAACCTGGGCAAGCGGCAGTTGCGCTGGATGGTCCTGGGGATCTTCCTAAGCGCGGGAGCGTGGCGCGCCGCGATGGCCATCCGGCTACCGGTCATCGCGCGGGACGGCGTGACGTTTTGCTGGTACGCCCGCGACTTGGGGGCGGATGGGCTGAGCTACCTGCACAGTCCGCAGGCCCACCAGCACCCGCTGTATCCCGCCGCCATACTGGTGGTACAGCGCGCCGCCTGCGCGCTGGGCGCCCCGGATGCTCCCCTGACCTGGCAACGCAGCGCCCAGGCTGTGAGCTGGCTGGCGGGAATGACGGTCATCGCGCTCGTGGGCGTATTGACGGCTCGGCTCGTGCGCCGCCTGGCATTGCGCGTGGACGAGGGCTGCGCAGCGCTCGCGGCTATGCTCTGGACCGCGCTCCTCGACCTGCATGTCTGGCTCTCCAGCGATGCGATGTCCGACGAGCTTCACCTCGCGTTCTATCTTGCGGCCGTCATCGTACTGCTCAAGCTGGATACGCTGCGCGCGTCGCTGGGCTGCGGCGTTCTTGCCGGTCTGGCCTTCCTGACCCGTCCGGAGGGAGCCGTGCCCATGCTGGGTGGGCTGGCGATGCTCGCCGCGTGCTGGCGCCAGTCCGGCGCACGTCCGCTGCTGGCGCGCGCCGCGGTGTTGGCGCTGGGGTTCCTACTGTGTGCAACGCCGTACTGGTGTCTGGTGGGCCGGATCTCCGCCAAGAAGAATCCGCTGGACTGGCTGCGGTCCGAACCGGTGGCGTGCGAAGAGCGTCATGAGGTCACGGTCGATCCGCGCCCGGAGCCAGCGGGTGCCGAAGCACGCGCGCTGGCGCTCGCGAAACTGGAGCCGGTCGCTCCGCCGTGGTACGCGCTCCTGCCGCACGCCCTCTACAAGCTGTTTCGCGCCGGCCGCGTGCTGATTCCGTTGCTGGCGCTCCTGCCGCTGCGCGACCTGCGCAAGCGGCTACTTGGGCCGGTGCTGGCAGGTTGGACGACCTGTCTGGCGGCACATTTCGGACTGACCCTGGTGCTGCTCCAGCACTATGGCTATCTGGACCCGCGGCACATGCTCGTGCCTGTAACGCTGCTTGTGCCGCTGGCGGCGCTGCTGGTGTCACGCGTGCTCAGCCTGCTCACCGACCTGCGCTGGTTTTGGGCCGTCGCGGCGGTGCTGCTCGCGTGCTACGTGCCGCCGGCGGCCTATGCCCTGCGCGTGCCCAACAGTAAAGACCGCTTCCTGGTCGACGCCGCAGACTGGCTCAAGGCGGGCGACGCGAACGTGCGGGCGAAGCGGCTGCTGTCGGGCGGCAGCCCCAAGCGCATCGCCTTCTATGCCGACATGCGCTGGGAATCGTGGGCCGAGAAGCCCGAGGAGTATCCGGTTCTGGCGCGGCAAGTTCGCGTCGGCGGACCGGGGTATTTCGCCATTGAGAGGGGGCCTGGCTTCGAGCGGGAAGGCAACCGCGAGCTCGTCGACAAGCTCCTCAATGATCGTCATCTGGCACGGTATCTGGGTGCCGTCCAGGTGCGCCCCGGACCTGACCGGACGACCGACTTGTACTTCATCGAGTTGTGCTCCCCCCAATAGGAGATACCGGTGAACGCGACGAATTCCGCCAGGTGGGTCTTCCTCGGGCTGAGCCTGTTGTGCGGCGGGTGTGCCGGGCGGAACCGGCTGCTGCCCGGCGACATCGAGCGCCTTGACTCGGCGTGTTACCCACGCATCCAACCGCCGAGCGCCGTCGTGCACGGTCAGACGCCGCTGCGCGTGAAAGTGCTCGCGCTCGAATTCAACCCGCTGATCCCCGGCCCCGTATACGCGCCGGATGACCCGCAGGCGCCGCCGCGTAGCCTGCGCGAAGTCGGCAACTGGAGTGACCCGCTACCCCTGGCAGCCGGTTACATGCAGGATCTCTGCGACGCCAGCGGCGGGGTCGTCCAGCTCGAGATCGTCGACTGGCTCGTGGTGCGGCGTTTTCAGAAGAAGGTCGACGGCTTCGTGTATACGCCCGAAAGCTACATGGCGTGCCTGCGCGGCGGCACGACGAACAACGACACTTGGCATCAGCCGGACGGGATCGATTACCCGCGCATGATCGCGGAGCTCGACCTGATTCCGCGGGTTGAGTCGGGCGAGATCGACGAGGTGTGGATGATGGGTCTGCCGTACTTCGGCTACTGGGAGTCGGCCATGGCCGGCCAGACCGCGTTTGAAGTGAACGGCGCGGCGTACGGCCAAGTGCCGTGCCGGCGGCGCTTCGTCATCATGGGCTTCAACGTGGAGCGGGGCGTCGCCGAAATGCTCGAGGACCAGTGTCACCGGACCGAGGCGACGTTGTCACGCATCTATGGCGGTTGGGAGGTCGACAAGCTGACGACGAACTGGGCCCGCTTTGCCGCCAATGAGAAGCAGTCCGGCACGGCGGCCGTCGGCACGTGCCACTATCCGCCCAACGGCGAGCGGGACTATGACTGGATCAACCCGCGGAGGGTCGAGAGCACCGCTGATGATTGGCTGCACTACCCCGATCTGACTGGTCGGAAACGGACCTTCAACTGCGAGGAGTGGCGCGGGCCGTACACCAACCGCCGCGGCCAGCCGGACTACCACCGCAACTACATCAACTGGTGGTTCACGCACTTGCCGAAAGGCCCCGGCGTCAACGCGGACGGGCGCTTGAACAACTGGTGGGAGTACATCTACAACTTCAACGCCTATGACGCGGCGGGCCAACCACTGCCGCATATCAGGGCTGCGAAGGACGCGGGTGCGGTCGCGGGGGGCTACCGCCGGCCGGCCTGAGGTGCTTGTCCCCCCAACGGTGGCGTGGCCCGGCAGAGCCGGCCCATCCCCGGGCCGGTTAGAACCGGGCGGAGGACCGCCCGGCTCCGATTCGGTCGCAGGTTCAGGCACGCTTGTTTAGGGCGAACGGGGAGCGTTCTCCAGCACCCGGCGTAACTCATCCACGGCTGCCCGCAACTCGGCCAGCTCCGTACGCACGCTCTCGACCTGGCCGCGCAGCTCGCCGATTTCGGCCGCCGGCGTGAAGGACTGGATTCGGGTCGCGCTGCTCGTGGCCGGCGTCTGGTCCAGCGCGGCCCACTCCTCGGCCAGATAAAGCCGGTGCGCGTAGCGGGTCGCCGCTTGCCCCGGTGCGCGGGGCAGCACGCCGACGCGTGGCGGATTGCTCTGATTCAGGCTGTCGAGCACGGTGCTCACCGCGTCGACGTTCTCGAACGGGTACATGCGGGCGCAGTGCGTGCGCAGCTCGCCCACCGTTTGCGGCCCGCGCAGGAGCAGCTCGGCCATCACGGCCCGTTGCGGTTTCTCCCAGCCGAAGAACGCCTTGGCCTCGTGCTTGTAGCGCTCCACGCGCGACGCGCCGCCCGGCAGCAGACGCAACACCAGGCCGCCGGCGCGGAGCACTTCGAGCGTGTTCCAGACGTCGTCCTCGTTGAGCTCCAGCACGGGGTCGCGGTTGTTCTTCTGGTTGCAGGCTGTGGTGATGGCGTTGAGGGTCATGGGGTAGTACTGCGGCTGGGCGAGTGATTTCTCGAGCAGTACCCCGAGTACACGCCGCTCGATCTCGTTGAGGGTTTCCGGCATGGGTCCTATTCGCGGTACGTGGTGCTGCGCCTGGCAACGCTACTGCGGCACCGGAGCCGACGCGGGTGCGGACGCTGGTTGCGATACGGCGACCGGGGTCATGGACATGCCCGAGGGCGGGCCCCAGCCGGGGCTGTAGACGATCTGGGCCTTGGTCCGTAGCTCATCGGCGTAGCGTTTCATTTCCGCCCGGAGCTTCTGGTCTCGGAGCGTCTGCAGAATCCCCAGACGAGCCTCTTCCAGGGGAATCGTTCGCGGTCCCGCCTTGTCGGTCGCCTTGAGAATGTGGTACCCGCCCTCGGTCTCGATGACGTCACTGATCTGGCCGACTTCGAGGGAGAAGGCCGCCGCCGCCAGCGGCTCCGCGAGCCCGCCCCGGCGCGGGGTGAACCCCAGGTCGCCGCCTTTGGCCTTCGCGGGGGAATCCGAATAGCGGGCGGCCAGCGCGGCAAAATCCGCCCCCGGCTCGCGGGCCTGCGTCAGAATCTGCTCGATCTTCTGGCGCGCATCGGCCTTCTGTTGCGGGGTCACATTGTCGGTGGCGACCAGGATGTGGCTGACCCGGACCTGCTCCGGCCGGGTGAGGCGCCGGTCGCGGTGCTTCTCGTAGTACTGCTTGATCTCGTCGTCGGTTACCTTACCCACATCGGGGAAGCGCTGCTCGATCAGCCGCTTGCGCGCCTGCGTGGCGCCGAGCGACGGGTCCGTGATGCGCTTGGCCAGAAACTGCTCCAGGCTCACGTTCCGCTGGGCCCGAAGCTGCGTGTCGAACGCGTCGCGCGTCAGCCCGGCGTCCGAGAGATAGCCCTGCAATTCCGCTTCCATGGCTTCGGCCATCTCGGCGTCCGTGATCTTGATCCCCGCGGCCGTAACCTGCCCGTCCAGCAACTCGTTGGCCACCAGCATGTTCAGGTAGTATGCGCGTTGCTGCACCAGAGCGGTATCGGCCTGCGCGTGCTGCAGGATCTGCTTCGGGGTGTGCTCGCGAACCATGCCCTCCACCACACTCGCCAGGATCGGATGGCCGTCCACGGTTGCCGCGACCTCTGCGGCCTGTGTCGTCGTCGGGGCGGCGGCGGTCGCGGTAGCCGGAACGGCGGGCTGGGTCTGGCCGAGTCCGACGGCCGGCCACGTCCCCAGCAGCAGTGCCCAAGCCAAGGTCACCGGGAAACGCATCATGGGGCTCATCCTCGCATCAGGGTTCGCTACGGCAGTGTAGCCGAAGAGTGCAGCGGTGGGAACGGGCGGGCTAGCTCTGGGCAACGAAGGCGGCCTCGGTTTCGAGCATCAACTGCAGGGCCTCTACGGCTAACTCGGCCTGGCGCAAATCGTCGGGCAGATTCGTGCTGAACATCATGGCCAGGCGCGCCAGCAGCCCCAGATGCTGCCGCTCGTCGGTCGCGCAGACCAGCACGAACAGATCCGTGAGCCGTCCATCCGGGGCCCCGAAGGGAATCCCGCCGGGGATGCGGGCCAGGCAGACCAGCGGTTCGGCGGCCGCATAGGGGAGTGGTCGGCGGGGGTGGGGGAAGGCTATGCCGCGCGGCAGCGCCGTCGGGGCCAGCGCCTCCCGCTCCTTGAGGGAATCGATGATCGCGGCGGCGTCGTACACGAGCCGGGTGCGCTCGGCGAGCCGGACCAGCTCGCGCAGGACCGACGCGCGTGACTTGGCGGGCAGGTTCAGCTCGATGCCTTCCAGGGGCAGGTATGCCCCGATCAGCCGGTCGCTGTCCGGGTCGCGCATCGCCCGCTCCAAGTTGCGCAGGTGCACCTCGTCGAGCGTGTGCATCTCGCGCTGGAGCCAGTCCAGCATCTGGGCCCGGTTGAAGCGCCACTCGCCGCCGACCATCTGCCCGGGCAGCTTCCCCTTGTCGGCCCACTTGCGGACCATGCGCGCATCCATCCCGATGTGGCGGGCGAGTTCTTCGAGGGTCATGTTCCGATACGGCATGCTCTACACCGGGTCGCACATAATGATCTTATCGACCCCTCGACGGCGAAATAAAGTAGCGCATGCCACCTGGGACGGTTTCGCGGGGCACGAAGAACATTGGCGGGTGCCGTGGCCGTGTCGGCCGTGCGGCAGGAATTCATCTCACGGCTGACGCAGCCAGGGTATGCACACGTGGCTTCGGCGGTGGCGAGGCCTGCTACAGCCGCCCCAAGCCGCGCAGATACCCGACTGATTCGGCGACGCGGTCGCAAACCAGTCGCTCGCTCTTCGCCTCGCCCTCGATCCCCTCGATTTCAATCGTGTACGGTCCCGGAAACCCGGCCGCATCGAGGATCTTGAAAATCTCAGGGAAGCGGATTGCGCCGCGGCCGAGCGCCGGGAAGTGCCAGTGGCGATACCCGCCATCCGTGTCTTTGAGGTGCACGGCACCGACGTAGGCGACGATCCGGCGGAGCTCCTCGACGCCGTCCACGTCGCGGTTGTAGAAGTAAATATTTGCGCAGTCGTAGTTTATGCGCACGTTCGGGTGGTTCACGCCCCGCATGGTAGCCAGCGCCACGTCGGCGTTGGCGACGAGGTCCGGGTGTGTCTCGAGGACGATCGTCACGCCGTACCGGGCGGCCTCCTCGCCGGCTTCACGCAGCCGACCGTATACGGTCGGCAGGGGGGTGTCATCCGCCTTGACCGAAACGAACATGGTCTTCGTCCCGAAAGCCGCAAAAATGGGCATCTGGTCCGCGACCTGTCCGGGGGCGTCTGCACGTCGTACGTCGCATTCCCCGTGCATACTGCTGGCAGAAAGGCCGTACTGTTGCAGGGTCGCGCGGACCGCGTCCACTTCGTTGTGTGGTGGAACGGTGATTTCGACGTACCGGATCCCGAGCCCAGCCAGATGCTCATACGCCAAGGCCAGGAAAGGCGCATAATTGTTCATCCGGCACGCGATGATGCTCTTGCTCATCGGTCAGTCTGCGTTTCGCGCCGCGGGCTCCGCGCGTAGGTCAATCGAGGACCTTGACGACCAGGTAGATCACCCCGCCGGCGGTGACCAGGGAGGCCAAAGTTGAGATGCCGAGCGCCGTCTCGACACAGCCAGGAGCCTGAAACAGAACCGCCCCGCTAAGCACGGCCAGGGCCAGGCGCTTCCACTGTCCATTGCGCATTTTCTTGTTCCTTGCTGACAGCCATTACCCACGCTCGCGGCAGTCGGCCTGCCGAACGGAGAGGCACTATCGCGGCTGTACGCCGATTCGTCAACCTCGCCGCGGGCGGCCTATGATGATAAAATGAGGGTTTCGTGAGATGGGGCGTCCACGGCCCACGCGGGCAGGTGTGAGGAGAAGGACATGCGGTTGACGGGATGGTTCGTCGTTGGCCTCGTGTTGGGGTTGGCCATCCCCAGCCTGGCTGACCCGCCGAGTGCCCAGGACATCCTACGGCAAGCCGAGACGAGCATTAGCCGGCTGAAGGCCGTCCGCTACCAGGCACATGGCGAGGCCGAAGGTGTGCTGAGCACGCGCATCCCGAAGATGGACGGGATGGTGACGATGGTGCGCGGGCCGGCCGGGACGAATCCCAAGATCCGTCTGGACGCGCAAGTCACTCCCCCGATGCAGTCGCAAACCGTGGCCCTGGAGCTCGCCAGCGACGGTGCGCAGATCACCATAGCCGAGCACGGCCTGAAGGTCTTCGTGCAGCGGGCCATGCCGGCCGGCAGCCCGTTGCTGAACAACGCCGGGCCGTTGCTCGTCACGGAACTCGTCGTGGCCCAGCCGTTCGAGCGGGAGGCGAAGGCCGTCTCGTTGGAGCACGCGGGGTCGGAGAAGGTGGGCGATACTGAGTGCGATGTCGTGCGCGCCGTGTTCTCCCAGGGGGGGGATGAGGTGCGCTGGTACTTCGCGAAAGCGGACCATCTGCCGCGCCGGGTGGAGCGCGTCATTCAGACGCCGGTGGGCCGGACGACCGTCACGACGACCCTGTCGACGCTGGACACCCAGCCGGAGGTGAACGACGAGCTATTCCGGGTTCAGAAGCCGGAGGGCTTTCAGGAACCGATGATGACGCCGCCCGCCGGCGGGGGAGGCGGCGAGTTGCTGCCCGTCGGGGCCGAAGCGCCGGACTGGACGTTGAAGGACGCCGCCGGAAACACGGTGACGCTCAAGGGTCTGCGCGGGAAGATCGTCTTGCTCGATTTCTGGGCCACGTGGTGCGGGCCCTGCCGCAAGGCGATGCCCGGCGTCCAGAAGCTCCACGAGAAGTATAAGGACAAGCCGGTCGCCATCTTTGGGGTCAACTGCTTCGAGCGCGGGCCGGGCGATCCGGCGGGCTTCATGAAGAGCGGCGGCTTCACCTACCCGCAGTTGCTGAACGCGAATGACGTGGCCGCCGCGTATCACGTGAACGGCATCCCGGCGTTTTTCCTGATTGGGCCGGATGGGAAAGTGCTGCTGACGTACTCCGGGTACTCGCCGGACCGGGAGCGACAGATCGAGGCGCTGATCGACAAGGCGTTGCCGGGGATGGGGAAGGGCTAGGCCGGATCACTCACCGCGGAGGCACCGAGCAACTGTACCGAGCCCCGGCAGCACTGCCGGGGCCACGCGTGCACTCGTGCGAGGCCGCTGGTGCGGGAGTTCCTTCTCGCACCAGTGGACCGGGCGCGCGGAGCGTTGGCCCTCATGCCGGCGGCGGTCGCGCGAATGCCCTCCGCGCGGTTCGCTACTGAAGTCCAGCGCAGCGGGGGCGTGAGTCAATCGCGGGCCTGGTGATTGGGGGCTGACGTCGAGCCGTTGTTTCCAGAGTACCCACCAGCCGTGCTTAGCCAAAAGTCGCCGAGTCCAGTCTCGCGACTTGGGCGAAGCCAGAATTCGATCGCTCGGGCGCGCTCTGACAGCACGATACCTTGTGTGTCCGCGTCTCGCTCGAATCCATTGAGCCAGCTCGCTGCAGCGCGCACGGGAAACGCGTCGGCCGGCAGAAGCACGACTTGGGCAAACGCGACGTCTCCAGCGTGATCGAATGCGAGGTTCTTCCACGCGAGGTGCGTATCACGATCGTCGCGGAGCGATAACCACAGTAGGCCGCGGAGGCCGAGGGCGACCTCAGGCTCTTCCGCAACGTCTGCGTCGTGGGTGCAGCGCCGTCCCGGAGTGGCGATCGCCCAGCCGCTCAGGACATATGCGGCGCCTGCATCAATGGGCACGTTTCGTACGCTGTGGACGATGCTCTCCTGACGGCGGAAAACGGAACACAGGGCCCGGAAATCCGCGCATCCAGGGCGCGTCTGCGACACGATTTCAACCCGACCGCCGTCACCGCACCGGTAACGCCATCCCTCGGGCGCTCGCCATGCCGTAGCGGTCGCATCCCGAAAACACCCCATCGGCAGGAGGTTCTCACCGGCGATGGCGGCCACCGAAACGCTCGTGGCAATAACCTGTCGGGCGCGCAGCAGTTGCGCGCGGTACCAACGCAAGACGTTCGGCTCCACCGCACACTCCAGTATGTAGGCCCCGCCGTCCGCCGCGCTCGCCGCGCGCAGCGCTTCAAATGACCGACCGTCATCGCTCTGTTCCAACCGAACCTCGAAGCCCTCGGCGGGCAGCGCCCGCTCCGGCGAAGCAAACACGACGTGGAGTGCGCGCCGGACCGGCGCCCGCAGCGCGGTCCACGCCTCGCCCACCAGGGCTTCAGGCGGGGTCGGCAGCGTCTCGCGATTGACCTGCCAGATGAACTCCAGTCGGCCGGCTCCGGTGGGTTGCACGGCCAGCACAATCCCCGGCACGACCTCCTGCCCAAGGTCTTCGCGCAATTCCTGCTCGGCGAGTTCGATCTGGCGCGTCATCCGCGGATGGCCCGCCACCCACTCGCGATACTCGTGCAGCAGCTCCAGCGCCTCGGCTTGAACGTCGTAGCGTCGCGCCAACGCCACGAGGCGCTGCGGGCGCGCAAGGGTCAGACTGCCGCGATCTAAATAGACACGCTCCTCCAGCCGGTCTGTGAGGTGGCGCAGTAATACGCGGACGCCGTCAATCCCGGGAGCGGTCTGACCAAGAGCCAGCCTCATCTCTGCGACGCGATAGATCAGGTCCTGACTGGGCCAGGAGGCGGCTCCCGATGTCCTGTCGCGTTCAAGCTCGACGCGGCCCCACTCGAGCTCGATCTGCTTCGCCCCCACTTGAAGCGCCTCTGACCGCAGTTCCGGCACGCGCCAACACGCCTCACGGATGGCCGTGAACGCGGGGTCGGCCGCGGTGGCGGTCTCAGGCGCCGGGGCTAGCGCGAAGCGGTCCGATCCCGCGAGGAAGGGCGGCACCGACTCCCGAACGCGCGCCGGATTCTCGAGGGTCAGCGCCTGAAGTTGTAGACGTGCGGCGAGTTCAGCGCGCCCACGGTCGGCGGCCGTTGCCTCCGCGGCGGCCGCCGTTTGAACCGCCTGCTCACAAGCCGCGACAAACTCGGTTAACTTTCCGGAGCGGCGAGCCGCTTCGACCACGGCGAGGGCGATCGTCTTAGGGGGTTTCTCACAATCCCCGCTTCGATATGGATCGAATGCCAGCCAGGTCGGCTCGCGCTGTGCGTCGAAGACGCTGGCCAGCGTCAGCCGCGCCAGGGGATGCGTGGGATCGGCCGGCGGACCCAGGCCCAGGAACTCGGCCGCCGTCGCGTATGCCTGAGCCGGGTCGTGTTCCACGAGCCACGCGAGCCACCGATAAGCGAAGTCGTTGCAGCCCAGATAGCGGGCCAGCAACTTTACCAGCGCGGCGTAGTGCTCATCCGCTCCGCGGTAACGAAAGTATATGTCCTCCATGCTGCGTAAGACTTCGCCGATGTGCTCGCGCTGCGCTGCCGCCGCCGGCGGGACTCGTAGGTCGCGCTCCTCGCGCTGCCGCATGGCAGCATCGGGACGCTCTTCGTCCGTGGCTCCAAGCCCTGTGGCCCCTGACAGGCTGTCGATATAAACCCCCAGCCACGAACCGACCGGCAGCGGGCACGACGCTCTCACATACAGCGCAGCACAGTCTGACGCCTCGCTGCGAAAGAGGTACGGCCAACGCACGAGCATGCGATCGATCGTGGGCAGGCCCTGACTCGGATCAGGGGAGGCGGCCAGGCATTCGACGACCAACATCAGGCTCGCCGGGTAATCCTGTTCAGCGAGCTCAGCCAGCGTGTCGCTTGCGGCGGCGTATTCACCCCGTAGCATCTCACACGCCGCCACAAAGACCAGCGGCTCACAGTCCCGCTCGCCCGGCGGAGCGTCCTTGCGTTTGTCCCACTCCGCGCGCGCTTGGGCGACCAGGTCCTCAAGCTGGCTTTCGTCCGAAAGCCGTTCCAGGATACGTCGCGTCTCGTCGGTGGCGACGCGGGGGGAACGATTTGCAAGCCCGAACGTGGTCACTTTGCTCTGCGGCACGAAAGGGCGCTTCAGCAGTTCGCGATACGCCGCCAGTGCCTCGCGCAGGTACCCGCAGTCGTGATACAGAGCGGCCGTCTCGGCGAGCACGACCGCGTGCTCCAATTCAGCATCGACGCCCCGTGACCGGCCCCGTCGTGCAGCCCGAGCCAACGTTTCCTCGGCCTTCGCTTTGTCGCCAGCAATCAGATGGAGCCGGGCCAGATCGAATATGTACCCGACAGCTTGGCTATCCACGCCGACTCGCGCGCTCATCGTTTCGAGCAGGCGGGCGAGCAGGGCGCGCGCCGACGCCGCCAAGGTCGGGCGGCGTGCCGCGGCCTCGGCCAGAACGTCAAGACTCACGTCAACGCCCCGCGGCGTCCGGGGCGTGGGGCCGTGGGCGATTTCTTCGAGCGCGGCCCCGGCGGCCTCATCGTCGCCGCGCTCCACGTCGATCAGCGCGAGCAAACGCAGGCCGATGGCATCCCAGGCGCGATCCGCGCGCCGACGTTGGCCCACGGCGCCGCGCAGCTCGCTCAGTCGGCCTGTCTGCTGGGCCAGCCATACCAACAGGGTGGCCGGATAGTAAGGCGCGCTATCGTCCCAACCGTATGCCAGGAAGAGCGTGGCCAGATCCGCTTCCGGCAGCGCCGCCCCGGGGCCACCTAATGCGGCCCGCCGCAGTAACTCATACGCTTCCTCGTATCGTCCCTCGCGGATCAATGCCCGACTCAGGTCGTCGAGATACGGCCGGCTACGTCCGAGCTCGTCGCGTTCCAGAGCGCCCTCGACGCGGCTGAAATCGTCGGCGGTTCGATAGGCGCGGAGGATCAGTTCCCTGAACCGCAGCTCGTCTGCCGGCGAACGGTCGCCGTAGCCGTACTCCAGCATGCGGCAGACATCGCCGAGCCAGAACTGACCCTCTTCGAGATAGCGTTCCTGCCGCGGTAGCTCTTCGATCGCCCCGACGAGCTGCTCAGCCGCGTCCACATCGGAGAACCAGGGTCCGCGCTTCTTCTGTTGGAACCAGTCAATCTCCCAGTGACCCGCCTTCATCTGTTCGAGCAGGATCGCGCGGGCCTGATGCTTCTGGCCGCTTTGGTACAGGTGGTGGGCGCGCGCTACCGCTGCGGGTCCTGGAACAGGTATGGGCTCCGTCGCGGGCTGAGCCCCGCCGCCGCTGCTCGACGAGTCCTGCGCCCGCGCCCCCACTACGGCCGTGCAAACCGCCCACGCCACCAATGTCCGTGCTAGGGTCCGGCGCACGAGGACACCTCCAATCGGTTGGCTTATGCCCGTGTTCCCAGACAGTACTCGGCCGCCGCGCGCAGCCAAACGGAAGACGCGCCGCCTGGACATGCTTCGTCTCGGCCACCGCCGGCCGCGGCCCGTGCTTCTCGATCGAGGCTGCTTTGGCTCGAAGCCCCAAGCGGTCTTGGACTTCAGCCCCCCCGGCAACCGGGCTCTATATTACGGCTTGGCCGATCCCGCGGTCAATTGTTCCGCAAAACGGTTGTTGCGGCCGCTTGCGGTAGTCGACCTGGAGAACGCTCCGCACGTGCCGTTAACCCCTACTCCCACTGCGCCCCGTTGCCCGCCTGTCCGTTTCGCGCCCGAACGCGGCCTTCGCAAACACGGTCCGCTGCGCTACTTACATTGGAGCCGATGAGATTCGAACTCACGACCTCTTGCATGCCATGCAAGCGCTCTCC